>DAOUAP010000028.1:0-35365 GCA_034433165.1 Anaerolineales bacterium | reverse complement strand
CGCTGGGCGGCGAGGCTCAGAATCAAAAAATGCCCGTCCGGGCATTAAGACACTTCTCCCAATGCAAATCGTACCCCAAGCCGCACGTCTCAGAATCAAAAAATGCCCGTCCGGGCATTAAGACGTAGAACAGAACAGAGTAGAAGTAGAAGTAGAAGTAGCTCAGAATCAAAAAATGCCCGTCCGGGCATTAAGACTCAATCCACTGTACGAGACCACCTTTGTCCACAAAGCTCAGAATCAAAAAATGCCCGTCCGGGCATTAAGACGATGCACGGATGTCAAGAACAACTGGCAGCCATCATGGCTCAGAATCAAAAAAAGCCCGTCCGGGAGGGGTGGACACGATAGTTCGTGTTCCGCCGATGTTCCGGTCAGGTTCCGATAGAGCGGAACCCGATAGTGCCGGTGTTCCGATTTTTGCTCATCGTGTTCCGCTTATGTCCGGTTCGGTTCCGATAATCGGAACACGCGGTAGAATCATGTCCACCCCTCTGTATACACTGTTGATGAAGCCTTCAATCGCTCCGTGCCGTCCAATGCGGTCACAGCCGCGGCGGCCGCCCGCCAGGTGCAGGTGCCTTTTGTGGTCAGCCTTCCCGATGTTACGCCCGAGGCAAACCAGGTTTACATGGGCGGTTCGTTCAATGGCTGGAACCCAGGCGGTACCCTGATGACCCGCAGCGGCAATACGGCCACGGTCCGCCTGACCCTGACCGAGGGGGACAAGATTGAATATAAATACACCCTCGGCAGTTGGGATTTTGTCGAAAAGGATAATGCCTGCGGTGAACTGCCCAACCGCACACTCACCGTAATTGGCGCAATGTTTCCCTGTGTGGCAACCAGGCAAATTGCAAGATGATGTTTATGTTTTATTCTCTACCGTACAAAACCCTTTCACCACAACGGGTACGAAGGTCCACGACGTAAAAACTAAGGCAATTATTCCGTTGTGTGCCTTTGTCGCCGTCGTGGCGCAGGTTTTTGAGGACCAGTACAGCGAAAATTCGGGATGCACGGTAGTGAAATGTTTTAGAGACTGTTTGAAAAGTCCAGTTGCGAGCGAGGCGGCGTAGCCCGAGGCGGATCATCTACTGCATTCACCGTGAAAACGGGAGAGCCGAAGATCCGAATCGAAAACGCGGAGGGGTTATGCCAGGAAGCCTTCGGCGCTCAGGATGCCTTCAAAGGCCCGGCGCGCATCCTGCAGGGCTTTATCGAGCCAGACCGGGTCTGCCGGGCAGTACAGTTCGCCGTATTCTGCCTCAATCCAGCGCGCACTGGCGGGCGGCGCACCGTAGAGATTGGACTGGTTTTTAAGGATGGTGATGTGCAGGCTGCGAACACCTGCCAGCAGCGGCTCGCCAAACGTGCCAAACTCGAAAGCAGCCGAAAACAGGCGCGTGGCGGGGCTGCTTTCCCGCAACAGGTGGTACTGCCAGTCGCTCATATCGCCTTGCATGGTGTAAAAGGCTTCAGGGATGGCCGCTGCCACGCGGGGCACGTGATAGATGCGGCTAAGTTCTTCAGCGCGGCGCGGTTCGTAAGGTGATGTGACCAGGGTCATCTGGTCACGCGGGCCGTAACCAGTGTGCATATCGAGATGAATGATTTGCGCATAGTCAAAATAGTGCGCGCGATACAATTCCATCATCAATAAAGTTTCAGTTTCATGCGTTGCGCCACCGTAGTAGATTCCGTTGGGTTGGTGGTATTGTCCCATCAGCGCGGCTTCGCGCACACGGGACACGCCATAACGCGCTATCAGCCAGGCAGCCCGGGACAGAAAGCCCGCTTTTTCAAGCAGGATGTTGCCGGGCGGACCCCCAGGGTTCAAGATGGGCGAAAGAGCAGGGTAGTCGGGGTTGAAATCGCGCAAGGCTGCAAATTCGGTGGTGACGAAGTTGCGGTTGAGGTCCACGTTGTTGGGATTGGTGCGCTTGCGGTGATGCATGCCCCACGGGTTGATGGCATGGATGATGAGCAGCCCACAGGTGCGCGGGTCGAGGCGGGATAGAAATTCCTCGAAGAATACATCCAGCACGGCCGCGCCCACATAGCCTTCGATGCCGTGCAGTCCGGTGCTGAGCACCAGCAGGCGTTCGCGCTTTTCGAGCGGCGCGGCGCTGATCCAGTCGGTGGTCAGGTTTGGGTGTCCGGGCAGGGTGCGCGTCTCCAGTTGAGCGCCAGTCCAGGTGCGGCGGATGGGATCCAGCCAGGCGCGGAAGCGCTCGCGCGACTCGATATATGAAGCCGGGATGCGCACCATGCTAGAACGGCCCGTAGTTGATTGCCACCGCAATGGCCAGGAAGGCGATGGTGGCCAGTAAAATCCACACCCACAGGCCAAGCACCCAGCGCAGCCATTTGGGGTAGGGGATGACCGTCAGGCTGAGGGTGATGAGCAGGGCGGCATTGGTGGGGTAGGCCATGTTGGAGAATCCATCGCCAAAGGTGAAGGCGCTGACGGCAATCTGGCGGTTGACATTCACCAGGTCGGCCAGCGGCATGAGGATGGGAATAAGCAGAAAGGCTTTAGCCGAGCCAGAGGTGATGAACAACTCCAGCACCAGCGTCAATCCGTAGATCATCAATGTCGCGGCGAACGGACTGGTGCCTTGCAGAGCATTGTTGGCATAGTGCAGGATGGTGTCGAGGATGCCGCCTGAGGCGATGATGTGCTTGACACTGGCGGCCATCATCAACAGCGGGATGGCCGGGGCGATGCCCACAAAGCCCTCCCAGGCGGCCCGCCACGCGCCTTTGCCTGCACCGGAAACCAGCCCGGACCCGATGCCGCCGATGACGAACAGCAGCCCGGTCAATGGCAGGGCAATATCGCGCAGCAGGGGCACCAAAGGCAGGGCCACCAGTACGGCCAGGATGAGCGCAAAAAACACACCCAGGAAGATCGCGCCGCGCCGCATGAGCGGGTCGTTGAGGTTTTCGCTGGTTTCAAATTGCGCATAGCGGCTTTTTTCCGCCAGGTCTTCCTGATACACCAGGGATTTTTCCGGGTGGCGGTCAATTTTGCGTGTGTAGGCCAGCAGGAATAAAGCCAGGATGATGTAAACCACCACAAACAGTACCAGGCGCGGCGCAGCCCCGGAGTAGAGCGGCAGCCCGGAAAGTTGGTGGGCGATCCCGATGGTGAAGGGGTTGAAGACGGCGGTTGAGAAGCCGACATTGGTGGCCAGCACCGACATGCCCAGCCCGGTCAGCGAGTCCCAGCCCAGAAAGTAGGCCAGACCGATCATGAGCGGCACCAGCGGGATGACCTCCTCGAAGATGCCGAAGAACGCGCCCATCGCCATAAAGAAGAAGGTAATTACCAGAAGCAGGGCTTCCTTGCGGTGCCCAAAGATGTGGACGATGTGGGCAATCACGGCCCGCAGGATGCCGCTGCGATCCATCACGCCAAAGGCTGTGCCAACCAGCAGAATGAATACAATAATCGGGATGACCTTGGTCAGTCCATCTTCGGTGCCCAGCACCTCGAGTGGCGCGACGAACCAGCGCCAAAAGGGATAGTCGGGGCGCGGCGTGAAGGTGAATGAAGCCGGGTCGATGGCCTCGCGCCCATCCACGCTCAGGCGGGTGTATTGACCGGGCGGGATGACCTGGGTCAGTATGCCGGATACCATCATCAACGCAAAGATGATTGTCACAGCCTGAATGAAAGCCTTTTGGCTGATCTGCGCTCCAGATTTTTTCTTGCTCATGGCTGCCTCCCGGGTTTTAGGTTGGAAAAATTATGGCGCAAAAGGGCGGATGTCGAACGCTGGCTCGCGCTTGTTTGCCAGGTCTGCTACCACCTGACCGGTGCCCGGCCCCAGCGAAAGCCCCAGCATGGCGTGCCCGGCGGCAACAATCAGACCCTCTATGAATTTCGCGTAGCCAATAAACGGCAAGCCACTCGGCGTAAGAGGACGCAAACCTGCCCAAACAGGAACAGCCTTATGCTCCGATGCGGCTGCCAGTGCCAGGTACTCGTGCGCGGCCTGGGCAATGGCAGAAAGCCAGCGCGCGTTGGGGATGGTGGACATTACACCAACTTCCATGCGGCCGGTGATGCGCAACTGATCACCCAGCGGCGTGATGGCAACGCGGCGTTCGCCCAGCAACAGGGCCTGGCGCGGCAGGGGGGAGATGTTGGGCAGGGTCAGGCTGTAGCCGCGCCCGGGCTGGATGGGCAAACTGAGGCGCAGGCGGCGCGCCACCCGCGGCGACCACGCGCCTGCCGCCAGCACCACCAGGCGGGGGGCAAGCGCCGCTTTTGGGGTGAGTACACGCGTAATTTTGCCGCCCGATACCTCAAAGTCGGTGACGGGCGTGTTGGGGTGCAGGTCGGCGCCCAGGGCGCGCGCGCGCTCGCGCAGTTGCGCCAGGTAGGCGCCAGGGTCGAGGGCGGCATCGCCGGTGAAGTGCACGCCGCCGATGACATCCGGGCGGGCCAGCGGCTCGCGGGTGTGCATGGCGGCGGCATCCAGCACCTCGGCGGGCAGGCCGTGCTGGTGCAGCAACGCGGCTTCGTGCTGCCCGCCCGCAAAGGCAGACTGGGTTTTGTAAAGGAAGAGCAAGCCGGTTTGCTGGTAATGACAATCGAATCCTTCTTCGGCGATGATGTCGCTAAACAGGCGCGCGCTCAGCAGCCCCAACGCCTTAAGCGGTGGGATGCCGCGCTGCACATTCGCTTCGCTGCAGGCGGCCGCAAAGCGCGCCAGCCAGAGCAGGTAGGAAGGATTCAGGCTGATTTTCATCCCAAACGGGCTGTTGGCCGGGTCGAGCAGCCATTTGAGCGCAGTGGGGATGATGCCCGGCGCGGCCAGCGGCACAATGTGGCTGGGGACAATGTGCCCGGCGTTGCCGGAGGAACTGCCCACGCCAATCTCAGCCTGGTCGAGCAGGGTCACTTGCCGCCCGGATTTTTGTAAAAAGTAGGCGCAATGCAGCCCAGTGGAGCCGCCGCCAATCACCACAACATCTACAGGGGTGGCCATGTCAAATGCCTTCCTTGAACGGGTCGCGCGGGTCAAAGAGCAGGCGACCCTCCGCCATCACCCAGGCTTCACCCGTGATGGTGGGGATGACCTGCCCTTGCTGAACAGACACCTGACCCTCAAAGATGCTGCCAATGACCGATTGCTGCCGCCAGACTGTCCCTTCTTGAATCAGACCATCGGCGGCCAGGCAGGCCAGTTTGGCGCTGGTGCCGGTGCCGCACGGGGAGCGGTCGTAGGCTTTTCCGGGGCAAAGCACAAAACTGCGGCTGTTGGCTTCTGGGGTGGGGGCAAACAGTTCCACATGGTCAATTGGGTGGCCGTCGGGGGCGGTCAGCCCGGCCCGGGTGTAGGCTTCGCGCACACGCCATGCGAAATCAGTCAGTTGGTCCAGGTTTGCGGCTGAGACATCCAGCCCGTGATCGTGACACAGGAAGAACCAGTTGCCGCCCCAGGCGACATCGCCGTGAATGATGTGCCCGCCCACTTCGACCGGGATGTGTTTGTGCAGGCGGTAGGCGGGGACGTTGCGCACCGAGACGCGGTTGGGATAGGGGGCTTGTTCGACGGGGTGCAGGGTGGCTTCGACCACGCCCACCGGGGTTTCGATGTGGTACACGCCAGGCGTGATTTTCCCCAGATAAGCCATCGAGGACATTACGCCGATGGTGCCGTGCCCGCACATGCCCAGGTAGCCGACGTTGTTGAAGAAGATGACTCCCAACTGGCAGCGCGGGTCGGCAGGTGGAATGAGGTAAGCGCCCACCAGCACATCGGAGCCGCGCGGTTCCAGCAGCACTTTGCGGCGCAGGGTGTCGTGGGTGGTTTGGATGTAGCCCAGGTTTTGGGCAACGGAAGCCGGTAGCGGGTTGAAGGGCAGGTCCAGCATTAAGCGGGTGGGTTCGCCGCCGGTATGCGAATCGAGAAACGGGAGAGAGTCCATTGTGTCCTCCATCCCCAGTCTTTACAGGGCGGTGAAGACGCGCTCGAAGTCCTGGCGTTCGGCGTCATCCAGCGGCAGCAGGGGGCGGCGCGGCACGCCGACCGGGAGGCCGCGCAGGCTGCAACCGTATTTGACTTTTTGGGCGTAACTGCCACTTTCGATGTTGCGCAGAAGGGGCAGCAGGTGTTCCATGTGGGCGCGGGCGGTGATGAAGTCACCGCCCAAGGCCGCCTGCAGCACGGCAACATGTTCGCGCGGGGCACAGGAGGCGCCGCCGCCAATCCAGCAGGTGCTGCCCCACAGCAGGTAGTCCAGGGCCTGGTCATCGGAGCCGCAGATGATCTGGTAGCGCGCGCCATAACGCTGGCGCATGGCGATGACGCGGCTGAGGTCGCTGGAGGCTTCCTTGATCCCGATGACGTGTTCGAGGTCGGTCAGCCCGTCCAGCACGTCGAAGCCGACTTCGGTGCCGGCCCGCCAGGGGAAATTGTAGAGAATAATGGGAATGCTGACGCTGGCAGCCACGGCGTGGTAGTGGGCCAGCAGTTCGCGCTGGGTGGGGCGCGAGTAGGGCGGCACGGCTACCATCAGCCCGTCGTAGCCCATGTCTTGCGCGGCCTGCGAAAAGCGGATGACATCGCGCGTGGCTCCGGCGTTGACGCCTGCTATGAGTACGGCGCGGTCTTTGACGTGAGACTTCGTGTAGCGAAAGAGATCGAGGCGTTCCTGGTCGTTCAGGGCGTAGACTTCGCCGGTGGTGCCTGCCGGTACCAGCCCGCCGATGCCGTTTTCGAGCAGGTTGTCGAGCAGTTGCTCCAGCACCGGGTAATTGATGGTTTCATCGCGGTCGAAGGGTGTGACAAAAGGGGCGTACACGCCGGTCAGGTTCATGGGGCCTCCTGAGAGAATTTCATGTATTATAACCATCTGCCCGGCGCCAGGGGCCGGGCAGATGCGGGGCAATGTGGGCGTTACAGGCGATGCTCAACCACGCGAATTTTGAATTTAGGATCTGGCCCGGGAATTGGCATGAGTTTGGTAACGATTTCGTAGGCAGGGTATTCCAGTTCAAGTTTTACGGCCCGCAGCAGGCTGCCAACTGTCACCATGAGTTGTACTTCGGCGGCGCCAGCACCCAGGCAGGTGTGCGGTCCCAGGGTGTAGGGGGCAAAGACCCCTTGCCCCTGTTTGTGTTCCTGGCGCGGGCGAATGTAGCGCCCAACGTCGAACTTCCAGGGATCGGGGAAGAATTCTGGCAGGAAGTGGGTCAGCCCGTTGACGATGATAATTTCCTGCCCGGCGGTAATGTGGTGCCCGGCGAAATCGAACGATTTGCGCACGCCGCGTGGGGTGAAGGGCGCCACGGGATATCGCCGCAAGGTTTCGATGGTGGCCGCATACAGGGTTTCCAGCTTGGGCAGGTCGCGGAAGGGTGGGATGCCGTTGCTGAAGTGTTCATCCACCTCGGACTGGATGCGCTCGTACACGTCGGGGTGCTTGAGGATGGCATAGACCATGAAACCCATGGTGTTGGCGACGGTATCCATGCCGGCAAAAAACGGCCCGATGGTTGCGGCGAGCAGGTCGCCCTCGCTAAGCGGTTTGCCGTTCCAGTCGAGCGCGGCCAATAGATCATCGACCAGGTCTGGGTCGTGATGGCTGTCCGGCGACGGATTGCGGTGTTCATCGACAACGATTTGGGCAAACTCCATCACCTTGCGGCGCGCGTTCTGGTAGGCAGGCAGGGCGAGCATCAGACGCGGCTGGCGTTTGATAACCAGCACATTCAGCAGGGTGCCCAGGTAGGTGCGAATGGCCTCGAAGTGTTCTTTTGATGAATGGTTGGTAAGGGCGGTGCCGAGTTGTTCGGTAACCAGGCGCTGGAATTGATCGCGGGCGTAGATGGTGCTTCCAACCTGCCAGTCTTGTGCGCGTTCATGGGTCAGTTCGGCGAAGCAATCGAGATGCGGGGCCATGCCGCTTTTCGAGTAGCCGCGCTGCATCACCTTGCGCATGTGCGCATGCGGCGCACCATCGATGGCGACCAGGAAGTTGGCTGAACCCATCTGGCGCGCAAATTCGCCAAAGAGCGGCTCGCTGGAAAAAAACTCATCGCGGTCCTGGGCCATAAACTGGTTGGCTTCCAGACCTGCCATGATGACGTATTGCTGGTTGGCAGCGCTGATGTGAAAGACCGGGCCGTATTTGTGATAGCAGTCGAGGAAAAATTCCATCGGACGGGAGAGGAAGTCGAGTGCGTTGCCGAGGATGGGCATGCCTGGTACGCGCCTGGGCGACGGTAATTTCGCAATGGATGTGTCGGGGGCTGTCTGGTTCATCTCTTTTATCCTTGGTGTACATTACGGTTACTCTGACGCTGTTCTGCGTATAAGCATTGTATCATGTGCGTATTTCGATTTAATGCAGCCGAAAATGCGCACGATACTGGGGATGCCCACCAGTTTTTCGGGGGCCAACCTGTGATATATTGTCGCTATGAACAAAACCATCATTTCACTGGTTATCCTGGCCTGCCTGGGGATGTCTTGCGGGCCGCTGCCAGCTGCTGCGGACGTCCCTGCGGGCATCGATCTGCAAAACTGCCCACTCCCGTTCGGCGGTGACCAGCAGATCTCGGCGCGTTGTGGCACCCTGACTGTGTCCGAAAATCCCGCCGAACCATCGGGCCGGCAGATCGCACTCAACATTGTGGTCATTCCGGCCATCAAGCGCACTCCCGCTCCAGACCCCCTCTTCCTGTTGGCAGGAGGTCCAGGGCAGTCGGCGGTGGAGAGTTTCCCGGTTTTGTTGCCGGCCTTCTTCAATGTGCACCAGTCGCGCGATATCGTGCTGGTTGACCAGCGCGGCACGGGCAAATCGAATCCGCTGCGCTGCCTGACCGAAGTGGATGAAACCCTGGATGAAGCCGCCTGGCTTGAAAAGCTCAAATCTTGCCCTGCCACACTCAATGCCGACCTGCGCTTCTATACCACCGAGATTGCCATGGCTGACTTGGATGCGGTGCGCGCCGCGCTGGGTTATGAGCAGATCAACCTGTACGGCGCATCTTACGGCACACGGGCCGCGCTTACCTATCTGCGCACGTATCCTGAACGGGTGCGCTCGGTCATCCTCGATGCGGTGGTCGATCCTTCATTTATATTGCTGCTGGATGCCGCCCGCGACGGGCAGAGCGCACTCGATCAGTTTTTTACACGCTGCCAGGCCGATGCAGCCTGCAAAGGCGCTTACCCCAACCTGAAAGATGAGTTTGACCAATTGCTGGCGCGCCTGGCCCAGGCGCCTGTGGATATTTCAATAAGGCATCCCATCACCTCGGCTCCCCTCGGCTTGACCCTGACACGCGACCTGCTGCTTAGCCTGGTATTCAACACCCTGTATGCGCCAGACCTTTCTGCAACATTGCCGCTTTCCATCCACACTGCTTTCGGAGAAGGCAATTATGCCCCGCTCGTTTCACTGGCCTACATGCTGGATGCCGGGCTGTATGATGGTATGTTCTACGCCGTGGCCTGCACCGAAGACGCGCCTCTCATCGATGCAGGCGAGGCGGCACGCAGGGGGGAAGGCTCAGTGTTTGGTGACCGCACGGGCAATTTCTTGTCTGTGTGCGCCGGTTGGCCGCGCGGCGATGTTTCTCCCGCGTTTCGGGCCACACTGACCAGTAACGTGCCTGTGTTGCTGCTTTCCGGTGAAGCCGACCCGATCACCCCGCCACGGCACGCCGAAAAGCTGCTGCCAGGCCTGCCCAATAGCCTGCACCTGGTTTTCGATGACATGGCGCATGGCAACATAGCCAACCGTTGTGCAGCGGGTGTGGTGCGGGATTTTATAGACACTGCTTTGGTAACAGGCTTGGATACAACCTGTGTTGCCGGGATACGCCCTGCGCCGTTCTTCATTAACTTCAGCGGGCCGCGCCCGTAATCATCGAGGGACACATTATGATAGAAGTTGAAAATCTGTCAAAATCGTTCGGCAAGGTCAGGGCAGTTCAGCATGTGTCTTTTACCGCGCCGGATGGACAAATTACCGGCTTGCTGGGCCCCAATGGTGCAGGCAAAAGCACCACCCTGCGCATGCTTTACACGCTCCTGCGCCCGCAAGACGGCACAGCCCGGGTGGATGGGTTTGACATTCGCGAAGCGCCGCTGGAGGTGCAGCGCCGCATAGGGGTTCTGGCTGATGCCCGCGGGTTATACCAGCGCCTGACCACGCGTGAAAACATCCGTTACTACGGCCGCTTGCACGGCCTGGGTGGTGAAGCCCTCGAGCGCCAGATCGACCGCCTGATCGATATGCTGGATATGCGCGCCATTGCCAACCGCCTCACCGAAGGATTCTCGACCGGCGAACGCCTCAAGGTAGCCATCGCCCGCGCGCTGGTGCATGACCCGCGCAATGTTCTGCTCGATGAGCCCACCAACGGGCTGGACGTGATGAGCACGCGGGCCATGCGGCAGTTCATCCTGCGTCTCAAAGATGAAGGACGCTGCGTATTGTTCACCAGCCATATCATGCAGGAAGTGGCCGCCCTGTGCGACCAGATTGTGATCATAGCTGGCGGGCAGATCACGGCCATCGGCACACCCGCAGACCTGCGCCGCCTGACCGGCAAGGATAACCTGGAAGATGCGTTTGTCGCCGCCATTGGCACCGAAGAAGGGTTGGAACGATGAAACGGCTGTGGACGATCATTGAAAAAGAGAGCCTGGATAACTTGCGTGATTATCGTAGTTGGGTCACCGGTCTGTTTTGGGCTGTTTTTGGGCCCATCTTACTGGGAGGACTTATCCTGCTGCTGGGGAACACCATTCGCGACCGGGGCAACGGGTCTATCACCCTGCCAGTGCAAGGCGCGGAGTACGCTCCCAACCTGATCACTTTCCTGGAGCAGCAGCGCATTGTGGTTGAGCCTGCCCCGCTCGACCCACAGGCAGCGGTGATTGCCGGGGATGTGAATGTGGTGCTGGTCATTCCGCCCGGTTACGGCGAGTCTTTTTCTGCTGGAAAACCGGCCACGTTGCAGTTGGTTTTCGACAGCACGCGCCAATCGGCAGTGGTCGATATCACAGTGGTTCGCAACTTGCTGGAAGGATACAGTGAATACATTGGGGCGCTGCGTCTGACGGTGCGCGGCGTCAGCCCGGAGGTTATCCGCGTCATTCGCATCGAAGATGTGGACACAGCCACCCCGCAGAGCCAGGCGCTGGTTTTCCTTTCGATGCTGCCATATTTCATCATCTTCGCCATCTTCAATGGCGCGGCGCCGGTCATCATCGATGCCACGGCGGGTGAGCGCGAACGCGCTTCGCTGGAGCCTTTGCTTATTAACCCGCTGCCGCGTGGCTGGTTTGCGGTTGGCAAGATGCTGGCTGCGGTACCTTTCGCGTTGGTCAATTTGCTGGTTACGCTGGCTGGCTTTGCGGCCATTTTCCAGTTACTTCCTGTTGAGGAGTTACTGGGGGTGCAAATCCGCCTTAGCCTCGATACCCTCACTGCGATCTTCCTGGTTTGCCTGCCCATCGTGCTGCTGGCCTGCGCCATCCAAACCCTGATTGCCTCGTTCACGCGTACCACCAAGGAAGCCGGCACCTACCTGCCTTTTGTCGGGCTGGTTCCAGCGCTGCCAGGCATTGCGCTGGCCTTCCTGCCAGTCAAGCCCGATTTGTGGACCATGCTGATTCCCACCTTTGGGCAGCAAATCCTGATTAATCAATTCCTGCGGTCTGAACCCATCCTGCTCTCGAATGTGATCATTTCTGCCGTCTTGACCCTGCTGCTCTCGGTGCTCATCACCTGGGCGGCCATCAAATTCTATGAAAATGAGCGCATTATTACAGGTAAATAAAGACCGTTTTCTGGATTTATAATTACCCAATGCGTTTACGTTCCCGGATTGTTTCCCTGATACTCTTGCTGGTTGTGATTGGGGCGTTCTTGCCACCCGGGCTGTCGACTGGCGTTTCCCCGGCACAGGCTGCGCCGCTGGCTGCTGTGACCGCCTACGATTTGATCATTGCCATGAACACCCTGCGCGTGTCTTATGGATTGCCCGCCCTGCTCGAAGACCCAATTGTGAATGCGGTGGCTCAGTCCACCGCAGAAACCATGGCGGCAAGTCAAATGTCCTGGCATATTGGCAATGTACGCGGTCGCCTTGCCGCGGCGGGTTATGGCGGCGGGGCCACCGTGTGGGCTACCGAAAACTTCGCGGTGGGCAGTGGCGGCATGGGCATCGATGTGATCATGGCAGCCTGGGCTGACCCTGACCACATGCGCCCGGCTGTGGAATCATCTTATTGTCATGTGGGTGCAGGCGTGGCCACCGCATCCAATGGGCGCGTGTACTATGTGCTCCAGGCTGCATACATTTCCGGGCAGGCATGTGGCAGCTACACCGTCGCCCCTGGTAGAACAGCGCAGCCTGGATCCAATTCGGGTACAGGCGCGGGTGCCGGGGTGGGGCTGGTTGTACCGGTCAAAATTGCCACGCCAGACGCTGAAGGCAAAGTCTTTCATGTGGTGCAGATGGGGCAGTCGCTCTGGTCTATCGCCATTGCCTATAAGATCACCATCCAAGACCTGGAGGCGTGGAACAACATCACCCGCTCGACCCCACTGCAAACCGGGCAGCGACTGTTTATCCCCGGCAAGGATACCGTGGGTTATGCCACCCCAACCCCCAAGGGGCGGGTGCTCACCAGCACCCCGGACGCCGATGGGCGCATCATCCATGAGGTGCAGCCTTACCAGACGCTTATCACCATCGGAGCGGCCTATAATGTCCCTGTGGAACGCCTGCTGGCAATCAACGGAATCAGCCCGGACTGGCCGCTGCAAATTGGACAAAAGCTGCTTATCTCGCCGGGCAATGTCACCCCCAGTCCAACCCTTAATGCGCTCCAGCGCCTAACCTCTGAGCCGGATGGACTCTACTACCATACCGTGCAAAGCGGGCAAACCCTGTCTTGGATTGCGGGCCGTTATGACATTTCCCTGCCCAATTTGTTGGCGTGGAACGGGTTGAATGACAGTTCGATCATCCGCCCCGGGCAAAAGCTGATCTTGCGGGTTACTCCGCCTGCCACCATTACCCCAACGCCGCCACTGCCAACCCCCACCCCGTGGATAACCCCCAGCCTCACGCCAACCCTGCCACCCCTCCCTTCTGCCACGTCCGATGCGCCCGCGCCTGCCCGACAAAACACCATTCCGGCGGTCTTCTGGGTGCTCGGCGCCATTGCCGTGGTGGGGTTTCTGACCTGGTGGGGAATCACGCACAGGCGTTAGGTTTTCCGGAGCAGCAGGGTATCTCCCCGGTGGCGACATCCCTTGCTCAGTCCATAAAAGTGCGTGCCAGGTTGCCCAGAATCTCGACAGCGCGCTCGGTGCGGTAGTTAAATTCGGAAGCGTTCAGGCGCACAAAGTTGGAATACTGCTGGCTGGCAGAAAAGACATACCCAGGTGCGATGGTGATTCCCTCGGCAATGGCGGCCCGGTACAACTCCAGCGAATCAATGGATTCGGGTAACTGCACCCATAGCACAAACCCACCCAGTGGGCGCGTGAGCCGCACACCCGCCGGGAAGTAGCGCATTACTGCGTCCGAGAGGAGAGCCACATTGCGGGCGTATGCACGCCGTATGCGCCGCAGGTGATGATCGTAACCGCCGCTTTGCAAAAAGTCTGCAATGGCAAACTGGGGCAGGCTGGGCGCGCTGGCGCTGATGGTGAATTTTAGCCATTCCAACTCCGATTGGTACCTGCCGGCTGCCACCCATCCAACGCGCAGCCCGGGCCCAATGTCTTTAGAGAAAGACGAAGCCAGGATAACCAACCCTTTGCGGTCGTAAGCTTTGCATACCAGTGGGCGTTTTTCACCAAAATAAATTTCACCGGAAACATCATTCTCGATAAGTGGGATTTCATGCCTGGCAAGCAGGGCAACCAGCTCTTTCTTTTTTTCGTCTGGCATTTGGCTGCCAAGCGGATTGCCAAAATTGGACATCACCAGCACTGCCCGGATGGGGTTGTGCTCGATGGCAAAGGCCAGCGCTTCGATGCTTATCCCATCGCGTGGGTGAGTGGGAATTTCCAGTGCGCGCAGCCCATGCACTTCCAGTGTTTGCAGCGTGCCAAAATACATCGGCGATTCGATGGCAATAATGTCTCCTGGTCGGCAAGCGGCATGCAGGCAAAGGTCAATGGCATCCACGCAGCCCGATGTGACCAGGATATCGGCGGGGGAGAGGTCGCAGCCGGCGTGAACAGCGCGCTGCGCGATTTGGATTCTGAGGGCTTCGAGCCCGGGCGGGAACTGATACTGGTGGGTGGCTGGCCCGTATTGACGAAGCGCTGCTGTGAGTAGTCTGTTGACTTTTTCGATCGGCAGCAGGGTGGGGTCTGGCAGCGCAGCGCCCAGCTGAACAAGCCCGGGGTTAACGGAGTCGCGCAGCAGCCTCATCACCAACTCGTGCAGGCTCACATGGCGGGGGTCTTTTTCCGGGTCCGAGATCTCGGGTTCGGGCAGCTGCCGCTGTGTGGGCTTGCGCACAAAATACCCCGATTGCGGGCGCGCCTCGATCAGCCCATGGTCTTCCAGCAACAAATAGGCTTGCAGCACGGTGCTGATGCTGATGCCTTGCTGTGCGCTCATTTGGCGCACAGAAGGAATGCGCGTGCCGGGTGGAAAAGTGCCCTGGTTAATCAGGTCTGCCAGGCGGCTGGCAACCTCTTGGTATAACAGTCCTTTTCCTGTGTTCGCGAGCATTACAGTTCCTCCATTGTAGAACGGTACAGTTGATTATACGCCAAACTGTTATGGTTACAATGAGAAATTTCTGCATCTGTACTCATCGGGCGATTTGTGTAAAAATGACGGTAGAGACATTGAGGTGAATTATGAATGCAAAACGACTTCCAGAACGCGCAGATTTTAAGTTGCGCCCCCACGAATTGATCGAACTGGACCATCTGCGGCCAGGCGCAGGCATTGAATGCAAGCAGGGCATCTTGTGGTTGACATGCGATGGCGACCTGCAGGATCACGTGCTTGAACCTGGTCAGCGTTTCATCCCAACCAAAGACGGCCGCATTGTTATCGAAGCCATGCGTGAATCTTCCTTCACGATGAGCAAAAACTGACCCGGCTTCTTCTTCCCTCCTTAGAGCAGCACCCCCCGGCGAAGCGGGGTGTTGCTTTTAATTCAGGTATCAAGGGGCTGTCCAGATAGGGTATTTTAATAACCCGTCACCGCCACATTTACGGATTAAGCAAGCGCGCGACCGCCAGATATAGTGGTTGCGCGCTTCTTTAGGGGACTTTTTGGACAACCCCTTGATTTTGGTTTCCTGCGCAGCGGCTTACTCAGTTAGTTCGATTGAGGGAGGGATGGGTGCTTTGTAGTTTTCATTGGCGTTATAGTTGATGTAAATGGCTGCGCCACCGCCCGTGTCTACTGTGTAGCAAACCACCTGCGAGCGCAAGCCGCTTGTGCCAGAGTTGCCGCGCATATCACAATGAGTGGAGGGGAGCAGGATGGACCCAACCAGACCAGCGTTGCCATTGCCGCGCATTTGGAAATCGCTTTGCCCGGCGCGTGCAGCATCCAGTGGGCCGAATACGGCGACGCCCTTGTAAGGCCCGCTTGAGGGCGCTTCTGTGTAGAGCGCACCGCCGCCATTGTACTTGATATCATAAGTGGGGTTGCCTTTGACGTAGAAGGTCACTCCCGCGCCGTTGATGGGTCCATGGATATTTAGGTTGCCCGAGACGGTCACGCAGTATAGCCCGGTTGCGAAAACACCGCCTGCGGCCCAGTCGCTCTCAGAAATGACGCTGCCGCTCCATTCTTTTCCGCTTTCGGGGAACCAGGCGGTTCCCACCTTGTTGGCGGTGCCATTGCAGGCGGGTGTCGGTGGCCAGGTCACATTGGTGGGTGGGTAGGGCATCTGGGGCATGGTGTTGACCGAACCCACCTTGCCTGTTCCGGTGCCCACCGAAAATCCGACGGGCGTTCCCACCGAGGTGAGCGAAGGCGCGGTAACTTTTGCGCTTCCGTTGCGGTACGCACCTGCGTTCGACATGATACCCCCGCCGACGATCAACCAATCGGGCGTGCCCACCGCTTCATAGGCGTTGCCATGGCGGCTGAGCGCGACCACGGCATTGCCGAAGAAAACAGGTTGGACAGTGCCTTTGCAGGCCCGCGCGACAGCCCGCACCTGGTTATCGATTTGCTCAACCCCTACAATGGGCGCGAATGCCGTATCCACCGAGGTGTTAAGCACCACAGTGACAATTGCACCCTGATCCGGGCATCCCGTATTTGTGGTCGAAATGTTCAGGGTGTGGGTACTATTTGTGTTGGTGTAGCCGTTGGATGAGATGATGGTTCGCGCTGCGGTTTGCCAGTCTTCGTTTTCGATCCAGGCGAGAGACCCGGCATAGGCAGCGTTATCGGCGGCGTTTTGCGCATGACGGCGGTCAGCAAAGCCGCTCCCGCCATCGATGGCCAACGCCACCAGTCCGATCAGTCCGACCATCCCGAGAGCGAGAAGGACCAGGACCTGACCCCTTTCTGATTTGTGGGCGAACATAATGTAATAACTCCTTGAACAAAATAATGATGGATGAGGAAAAAATGAAAGAACAGGAAACCATGACCTGATTTTACATTTTCAAGCTAAATTTTACAATCACCCTGCGCACAGGAATACATCAACCAAAAGTCCTTGCTTTCAAAATTGAAAACCGATTGCCTGCCGTATGTTCCGGGATTGCAAGCGCGGGCGATTTGTGGTTAAAACAAAAGGTATGGCATTAAAATACAATCCTTATTCGCCCAATCTGCCAGACCGGTTCGCCAATGTTTTTATGGCACATTATGTCAAGCCAGGCTAATTACAGCTTATCGAAAGTCCCGATTCTCTTTTCGGCTTTATTGCTATTGGGACTGAGCGCATGCTCGGGCCCCGCCTCTGCGGGGGTGGTGGCGGTCCCGGCTGTCACCCAGGCGCTTGCGGCCACACAGGCCTTGCCGTTGTATACGCCAACACCCGTACCCACACAGTCCGAAGTTGCCTTGCCCGCGCCGGATGTTTCTGTGGCGGTGCCCATTCCGTCGCCTGCAGCCGCATCTGACCGGGTTTTTGATGCGTTTGTAGAGCGGGTTATAAACGGGCGCGCCGATAAGATTGTGGGTGTGTATGTGCAAAATGTTCTCGCTTTGCCTGTAATTCAGCAGCCATCCGATCAAAATGGGAACCCCATTAATCCCGGCTTTGTGTCCGAACGCGATGAAGAAGCCACCCAGTTTTTGTATGCATACATTTTTGCAGACGGGAATATTGGGCTGATTGCGCACAATTACCTGGCCGGCAGGTATTTCTTTGATCTGCAAATTGGCGACCTGGTGGAATTGGTATATGGGGATGGGCGTGTGGAGGAATATGTCATCAGCGAACTGCCATCTTACCAGGCCTTGTCTCCGCGCAGCACCACTAGCGATTTTGTGGACCTTGTAACCGGTAATGTCCTGACATCCACAGAGTTGTTCTACCGCGTGTATGGCGGGGAGAAGCGGGTCACTTTTCAGACATGCATCGCCCGGGATAATGACACAGAATGGGGGCGACTCTTTCCCATCGCCTTTCCAACCGAATAAGCGCACTTATCCTGGCGGTTTATTGCCAGCTGGCGTCAAAAGATTATCAGGATATTGCATTATGCGCAGTTGCTTTTATCGTCTAAAATCACATCAAAACCGGCGGTTATGGAGGCACTTGTGATATTTCGAAACTTGATACGTACCTTGCAAAGTGGTTGGCGATGGGTGGCCATCTTCACACTGCTTGGGTTGGTTTTTGCGCTCATCATCTCAATACAAACCACGCCCCAATACCTTTCCACAGCCTCTTTTCTCATATACCCCAACAACAGCCTGGTGAGCAGCCGCGATGTGGTCACCAGCCTGAATACACTCGGCACCGAAACAGTCAGCAAAACATATTTGGAGATATTCAACAGCCGCCGTGTGTTCCTGGATACTGTTACCAGGCTTGGGCTTGATCCCGCAATCCTGCAAAACTATCGGGTTGAGGCGGTAGTCACCACGGGCGCCAACATCGAACTATCCGTCTCCGGGCCCGATCCGGTCATGGCGTCCTTCCTGGCGAACAATATCGGGCAAAACGGGATCAATTACATCAAAAGCATATACCAGGTCTTTGACATTGCCTTCCTCGATCAGGCCAGCCAGCCAACCCGCCCCTACGCACCGCAAACACTGCGCGATGGGCTGATCGCCTCGCTTGCGGGACTTCTGTTCGGGCTGGGCTTTATTTTTGCGCGTGACAGCCTGCGCGCCCCTCTCGAGGCGCTTCGACGGCGCGCCATGTCTGAAAACCAATCTGGGGCCTTCATCCTGCGTCACTTTCGCAACATGCTGGACCGCGAAATTGCCCGGCATGCCAGCGAACCGGCGGCCCTGGCACTCATCGAACTGGATGGGCTGGAAGATTTGATGGATGTATTGCCAGAGCGCGCACTCTCTGACTTATTGCATGATGTCGTGCGCACCCTGCGCAACCAACTCCGTGGAAGTGATGTGGTTGGCCGCTGGAATAAAAGCTCCTTCATTATCCTCATGCCATTCACGCCGGGCGCGGGCGCAGAACGCACCTTGCTGCGCATCAAACAATCCCTCGACGCGCCTTTTGCGGTCAACAGTTACCGTGAAAGCATCCGGCTGGTTCCGCTCATTGGCTGGGCAGAACGAACTGCTGGAGAGACCGGCCCGGCGTTCGAAGCTCGCACAGTCAGCGCACTCGAGCTGGCGCGCCTCTCCCCCGAACATATCGCAGCTGCGCCCAATGCCGGGGCTGGGCAGCTAGGTGCGCAGCAGGAGCGTGACACATGAAAGCGCAAAAGCTCAGCCTGGCTATTCTTGTCCTTTTTGGTTTATTCAGCCTGCCGTTTCAAACACCGGTGCGCGCTCACCCGGCCAGAACCCTGAATGAAGTGGATGCGCAGGATGCGATCATATTCACTGACTTGGGCCTCCAGCGCGATCTTTTCCTGCAGGGACCCCTGTCGCGCACCACCCTGGCTTTTTCCTACCCACCTGAATGGCGTTTGGAGGCTGGCGCACGGCTGCAATTGGATGTAACCATCCTTCTTTCAAATTTCCTGGTGGGGCAAGAAACCCGCAGCCTGGATGGCGTATTTGCGGGGCAGGTTAGTGTTGTGTTCAACCGTGTACCCCTGGGCGCCCAGCTCTTGCAGGGCGGCGGCCAACGCATTCTGGATTTCGAAATTCCTGCCGAGGCACTCATCCCGGACCCGGCCACCGGATTGAACGAACTGGTCATTGAATGGGACTCGACCGCATCTTGCGGGCAGAACCTTGCTGCCAGCCTCAGCTTGAGTGTGGATACATCCTACCTGTTGCTGCCTCACCAGATGCAATCACCGGCGCTGAATCTGGGACTGTACCCGCGCCCGTTCGTAACCGGGAACAACCCCCGCCCCGCGCCAGTGACGCTCGGGATACCCGACCAGTCTGCCGAATCTACACTTCGGGGCGTCATTGCCATTGCTGCCAGCCTGGGGAGGTTGAGCGGCGGACAGCTCGATCTCGCGTTGGTATCGGCCAGCCAGTTGACCCGGGCTAATTTTGCGGATAGCCATCTTATCCTTCTTGGGCAACCGCAGGATTTTGCGCTTGCTGGTACGTCCTCCATGCCTGTGCCAATCAGTGCGCAGGATGGTGTGTTGGCCCTGGCAGTATCGCCCTGGAACAGCAACAGGGTGATACTTTGGGTGTCTGGCGCAGATGGCCCTGCCGTTGAAAAAGCTGCGCTGGCGCTGGCGGGTGGTGCGCTTGTCACTGCGGGCAACCCTGCCACAGCGTTCGTCGGTGCTGCAACGGTTCCGCAACCCGCCGCTTTCCAGCGCGACCAGCCCTTTTCTACATTGACGCCGGGCCCACTTACGTTCACCACCTTTGGCATGAGCCGCAAGCAGGTCCAGTTCCATATTCCCCCCGGAAGCACGGTCGGCGCAGATGCCTATGTGGATCTGACTTTCACCCATGCACAGCTCATCGATTTCCTGCGTTCTGGCATTGTGGTGCGCTTGAATGGCATAACCATTGGCAGCATTCGATTGAGCGATGTTTCTTCGAACCTGAACACCGCACGGCTCATCATCCCTGCATCGGCGGTGCGCAGCGGGGTGAATACATTGGAGTTGCAGGTCGAGATCACCCCCCGCGATGCCTGTTCCGATTGGCGGACTGGTTCCCAGTTTGTCACCATCTTCCCAGAATCGGTTTTGCACCTCCCCCTGAGCGATACGCCCATTCTCCCGCAGCGCACTGCAGATTTGAGCGCCTTCCCTGCGGCTTTTTTGCAGTCCGATCTGGATAATACAACCTTCATTTTGCCCGAAAATGACCCGGCCAGTTGGGCTGTTGCTGCGCGCCTGGCTTTTGCGCTTGGCGCGCAGAGTCTTAGCCGGCATGCGCCCGGTGTGCAAATTGTGCCGGATGCCGGTGCTTTTACGCCCGAAGGCGGCGACTACATTGTCGTAGGGCAACCCGGGCGCGCCCCGGCAATACTGGCGATTTCTGGGGTGCTGCCTGCGCCATTTGATGCAAACGGGCAGATCAGCCCCGAGACTGCAGCACAGTTTCCCTTTGCCATCGATCCATCGCGCAGCGCCGGATTCCTGCAGGCTGCCGTACTTTCAGGCGGCGCAACCTCTGTTTTGCTGGTGGCGGGTAACAACAGCCAGGGACTGGACTGGGCCAGCCAGTCGATTACTGACCCGAGCCTGCGCGAAAAAATGCAGGGGAGCAATTTTGTGGCAGTGCAATCGCGTGGCGCGCCCAAAGCATTCCGGGTGAACAGCCCCGGAAGCGATACCACGCCCGGAGCGCTGATCCCGGGTGTGCCCGAACAGGCAGGCGGCCCCGAAACCGACCAATCCTCCTCGGCCGCTTCCTTACCGCGCAGCGATGCGTGGGCGCTCCCAACCCTGGCTGTCGCCATCCTGGCGATGATTGCACTTCTTGTGATGGAGGTGCGTTCCTGGCGGAACTGAGGCACAGGTTTGACAAACAAAAGCAGGGCTGACCCATGCGGCATGGCAGCCCTGCTTTTGTTTTATGGCGGGTTTATTCCACCGTCACACTTTTTGCCAGGTTGCGCGGCTGATCAACATCCAGCCCGCGAATCGCCGCAATATGATAGGCCAGCATTTGCAACGGGATGACCGTCACCACCGGGCTGAGCAACCATGGGCAGTCGGGCACCCACAGTACGTGATCGGCCATACCGGCCGTCAGATCATCGCCTTCGGTGGCGATGGCCAATACCTTGCCCCCGCGCGCCTTGGCTTGTTGAATCTGGCTGACCATTTTATCGTACCAGGGGTCTTTGGGAGCCAGGCAAACCACAGGCATGCTTTCATCGATCAGCGCGATGGGGCCGTGTTTCATCTCCCCGGCCGGGTAGCCTTCTGCATGCACATAGGATATCTCCTTGAGTTTCAGCGCGCCTTCGTACGCGATGGGCATGTTGATGCCGCGTCCCAGGTACAGGCAATCGCGGATGTCTTTGAGCGCGTGGGCAATGTTTTCAATATGCGCTTCGTTTTCAAGCACGCGGCTGGCCAGGTCTGGTACCAGCCGCAGGTCGGCAACCAATTGGCGGCGTGTATTCGCGTCGATTTCTCCGCGCAGGTCGGCCAGTAATACAGCGAGCATGTACTGGTCCACCAGCGGCGCGGTAAAGGCTTTGGTCGAGGCAACGCCAATTTCCGGGCCCGTTTGCATGGAAATGTAACCATCTGCCACACGCATGGCTTGTGAACCGATCGCATTGACGATGCTCCATACGGTGGCGCCTTTTCGGCGGCCTTCTTCCATGGCAGCCAGGGTGTCGGCCGTCTCGCCCGACTGGCTGATGGCCAGCACGACTGTGTTCTCGTCGATGATTGGGTCGCTGTAGCGGAATTCGGAGCCAATCACCACTTCGACCGGGATGCGCGAAATTCTTTCTATCAGCGTTTTGCCCACCATCCCGGCATAGGCGGCCGTACCACAGGCGGTGATATAGATCTTCTCGATCCGCTTGGCCAGCTCCGGGGTCAGGTTCAATTCGGGCAGGCGGATGCGCCCCTCTTTGAAATCTACGCGCCCGGCCAGGGTATCGGTCAACGCCCGCACCTGTTCGTGGATCTCTTTTTGCATGAAATGACGATACTCGCCTTTTTCAGCCGCCACCGGGTCCCAGGCGACTGTATGCACCTGCGGCGCCAGTGGGGCACCTTCTAGGGTTTGGACGGTTGCGCCATCCCGGGTGATGATGGCCATCTGGCGCGATTCAAGAAAGATGACGCGCCGGGTGTGTTCGAGGATGGCCGGGATGTCTGACGCAATGAAGGTCTCCCCGTCTCCTAGTCCAATTACCACGCCTCCGGCATTGCCGATGCGGGCGCAGATCATTTTGTCGGGTTCGTTTGCCGAAACGAGCACGATGCCGTGCGCCCCCTGGATCTGCTGAAAGGTTTTTCGCGCTGCTTCGGTCAGGTCGAGCCCGGCAGCCTGGTGATGTTCCATCAGGTGAACAATGGTTTCGGTGTCGGTGTCTGAGTTGAAAATTGCCCCTTCTGCGCTCAACTCATCCTTAAGTTCGAGAAAATTTTCCACAATCCCGTTATGCACCACCACCACGCGCCCGGTGGCGCCCAGGTGCGGGTGGGCGTTGCGCGCGCTTGGCGCGCCATGCGTTGCCCAACGGGTGTGCCCAACCCCCGGTGCGCCGTTGATTGGCGACTGGATCAGCAAGTCAGCCAGGCGTTGCAGTTTGCCTGCATCGCGGCGCACGGCAACCTGACTATCCTGCACCACGGCAATACCTGCCGAGTCATAGCCGCGGTATTCCAGGCGGCGCAGTCCATTCAAAATGATGGGTGTCGCATCACGCGGACCGATATAACCAACTATGCCACACATATTGTTTCCTCCAAGTGAACGTAGGATAAGGTCAACAGGCCAGCGCACAGCGCCTGGCCGGTTGCCAGGTGTTTTCGCCATCTCCGGTGTTTTGTCTGCGCAGTTGCCTGCGCGGCATTGGCAGCCGGGTTCTCCTTGGAGGGAAAGATAACGGGCGATGGCGCGCCCGAAGGGCTTCCGCTGAACTGTCGATTTTTTCCCGGCCTGCTTTCACCGGGATTAACCCCGCCCTGCGGCGGGGAACCCTCATCCTCGTCATCCCGGCCGGGCCGGGGTCATGCGCTGTCTTTCCCGTACAGTCACGCGATTATAACCGAAAAAAAACAGGAGCCAGGCACAAGCCTGGCTCCTGGCATTACTGCGCTTTTCTTTAACGTTGCATGGAAATGGTGGGCAGATTGAGCACATCTATGCTGTTATCGTCATCATAAATAAGGTTCCAGTTTACCGTGCCGCTGATCGCAATCGTATCGCCAATTACCTGCCCGGTCCAGGTTGTGTTATCGTTACCCGCAGTCCCGGTCAATGTCACTTGAGAGGTGGGGGCAAATAATGTGCCAGTAAAACTGCTGTCGTTATTTCCATTGATGGTAATGGTGTGCGTGATGATCTGTTTATTGGGGCCATAGAATGGCGCATACATCAGCAGGCGGCCGTTGATGGGGCTGCCGAAGCGTTGCCCAACCACGCTGACCGAGCCGCCATTGATGGTCACGTCATCGTTGATGACAAACGTGACACCTTCGCCCCCGTTAATATTTGCATCTGGATGCATTAACACCTTCCAGTTATTCGAATTTTGTCGCCATTCCCCCGTGAGGCAGTATGTGCCTGGCTTGAGGTACAGCGTGCCAGCCGGCCCGGGCGGGAACGTGCCGCTGAAGGTGCCGGGGTTCAAAAACTTCCCATACAGGTCGTTGCCTTCGCTACCGGCGCCGCTGCAGGTGACTCCCAGTTCTTCAAGCGGGGCGATGTTCTCGAAGCAGTCGATTTGTGGCACGTTGGTGGTGATGTTGGGCGGGTTGGTCATCTGCCAGTAGTAATCAGGCGCAACCACGCTAATGCCCATCGGAATTTGCACCGTACCCGACCCGTAGCCGCGCAGGGCTTTCTGGTTGCCATTGCCGCTGCAACTGGAATTGACGAATGCGCCGCTACCCTGAATTATGGAGTTGTTGTTGCCGGCAAACTCGAAGGTATAGCAATCAGTCTTGTTGCACGAAACAGCCGCATTGCCAAGACCGGCGCTGCCTGTGTACTCCCTGCAGGCGATGGCAGTGGCATTGACCGTGCTTTCCGTGTTGCGGATGCCGACGATTGGCGCGAACAGCGTATCCAGCGTCGACTGGATTTGCACCGAGATCAGGGCCCCGAAAACCGGCTGGGTAGGCGCGACTGCCAGGCAGTCATTATAAGGCGCGATGGACAGGCTGACACTGCTGTCTGCATCATTGGCGTAGCTGTTGGCATTGGCGATATTGAAGGCGGGGGTTTGCCAGTTGTTATTGGACCATGCGCTGCCGTTCCATGTGCCATCATCGCCGAGCCATTGGAAGGACCCGGCATAGGCGGCGTTATCAGCGGCGTTTTGGGCCTGGCGGCGGTCAGAAAAAGCACGTCCCCCATCGATGGCGAGGGCAGTCAGCCCAATCAGACCAACCATGCCCAAGGCAAGTAAAACCAGCGCCTGCCCGCTGCTGCGGAAATTAAAACGAAACATGAGAACCTCACAGTTTTGGGCCTGGACTGGCCCTGAAAAAAAGATGATGAAAAAGCAACCAGGCAGGGTGAAAAAAAGAAAGAGCTCGTTCCCTGTTGAGTTGCCGCCTTTGATACATAATACAATATTTAGGCGCCAAATACAATAAAAAAGGGTTAAAAAATCCGAAACAAAAGCAGGGCTGGCATGAGAGTGCGCGTGCCCAGCCCTGCTTGTAAAAAACCAACCGGGAGTCGCAACTACTCTTGCATGGCGATATTTGGCGCCACCGGGAAATTGATGGTGTAGTCGTCATCGTAGATCATGGTCCAGTCGACTGTGCCTTCGATTGAAACGGTGTTGCCAATCACCTGTCCGTACCAGTTTGCCGTTTCACCAGGGGCGGCGCCCGGGGTGCCTGCCAGGGTAATATCAGACGTGGGCGCGTACAGGGTGCCGCGCATGCTGGTTAGCCCGTTACCCTCGATGCGGATGGTGTGGGTGAAGATGTTGTTATTGGCATCGAAAGCTGGCGCATAGAACAGCAGCCGACCGTTCAAAGGTGCGCCATAGTATTTGCCCAGCAGCCGGATTTCGCCATTCGTCACGGTCACATCCCCGCCCACTACGAAGGTGACGCCGATGGATTGGTTGGTTTCATCCAGCCCGCCCTGGTTGCTGATCTCCCATTTCACGCTGTTCACCCGAAAGTCTTCTTCGAGACAGTAAACTCCACCTACAAGGTATACCTCATCCGCATTCATCGGGGGGAAGGTGCCGGTGTAGATGCCCGGTTCGAGGTATTTCCTGCCGTCACCATCCACCTTCGGCCCGCCGTTGGTTGGAGAAGTGCCATTGCACGAGACGCCGAAATTGGAGATGTCGATGTACTTGCGGAAACAATCCACGGCCGGTTGGAAGGTGGCAATATCTGGTTTGGGGGTGGCCAGGAATTTTTCATCGCCCACCACATCAATACGGAAGGGAGATTCAATGGTAAGATTGCTGGTTCCCAGCCCGCCCAGGGCGTCGGTGCCGTTGGCTGGCCCGTCGCAGCTGGAATTGACCAGCGCACCACTCCCGTTAATGCGGGTGATATTGTTCCCGCCAAAGAACATGGCGTTGCATTTTGTGGTGCTGCATGCCGCAAGCGCGGAACCGCTTGCGGCCTTTTCGGTGTACGTGCCGCATGCCACAGAGGTGGCTTCCACTGTGTTGTAGGTTTTATCGATCCCAACCACCGGGGCAAAGAGGGTATCGAGTTCTGTCTCGATGGTGACCGTGATCAATGCCCCTTCGGCAGGCACAAATGGGGAAATGGTTTCGCAATCATCGAAAGGCTGGATTTCCAGGGCGACATTGCTGACGATGCCGTCTGCATCATCGTTGTTGAATCCGTTTTGGTCCGCAATGAGAAACCCTGGATCGCGCCAGGCGATGCTGGACCACGCCCACTCTCCCCCGACTTCGCTCCAGTCACCTTCGTACTTGATCCATTCCAGGGCGGCGGCATACGAGGCGTTGTCAGCCGCGTTCTGTGCATGACGCCGGTCTGCAAAAGCGCGCCCGCCATCGATGGCCAGGGCAGTCAGGCCAATGAGGCCGACAATGCCAATGGCCAACAAGACCAGCACCTGTCCGCGTTGAAAAGGAATTTTTTGTTTCATTCTGCCTCCTGGTGGACATCCCCACGGTTGAGAACATCCGCTTAAGAATATGGATAAAGACCGGTCAACCGAATGAAATCCAGGCGGCAGGAAATAAAAAAGGGACAGGACTGGGTCCTGCCCCAACATCCTCTAATATTCTACACCTTTTATTCGACCAATTCAATAGATGGCGGGATGGCCAGGTTGCCAGCCTGGTTGGCGTTGTACTGGATGGTCACATCTGCGGTGCCGCCTGCTGCAACTGTGTCGCCGATCACCTGACCAACGATGCCAAAGCCACCGCAATTGGCTGTTGCCAGAGAGCCGCTGGTGCCGCGCAGGTCCACTTCACCGCTGGGAACCAGGATGGTACCACGGATGCAATAGTCACGCGTACCATTCATCTTGAATTCGGCATTCTCATTATCGTAAGGCATGTAGATGGCAATCCCTTTGAACGGGCCGCCCGATGGCGCCGACAAGCTCAGGCGGCCGTTGCCGGTCCAGCGCACATAACCATCCATGAAAATGAGGGTAACCCCACCCCCATGCAGGTCATTGTTTCCTGTCCAGTTGCCGTATACGCAGTAGATGCCGGGGTCCAGCACGCCTTGCAGGGAGGAAGATTGAATCGAGGTGCAGAACTCGGACGGATCGGGCAAGGCCGACAGGTAACCGGGGATATCCTTGTACTGCTTGCCCAGCTGCCCTTGCTGGATGGGAGTGCCTGAACTGATCGGTTTGGAGTTGGAGCATTGCCCGCCCACGATGGTAGCGCCCGGCACGATCACATCGCCATTGCCGCCACCGTTTCGATCGAGCGCGCAGTTGGAACTGGAGTTGATGAACAGCCCGGAGCCATCCACGATGACTTTGGTGCCGCCATCGAAGATCATGGTCTTGCCGCTCTGCCCAAGCGAAACCACCGCCTGTCCATTGAACAGTTTGGTGGTGTAGGTCAGGCAGGCCTGACTGCGGGCCGACACGGAGTTATTGAGTTTGGTGACGCCCACAATGGGCGCAAACCAGGTGTCCACCACTGAGTCGATGTTGGCGGTTATATAGACCCCTTGTGAGTTTTCCGGGCAAATGCCACTCGGCGCAGGCGTAATGGCGATGTTCATGTTCGTGGTGTTGTCTGCTGTGTAGCCATTTTGCTGGATGATGTTCAAACCGGCGGTGCGCCATGCGCTGCTGTTGGTGGCGGCAGTTGCGCCCTGAGATTTCGCCGCCTCGATCCAGGAATAAGCGGCGGCATAGGCGGCATTATCGGCGGCGTTTTGGGCATGGCGGCGGTCGGCAAAGCCTTGCCCGCCATCCAGCGCCAGGGCCAGCAGTCCGATCAGGCCGACCATGCCGGCTGCCAGCAGGATGAGGACTTGTCCGCGTTCTGATTTGTGATTTTTCATGCGATTTCTCCTGAATAGTGCGCTTGTGCCGCAGATTTTTTGCTTTTGATGGTCGAAATTATAGCCTTTGCGGTGCCGCTCCGCCCTTACATGAACTTTTCATTAACGGGAAAAAAATCAGGCCCTCCACAGAGGGCCTGACAATTTTGCAAGGTGCGCTTTGCGCCGCTATGGGCAGCCCGGGTCGCCGGAGATGAGTACGGTATTGGTGGTCGAGGCGCGCACGGTGATGTAGGGTGTCCCATCCGGTTCGGTTGGCAGGGCGATGGTGACGGCAGTTGAAACGAATGGAATCAGGATGCGGAAACGATACTGTGCGCTGATGGTGATGGGGTTGCCCGGACAGATTGGGGTGGCCCCGGGTTGAATTTGGGTTGTCAGACGGGTGATTTGAAAACTGGGGATTTCTGTCTGGACAGCTGCCCGCACCCGATTGGTGATTTCCGGGTAATAGCCTGTGGTGGGGTGGGTGGCGGCGTACACCGCGCCTTCCTGTGTGGCTTCGCGCAGGGCGATCCAGATGAAGAAGGCCTGCCCAAAGTTGATGGCCCCGGCCAGCAGGATGAGGATGAAGGTGAAGCCTAGCGCAAGTTCAACCAGACTCTGGCCGCGCTCACTTTTTCTGGGTTTGACAGTGACTATTGGTTTCATCGGCGCGTTCTTTCCTACGGGAATGGATACTTGCACGTTGGTTGGGCATTAACGACCGGGTTGATGGTAACGTTCTTGATGCGAATGCCGTTGGTGTAAACGATACGGATGTTCAGGTCTGCTCCGGGTTGTACGGTCCACCCTTTGGTAACGGTGACCGTTAATAGTGGATTTCCGGGCTGGTTGAACTCTACGGTGCCACCAACATAGACTTCTTTAATCCGGGCGGGTTGGTTGGGGTTGGCCGGGTCACCAGAAATAATGGTCAGGGATGTGATGTTCACAGGGACGCTGTCCGAGTTGCGATACTTCCAGGTGGCATCCACGATGCTTAAGTTGGAGTTCTTATCCGGCAGGATGATCTGGAACACACAGGCTCTCAGCCCGGAAGAACTGGTGCTGCCACTGCTGGTGCTGCCACTGCTGGTGCTGCCACTGCTGGTGCTGGTGCTGCTCTCATACGAAACCTGCTGGGGCAGGTAGGTGCGCGACATAATGGTGCGGTAACTGGTGGAGCGCACGGTAATGTCGTTGAAGATGCGGATTCCCCCCAGTTCCTTAACGATGGGCGTGAAGACCGCCTCGGCGGTGACCACGATCCGGTCGCCATCGGTCAGTTCGGGCTGGGCGGCGCACGCGCCAAAGGTCGCCGGGTTGACGCCGTTGGGTTGCGGGCCCTTATCGTACCCAATCACCACGTTGCTGATCGTGGCAATGAACCCGCGGCTTTGCGCAATCTGGGTGATGGTGGCGCAATCGTAGTAGTGCGGCACGCCGCCATTGGCGCCCACGGTGGCCCCGTAACGGGCGGCATCGCGGCTGGCGGTGTTGACGGCCACATAGTAGAACAACAGACGTCCGGCTTCAAAGACACCAATAATGATGAGCATCAGGATGGGCAGCACCAGGGCAAATTCCACCATGGCCTGGGCTTTAATACCCATACGGTTTTTAACAGATTTATTGAACATGTGAACCTCTTTCATGAACCTGTACCCTAAAGAATGCACCTAAATGTAATTATAAGGTTTGCGGCGAATATTGCAAGCCTACCTGTTTCCCAGTCCGTTCAGCAGGAAAGGGAAATAAAGCAGGATGATCGCGCTTAAGATGAGGTATGGACCATAGGCGACATAAACCGAGAGCGTTTTATACTTTCCAGTAACCAGCAGCCCCGCCATGAGCAGTAAAATGAACACACCCGAGAGCAGGATCCCGAGCAGCAGCCCGAACCAGATGAGCGGCCAACCGAGCATGGCGCCCAGCACTGTGGCCAGGGCCACATCACCAAACCCGAGCGCCTCTTCGCCGTCATCACTGCCCATCCGTTTGGCGCGCCAGCGGGCGAACAGCGCCCCGAGCAGGTAAAAAACCAGCATGATGCTAAGCCCGGCCCCGGCGCCAATCAGCGTTTCCTGCCAGCCACGCGTCAGGATGCCACCAGCCAGCCCAATGACCAGCCCGGCAATGCTCACCGGGTGCAGGATCAGGCGGTGTTCCAGGTCAATGACGGTAACCACGCCAAAGTATGCCAGCAGTATCAGTCCACCGGCCTGACCGTAGCGCAGCTGCGGGTTGAGCCAAATGTACACGCTCAGCGCTGTCATAACGGCCAGCACCACCCAGGCACGCCAGTGGCGGGGGCGGGCGCATCCGGCGCACCGCCTTAGTAAAAGGTAGCCGCCCCAAGTATAATCAGCCTGGCAGTGCGGGCAGGCTGGCTTGGTTAATCGGCGTGTCATCGGTAAAACATCCGCAAGGTAGTTGACCAGCATACCAATGAATAGCCCGAAAAATATTGGTAGAATCAGGGTGCCTGTCATGCAGCCCATTATAGTGTAAGGGTTTAACCTGCCCTTGCTTGTAAGTAAAGTGTAATGTCCCGGCAGTTGACCTTGCAGCCTTATCACGCTCACACCAGGAGAGAACATGGAAAAATTCATCATCGAAGGCGGCATGCCGCTCAACGGCGAAGTGGTGCCTTCCGGTAATAAAAACGCGGCGCTGCCCCTGCTGGCCGCCACCCTGCTCACCGAGGAACCTGTCACGCTGAAGAACGTTCCCCTCATTGGCGATGTGCTGTCCATTCGCCGCCTCATCGAAAGCCTGGGCGTGCGCATCGAGGATATCGACGCCACCACCTGGCGCATCGATGCAGCGCAGATCGTCCCCTCCGGGCTGGACCCGGACCTGTGCCGCAAGATCCGCGCTTCCATCCTGCTGGCGGGTCCCATCACGGCCCGCACCGGGCACATCCAGCTCCCGCCCCCGGGTGGCGATGTGATCGGGCGCAGGCGCATCGACACCCATATCCTGGCGCTTAAAGCCCTGGGCGCTGATTTCGATTACGACCGTTCCCAAAACCTGTTTTCTTTTACTGCCGCCAACGGATTAAAAGGGGCAGATATCCTGCTCGATGAAGCCTCTGTCACCGGCACAGAGAACGCCATCATGGCGGCCGTGCTGGCTCGCGGGACGACCATCTTGCGCAACGCCGCCTCCGAGCCGCACATCCAGGAACTCTGCCACATGCTCAATACCCTGGGCGCGCAGATCGAGAACATCGGCTCGAACACTCTGGTTATTCACGGTGTCGATCGCCTGCATGGCGGTGAGTTCACCATTGGGTCCGACTACCTGGAGGTGGTCAGTTTTGTGGGCGCGGCGGTGGTAACGCGCGGCACCATCCGCATCCGTAATGCGGGGGTTGAGTACCTGGGTATGATCCGCATGGTGCTCAACCGCATGGGCGTGGATTGGGTGGTGGATGGCAGTGACATCATTGTGCCGGGCACCCAACGCCTGAGCGTGGATGCTGACCTGGGCGGGGCCATCCCGGAGATCAAAACCAACGTCTGGCCGGCCTTCCCCACCGACCTGATGAGCATCATCATCGTCATGGCTACCCAGGCCCGCGGCAGCATCCTGTTCCACGACTGGATGTACCCCAGCCGCATGTATTTCACCGACAAGCTGGTGGGCATGGGCGCGCAGATCGTGCTGTGTGACCCACACCGCTGCATCGTCAATGGACCCACGCCCCTCTATGCCGAAAAAATGGAAAGTCCCGACATCCGCGCCGGTATGGCCCTGGTGCTTGCCGCCCTGGCCGCGAAGGGCAAATCCACCATTCGCAACATAGGGCAGATCGATCGCGGCTACCAGAATGTGGATGAGAAGTTGCGCAGGCTGGGAGCGCGCATCGAAAGACTGCGCGAACAGTAGGCAACAAAAAACGCTCCCGCACAAATGGGAGCGTTTTTTGTTGTTTCAGTTGGGGTTGGCTACTTCCAGGAACTGGGTCACCGCTTCGCGCAGCATGCGCTCTGGCAGCGCCCCCACCTGGCGGTGGATGACCTTGCCATTTGCCATAAACAACATGGTTGGGATGCCCTGTATCCCGTACTTTTGCGCCCATTCCGGGTTGTCGTCGGTGTTCACTTTGGCAATGATCACCTTGCCAGAAAATTCTTTGGCCAGTTTGTCGAGGATTGGCGCAACCATTTTGCATGGGCCGCACCACGGGGCCCAAAAATCCACAATCACCGGCAGGTTGGATTGCAGCACACTCTTGTCGAAGGCTTCATCGGTCACATGGATGGGGGTATCGTACATGATAAATATCCTTTCTGGTCGATTATGACTTTTAGACGCGCGTGGGCGGCGAATTATTACTCAGCCTGCTCACCCGGCTTCATGATGCGGTACGTGGAGCGGATGGGACCGGCCTTGACGAGGGTTTGCCCGGCTGAACAATATTTTTCTTCCGAAAGGCGCACAGCCTGTTCTACATCCTTTTCCTTTAAGTTATCACCCCACAAAAGGTATTCCAACTCGAATTCAACAAAAGGCATGGGGTAATCATCCACTTTTTGGTTGCCGCGTACCACCACCTTGAAATCCACCGGCGTCTGGCGCTTCTTGCGCAGGATGTCGAGGATATCGTACAAGGTGCATCCGGCCAGCCCGGCCAACAACGCTTCCATGGGACCAATGCCCAGGGTGCCATCCTTGGACTTGCCCATCAGCATTTTAGCCCCGTGCTGGTTCACAACCTCAAACCCCTGCTCGCCATCCCAACTCGCCGATATTGTTTTCCACAAATTTTTGGGTTTTTCCTCAGCCACGTTGTTGCCCTCCGTTTTGCTGGCGCGAGTATAACATAAATCGCATGTTATAATCCTGCCGCTATGGCAGAATTCTTTTCACGCTGGCGCGAAGGACTTTCCAAAACCAGCAAGGCCGCTTTCGGGCGCCTGGCTGGGCTGCTCGGCGCAACCGAGATCACCCACGACACTTGGGACGACCTGGAATCCCTGCTCGTGCAGGCAGACCTGGGCATCGAGACCACCCAATTGGTGCTAGATGCGCTCAAGGCTGCGGTAAAACGCCAGGGATTGACCCGCGCCGAGGAGCTGCGGGCCGTGCTGAAAGCGGAACTGCGCTCGCGTCTGGTCGAACCGCTCAGCATCCACTTCGCCGTTAAACCGGCGGTCATCCTGCTGGTAGGGGTGAACGGCTCAGGTAAGACGACCACTGCCGCCAAGCTCGGGCAGCGGTACACCCGCGAAGGGAAGTCCGTTATATTTGGCGCGGCCGACACTTTCCGTGCTGCAGCTGTGGATCAACTCCAGGTATGGGGAGACAGGCTGGGAGTGCCGGTGATCGCCGGCGCGCCTGAATCGGACCCTGGCGCGGTCGCCTTTAGTACGGTGCAGGCCGGGGTGGCGCGCAGCGCCGACCTCATCCTCATAGATACAGCCGGGCGCCTGCACACGCGCTATAACCTGATGGAAGAACTGAAGAAGGTGTATCGCGTGGTCGGCAAGGCGTTGGACGGCGCGCCGCATCATGTCTGGCTGGTGCTGGACGCCACCACCGGCCAGAACGCCCTGCAGCAAGCCAAAGTTTTCAAATCGGCGGTGCATGTGAGCGGGGTCATCCTGACCAAACTCGATTCCTCGGCGCGCGGCGGCATGGCGTTTGCCATCCAGCGCGAACTGGGGTTGCCCATCCTGTTTGCCGGGCTGGGCGAAAAACCCGAAGACCTGACGCCCTTCAACCCGGACGCTTTTGTCGATGGCATTTTGGCTGCTTAGGAGGCTGCATGCAAGACCTGATCGATCGCTTGAACACTGCGGGGGACACCATTTCGCACCTACTGGTGCGTCTTTGACTACGCTCAAAAAGAAGCGCAACTGTCAGAACTAACCCAACAGATCGAATCGCCAGACTTCTGGGATGACCCGCAAGCCGCCCAGCGCACCAGCAAACAGGCGGCCGCGCTCCGTGAAGAAGTGGAAAGCTGGCGTGCGTTCACGCGCCGTGTCCATGATGCTTTGGAGTTGTCCCAAATGCAAGATGACAGCCTGCGCGCCGACCTGGAAGCGGAAGTGGCAGCTATCGAAGCCGAGGTGGAAAAGCGCGCGTTTGCTGCCATGCTGTCTGGAAAATACGATGATGATGACGCCATCCTGGCCATACATGCCGGGGCAGGCGGGACCGATTCGCAGGACTGGGCAGCCATGTTGTTGCGCATGTACCTGCGCTGGGCCGAAGAGCGTGGTTACGAAACCGAGGTGCTCGATATGACCGAGGGCGAAGAGGCTGGCATCAAGTCGGCCACGGTGGCGGTCAACGGACGTTATGCTTTTGGCTATTTGCGCTCCGAAAAGGGTGTACATCGCCTGGTGCGCCTTTCGCCGTTCGATGCGGCCCACCGGCGGCATACCTCCTTTGCCCTGGTCGAAGTATTGCCCCAGGTGGCTACCGACAACCCGGAAGTGACCATTGACCCGGCCGATATCAAGATGGATGTTTATCGGTCTTCTGGCGCGGGTGGGCAGAACGTGCAGAAGAACGCCACCGCGGTGCGTCTTACACACCTCCCTACAGGTATTGTCGTCACCTGCCAGAACGAGCGCTCCCAGACCCAAAACCGCGAATTTGCCATGCGCGTTTTGCGCGCGCGCCTGCTCGAAATTCAGCAGGCAGAAAAAGATGAAGAGGTTGCTGTCTTAAGGGGTGATTACACCAAGGCAGAGTGGGGCAGCCAGATCCGCTCGTATGTGCTGCATCCGTACCAGATGGTCAAAGATCACCGCACCGATCACGAAGTGGGCAATGCCCAGTCCGTGCTGGATGGGCGCCTGGATGGTTTCATGGAAGCCTACCTGCGCCTGGCGGGGGAAGTTGCCGAATGAGACCCTGGCGCACCCTCGCGCGGCAGACCGTGCTCCAAAACCGCTGGCTCACCCTCGAGCATCATACCATTGGGCTGCCGGACGGCCGCCAGCTACCCGACTGGCTGTGGATGATCGTGCCGGATTATGTGAATGTCCTGGTGCAGACTTCCGCAGGTGAATTCCTGGTTTTCCGGCAGACCAAGTACGCCGTTGATGGGCTGACCCTCGCTCCGGTGGGTGGCATGATCGATGCCGGTGAAACGCCCATTATGGCCGCACAGCGAGAACTCAAGGAAGAAATGGGTGGCGAGGCCGCGGAATGGATCTTTTTGGGCCAATACGCCACCGATGCGAACCGGGGCGTGGGTGTGGGTTATCTGTACCTAGCCCGCGGTGTGACCCTGTTTGAAAAAGCCTATTCAGATGACCTTGAAGAGCAAGAGATGGTTTGCCTTTCCTCCGAGGCTTTGCGGGAGGCTTACCTGTCCGGAGAATTCAAGGTAATGTCGTGGGCGGCCACAGTTGGGCTGGCGCTTGCACATATCACTCGATAGCTTTACCGACCCCTGCCTGAAGACAAAAAAAACCCCCGCCCTTTTAATGAGGGGCGGGGGTTTTACATCGTTTCTGGTTACAGGTTGATTTCTTCTTTGCGGCGGCTCAGTCCGTGCAGGACCAGACCCAGACCGATGAAACCGAAGCCCACGTTCAGGAACATCTGCTGCTTGAAGGGGCGGCTGTCCGATACACCCGTGACCGGGATGAGCACAGCCGGGGCGCC
>DAOUAP010000027.1:0-8343 GCA_034433165.1 Anaerolineales bacterium | reverse complement strand
TAGTTGCCGCCGCCGCAGCCGGCGGTGATGCCAGCAGCGTAGATGGACTCAATATGACGCCACGCCCAATACGAGGTGGGAACATCCTTGAAAGAAGGGCCAGGGCCGGTAATCGTCACTGTGGCAACGTTGCTTTCCAGTTCACCGTCATCCACCTTGAACTGAAAACTGTCGCTGCCAGTCCAGTTGGCGTTGGCGGTATAAGTCAGATTTGGCGCGGTACCGCTGAGGGTGCCATAAAGCGGCACGGTGGTGACAATATAAGTGAGCGGGACGTTGTCCACATCGTTCCCCACCAGCGTGATGCTAACCGAAGCCCCAGGCGCGCCAGATACCGCTTGGTCATAAGCCACTGGCGCGTCATTATTATTGCCAATGGTGATGGTTACTGTTGCCTCGGCGCTGTACGCTTCACCGTCATAAACCCGGAACTTAAAACTGTCTGTGCCCACCCAATCCGATTTGGGCGTGTACGTCAGGTTGGGTGCATCGCCGCTGAGAACACCATGCAGGGGTTCCACCGTCACCTCGTACTGTAGCGGAGACCCCTCGATATCCGAACCGAACAGGGCGAAGGATTTTTGCGTGTCTTCAGCCGATTTGAGCGATTGCCCAAAGGCGATGGGCGCATCATTGACGGATGTGACGTCGATCGTCATGGTATAGGCGCTTGCACTGTAAACAAGCCCGTCATGCACTTTGAACTGGAAGGTGGCGTATCCCACACCAAAGTCATTGGACACCGGCTTGAACTTCAATTTGGTAACGTTGGCCTTTGTCACAACCTGACTGACGCTGACAGCCTCGCCTGTATCCACAACACCATCGCTATCGGCATCCAGATACAACTTTCCCTTTATTGGCAGGGTGGTGATCTGCACCTGCGCCAGGGTATCGCCGGTGTCCACATCCGCAAAATTAAAATCTGTAACCGCAAAAACCTTGTCGATATCCTCCGGTGTGGGGACGGTATTATTATCCGCTGTTGGTACGTCGTTGGCGGCGCTGATGGTCAGGGTGAAGGTGTCGGGCACCGCGCCGCTGTTGCCGTCGTTGGCAGTCACCACAAGGGTGCGCACCCCCTGCGCCGAAACCGGCGGATTGCCACTGAAGGTGCGCGTGCCAGGCGTGAACGTCAGCCACGCGGGCAGTGCGCCTCCGTCGTAGGTGGCCGTGTAGGCCAGCGTGTCGCCGTCAGCGTCCGCGAAAGTGTTCACGGCAAAGGTGAAAGTCTTGCCGCCTGAGCCGGTCCAGGTCTGGTCGGGGATGATGTTGGCCACCGTCGGCGCGTCGTTAACCGCCGTGACCGTGATGGTGAAGCTCTGCGCGGGGGAGGTGTCCACCCCGCCATTGGTCGTGCCGCCATTATCGCTCAGCGCGACCGTGATCGTCGCACTGCCGTTGGCATTGGCCGCCGGGGTATAGGTCAGCGTCCCGGCCGCACTGATGGCAGGAGCGGTTGAAAACAGGCTCGGGTTGGTGTTGCCCGTCACGTTGAAGGTCATGGTCTGGGTCGCCTCCAGGTCACCGTCATCGATGCCCGTTGCCCAGCCCACCACCGTTTGCGCACCGGCATCCTCCAGCACGGTCTGGTTCGCACCCTTGGTAAACATCGGCGCGTCGTTGACCGCCGTGACGTTGATCGTCATGGTGTAGGCGCTCACACTATACACTTCCCCGTCATGCACCTTGAACTGGAAGGTGGTGTACGACGCGCCATTGGCATTGGCCGCCGGTTTGAATTTCAGTTTGGGAATGTCCGCAGTCACCACCACCTGGCCGAGCGTGATGCCCTCGCCGGCATCCACGCTGTTGTTGCTGTTGTTGTCCAGGTACAGCGTCCCGGCGGCTGGCAGGGCCGTGATTTGCACCTGCGTTAGGGTATCGCCGGTGTCCACGTCCGCAAAGTTGAAGTCGGCCGCGGCAAAGACCATGTTGGTGTCTTCCAATGTGCCAACCGTGTTGTTGGCCGCCGTCGGCGGGTGGTTGGTCTGGAAGGTAAGCGGGAGGGAGACATTGGTCCCACTCACCCAGTTGGCCGTCTCGTTGGCCGCAATGCCATTCAAGTAGAAAGCAACCACGTCACCAGGGGCGCCGCCATCTTTCCCCGGGGTGTCCGGGTCGTCTCCGGGTATATTGATGGAATAAACTGAATCCCCTTCATAAATGGTGGTTAGTGTTGTTGCATATTCTATGCCGCTGATCCTGGCAGAGATGAGGGTACCGGCAGGAACGAGCGCCCCATCGAGACGAACCGGGCCAAAAAAGCTGGATGGCAGGGGCGGGAGCGCTTGCGCCGTGCTAAAACTGGAGAAAACCAGCACAAGAGCCAACACAATAGTGATGAAAATACTTTTCTTGTTCATGATTACCTCTTCACTTTTTGTTTTTTTGATCACTAAAATGGATACCGCTCATTTTTTGCGCGCGGCAAAGCGCCACAGCGAAAATGCAGCAATGACAAGGACAATCAGTGCCGCGCCAATAGCCTGGGCAGAAAAACCCGCCGGGGACTGCGCCAGATCGCCCGGCGCCCGGGACGGGAGATCGGCCACTGCGGTGGGTTCAGACGGCGCGGCTTGCATCAATACCGGCGCTGGGACGGTCTCGGAGGGGAACGCCAGCGCGGCAGGCGGCAGTGTTTCCGTCGCGCGGGGACTAGTGGCGTTGGCAGGGGCCGTCAATGAGGGGAGCGCGGTCTGGGTGGGAAGCGCCGTTGGCGGGAGGATGACGATGACTGTCTGGGTGGGCGGCGGGGAGAGCGTGGGCGCCGGGGTGTTGACCGGGGCGGCGGAGGCGGCCGTCAGATTGAGGTTGGTGTTCGTCCCGGAGCGCCATTCCCCGGTTTGGCCTGCCAGCGCGCCGCCGACCTTGAATTGGATGACATCGCCGCTGCGCCCGCCATCCTGGGCCGGGGTATCCGGGTTGTCAGACGGGACATCCAGAACATACACCGAGCTGCCCTGATAGGTTTGCGTCACCCCAGAGGCCATCACCAGCCCACCGATGAGCGCCTGCACCTGGGTGCCATCGGGCACGTTGGCCGCGTTGACGCTGACGGTGCCGTAGAAACTGGAAGGCAGGGCAGGGACGGCGCCCACCGGGATGACCTGTGAGAGCGAGAAAATAATGACACTTGCCGCCAAAAAAAACCTTGCGAATGATTTCATGCACCACTCCAACCATCATCGTTGCGCCAGGCTGCCATAAAACCCGGACTTTTGCAATTTGGGATAAAGAACAAGAATAAAAGAACGCGTGACGATATAAAAAAACCGCCCGGCGCAGGCTGCGCGCCTGAACCAGAGAGGCTTTTCGGCAACCCGGTCATCTCGTGAAGAGACCCTGGGTTTTGCGCTCCTGCCAGTTAAGTGGCAGGTTTGCCTTTTCGAAGCCCCACTTCGCAGTGAAGGGTCAGCAGAACAACCCTTCATCTCATTAAGTGACTTTGCCTGTCAGGCACAATGACAAATATCATCATATTTGGTAGTCAAGTGTAACAAATAACAAAGCGGTTACAAATTCACGGCCGGCCGGGCGGCGCATGCGCCAGCCCGGCTGGCCGCAATAGCGTGACTTACGGCAGGTAGACCACCGTCCAGGTGCTGTCGCTCGACACGCGCACCCAGTAGCCCCAGCCGGGGGTGAGTTGGGGCAGGTCGTTGGCGTAAGCTGGCGCGTTGCGGTCGAACAATTTCCACGGGTCGGTGGTTTCGCTGGCGCGATACGAATAAACCAGGGTGTAGTTCGTCCCCACACCATGGTCGCGCAGGGCGTCCGGCAGGGGGCGGGCACCCTGCGCGGGGTAACCCACCAGGTTCCAGCCGCCGCCCGCTGTAGCAAGGGTGATGCTGGTCGAGGTGGGCACACTGCCCACGACATTGAGGGTTGCGGCACTGGTCATGTGGATCCAGAAGCCCATTTTCTCGTCCAGTGTAGTGAGTGTGTTGCCGAATGGAACAGCCGGAGCAAACTTTTTCCAGTTATTGGTGGATACAGAACCATCCCAGGCATACACCAGGTCATACTTGCCAGAAATGCTGGAAAGAACCGTGGCAATGGACGTATCCTGCGGGTGCAGGTTGAACGCGACCAGATTCCAACCCGGCACCAGGCTGATGCTGTGGGTAGCGCCGTTGATGGTGACCGCGGCCGTGGCTGTTGAAGCGCTGCCATCGTCATCCGTCACCTGCAAACCGACCGTGTAAGCCCCGATGGTATTCCAGGTATTACTGGTGGAGACGCCGGTGGCGTCGTCATATTGGCCGTCATTGTCCAAATCCCAGGCGTAGGTACAGGAATCCACACTGGCGCAGGTGGAGGCAGCCCCACTGAGGGGCACTGCCGCGCCTGCAAGGCCCGTGTACGGGCCGCCCGCGTTGGCCACCGGCAGAACATTGGTAATGGTGACCGTTGCGATGTATTCTGTCTCGCCATTGTCCTTGTCTTTGATCTTGCCCTTGACCGTGCGCGAGCCATCGTCTGTGGTGGGGCAGGCCGCAGTGGAGATGCTGCTCCAGGCGCCATATCCCGCGCCGCAGTCGAAGGCGTACTGGAACCCGGCGGTTGTATCCACGCTGCTGGGGTCAGATGGCGCGGTCAGCGAGGGGTTGATGGCGCTGCCCTCGGCCACACTGGCCGGGGCGTTGAACGTGGCGGTCGGCGCGACGTTGTTGACCGTGAGCGTGAAGGTGGCCGTGCCTGCCGCGCTGTCGCTATCGGTGGCGGTGATGGTGACGGTCTGGTCCTGCGCCGGGCCATCGGTGGTGGCAAACGACCAAGTCCACGCGCCGCCGCCCGCATCAGTCACCGTACCCACCGAAGCGCCGAGGGTGACGGTGTCATCACCGGGGTCGGCGTACGTGCCGGTGTTGGCGGCCGCCTGCCCTTCATTGACGATCACAGTGGCATTATTGCGCGTGACGGTGGGCGTAACGTTGTTGACCGTGACCGATTTACTGTTGGCATTGTAGGTACCGTCTTCATCGGTGGCGGTGGCGGTGATGGTGTAGGTATTGGGCCCATCCGGGTAGGTATGGGTAACCGAGGCCGGGTTGCCGGTGACCGCCTGGGGTGAACCATGCCCCCAGTCGATTGACCAGCCGCTGATGGTATCGGTGCCGGGGTCGGTGGCGGACAGGTTTAGGGTGTACGCGCTGCCCTCATTGACCGTATTTGCCCCGGAGATGGTCAGCGTGGGCGCAACATTGTTGACCGTAACCTGGACGGTTGCCGTGCCCTCGCCGCCCTGGGCGTCGGTCACTTTCAGCCCCACGGTATAGGCGCCGTTGTCCGGCCAGGTGTGGCCGGGCGTTTGCCCGGCGGTATCGTAGGTGCCGTTGTTGTCCCAATCCCACTGGTAGGTTGTGGCATCCGTACCCCAGTCTGTTGCCGAGCCGCTGAAGTTGATGGCCGCGCCCTCATTGCCGTTGTATGGGCCGCCCGGCACAGCCTGCGGCGGGTGCAGGTTCTTCTGGATGTCGGTGCTGCTCTGCCAGGTGGCGGTGGCAACCACACGCCCGTTGATCTTGAAAGTAATCAGTTCACCTGGCAGGCCGCCTTCCTTTTTGGCCGTGCCGTCGGTGTCACCGGGAACGATGATGCTGTAGGTGAGCACCCCGGCAGTATCAACGATGGTGGCCGTGGCAGCCGGACCAATCACGCCGGGCAGGTAGGCTTCGAGCGCGTTTCCAGCAATGGGCGGGGAGTCGCTAAAGCGCACTTCGCCGTAAAAACTGGACGGCAGCGGCGGAGGCGGCGGGTTGAGCAGGCTGTTGTAGAGGTACATTGTGGGAACAATTTCTGTCGTGCTGTCTGGCTTGGTCCATTGCAGGCTCAGGTTGGCCGAACCCATGCGGTTTTTGAAGTACATGCGAATTGGCACGAACTGCCCTTCGGTCAGGGTCATGGTGATGTTATACCCTGCCCCACCCAAGTTATCGACAATTTGGGTCTGTCCATTGATCGTAATTTCCAGGTAGTCGTCAATCGAGGCGTGGAAGGTGTACGAACCTGTGGCCGGGGCTTCGATGTAACCGGTCAGGGTTTCTTCATGGGTTGTCCATGCAGTGTAAATATCCGCCCAAACCCCGCAAACATTTTGATACATATTTGAATCAGGGCAGGTATTGTTCCAACCATGGTTGATCGGGCCTTCGGCCAGCACCTCTTTGGTCACAGTGGTGCTGTTCAGGTTGGTATAGACGGCATACAGGCCGGTGCCCAGCCCGGCAGGGGCTGCGCGCGCCACGCTGGCTGGCTGGCCGAACAACCCGATGAGAATCAACGAGATGACGAATATGCGCCAGGCTTTATTGAAAAAAATTTTTTCCATTTGTCCCTCCCAAGGACAGTGCTTTAACATAACAGGATAAGACCCGCTGGACGGTCTCGCCATTGGCTCGGCAGGGATAACCCCTTCGCGTATCGGAAGGGCAGGCGACCATTGTTCTTCATCCCTGTTTCAACGCCGCCAGGTTTACACCATGTATTCGGTTTGCCCTGCACGCCTAAAGAAAACGCCACAACCCTTCACCAGTAAAAAAAATAGCGAAAACGACCAAGGCCGGTTTCGCTATTGGCTCCGCGCAGACCCCGTCTTTAGACAGACGAAGCGACCAAATTGGGTCAGCGTTTCCTTGCCGCCAGGGATTGACGATTCATGTTCATTATACGGCGCGCCGGGCGTCTTTCAAGTGTTCAAATGCGTAACATCCTTTCCTTGATGCTGTTACCACTGTTTTTCGCAATTTGATATACAAGTCTCTGGATCCGCTCTGTCAACGCTTTGTGATTCGTGAACAAGTTCGTGATCAATGCCACGGTTTCATCTTCGCCAAGTCGATAGGTGGCGCGAAGTTCTTCTTCTCTCATCATCCCAACCGATCCCATGCCTCTTTTTTGCCTGGCTTTTGTGCTTTTGACAATCCATATTCAACATGAACTGCCTAAGCAGTTACCAACATGCTTTGTAAGTGTAAGTCTTCGGCAGTCCGGTGAGCTACTACAAGTTCCGCGATTTTGGGATTGATTCCCTGTTGCGACGAGACGGCCGCATTCGAAGCCCCACTCGATGTGAAATCTTTCACTTATATTAAAACAGGCTGATCTTCTCAAAACAATAACAAACATCACCGGATTAGTAGCCATATATCACAAATTCTGTCTCGCACGCTGGTCCTGTGCATCAATTCTCTTTATGCAAGACGAATTGACATGCTATAAGTTACATTCCTTGGGTATAATCCTTAATACGGGATAAAAAATGAACTATAAATATTCCAGCCTGGTTGTATTGCTCATCCTAATATCCGGTTCACTGTGGACACCCGGCTTTGCCCAGGGCGGAATCACGGTGTCCTTAAGCGTGCCGTCAAACGCTTCGCCCAACACACCTGTCACGCTTACCGCCGAGGTGCTCGAAAACGGTACGCCAAAATCTGGCGTCAATGTGGCCTTTTCTGTGGATGGCGCAGGGATCGGGGATTGTACAACTGACGTAACTGGGAAATGCCAGATCGGACACATATTCTCTGACCCGGGCGAATATACGGTGAGCGCCACAGCAGAAGGCAGCAGCAGCAGCGATACCATAGTGGTTGGCACACCCAGCACGGCAACTTCATCACCGCCCACGCGCACCCCCACGCCTACACGCACAAATACCCGTCTTCCCCCAACCATTACCTTTACCGCCCTGCCTGCGCAATCTGATAAATCGACGCCTACCAGAACGCCTTTTTTCTTCAATCCATCGCGCACACCCACGGCAACCCGCACACCCACGCCACTTTTTATCCCTTCTTCAACCGCCACCAGCGATTTGTTCATGGCCACACCCCGCATTACCACTGCGACTCCTGCGCCCACACGCACCCCGCGCCCCACGACTGAAGGGATCCTGAGGATTTTTGCCACCCTTCCCCCGGAAAATGGGATAGGAGCCCAAGAAAATAAACCCGCCCCCATTAATGTGACATCGGTTTTGAGCGCCTTTTTGGTGGTTGCCCTGGTCAACCTGTTCGCGCTGATCCTGGTCAACTTTAGACGATTCCGAAAAATGTTGAGACGATTGTTCAGGTTTTAGCCGGTGATCGGTTACAAAAAGGTGCCTGCAGGTTTGTACTGCAGGCACCTTTTTACATTGTTATGAATTTATCAAATGCGGTTCGCAATCGCCGATCACGGCAGGGGTAAATTGAAGGTGCGCTGCAGGAAGACGGCCATCTGATCGCGCGAGACCGGCGTGCCCGGGCAGAAGTTGCCGCCGCCACAGCCGGTGGTGATGCCTTCGATTGCCAGCTGCTTGATCCACGCCGCCGCCCAATGGCTGGCAGGCACATC
>DAOUAP010000026.1:0-10169 GCA_034433165.1 Anaerolineales bacterium | reverse complement strand
ATCGAACGGCGGCGCGGCGCGAAGATCAAAGCGAAGGGCATTTACCGTGACCCGGTACGCTCCAGCCAGAGCCACATGGTCAAAGCGAGCGGCCTGCGCTGGTTGAGTTTGATGTTATTGGCGCCCATCCCCTGGGCGCAACGGGTTTGGGCGCTGCCAGTTCTGACCGTTTTAGCGCCTTCAGAACGGTATTACGAAAAGAAAGTGCATGCGCACAAAAAATTGACTGACTGGGCGCGTCAGATGTTGCTCCAACTCCGGCGCTGGTTACCGAAACGTTCCCTGGTCGTTGTGGCCGATAGCAGTTATGCCGTGATTGAACTTCTGGCGCACATGGCCGGTCTCAAAACGCCGATTTGCATGATTGCGCGCTCTCGCCTGGCGATAAGAAAGTCGGACGCCCACGCAAAAAAGGAGCGCGCCCGCCGTTTGGTACCATAACGGGATGCCGCCCGTACCCATCCGCTGGGTGCTGATTCGTGACCCAAAAGAGAAGTTCCACTCGCAGGCTTTGCTTTGCACCGATTTGCATCTCTCACCTGAGCAAATTATGACCTGGTTTGTGCGCCGCTGGCAGGTCGAAGTCACTTTTCATGAAGTCCGCACCCACCTGGGCGTGGAAACCCAGCGGCAGTGGGCCGGCTTGGCCATCCTGCGCATCACACCGGCCTTGCCTGGCTTGTTTTCGCTGGTCACCTTGCTGGCCGATGTTCACACCAGGCACAAAAAACTGTGTATTCAACGAACAGCCTGGTACGACAAGAAACTGCCAACTTTCTCGGACGCCCTGGCGACAGTCCGGCAGGAGTTTTGGGTAAATATCTTTTTCGGATATCCCATTCGCCAGGCGAGATGCAAAATTGGCCGTTTTTACCTTCCAGTCCGTCCATTTTGGCTCTTTTTGAGCCCATCAATGGATAAAGCCTAGCTAAACCTTTTTATGCGAAAAGCAAAGTGAAAACAGCATTTCCACTTTAGATATTTACGCAGTACTCTGTAGGTTACTTAACAGTAATACATATCGGAATAAATGACTTTCGTATTACAAATGCTCCTTCTTGTGTACTATTTGATCAAATATCATACGAAAAACACGCATGTACCATTTGAATGGTGTACCAGGTTTATGAGTGACAGCTGCTACTGGTTGGGGTTTTATATAGTCAGAAAAAAATGGTAAGTCAGTAGTGCAGTGTACAGTATCACAGGCATACACAGATGGCGCGGAAACAGGTGAATATACATTGTTGCGTACCCCGGTAATCGTATGAATCCAACCATTTCTGTTGCCGAAGCGAATATCCGCCAAATGCCTTGCCGGATTGGAAAAATCCGCCTGCCATTCGCCGTGCAGGAGTACTTTTCCATTATCTTGAATTTTTGCTTTTATCGTGCGGCTTATTATTTTCTTACCTGCTTCGTCTAAATGTTCTTCCATAGACACCTGACAATCTGCAAAGTCAGTGATCTCGGGAAACATCGCCTGACTATTATATGGCTGGTAATAGCGGTGAATCACATAGCCATTTATCTTTTTAGCAGGATCACTTGGTTCCAAGTATGAACTGATCACCACACTTGGTATCTTATTATCACCAAAGGGAAGTTTGGCGATTGCTACATGGAGAATAAGAAGAAGTCTATCTTCGTCGTCCTCTTCAAGAAATTTGGCCTTTTTAAAATAGTGGTTTTTAAGATCTAATGCCTTCTCCAGTCCTTTAGGATCGCGTAATTCAAATGCAACATATACATACTCTACGGACATAGGTATGCCAGCAAAGGCAATCACCAATATTAGAACTAGAAGTAGTATTACAAAAATCATAATTGGAAATGTCATCTTTGCCTCGCAATCTTCGGCAGTGGCGTGACTGTGCCCTTCTTCACCGCAAACGACCAGTGTTCGGGCATCTTCCACAGGGCGCGGAACAAGGTCTTCGCTAGCGTGCCACTCAAATAACGCATACGCGGATATTTTGCCGCAACAGCGTGTGTCACATCCCGAATGGCATGGATGGGGTCTTGGGCGATACCTGCCAAATTCTTGCTATTGACGGCAACATACTCATCGAGCCATTCGCGCGTCCAGGTTTCCTTCCACGCCCCATCCGGGTCTTGTTTCTCCATCATCTCCCACGCCTTTTTATGCCCTTCGAAGAACGTGAGCGCCAGCGGCGTGCGCATGGTGGCAGGGTTGACCACTGCCACATGCACATCCCAGAACGAGAGTTCCACCCGCAGGGCGTCGGCGTAGGCTTCGGCGGCGTACTTCGAGCCGTCGTAGGGTGCGTTTCCCGGCAGGCTGACAATCCCATCCACACTGCTGACGATGACCACGCGCCCCTTTGATTGTTTGAGCATCTGGACAAATGGCTGTGTCAGCCGCACCACGGCAAAATAATTCACATCCATCACACGGCGGTAGGTTTCCATCAACTGGTATTCTACAAAACCGGGCAGAACCATGCCCGCATTGTGAACAAGCGCCCAGAGATTGCCGCCAGTTATCTGATTGATTTGATTGACTGCATGATGAACCGCGGATTCGTCGGTAATGTCGAACTGCAGGGTTTGTTTTGCGCCAGCCTTTGCCGCTCGCTCCGCGCCTTCAGCGGTGTAAGTGCAGGCAATCACATCCGCGCCTTCGGCGGCGAGTTGTTCCACCACCCCCAGTCCAATCCCTGAGTCGCATCCGGTGATGACCACCCAGCGATTCTTCATCTCCAGCCGGGCACGTTCCCTGAGCGCGCGAATGACCCTGTCCGCGAGCAGTAGAGCGATCAATACCCAAAGGATGATTCCTGTTATTTGAAAGAACATGATTTTGTTTCTCCTGTTTGTGTTTATTGTTGTGCCGCGACAGATTGTGATCTATTCAAACTTTGCCTGGTTAAAAATTCCAGCAAGGATTTTTGGGTAAAGACGCGGGAATAAATTCCGAATGGCATGGATGATGTGTGCATCTGCGCCCATGACCAGGCGGTTCAGTTTATGTTGAAGGGCATGCAGAATTTTCGAAGCGGCGGTTTCAGGTGTCAGGGTTGCAAATTTTGTAAAAAATTCATGCGCGCGCTCCCGGGATTCAGCGGAAGATACATCAAGGGCATTCTTCATGATATTTGTCTTTACATTGCCCGGATGCACCGCCAATACCTGCACCCCCGTATTTACCAGTTCCATGCTTAAACTTTCGGCAAGAGCACGAATGGCAAATTTGGACATTGAATAGGCACTCAGCCCAAACAGTCCTACCAACCCCGCTGTGCTTGAAATCATCACAATCGCTGCTTCAGGGCGCTGTTTGAGATAAGGCAAAAAAGCACGTGTGCCATAGTAAACGCCCCACATATTGATATTTATGATCTTTTTGAAAGTTTCATCTGGAATTTCTTCCAGTATTCTGGGAATTGCCGTAACCCCGCGTTATTTATCAGAATATCTGCCTGACCATGCGTAGCAATCACATCCCAGGCCTGAGCCTGCCCCAGTAATCACCGCTGTTTTTGCTTCAAAGTTTTTCATTTTCAAAATCCTCTCTCTTTTTTGGGGATTATGTCGCTGAACCGGTTCTTAGTTGGTAATCGTCATAGCTTTGTGAACCAGCGCTTGCTTTTCCAGATCGTTCAGGATCAGGTCAGCCACATCGGCGCGGGAGATTTGGGAGGTTTTAGCACGGATATTTTCCCCGACGTTGTAAACGCCGGTGCGGGGCATATCTGCCAGCCCGCTTGGGCGAACGATCGTCCAGTCCAATCCGCTGGCTTTCACCGCTGCTTCCTGCGCTTCGTGGTCTTTGCGAGCGCTTTTCAACAAGACGGCAAAGAAGAATTTATTGAGCAGCGAAAGGGAATTCCAACTGTCCCCAACGCCCATCGCGGAGACAATAAACAACCGACTGACATTGTGCTTTTTCATCGCGCTGATGATATTGACCGTGCCTTCGGTGCGGATCATGGTTTTCTTCAAGCCTCGCTCACCCAGCGCACAAATCACCGCATCCTGCCCCTGGACGGCTTTTTCAACATCTGCCGGGTTGTGAATGTCGCCCGTGATGAGCATGAGAGCATCGCCCATATCTGCAAATTGCGCGGAACTGCGTACAAATGCGGTAACCAAGTGTCCCCGTTCGATAGCCTGTTTGACAAGTTCGGTTCCGGTTCCGCCTGTTGCGCCAAATAATGCTAATTTCATAATCATTCCTCTTTTTTGATATTCTGACTGGAGCTTTGCAGGAGCATGGACAACACTTCCGTGATTTGGGAAACTTGTTCAGGGGTTATGTCAGCCGGTATTTTCGTTATCCAACTCTGGCTGAAACGGAAATTCTCCTGCACAAAATTTTTACCCTTATCGAGTACCACAATCTTCCGCACGCGCCGATCGCCGGGTCCTGAAACGCGCTTGACCATCCCCAATTTCTCCAGCCGTTCAATCAACTGGCTGCCCGCGGCGGGCGATACCATCAGGTGCTCGCACAGATCGGACATTTTCAGCGGGCCTTTGAAAAAGAGATGGGCAAGCGCATACGCCTGAAGCAGGGAAAGATCGGTTTGCTTCAGGTAATTGAAAAACTCGGTTAGCGATTGGAAGAAATAGAGCTTCGCCCAATTTTCCATCGTCTGCATCGGAACGTTTTGTTCAGTCATAAAATGCCTCTGCCTCTAAATGCTTTATAAGTATAAAGTATATTTGAGCTTCGCAAGACCGTCAATGAACAAAATTGCAAGCAGACGCAAAAATGCACCGCACCTGGCACCTTCGTAAAAAATACTGCAGCGCCATTGCCCCAAAAACAGGACACATCCAATGTTGCCCCCAAACATCGCCTAAGGTATTATGTAGTCACAAGTGACCATACCAAACGAAAGGAAAATCACACAAAATAGTGGTGTTTTTGCCGTAAAAATCACAATTTTGTGTACAAAGTGCCATGAAAACCATGTCTGCCACCGCCCAAAGCTTTCCGAATATTGCATTGGCGATGTAATCTCAGCTGTTTTGATATAGGTTCTTAGTGAAACAAGTGCAATTATGAAAACAGCATCTTCACATCCTCGCGGGTTAGCGACTTGAAGAAACTGGTTTCGGTGGAAATCAGGTTTTGCGCCAGGGCGCGTTTTTTGTCTTGTAATTGCAAAATCTTCTCTTCCACCGTGTCGCGGGCAATGATTTTGTAAACGAAAACCGGTTTGTCCTGTCCAATGCGGTGGGCGCGGTCGCTGGCTTGCATCTCCACTGCCGGGTTCCACCACGGGTCAAGGTGGATGACGTAATCGGCGGCGGTCAGGTTCAGGCCCACACCGCCCGCTTTCAGGCTGATGAGAAAGAACGGGATGGATGGATCACTCTGGAATGAGTCGACATGTGCCTGGCGGTCGCGGGTTTTCCCATCGAGATACTCGTAGCGGATACTGCGCTTGTCCAGTTCGACACGCACCAGACGTAGGGTTTCGATGAATTGCGAAAAGACCAACGCCTTGTGTTTTTCAGCCTGCAAGGTTTCCAGCGTTTCGAGCAGGAATTCAAACTTGGGTGCTTCACCGTGATAAGACGGCTCAACCAGCGCCGGGTGGATGGCAATCTGGCGCAGGCGCAGTAAACCTTCTAGGATTTTCATGCGGGCATCATCCATCCCTTCGCTTTCGATCAGGCCAAGCAATTCGGCGCGGTACCGTTCCTTGGTCTGGATGTAGAGCTTTTTCTGGACGGAATCCATATCGGTGTAAATGACACGTTCGGTGCGCGGCGGTAGTTCCGGGGCGACCTGCTCCTTGGTGCGGCGCAAAATGAACAGGTAGACCAGTTTCCGCAGGGTGGCGGCCGTCGCTTCGTCCTGCCCGCTTTCGATGGGTGTGGCAAATTCCTTTTTGAAATAATCCAGATTGCCGAGCAGGCCGGGGTTGAGAAACGCAAATTGTGACCACAACTCAAACGTGTTGTTTTCCACCGGCGTACCCGTCATCACCAGTCGGTGGCGGGCTTTGAGCAGGCGCGCGGCTTTGGCGCTTTTGGCCAGCGGGTTTTTGATGGCCTGCGATTCATCGAGCACGATATGGTCAAATTCGTACTGGCTGAACAGTTCCACATCGCGCAGCATGGTGCCGTAGGTGGTCAAAATCACATCGTAACCGTTGAAAATGGCCGTATCTTTGTTGCGGAAGTTGCCCATGTACTCCAAAAAGCGCAGGGCGGGGGTGAATTTTTCGGATTCGCGCTGCCAGTTGGCGATAAGACTCTTGGGAACGATGAGCAGGGTTGCCGGGCGAGGGGCTTTTTCTGTGACAGACTCAACCTGGCCCTGTTCTTTGAGCGACAGGAGATAAGTCAACACCTGGATGGTTTTCCCCAGTCCCATGTCATCGGCTAAAATGCCGCCGAAGCGGTATTCGCGCAGGAAGTGCAGCCAGTCGAAGCCATGTTTTTGGTAGGGACGCAGTTCGCCAGTGAAACCTTGAGGGAGCGGTTGTGGCGCAATCTGCTCGAAGGTGCGGAAACGCTCCCGGCGCTGGGGCAAGTCGGGGGGAGTCTGAATCTTGGCGCTCTCGTCGAGCAGGTCATCAATCAGGGGGATGTGAAAGTCACTAACGCGGAATCCATCTGCGGTTTCGTGCGCCAGATTCCACAAATGTTTGTATTTTTGTAGCCAGTCTTCGGGGATTTGCCCGACCGAGCCATCGGCCAGTTTGATGTAGCGTTCGCCGCGCTTGAGGGCTTTGCGCACATCGTGGAAGGAGATTTGCTGGTCGCCGAATTCAACCAGGGTTTTCAGGTCGAACCAATCAATGCCGGATGTGATGTTGACGCGCAGGGTGGGGGTGGCGCGGTTGACTTTGCCGAGCTTGAGCTTTTCTTCGCCGTAGATTTCAAAACCCGCGGCGGTGAGCTGCGGGATGCTGTGCAGGAGAAAGTCGAAGGGGTGGGCGCGGGCGCGCAGTTCGAAGGTGCCGTAAGGGTGGTCGCTGCCGGCGCGTTTGAGCCGGTAAACCGGGTCGGCCAGCAGTTGGTAGGCTTCCTGCTCATGGACAGGCTGGCGCTGGACGCGGACGAGTTCCCAGGTACCGGGGATGGTCTCAACCGATTGGGTGTCATCGTTCTTGGTGGCGGGGACTTCGTATTCACCATAGGCGAAACGCAGGTCGGCGCGCAGGGTGTTGTCTTTGTCATCGTGCAGATATAGGCGCGGGATGGGGTTGGCGCTGGTTTCGTGCCACTGAATCAGGTCGCTTTGGATGGATAAAACTTCAGCGATGCGCCGCAGGTAGTTTTCGCGGAAGAAGTCGGATTCGCTTTCGGGGATGGCAATCGGGAAGGATTGAAGAAGGGTGATGTGGCTGGAATCTTTGAGCGAGAAAATGACATCTCCGCTGATGAGCCAGGGCGGGTTATGTGAGAGCATTTCTGATTTGTGAATGCCTGTGCTCATTTTTTCATGCTGGAGCGAGGCTTCGAGCAGCAAGTCGCTTTTTTGGCGGGTAAATGTCACCTGGAATTCGGCTGGCTCGGGCAGGATGGTGATGCGTCCCTGTACGGTTTTGTGGGAGGGATTAGCTCGGAAAACCGGGATGTCCACCTGCGCCAGCATGGAGAAATAGTTGGTGATGATGTTGATGCCGCCGAAATAACGCGCATATTGTTGCAAGAAGCTGAACAGGTTGAAGGCTTCTGGACTTAGATTGAGACAGCCGGCCGGGTTGATTTGCGAGTACATTTCTTCGCAAAATCGGACCCATTCGTGATTTTTGTCGAGCAAATCGTTGATGATTTCCGGGCTGGCGCTGGCAAATTCGTGCAGGATGCTCCAATTTTTGGCTTTGACGAGATAGGGGGTAAAAGTGTAGCCTGGCCCGTAATACGACTGACCCTTTTCAAGCAGGATAAAGGCGGCATAACGCTGGATGCTCGCCCCGGAGGAGCGCGGCAATTGCAGGAAGATGTTATCGAGTTTGGTTTTCCACTGGCGGATGAAGTGGGTTGGCTGTGGGGCTGAGGCGGATTGATGGGGTGGCGTTATGTATCTTTCTTCTTCATCTTCTTCAATATCTTCATCGTAATTTTCTTCTGCTTCGAGATAGTCTTTCAGCGCCAACCCAGCAGCAACCATGTGTTTGCAGAAATTACCATCATAGGCATAGGGACAATCGCAGTCGAACTCCAGTTTTTCGGTTTTTTTGTTGATTTCGATGGCGACGCTGTAATCTCCGCTGTCACCGTTAACTTCGCAAATAGCCTGGTTATCAGAAACTTCAATATCCCAGACACGTCCATCTTTGAAGTAGGCTCGGCCACGCTGGATGGAGCGCGAGTCGGCGTAGTGATCGTAGGGGAAATTCGCGAGGAGTTGGATGATGAGCTTGCTCATGATAGTATTTACAGATATTCCAGCAGGTAACGCTCATAATTGGCGTGAAAGTGTTCCAACCACGATTCGATGAATGGGCGTGATTCAAACATAGGCAACAAATCCACCGCCAGGTCTTCAACACGAATTTCGGCAATCTTCTCGCGTAAAGCCTTCAGGGCTGTGATGGTTGTGTATGGTTTGGCAGCGTCTTTTTCAAGTTTTTCAGCTAACGGGCGGATACCCTTCTGCATAAACCAGAGTAAATCATAAAAATCCCTGCCTTTAATAAAGGCCCCATCTTGCCCGCGCTGGAAGTTTCGTTCCAGGCAGGCAATGATCTTTCCTGCCATCATCGTTTCCAGCGAAAAATGAGCCGGCACAAAGCTGCGCCCATAATAAAAAACCGGCGTATTCTGGATTGCTGCTACTTGCCTGTGGTGGCTGGTCTCCACCTTGAGATGCAGCGCTTCATTTGGGTAGGCGGATAATCCCAACTCGTTCAATACAGGAAACTTAAGCGTTTGGCGCAGAATACCCTGATCGCTCCTTTGCAGCTTAGTGAGCATATCGCTATAACCCAGCGAATTCTTGAACATAGCGAATAGATCATCCTGGATGTTTGAAAGATCGATTCCCGAGCTATTGTCCAAGTCAATATCCTCGGATAACCGATTCATCCCATATACAACGTGCAGGCAGGTGCCTCCATAAAAACTCAACCGACGATAAACAGGATGGTTGTAGATAAAATCCAGCACGATCGATTGCAGGGCCTCTTTTAAGATAATTCGTTTCGTTTCGGCAGGCAATTGTGGATCCTTCTGCCTCAAAGTATATTGGAGAAAATGAACTAAGGTTGCCATGCATTGCTCCTGAAGTTTTCCAAAGTGGCGTGCATTTTCTTGGAACCACTTTTTTCAACAAAATCGATAAATTCTTTGCGCACTGCATTATCCACTTCATCCAGATTTAGGCGAAGTTCTTCTGCCAAGTTGATTTTCTTCGATCGAAAAGCTGTTGGAACGGGACGCAAGTACAGGTAGTCAAAAAACGCCTTTGCCAGGTCTGCAACAGCGATCCGGATTCCAAAATACTCATTTATGCTAAAACCCGTGAACAAATTGGGGTGAATGTTTCTATACCAGAAGGTGCCGATAGAATTGACAATTGTGCGAGTATTCTTAGTAGTGATGCAGGTCACCGGATAAGTGACATCCGTTAGCAGGTTGTACTGCTGTAAAACATACTCCAGGGAAACATACGAATGGGGAAATATGATAGCGCTTATCGCGATGGAAAATTCAACATCCCGCCGATGCTGTTCATAAAAATAGCGAGACATGTACACCCCTTTTTTCAAGGGCAAAATTTCACCAGACTGTGCCCAGCGGTGCAGCATAACGCGAACCGTATGCGGCGAGTCAATGCCGGATGCTTGCTTGAAGCCTTCGATGGTGAAATATGGAATATTGTCAAATGAATTGAGAGTGGAATTTTTCATTTTATATCGGATAATATACAATATGTGTATATTATCCGATATAAATACTCAGGCGTCAAGCCTGTAAGTAATGCTGCAGGTGATTATCTCACCTATTGCAATACCATCGCCAATTACTGGCTAGAAACCGGTTGAAAAACCGGGTGAATAGCGCCCAAACGGGCATTTTGCTGAAAAATCTGGGCTAATAAAATGCCATCAGGTTTTTTCGGAAGCATTTTTATTGTCTCGGTTGCATAACGGTAGTCATGGTAGTAGGATTTCAGATCCAACACGCTAAAATCCGGGCTCTTTCTTCGGTGAGAACGCAAAAGTGCCTGGCTAAAG
>DAOUAP010000025.1:0-128846 GCA_034433165.1 Anaerolineales bacterium | reverse complement strand
TCCTGCCAACAGCCACTCCCCAGCCCACCTTCACCCCCATCCCCCTGGTAACACCTACGGCGACTATTGACTTCCTCTCCACCCCGGTGGCCATGCCAGAGCTGGGGGTCGACGAAGCCATTACCTTTGCCCTGCTCGGCTCTGATTCGCGCGGCAGCAAATACTTCCGCACCGATACCGTTGTGATCGCGGCCGTATGGCCCAAGCGCGGGCAGGCTTCGCTCATCTCCATCCCGCGTGACTTGTGGGTCAACATCCCCGTGGTTGGTATGAATCGGGTCAACACCGCCTACGAGTTTGGCGAACTGTACGGCTATCCCGGCGGCGGGGCGCAATCCCTCAAGGATACGCTGCTTTACAACCTGGGCATTCGTGTCGATCACATTGCCATGGTCGATTTCAACGGATTCCGGCGCGTTGTCGATACCCTGGGCGGCATCGAGGTGCCGGTCTACTGCGCTTACACGGACTGGCGGCTGAAATCGCCGGACCTCAATCCAGAATATGAAAGCAATTGGGCCCTCTACACTGCCGGACCCGGGCTTATTCGCATGGATGGCGACCTGGCCCTGTGGTACGCGCGCTCCCGCAAAAAGTCCAACGACTTTGACCGCGGACGACGCCAGCAGGAAGTCTTGCGCGCCATGTATGGACAGTCCATCAAAGCCGATCTCATCCGCAACTTGCCGCAGCTTTACACCGATCTCAACGAAACCGTCAAAACAGACCTTTCGCTCAACGACCTGCTGGCCCTGGCCCCGATGAGCCTGCACCTGAAAAACGCTGACATTCGCAGCTACTATCTTACCGCCCCGCTCGTCCAATCCTGGGTCACTCCTGGCGGTGCGTATGTGTTGCTGCCCAACACCGATGCCATCAGCATCATGATGCAAAGCGCCTTGCAACCGGCCGAGCGCGCCCCTGAAGAAGAAGCCCTGATCATTGAAGTGCAGAACGGTTCGCGTTACGATGGTTGGGATGCCCTCGCGGCCGAGCGGCTTAACTACGCTGGTTATGCCACTACTTTTGCTCCGGCCGACAACCGCGACCATGCCACCAGCCTGCTCTACGACCTGACCCCCGGGCAAGACCCGCAGCGGCGCGCATCCCTGCTGGCACTGATGGGATTGACCGAAGCCAGCATCGTCAGCGCACCAGGTTGGGAATACCCGGCAAACTTTGTGCTTGTGGTGGGCAGCGACTATCAACCATGTTTCGACCCCAAAAAAATCAATCCATAACAAGAACGTAACAGAGAAGCAAAACCCTTTGACACGCCTCCGGCTTTGCGCTAAACTATGCGCAAGGTTATTATTTTTTGGAGGCTTCATGTCTAATCTCTCTGCCTCGACCGCGCACCTGACCGCACAATCCCTGATTCCCCAGGCCATAGCCAACTGGGTTTTATACCTGCGAGACCAGGGACGGTCCAATTACACGGTCAAAGCGTTCATGTCCGATATCCGCTTATTGACCCAGTTTTTTCCCCCGGACCGCACCCTGGGCGCCATCACCACCACCGACCTGAACAATTTCCTGCGATGGATGGAGAGCGAACGCGGCGTACCCTGCTCGCCCAAGACCCTAGCCCGGCGCATCACCTCGCTCAAATCCTTCTTCCGCTGGATGCACCAGTACGGCGTACTGTTGCTCGACCCGGCCGAGAAGATCGTTCAGCGCTCGGTGCTCAGTCCATTGCCCGTTGTGCTTACCGAACAGGAGCGTGAAGCGGTCTTACTCGTTGCTGACCGCGACCGCCGGAAGTCCAAACCGGATGCCCGCCCGTATACCCTGCTCTACTTGCTGCTTGGCACCGGCGTCAAAAAAAGCGAGTGCCTCGGCATTCACCTCAACCACATTGATCTCGAGGCCCCCGGCGGCCCCATCATCTTCATCCGCTATGGCAGCAGCGCCAACCGCTACAAGGAACGCAAACTGCCCCTGCCCGATGACTGGATCCCTGCCTTCCAGGAATATGTCAGCCAGCGCAATCCGGCGGATCAACTCTTTCCCTGGTCACCGCGCCGTCTCGAATACCTGCTCGAAGACATCGGCGAGGCCGCCGGGCTGGAAAAACACCTCTCCTTCGATATGTGCCGCTGGACTTATGCACTGGGCGAATACAAACGCGGTGTCGAAAGCGACAAAATCCGCCAATCGATGGGCGTCAGCAAGATCCAGTGGCGCGAGATCAACATGAAACTGCGCAAACTCTCCGGGGGCAGCGCCGAATAAAAAAACAAGGGCTGGGAAACCAGCCCTTATGTTTTAACCAGCCTCAACCGCAGCGCTGTTTTTTCCGCGCCGCGCACCGCAAAGCGCCCAGACATGCGCAACCCTGGCGCCCAGGCAATTTCATCTCCCACGCACACCAACGGCCAATTTTTACGCGCCCTTTTTGGGATTTTCAGGTTCACAAAAATATCCGAAAGCTTCACTGTTTTTCCCGGCATCCCCAGCGGCTGCAGCCTGTCTCCCGCGCGGAACGGACGCACCCACAGCCGGGATTCCGCCAAATTAACGGCGAAATAGGCTGAATACGGGTCCGTGACCGGCGATCCCGGCGGCGGGACCAGCTCACAGGTCAGTGTCCAGCCATGGCCCAGGTCGTTCGCGCCAGCCGCCAGTTCCCGCTCCCCATCCACCTGTGGGAAGTGCATCAGGGGCAGGCCGGCTTCGTAGGCCGCCAGGTAAAAGGTCTCGCCCTCTACGAGCGTGTACAACCCGCCGGTGAAGTCCCCCGCCCGCAGCGCGGAGGCGCGCCGCAGGGCATCAAAATCGGCATCGCGCAGGCCAGGGCGCAGCAGGAAGGCCGCCCGCCGGATGAGGTTGCGGCGCACACCATCGGCGGCGTTGCGCAGCACGGGCAGGTCAAACGCTACGAAGCCTTCGCCCACCTCTCGCACCGCCGCGCCCCACATGGCATCCAGGAAGCGCGTCAGGGCATCGAAATCGCCCTGCAGGGCATGCGCGGTGCGCAGCAGCGCCTCTTTGACCTGCGGGTTGTAGCTGGCCAGCAGGGGCAGCAGTTCGTGGCGCAGGCGGTTGCGGAAGTAGGTGGTATCCGCATTGGAGGGATCGACCACGAAATCCAAACCGGCTTCGCGGCAAATCGATTCGGTTTCGTGGCGCCAGAGGTGCAGGATGGGACGGATGAGCGGGATGGATTCGTCGAAAACGGGCAGCACCGTGAGCGGGGTCATCCCCTTCAAGCCGCTCAGGCCAGCCCCACGGATGAAGTGCATCAGCACCGTTTCCACCTGGTCGTCGGCGGTGTGCGCCACGGCCACGGCCTGCGCTTCCCGTTCGCGCGCCACGCGGAACAGGAAGCGGTAACGCAGTTTGCGGGCCGCCTCCTCGGTGGAGAGCCTGTTCGCTTCGGCAAAGGCTGCCACATCTGCCGAGTCGCTGATGAACGGCAGCCCCATTCCAGCCGCAACCGACGCCACATGCGCGGATTCGGAGTCCGCCTGGGGGCGCAGGCGATGGTTGAAATGGCAGGCCAGCAGCGGGTAGCCTGATCCGCGCAGGAGGGCCAGCAGGGCCAATGAGTCTGCTCCGCCGGAGACGCCCACCACCAGCGCCGCGCCCGGTTTCAATCCAAAAGAAGAAAAGTCGATCACACCTGGTACAGTTCCACCAGCACGCCGCCGGTAGATTCAGGGTGGATGAAGGCGTATTGCTTGCCATCGGCGGCGGTGCGCGGCGCTTCGTTGATCAGGCGCACGCCCTTTTCTTTGAGCTGCGCCATCATGCCCATGATGTCGTCCACCTCCAGGCACAGGTGATGCATGCCGGGGCCGCGTTTGGCCAGGTATTTGGCGATGCCGGAATCATCGCTGGTGGGCATGACCAGTTCGACTTCGGCGCCCGCCAGCGGCAGGAAGGCCACCTGGCTCTTTTCGGCGGGCACATCGCGCAGTTCGTGCAGGTGAATGCCGAGCGCGTCGCGCCAGAAGGCCAGCGATTTTTCCATATCGTCCACGACAACGGCAACGTGATTGATGGCGGTGATTTTGGGCATGGGGTTCTCCGGGGATGATAATTTTGAGAGCCGGGATGAGCGCGTAGTGAGCAGGTTTTCGGGGACTTATCCCTGGTCACTGTTCACTGATCACCCTTCCCTGTTTTCCAGCAAATCCATATAGGCGCCTTCGAGCAGGTCTTCGGGACGAATATTCAGCTGCTGCATAAGCGCCGCGGCAATGGCCTGCCCTTCGGCAGTGTTCTGGCTGTCGCGCAAGACCACCTCCAACTCGACGAAATGCCCCAGCCCGGCCACGTCATCCAGATGGATGCGCGTCTGCCCGGACAGGTAGAGGTAGCGGGTCTTGCGCACCACGCCGCGGATGCCGTAGGCGCGGGCCAGCACATCTTTCAGCCCGGCCGGGTCGCTGCTGGGGGTGAGGTGGTACTCCGAGCGTTTGGGGCCGCCCTGGTCCGGGCGGTGGTAGAAGATCAGCTGGGCGCTTTCGGGTGAGAAAATCCGCAGCTTGAGTCGCCCGTGCGGGACATTGAAGAAGATGTCTTCCTGCGGGATGACCTGGCAGGGCGCGCCACTGAGGGTTTCAGCGCGGCGGCGCAGGGAGTCGAAGTGGGCCGCGCGGGCCTTGATCTCGATATTGGCGGGCATGGCCCGATTGTATCATTTCGCGCCGTTGGGCATCTTCATGAACCCGAACAGGCTCCACATCCCGCGCATGAAGGCGTGCCCACCGTCCGGGTTGAGGAACTGGTTGGGGCACGAGCCGGGGATGACCGCGATGTCGTTCTCGCGGCAGAGCTGCACCGCCGTGGGCGAGACGCTGGTCATGCCGGCCGCCAGCCCGGGCTTGACGCCCATCATGCAGTGCATCCAGACATGCCGGACGCCCAGCATCACGCACTCTTCCACAACCTTGTCGGTCACGGCCGGGCTGGTGAGGATGAAGACGGCATCTGGTTTTTCAGGGATGGATTTGAGGTCCGGGTAGCACGGCTGGCCGTCGTACACGGTAATGCGCGGGTTGACCGGGTAAACCGTGTAACCGGCATCCTTGAAGCGGGTATAGACCATGTTGCAGCCGGTGTCGCGCCGGTCTGAAACACCGACCACGGCGATAAGCTTTTGGGCGAGGAAATCTTTGACGAGGGGATCGATACCAGACATGATTGCGCTCCTTGGAAATAAAAAACGATTGCGAATAATTGCTCAAATCATAAGTAGCGCATTTTGGGGGTAAAAGTTGCAGGTTTTACCCCCACCCAGCCTCCCCCCAAATCTCTTGGCTCTGGGGGAGGTGCCGAAGGCGGAGGGGGTCTAAAACCCTTCCGCCACGTACTCGCCCCACACGCTGCGCAGGGTGTTGCACACCTCGCCCAGGGTCATGTCGTTCTGCACGCATTCAATGAAGAGCGGCATCAGGTTTTCGCTGTCCTTCGCGGCGGTTTCCAGCCGGGCGCGCAGTTCGCCCACGCGGGCGTTGTCGCGCGCCGCGCGCAGGGCGGCCAGGCGCTGGCGGGCCGCCGCCTCGATGGACGGATCGATGACCTGGCGTTCGAGCGCAATCGGCTCGTTGCTCTCGAGCTGGTTGACGCCCACCACGATCTGCTCTTTGTGTTCGATGGCCTTCTGGGCCGCGTAAGCCGCATCCTGAATCTCGTTCTGCATGTAGCCGCGCTCGATGGATTTGAGCGCGCCGCCCATCTCGTCGATGCGGGCAATGTATTCGGCAGCGCGGCGTTCGATCTCATCGGTCAGGTGCTCGATCAGGTACGAACCGGCCAGCGGGTCAATCGAATCCGCCACGCCCGATTCATAAGCGATCACCTGCTGGGTGCGCAGCGCCACCCGCACCGACTTCTCGGTCGGCAGCCACAGGGCCTCGTCCATGCTGTTGGTGTGCAGGCTCTGTGTGCCACCCATCACAGCGGCCAGGGCCTGCAGCGTGACGCGCACCACGTTGTTCTCCGGCTGCTGGGCCGTCAGCGTGGACCCGGCCGTCTGCGTGTGGAAGCGCAGCTGCCAGCTGGACGGTTTTTGGGCCGCAAAACGCTCGCGCATGATTCTGGCCCACAGGCGGCGGGCCGCGCGGAACTTGGCCACCTCTTCCAGCAGGTTGTTGTGCGCGTTGAAGAAGAACGAAAGCTGCGGCGCGAAATCATCCACGTGCAGCCCGGCGCGCAGGGCCGCCTCGACGTACGCAATAGCGTTGGCCAGCGTGAAAGCCACCTCCTGCACGGCGGTGGAGCCCGCCTCGCGGATGTGATAGCCACTTATCGAGATAGTGTTCCAGTACGGCACCTCGGCCGCGCAGAACTGGAAGATGTCGGTGATCAGGCGCATCGAAGGCGCCGGGGGGAAGATGTACGTGCCGCGCGCCACATATTCCTTCAGGATATCGTTCTGGATGGTGCCGCGCAGCTGGCGCATCTCTGCGCCCTGGCGCTTGGCCACCGCAATATACATGGCCAGCAGCACCCCGGCCGGGGCGTTGATGGTCATGGACGTGCTGACCTTGTCGAGCGGGATCTGGTCGAACAGCTGCGCCATATCACGGATGGACGAAATCGAAACGCCCACTTTGCCCACCTCGCCCTGCGCGATCGGGTCGTCGGCGTCGTAACCGATCTGGGTCGGCAGGTCGAAGGCCACGCTCAACCCGGTCTGCCCGTTGGCCAACAGGTAGCGGTAGCGTTTGTTCGATTCCTCGGCGGTCGAGAACCCGGCATACTGGCGCATGGTCCAGAAGCGCCCGCGGTACATGGTGGGCTGGATGCCGCGCGTAAACGGGTACTCACCCGGAAAGCCGAGCTTCCCGGCGTAGGCGGAATCTTCGGCGGCGGGTGTCAGCACCGGGGGTAGTTCAATGCCGGAGGAGGTTTCGAAGCGCGGTTTGCGCTCAGGGAATCGGTCTGTGGATTTTTTGTAGGTGCTGTCTTTCCAGCGCTTGAGGTCGTCCTGGAGGCTCATGGGTCACCTGTAGGGTTGGTTGGGATTATCGGCGTATTGTTGTCTTTATTGTACTGGCATATAAGGTCTAAAATCAGCCACGCGCATCTTGTGAATTTTATCACGATTGGATTGCGCCACCGACGGGAGGGATATGGGGGCATGCCTGGGGGTGACATTCTTCCTGCATCTTTTTTTACGGGCGTGCGCGAGGCAAATTTTTTTATGGCACCTTGCAACTAGCGCTGCCGGCTCTGCATGCGTATGGCATGGATAAAAACCGGGGGCTAAAACTTTTCACGTCAAATGCCGTAGAAAATAGAGACGAAAGTCATTTGCCTTGCGTTTTCGGTAGTGCTAAACTAAAAAGAGGCACTATTCTCAATCTGGAGGCATGATATGTCACGCGTGGCAGCATATATTGGCGCAGGGGTTTTGTTCCTCATCGGCTTGTGCCTTCTGGGATATGGCGTGTTGAGTGTGATCGGCTCCACTTCGGCGCAGGGTGACCCGAATTGGCTAACTTTTGGGCTGGGGTTCATTTGCCTGGGCGTATTGTTCTTTGCAGGAGGTGGTGGGATGATCTGGCTGGGGCTGCGCGGGCAAAAGACCGAAGTGGTGCAACAGGTGACGATGAAGGTGGACCTGCCCGGCGAAACCAAAGTGGAACAGATGAAGTGCAAGTCGTGCGGCGGGGTGATTACCTCAAGTGATATCAAGATCATGGCGGGCGCACCGGTGGTGACCTGCCCGTACTGCCAGAGTACATATCAACTGACCGAAGAGCCAAAGTGGTAAAGAACGGGGCGCATCACAGGAGGGGTGATGCGCCTCTTTTATCTGCAACTTTTGCGGAGGAATTATGAAAACCAGGTTTTTAGGATTGTTGCTCGTCATCGCCCTGTCGTTTGGGCTGGTTTCGAGCGTTTCGGCTCAAAGTTACTACTTCCAGCTCACCGAGCAGACTGTCAATGTGTACCTGAACGAGGACGGCTCGGTGGCTTTGATGTACGCTTTTGTGTTTGATAACCAACCCGGGGCGGCGGCCATCGAGTTTGTAGATGTGGGCATGCCCAACGATAATTACGATTGGGGCAGCATCAGTGCAGATGTGGACGGGCGCGCGGCCAGCATCTCCAGCGATTACCAGGGACAGGGGACCGGGTTTGCGGTGGATCTGGGTGTGAACGCCATCCAGCCGGGTCGGCGCGGCACGGTGAACGTGCGTGTGGGACGCATTACGGGAGTTTTCTACAAAGCCAGCGAACCCGCCGATTACGCCAGTTTTGTCTTTTCGCCGACCTGGTTTGGCTCACAATATGTGACTGGCAGCATGAAGATGACGGTCGTATTCCACCTGCCGCCGGGTGTGCAGGCCAACGAACCGCGTTACTTTCCGCCTGAGGGCGGCTGGCCGGGCAACACGGAGCCGCAATACGGGTTCGATGGCGATGGGCGCATTACTTACACCTGGTTGAGCGCGGCGGCCCAACCCGATAAACAGTACAAGTTTGGGGCCGGGTTCCCGGAGAATTACATTCCCGCCAACACCATCAGCAGTGCGCCGTTGTTCAACCTGCCAAGCCTGAACCTTAATGCAGATGACCTGATGGGCTGCTTTTTCTTCCTGTGTTTTGGGTTTTTCATGTTTGGCATGCCCATCATTGGCGTCGTTCAGGAAAGCCGCCGCAAATTACAATACCTGCCGCCCAAGATTGCCATCGAGGGGCACGGCATCAAGCGCGGGCTGACGGCCGTGGAAGCTGCCATCCTTATGGAGCAGCCACTCGATAAAGTGATGCAGATGATCCTGTTCGGCGCGGTCAAAAAAGGCGCAGTGGAGGTCGTGAAGCGCGAGCCGCTCAGCATTCGCAAGCTGAATGAAGCCGCCTATACCGAACTGCGCGGCTACGAAAAGGAATTTGTGGATGCCCTGCTGTCTGAGAAGAAATCTGAGCAGCGCATCGGTTTGCAAAAAATGATGGTTGCGCTGGTGAAAAGCGTTACCGAAAAAATGAAAGGCTTCAGCCGCCGCGAATCCATCGAGTATTACAAAAGCATCATGGAAAAGGCCTGGGCGCAGATCGAAGCAGCCGCTACCCCGGAAGTAAAGAGCCAGATGTTCGATGAAGCTCTGGAATGGACCATGCTCGATAAAAATTATGACGAGCGCACGCGCCGCACTTTTACCGGCCCGATCTTTGTGCCCACCTGGTGGGGGCGCTATGACCCGGTCTATCGCGGTGGGAGCTTCGGCCGGCCGATTGAAACGGGCGGCGCTTCGTTCGGCCCGATGGGCTCCAGCGGGCGCGGCTCACTGCCCGGCGCAGACTTCGCTGCCTCGGTGGTGGGTGGGGTGCAGAACTTTGCCGGGAATGTGATTGGCAACGTGAAGGAATTTACCGGCGGTGTGACGCAGTCCACCAACCCGCCCCCGCCGCCCAGCCGCTCCGGTGGCGGCGGACGTTCGGGTGGCGGTTGCGCCTGCGCCTGCGCCTGTGCAGGCTGCGCCTGCGCCTGCGCGGGTGGCGGGCGGTAATGAAAAGCGAAGAGTGACAAGTGAAGCAAATTCACTTCTCACTCTTCACACATCAGTGAGGTTTTATGGGTATCTTCGACAAACTTTTTCACCAAAAAACTGAGAACAACCTGCAGTTGCCGGGGCTTTATCACTATGAGATCGAAAACCCCGGCGAGCGCAGCCGTGTGCACCTGCGCCTGGATGCGGATGGTCATGGCACGCTGATCGTCAACGCCAACCGCGTGATGCACCTCAACCCCACCGCGGCGCTCATGGCGTGGATGGTGCTGGAAGGAAAGCAAAAGGCGGAAATCACCCGGGCAGTTGCCGCCAGGTACCAGGCCTCGCGCACACAGGTGGCGGTGGATTTCGACACCTTCAACTACCAGCTTGCCGAGTTGCTGCGCCCAGACGGGGCGTGCGCCATCCACGATTTGGACCTGGAGACGGTGGCCCCCTTTAGCGCGCGGCCTTCGGCCCCCTACCGGCTGGACCTGGCGCTAACCTACCGCTGCAACAACGACTGCGCGCACTGCTACAACGCCCGCGCGCGCAACTACCCCGAACTGACCACCGCCGAGTGGAAGCAGGTCATCGACAAGGCCTGGGTGCTGGGCATCCCGCACATCATTTTTACCGGCGGCGAAGCCACCCTGCGCGAAGACCTGCCGGAACTGGTCGCCCACGCCGAGGGCAATGGGCAGATCACGGGACTGAACACCAACGCCCGGCGGTTGTCTGATCCGAACTATGTTAAACGGTTGGTCGATGCAGGGCTGGATCACGTTCAGGTAACGGTCGAGTCCTGGGATGCCGACATCCACGACCAGATGATGCAGGCCAAAGGCGCCTGGAAGCAAACGGTGGCCGGGCTCAAGAATGCCCTGGCCACGCGCCTATATGTGATGACCAACACGACCATGCTGCGCACCAATGTGCATACCATCCCCGCTACGCTGGATTTTCTGGCAGATATTGGCGTGCCGACCGTGGGATTGAACGCGCTCATTTATTCGGGCAACGGCGCCAGCGTGGGCACCGGCCTGCCCGAACGTGACCTGGCCCCGCTGCTGGAAACTGCACGCCTGAAGACCGAGATGCGCGGCCAGCGGCTGATCTGGTACACACCCACGCAGTATTGCCATTTTGACCCGGTGCAGATGGAGCTGGGCGTCAAAGGCTGCACGGCCGCGCTCTATAACATGTGCGTCGAATCGAACGGCGATGTGCTGCCCTGCCAGTCGTTCTACACGCCGGTGGGCAACATCCTGCGCGGTGACTGGGACGCCATCTGGAACCATCCGCTCTCGATGCGGCTGCGCGAGCGCCAGGGCCTGCCGGAAAAATGCAATGGCTGCGCCTTTGTGGGCGAGTGCGGCGGCGGCTGCCCGCTGCAATTTGAAGTGCAAAAACCCATTCAACTGGATGTGCTGGCATGAGCGAACACGATTGGATTAAGGAATTCCCGGCGGCGGTTACGGTCTGCGACCCACAGGGCATCATCCTCGCCATGAACGACAAGTCTGCCCAAACCTTTGCCCCTGACGGCGGCTATGAACTGATTGGCCGGAATATGCTCGACTGCCACCCCCACCCGGCCCATGAAAAAGCCGAACGCCTGCTGGCCGCCAAAGAGAAGAACGTCTATACCATCGAAAAGAACGGCATCAAGAAATTGATCTACCAGAGTCCGTGGTTTGAGGATGGGCAATACGCCGGATTTGTGGAACTCTCGCTAGAGATTCCATTCGACATGCCGCATTTCATCCGAAAGTGATTGTGACCAGGTTGTATGCAGATCTGCCACCTGCTTGCCTTTCCAGACCTGGTCGAAAATGCGGCCGATAAACCGGAACGCATCAAAGGACTCAAAGATGCGCCCTACTTCCAACCGGTGGATATTGATGTGCTGCCGCTTGGAACCGAGGCCCTGCACATCGAAGGCGTGACCACCATTTCAATATTCCCAAATAGCGCACCCGATAAAGGAGACGCCATGAATCTCATCGAACGCATCCGCACCCTGTTCACCCGTGTCCGGCCCCTGCCCGAGGGCATGCACCACCTGGAGGCCGCCCCCCCCGACGAAAAACCCTACCGTTTACACCTGCGCCTGCGCAGCGATGGCTCTGGCACGCTCATCGTCAATGCCGCCACTGTTTTACACCTCAACCCCACCGCAGCCGAATATGCCTACCACTTCATCCGCGGCGCCAGCGACGAACAAACTGCCGGGGAGATTGCCGGGCGCTACCGCATCAGCAAGTCACAGGCCACGGTCGATTTTCGGGAATTTGTGGACCGCATCCAAACCCTCATTCACACCCCCGACCTTGACCCTGTTTCATTCCTCGATATGGATCGTGTCGCGCCGCATACCGAAGCGCTCACCGCGCCCCTGCGGCTCGACTGCGCCCTGACGTACAGCCTGCCCCCCGGCGCAGACGCGAGCGATGCCCCCGCCAAACGCGTCACCCGCGAACTGACCACCGACGAATGGCGCACCGTGCTCGATACGGCCTGGGCCGCGGGCGTGCCGCACATCATCTTTACCGGCGGCGAACCCACCCTGCGCCCCGACCTGCCCGCCCTGATCGTCCACGCCGAAAAGAACGGCCAGGTGGCCGGACTGCTCACCGATGGACTCAAACTGGCCGACAAAGCCTACCTGGACACCTTGCTACAAACCGGGCTCGACCACTTGCTGGTCATCCTTCAGCCTGAAAATGAACAATCCTGGCGGGCGCTGGGGGTCATTCTGCCGGAGGATATTTTCACCGCCGCGCACCTTACCCTTACCCCGGCGCGTGTGGCTGCGCTTCGCCCTACCCTCGAACGGTTGACCAGCCTGGGCGTAACGGCCGTGTCATTTTCCGCCGCCCCCGATATGCGCGATGCCCTCGAAACCGCCCGCGACCTGGCCGCCGAGTTCAACCTCTCCCTGGTTTGGGACCTGCCCGTGCCTTATTCGGCCAGCAACCCGGTTGCACTCGAAACAGTAGCAGACAGCATCCCCTCCGGTGCGGGCAAATCCTGGGTGTATGTCGAGCCAGATGGCGATGTGCTGCCTGCGCAAGGTATGGCAGGGCAGGTATTGGGCAACCTGCTCACCAGCAATTGGAAAGAAATTTACCCGACCCAAGCTGGTACTGTATAATCGAGACATGACACGTGCCGCCGCCATCATCATCAAAAACAACGCTGTCGCGCTCATCCGGCGTCAGCGTGAAGGGCGTACCTACTATGTTTTCCCTGGCGGCAGCGTGGAAGAAAACGAAACGCCCGAGTGCGCCGCTGTGCGCGAAGCACAGGAAGAATTGGGGCTGGACATAGACATCGACCGGTTGGTGGCGCGCGTCTATTATGCGCGCGGCAGCGCACAACGTACCGACCAGTACTACTTCCTCACCCGCATTACCGGGGGGGCGTTTGGCACCGGCGCCGGGCCCGAAATGCAGGGGCTTTACCCGCCGCAGAGTGGCACCTACAAAGCCATCTGGATGCCAGTTCGCCAGCTTATCCGCGAGGTGGTGTACCCTTTGCAAGTGGCGCACCTGGTGATGCATTCGTTCAAAATGGGCTGGCCCACCACCCCGGTGGATATTCACGAACGCGTCTAGTCGAGGAGCAGCCTTGGGGCGCAAGCATATCTTCATTGTGCGGCATGGCCAGACCGATCCCACATTCCACCCTGACGACGGGCTGGGTGGCAGACTGACCGACCTGGGCCGCGCCCAGGCGGCGCGAACAGGTCAGTGGCTGGCCGGACACCCGGTGCGCGCCATCCATCACTCGGCGCTGCGCCGCGCCGCCGAAACCGCCCAAATCATCAGCCAGCAGTGCCCCGATCCCCTTCCGCTGCATTCCTCCGATTTGCTGCGCGAGGTCATTCCCTACATCCCTCCCGACTTCATTGACTGGTACCTGGCCAACGCCCTTGCGCTCACGCAAAACGCCGTTGACGTGCCGCCCCGCTTCATCCCGTGGATCGATGCCTGGCCGCATCAGACCAGCATGGAGGAGCTTTCCCGCGGCTTCGACCAGGCCCGGCGCGCCTACGACCATTACTTTTGTCCCAGCCCCGGCCCAGGCAGTGTGGATGTGTTGGTATGTCATGGCAACATCCTGCGATACTTTGTGGTGTGCGCCCTGCAAGCCCCGCTCGAAACATGGATCAATACCGATATATATAACTGTGGCATCAGCGAAGTGGTCATCGAAGAGAACGGCACAGCCCTTCTGCTTGCGCACAATGGCGCCAGTCACCTGCCCGCCGATATGCTCACCTTTTTCTAGCCTTGCCCGGCAGGTTTTCTTCTTTCCGCGCTGCGCGTATGCGTCTTTGCGAAACGGCCAAAAGGGCTATAATGATACAATAAGCTGGCAGGCGCCTGGCAGGCGCACCTGCACATTACAGGAGGCGACCCATGTCTGAAGAGCGGCGAAAACTTCCCAGAAAATACCTCGTCATTTATTCCCGCGTCTTCGACCGCAAAAGCGGGCAGGTGATTGGCTACCTGTCTGACCTCACGGTGGAAGGCTGCATGCTAATCGGCGAAGCGCTTATCGCCCAGGATACCCGCATCGACATCCGCGTCGATCTGCCCGACGACCCGCCCTTTACCCGCAAACAACTCGACCTCACTGCGCGCGCCATGTGGTCGCGCCCGGATATCGACCCCTCCTTCTACAATACCGGCTTTTACTTTGAGAACCCCACCGAGTCCGACCTCATCCTTATCAGAGAGATGATCGAAGCGTACGAATTCCGACGCGACGGACCCCAGTACCCCCCCTCGATCAGCGAACTTGAGAACCCGCTCTAAAACCCAATCACGCAGGCAGGCCCAACCGGGCCTGCTTTCATAACCCCTCATGCCGAACATAGACCGCCCCATCTTCGACAGTTACTGGGTCACCCCGCAGCGCTTCCTGGCGGGAGAATACCCCGGCACCTACCACAGCGAGCGCACCCGCCAGCGGCTCGACGCGTTCATCGAATTTGAGATCGATACCTACATCGACCTGACCGCCCACGGCGAGTTGCTGCCATATTTGCCCATGCTGCGCGAACAAGCCCGGTATTACGGACTGGTGGTCACCCATGCGCGATACCCCATTCTCGATTTCAGCACACCCGAGCCAGACCAAATGGTCGCCATCCTCGACACAATAGATGCAGCACTCGCGGCCGGGCACAATATTTACCTGCACTGCTGGGGCGGTATTGGGCGCACCGGCACCACGGTGGGCTGCTACCTGGTGCGCCACGGCATGACCGGCCAGCAAGCCCTGGATCAGCTTTCTACCTGGTGGCAGGAAGTGCCCAAAAGCATCCTCAACCCCAATACCCCGGAAACCGAAGCCCAGCGCGATTTCATCCGCGCCTGGTGCCCTGGCCAGTAAGCCATAATGGACTGGTACGCCCGGTTTCGCCAGCAGGCTCGCTGGACACACCCCCTGCGCCGTTATCTTTACGAAAAAATCCATATTGGCGATGCCCGGCGCATATTGGACGTGGGCTGCGGCCCGGGCGCCTTGCTGCCCGAACTTCGGCAGGCTGCCCCTGCTGCAGCCATTCACGGAATGGATATTGATTTTCCAGCCCTGAACCTGTCTGCCCGCCACGCCCCAACAGCCGCGCTTGCCTGCGCTGACGCGCATGCCCTGCCTTACCCCAACGCTGCTTTTGATATCGCCCTGTGCCATTACCTGCTTTTGTGGCTTCGCGATCCGCTGGCCGCCCTGCGCGAAATGCGCCGTGTAACCCGCGCTGGTGGTTACGTGCTGGCGCTGGCCGAGCCCGATTACACCCAGCGGGTAGACCTGCCCTCTGCGCTCGCGCCGCTCGGCCGTCTGCAGGCCAAATCGCTGCTCCGCCAGGGCGCCAATGTCTCCATCGGCGCGCAGCTGGGCGCGCTGTTCGACCAGGCCGGGATCACACACATCGAAACGGGAGCGCTGGCCCGGGGCGCGTCTGATCAGCCGGAGCCTGGGGAATGGGATCTGGAATGGGCGGTGCTGCGCGCCGATTTGGCAGGCGTTATTCCAGATGCTGACATCCAAAAATATCAGCACCTGGATGCCTCGGCCTGGCAGCGCGGCGAACGGGTGCTGCATGTGCCCACCCATTTTGCATGGGGCAGGGTCTAAAGGCGAGAGTTAATTCCATTTCAAAATAGTCTTGTGGTACTTGATAGCCAAACACGTCCGCATGTCGTTCTCGACATCGCCAAAAAAATTGGGCCTTCCGCAGTCCACATCACTCTGATCGATTGTTCGCATACGGAACGGAAACGACGTTTGCTTGAGGATCGCGGTCAACCAGAGTTGGACAATTTGGATATATATGCCTGGGCAGCTTATCTGCGCGGGCAAGCCGATGCTCTCAGGCTAGAAGTCATGATACGGCAACACAAAGCATGGCAGAATCCATTCAGGATTTAGCTGAAAGTATGGGATGTTTTGCAGAAGAAAATGGAATAAACTTGGAATTTTGCAAAGATACTCAGGAGGCCTTGAGGTTATAACGCCACCCACTTTGGACTCTGTTAGTGCTCGATAATCCTTGAACGGCGTAAATCCAGGCTCGGAAAGAGTGTTTTTGGCTCATCGCCTCTCCCAAAATAATTGCTAAAAACTCGAGCGGAGGGGTGCGGAATGTGGGTTCCAAGATCTCTGTGATTGAAAACAACCCCGCTCATTTAGAGCAGGGTTGTTTTATTGGGTGGGCGTACGTTTGCCTATAGCGTAGTGCCCCCAAGGGGACTCGAACCCCTGTTTGAGCCTTGAGAGGGCTCCGTCCTGGGCCGCTAGACGATGGGGGCGGCACTTGGAACAAGCGGGCTGTATTTTATCACCCGCATCTCTAGTCGTCAACAACGAAAACGAGCACCTGCCCCGGGCCATGCACGCCGATGGTGAGGGTCATCTCGATATCGGCGGTGCGGCTCGGGCCGGTGACGAGCGCCACGGCCGGGGTAGCCGCCACGCCCGGCAGGCGCAGCGCTTCTTCGAGTGTGCCCACCAGCGCCGATTGCCGAATCACAGCAATGTGAACCTCTGGCACGAGCGAGGCGGTGAGCGGTTGACCCGCGCCGCCCGGGATGACGAGCGTACCCGTTTCCGCGATTCCCGCCAGGGCCCCGGTCAGCCCCGCCCTTATATCAGGGGCGCACGCACGCTCCACCCGTATCCCGCTTTCCGCTAAAACAGCCTCATCCAACCCCGGCACGGATTCCCAGGCCTGCACCCGGTCGATGCCGCGTTCGCGCAGCAGGGCGGCAATGGCCCTGGTCAATTCCCCCGCGCGGAGCAGGGTGGCCTGCCCGCCCAGCGCGCGCAGTTCCTCGCCGAAGCGCTCGGCCAGGTTGGGGATTTCTGGCATGGGGCGCGTTTCCTCTCCCCCGCTTTCTTCTTTCTTCTCGGCAAAAATTTCAACGCCCTCTGCGCCTTCGCGTTGAATGGTTTTCCACCGTTCCCGGAACGGCACCGCCTCGGGGCGCGGCATGTCTTTGCTGAAGCCCCAGCCGGTAAATGCTGGCAGCCGCAGCCAGCCGGAGGGCGCCACGATCCGCGCTCCCAGCCCGGCGGCCTTTTGGGCCGCGGCGAACAGGCCCGGGTGGGTGGCGATGCGCGTGTAGGCGCCCAGGGCCAGTTTGACGGCCGGGGCCAGTCCCACGCCGGGGGCGGGCGCGGGATTCGTATGTGCATGTGCCGGAAGCATCCCGGCCCGCACGCGCGTCAGCATTTTGGGCAGGTCGATATCGACCGGGCAGGCGTCTTTGCAGGCCCCGCACAGCGTGGAGGCTTGCGCCAGGTGCGCGAACTCGCTGCCTCCCAGCCCCGGTGAAACGACCGAACCGATGGGCCCGGGGTAGGGCGCGATGCTGCCGGTGGCGCCCACGTAGGCGTGACCGCCAATCTCGCGGAAGACCGGGCAGGCGTTGAGGCACGCCCCGCAGCGGATGCAGTAGAGCGCCTCGCGCAGCGGGCTTTGGCGCATGGCTTCGCGCCCGTTATCGACGATGATGAGGTGTTTTTGCTGCCCGTTTTCGGGCGCGTGGATGAGCTGGGTGTACACGCTCAGTTTTTGGCCGGTGGCCGAGCGCGGCAGCAGCGAAAGGAACAGGGACAGGTCGTCGAGGGTGGGCAGCAGGCGTTCCATGCCCATCAGCGCGATGTGCACGGGCGGCAGGGTGGTGACCATGCGCCCGTTGCCCTCGTTAGTCACCAGGGTGAGCGTGCCGGTTTCGGCCACGCCAAAGTTGACACCGCTCAGACCCACGTCGGCGGTCAGGAAGACTTCGCGCAGCACGCGGCGGGCGGTGTTGGTGAGGGTGGGGATGTCTTCGGTGTAGGGGATGCCCAGTTTTTCGGCGAAGAGCTGCCCCACCTCGTGGCGGCGCAGGTGCACGGCCGGGGTGATGATGTGGCTGGGGCGCTCGCCGCGCAGCTGGATGATGTACTCGCCCAGGTCGGTTTCCACCACGCGGTGGCCGGCCGCCTCGAGGGCGTGGTTGACCCCGATCTCTTCGCTGACCATCGATTTGGATTTGGCGATCAGCAGGGGCGAAGCATGCTTCGCCCCTGCGATGGATAACACGATATTTATCGCTTCTTCAGCATCTTTTGCGCGGTGGACGGTGATGCCGTTTTCCTCCACCTTGCGGATGAATTGCGCCAGGTAGGTGTCCAGGTTGGCGATCACCTCGGCTCGGATGGCGTGGGCGCGTTTACGGCGCTGGGGCCAATCGGGCAGCGAGGCGAAGGCGGTCGTGCGCCCCTGCACGCGCTTGAGGGCGTTGCCATCCAGCGCCGTTTGCAGGGCGCTATCGGCGATCTTTTCGCGGATGCGGGTCTTGAAGGGGGCGCTGGTCATGCTGCGCCTCCCGGTTTGCTGGCCACATACAGCCCGCGCCCGTTCAGCCAGAGCGGGTCGCGTTGAACATCCAGCCCGCAGTCGCGGAAGGCGGCCAGGTATTCGTCCGTGGTGAACAGGCCCAGTTCGTGGCGCTCGGTGAAGGTTTCGATGCCTTCGGGGGTGCCGACCATGTAATGGAACACAAAGTACGAAAGTCGCCCATCCTGCCCGCTGGTGTTCATGCGCGCGATCTTGAGTTGGGGCTCGTCCACAAACGTGGCGTGGATCCGGCCCGGGAACCAGGCATCGGGCGTGAACCACGGTTCGATCAGCATTACGCCGCCGGGTTTGAGGTGCCGGTCGAAGTTGGCCGCGGTCTGGCGCAGGGCGTCCACCGTTTTGACATAGCCGATTGAACTGAACAGGCAGGTGATGGCATCGAATTGTTTGCCGAGGTCGAAGGTGATCATGTCGGCGGCATGGAAGGGCAGACCGGGGCATTTCTGGCGTGCCGCTTCGAGCATACGCGCATCCAGGTCGAGCCCTTCCGCCTGGTAGTATTCGCGCAGGTATTGGGTGTGCAGCCCGGTACCGCAGGCGACATCCAGCAGGGTATTGCCGCCCGAGTGCAGGTGATATTGGATGATCTCGTGGGCCGATTCGGCTTCGCGCTGATAGTTTTTGCCGCGTGTCTGGTAGATGAGGTCGTACAGGTGGGCGGATGGGGTGAACATGGTCCTCCGTTTATTCTGTGTGCCTGGCAAGTGTTTCCCCCCAGCGAATGTGGCGGGGTTGAATGCCCTGGCAGGTTTGGGGGCGCATCTGGCACAGGGCTTCCAGGGCGTCGCTGGCGGATAATCTCCGCCAACGCAGCAAACCGTAAGCAAGCATGCCCGTGCGGTGCTGCCCTGCCGAGCAATGGATGAGCACGCTTTCGCCAGAATCGAGTAGTTCCGATAACACGGGCACAAAGGCGCGCAGGCGCGCGTCCACCTCGCCGGTGGGATAGTTGGCGTTCTCCAGGGGCAGCCAGGTCCATGCCAGCCCGGCCGCTTGCACGCTCGCGCCAATGTGCGCCGCGCCCTCGCGGTCGCTGAGCAGGGTTATAACGCGGGTGCACCCCAAACCCGGCAGCCCAGAGATCATGCGGCCACGCGGGCGGTGTAACAACGCCATGCGCCCGTTGCCGACTGGCAGGAAGTGGATGGATATTGGGATCTGGGTCATTGCTGGTTGAGCACTTCGGCAATGTGGAGGACGCGCTGGGGTTTGCCCATGCGCCGCAGCCCGCCGGCAATGTGCATGATGCAGCCGGTGTCGGCCGCCACCAGCGTGGGCGCGCCGCTGGTTTCGAGGGCGCTCACCTTGCGCTTGAGGAATTCCGCGCTCAACTCGGGGTGCGCCACCGAGAAGATGCCGCCGAACCCACAGCAGGATTCGCTTTCGGGCAGTTCGACGACCTGCGCGCCGCGCACGGCGGCCAGCAGGGCGCGCGGCTGGCGTTCGATGCCCAGCCCGCGTGTGAGGTGGCAGGACGGGTGGTAGGTGAGCGCGCCATCCCAGCGTGCGCCCAAAGCGGTGACGCCCAGCACGTCCACCAGGTATTCGGTGAACTCGAAGGTGCGCGCGGCCAGCGATTGCGCGCGCGCCAGCCAGGCCGGGTCTTCGGCAAAAAGTTCGGCGTAGTTGTGGCGGATCATGTGGGCGCACGAGCCGGAGGGCGAGAGCACATCGCCGGGCAGGCCCTCGAAGGTACGGATGAGATGCCCAGCCAGGGCGCGCGCATCTCCCCTCAGCCCGGCGTTGAACTGCGGCTGCCCGCAGCAGGTTTGGCCGGGCGGGAACTGCACATCGACGCCCAGGCGTTGCAGGATGCTGACGATTGCTTCTCCTGTTTGCGGGTGGAAGGTATCGACCAGGCAGGTGATGAAAAGTTGTGCGGTGCGGGTCATTGGGGTGTCCTCCAGGCGCCTGCGGCGCGAAACATCTCTATGAAAATTGTATATCAAAAAGTCAATCCGGTTAACAAAGGCGCGCAATGCGTGTGGTATGATTGCCCCGCACTTTTTATGGAGATAAAAATATGACCGAATTTCGCACGAAAATCCCCAATCAGTTCGACCTGCCGCGCCGTATTGCACGCCTGGGCGAACTTTCTTATAACCTGTGGTGGACCTGGAACCCGGTAGCGCAGCGTTTGTTTAACCGCATCGATAATGACCTGTGGGAGCGGGTGAACCATAACCCGTTCCTGTGGCTGCGGCAGATCAGCCGCCAGCGACTTAATGCGGCTGCCCAGTCGCCTGCGTACCTCGAAATGTACGATGATGTGATGGAAGCGTTCGACGCATACCTGGCGCGCAAAGATACCTGGTTTGCCACAGCACATGCCGACCGCAAGGATCAGACCATCGCCTACTTCTCTATGGAATTTGGCTTGCACGAGACGCTGCCCATCTACTCTGGCGGGTTGGGCGTTTTAGCCGGCGATCACCTGAAGGAGACTTCGGACCTCGGCATCCCGCTGGTGGGCATCGGTTTCTTGTACAGTGAGGGCTATTTCTCGCAGCGCATCAGCGAAGATGGCTGGCAGGAAGCCGTCAACCAGCCGCTGGTGTTCCCTGACCTGCCCATTCTGCCGGTACGCAGGGATGATGGCACACCACTCACCATCAGCGTGGATTTCCCTGATGGGCCGGTGTACGCGCGCATTTGGGAAATTCGCGTGGGGCGCACGCCGCTGTACCTGCTGGACAGCAACATGGATATCAACAACCCCACGCTGCGCCAACTGACCACGCGCCTGTACTGGAGTGATATCAACCTGCGCGTGATGCAGGAGGTGCTGCTGGGCGTGGGCGGCGTGCATGCGTTGCGCGCCCTGGGCATCAACCCCACGGTGTGGCACATGAACGAAGGTCACGCTTCCTTTTTGACCATGGAGCGCGCCCGCGAACTGGTGGCCGAAGGCAAAACGTTTGCCGATGCTGTCGAAGAGACGCGTAAGAACAACGTATTCACCACGCACACGCCGGTGCCGGCTGGCAATGATGAATTCCCGCTCTGGCTGGTCGACAAATACCTGTCCAACCTGTGGCCGGCGCTGGGCCTCAGCCGTGATGCCTTTGTGGACCTGGCCCGCCACCAGCAAACCTGGGGCGAAACCTTCAGCATGCCCATCCTGGCCCTGCGCAATTCGGATGGCCGCAACGGCGTTTCGGAACTGCACGGGCGGGTCTCACGCGAAATGTGGAAGGGGCTGTGGCCGGGCAAACCGGCCAATGAAGTGCCCATTACGCATGTCACCAACGGCGTGCATGCCCCCACCTGGATGGCCCGCCGCATGCGCGTGCTGTACGACAAATACCTGGGCGAAGACTGGGTTGAAAAACTGGATGACCCGGCTGTGTGGGACAAGATCGACGACATTCCGGCGCACGAGCTGTGGGCCGTGCGCATCCACCTGAAGCGCAAACTGGTCTTTTACATGCGCGAGCGCGTGCGCCAGCGGTGGGTAAAGGGTGGTTTCCACCCGGTGCAGGTGGTGGCCTCGGGTGCGCTGCTCGACCCGTACGTGCTCACCATTGGGTTTGCGCGCCGCTTTGCGACCTATAAGCGCGCCGGTCTGGCCCTGAGCGAGTTTGAGCGCATGCTGGAACTGATCAACCTGCCCAACCGGCCGGTGCAAATCATTTTTGCGGGTAAAGCCCACCCCGCCGATGAGCCCGGCAAAATGCTCATTCAGGAAGTCTACCGCAAGGTCAAGAAGGCTGAGAACGGCGGCCGCCTGGTCTTCCTGGAAGATTATGACATGAACCTGGCGCGTTACCTCGTGCAGGGTGTGGATGTGTGGATGAACACGCCGCGCCGCCCCAACGAAGCCAGCGGCACCAGCGGCATGAAGGCCGCCGTGAATGGCGTGCTCAACTTCTCGGTGCTGGATGGCTGGTGGCGTGAGGCTTACAATGGCGCAAACGGCTGGGCCATCGGCGAAGATGCCGACCTGGATGCCAATGTCCAGGACCAGTCGGACTTTGTCAGCTTGTTCAAGACTCTCGAAGACGATGTCATTCCGCTGTATTACGAGCGCACCCCCGACGATGTGCCCGTCAAGTGGATTGCGCGCATGAAGGAAAACCTGCGCACCATCACGCCACAGTTCAGCACCACACGCATGCTCAAGGAATATGTTACCAACCTGTACCTGCCGGCCATGCCCGCCAAGGCTGCGCGCAAGAAATAACCCCCGCACCTGTGACCCGTACCCAAAAAACAGTCCCGCCCAAAACGGGACTGTTTTTATCTTATAATTGTGGGTATGAGAATGGGAATCCTGGAAATTACGCCGCGGGAACTGGCGGAAAAACTCAGGTCAGATGCAGACTTCACCCTGCTGGATGTGCGTGAACCGTGGGAGGTGAACCTGGCCCGAATTACCGATCCGCGCCTGGTCGTGCTACCCCTCAGCCGGCTGGCCCGCGAACGGGCCGCGGCTTTGCCCCCGGCCCTCACCGCCAACCCCGCCGCGGGGGTGATTGTGGTGTGTCATCACGGGGTGCGCAGCGCGGATGTGACCGCATGGCTGATGCAGCAAGGCTGGCAAAACGTGGTCTCCCTGCGCGGCGGGCTGGACGCTTATCAGGAAATTGACCCGCGGGTGGGAAAGTACTAAAAAAGACGGCGGTCGTGATAACCGCCGCCCGGTGTAAGGTGACCGGGCAGCCCTTTGGGCTGCCCGTATTTTTTTAGACCCTAAACGTGCCGTTCTCGTACAAGGTTTCGCCGTCTACTGTGATCGACGCATCCTTACGCATGTCGCAGATCATATCCCAGTGGATGACGCTACGGTTTTTGCTGCCCGTTTCCGGGTAGCCGGCGCCGAGCGCCATGTGGAAGGTGCCGCCAATCTTTTCATCGAACAGGATGTTGCCGGTAAAGCGGTCGATCTCGAAATTTGTCCCAATGGCGAACTCGCCCAGGAAGCGTGCGCCGGCGTCGCTTTCAAGCATCGCAAGCAGGAAACCCTGGTTTTTTTCGGCTTTGGCGGTGGTCACTTTCCCGTTGGTGAAGGTCAGTTCGATGCCTTCCACCGCCGTGCCGTTGTAAATGGCCGGGTAGGTGAACTTGACCCAGCCATTGACCGACTCTTCGACCGGGCCGGTGTACACCTCGCCATCGGGCATGTTGTGGGTGCCGCATGAGTTCATGAAGGTGCGCCCTTTGATCGAGAGCGACAGGTCTACATTGGGGCCTTGCAGTGTGACCTGGGTTTTTCCCTTCAGCCAGTTCACCACCTGCTGCTGTTTTGCCTGCACACCTTTCCAATACGCCACCGGGTCGCTTTCATTGGCATGGCAGGCGCGGTAGACAAAATCTTCGTAGCTCTGGGTGCTCATGCCAGCCTCGACAGCGTAGCCGGCTGTGGGGAAAAGGGTGGTCACCCAGCGGAAGGTGTGTCCATCGGCGCCGCGCGACATTTGGGTCTGGGTGATGGGGGCAAACGCCTTTTGGAAACGGGCTAACTTTTGCGGATCCACGCCCGACAACCCGCGCGGGTTCATCGAAGAGTGGATGCGGATGCGCGATTCGAATGTGTCGTAGGCGAATTTGGTAAGCGCTGGGGTTTCGTCGAGCTGGTGGTTTGCGGCCAGGTTGAAGAAGACTTCTTCTTGATCAGGGAAAGACAGGATAAGGTGGGGATGTCCACCGGCCCGCAGGACATGGGCGTACAGTGCGCGCACCAGCGGTTCGGCGGTGGTGGTGGCTTCTATGGCCACCCGGTCGCCCGTTTTGATTCGGGCGCTGTAATCGACCAGGAGGCGGGCAAACTTATCGACGCGAATGTCGGTCAAGGGGTTCTCCTGAAAAGGTGATTAGTGAATTATAACACCCGTTGAAACGAGGCCTATATTGGGTAAAATAGATTCAAAAGATCGTTTGGATTGAATGCGTGGAGGTATGCAGGATGAAAGTAAATTTTTATGCGACATTGCGGTTAATTACCGGGCGCAAGACAGTTGAGCTTGACCTGCCGGATGGGACAACAGTGCGCGAGATCCTTGAGGCTTGTTTTTCCCTCTTTCCGCCGTTGCGCAAGGAACTGATGAACGGCGATGAACTGCATGGGCACGTGCATGTGTTCGTAAACGGGCGCGATGCCCCCTACCTGGAGCATGTGCTCGAGACCCGTGTGGCGCATACCGATAAGTTGGATATCTTCCCGGCGGTGGGCGGGGGGTAAAGCGAATGGGGTAGCGGATAAACGGATGGATCGATGAAAAATATCGTTCATGAAATGCGCGGGATCCCGTACTTTTTGTTGAAGGAGTACCTGCAGGAATTGGGCGGGACGCTGCTGGCAGAGGATACCGTGGCGGGACCTGGCTGGACGGTGCGCCTGGAAAAGATGGAACCATTCCGGCTCAAATCGTTGTCGGTCGGGCAGACGCGGCTGCTGATGGAAATTGAGGATGAGGCGTATGAGGATTTCATTGAGCGTTTCAGGCTTAAGACGCTCAGGGCGGGGGGGTAAAAGATTAAACATGAAATGTAAGAGGCGTGCCACTGGCACGCCTCTTTGGTCATTAATCAGCAGAGATGCGGGTTAGACGATCTCCAGTTCCTTGAGTTTGGCTTCAGTCACTACGCCATTATCCCAGCCGCGCACTTTGTAGTACTCTTCGAGCATTTGGTCGAGCTCGCACACATGCCCTTCCGAGCCGGGCATGGTGGAGGCTTCGGTGGTGAAGCGCTTGGGCAGGGTATCCGAACCTTCTTTGTAGCCGTTGAGGTTGTTGTAGTGGCGCTCCAGGTTGTAGATGCGTTCGCCAGTCTTGAGCGCATCGGCCGCGGTGAACGGCACGCCCACCATGGCGGAGTACTGCGCGGCATACTCATCTGCGCCCTGGGCAAACGCGCTGAACTTGCACAGATCCATGCTGTCTGAGAAGGCGTGCACGTCCTGGAAGATCTTGACCAGTTCGCCCTTACCTTTCCACTCGAGCGGATCCACCTTGAGCGAGCCAAATGGCATCACGCCCAGTTCTGCGGCGGGGGTGTAGGCGCGCAGGTGGCAGGCGCCGCGGTTGCTGGTGGCATAGCCGATGCCCATGCCCTTGAGGCCGCGCGGGTCGTAGGCGGGGATGCCCTGTCCCTTGACGGTCATGGCCAGTTCCGGGTGGCCGAAGTGCGCGGCCAGGGCGTTGGCGCCCTCGGCCATCACATTGCCCAATCCCTTGCGGAAGGCGATCATCTCGGCGGCTTTGGTCATGCCATCCGCATCGCCCCAGGCCAGGGTGCCGGAGCCGTTGGTGTAGCCTTTTTCGCTGGCTTCCATCCAGACCGAGATGGGGTGCCCAATCTCGATGGCGTCGAAGCCGTAGTCGTTCGCCAGGTCGATCATTTTGGCCACCAGACGGGCATCGTTGTTGCCGCAGTTCGCGCCAACCGACCAGGCGGGTTCGTATTCTACCGATTCCATGCGCAGTCCCTTGTAGGGGCCGTCTTTGACTTCCACTTCTTTCTTGCAGGCCACCGGGCAGGCGTGGCAGGTGGGGTCGTTGACCAGCAGGTTCTCCTTGACGTATTCGCCGGAGATCAGTTCGGCGTTTTCGCCATAGGAGGTAACCATGCTGTTCATGGTAGGCAGTGCGCCGATGCTGCTGGTGATGTTCATGAGCACGTTGGTGCCGTACACCGAGAGGCCACCCTTGCGCGGGCTGGTGATATTCTCTTCGGCCATGATGCACTCGAGGGCGCGCTTTCCGGCCGCTTTCCAGGCGTTGCGGTCTTCGGCTTTGGTGATTTTCTTTCCAGCCTTGATGACGATGGCCTTGAGGTGTTTTGAGCCACCCACGCAGCCGGTGCCGCCGCGGCCTGAGGCGCGGTCGTTTTCGTTGATCCAGCACGCAAACTTGACCATATTCTCACCGGCCGGGCCGATGGCGATAACGGTCAGGTCTTTTTCGCCATATTTTTCCTTGAAGAATTTCATGGTGTCGTGAACGCCCTTGCCCCATACTTCCGAGGCGTCGAGCAGTTCGACATCGCCATCATGGATATAAACATAGGTCGGCTTGGCCGCTTTTCCCTTGAAGACCAACCCATCGTAACCGGCCCAGCGCAAGCGCGCTGCACTCCAGCCACCGTGGTGGCTGTCCGTAATGGTGCCGGTCAGCGGTGACTTGGTGACCACAGCCATGCGTCCGCTCATGTTGGCTTCCGAGCCAGTCAGCGGGCCGTTCATGAAGCACAGCAGGTTATCTGGTGAGAGCGGGTCTACCTTGGGTCCATTGTCGAAGACATATTTGACGCCGAGTCCACGCCCGCCGATGTACTTGCGCTTGTCTTCATCGGCAATAGGCTTAAACTCGACCTTGCCTGCGGTCAGGTCTACCCAGGCAATCTTGTCAGCATAACCACCGTAAGCCATAGGAATTCTCCTTTCATGTAAAGAGAGCGGGAGGAAGGGGTTAAACAACAAAAAGGCAAGTGCCAGTCACCGGTGTGCGAGCGGACGTTGCACTTGTTGCGGTTATTAATGATTATAGAATTTTCTTTGCCTTCTCTGCAATAGGGGGGTGTCATAACGGGGGATGAACTTTGTCATTTAGGAAAAACTTAATCGAAACTTGCCGGAGTGATTTTCTTACAGACAGGGTAGCAAGATGATTTCGGGTATACTTTTCGCTGATGGTGTATCCATCGAACCCAATTGTGAAAGAATGACAATGAAACAACTCCTTCAAAACATGAAAGATGGCAAAACCACCATAGAAGACGTTCCCGTGCCCACGCCGCTCCCTGGGCAGGCGCTTGTCAAAGTTGCCGCCTCGCTGGTTTCGGCCGGTACTGAGCGCATGGTGGTGGAATTTGCCGAGAAAAGTTTGGTGGGCAAAGCCCGTTCGCGTCCCGACCTCGTGCGCCAGGTGCTTGACAAAATGCAGCGCGAGGGCATCCTTCCCACTTTGCAGGCCGCCTTCAACCGGCTAGACCAGCCCATGGCGCTCGGCTACTCCTCGGCCGGGACGATTGTGGCGCTGGGCCCGGGCATGGACGGTTTTCACATTGGCCAGCGTGTGGCCTGCGCGGGCGGCGGCTACGCTGTGCACGCCGAATACAACGTGGTGCCGCGTAGCCTGATGACACCCTTGCCCGATCACGTCCATTTTGAATCTGCAGCGTTTACCACACTCGGCGCCATTGCCCTGCATGGCCTGCGCCTGGCTGAGCCCCAATTGGGCGAGCGCGTGGCGGTCATTGGCATGGGGCTTTTGGGATTACTGGCAGCGCAGATGGCGTCTGCGGCCGGCTGCCACGTCCTCGGCATCGACGTCAACCCCGGGCGCATTGCCCTCGCAGAACAGTTCGGCATCACGGCCTGCCTGCGCGATGGGGCCGAAGCGGCCGCCCAATCCTTCACCGCCAACAAAGGCTTTGATAGCGTGGTTATCTGCGCCGACACGCCCTCCAACGACCCGGTCGAGTTGGCCGGGGCGATTGCCCGCGACCGGGCCAAAGTAGTGGCGACGGGCGCAGTGGGGCTGAGTTTTCCGCGCAAGGTGTACTACGAAAAAGAACTGTCCTTTATCAACTCACGCTCCTACGGCCCTGGCCGTTATGATTCGGGCTACGAAGAGAACGGCCGTGATTATCCCATTGGTTATGTGCGCTGGACGGAAGGGCGCAACTTTGAAGCCGTGGTGGAGATGATGTCCAGCGGTAAATTGAAAGTTGCGCCGCTCATCTCGCACCGCTTCCCAATCGAAAAAGCTGCCGAGGCTTATGCGGTAATTACCGGCAAGAAGAAAGAGCCGTTTTTGGGCGTGCTGCTGACCTATCCCGTTGAGCCGTCTGCCGGTTCGACCGTTATCCGGTTCAGCGGGGAAACGGCAAAACGGGATAACGCCGTCAGGCTGGGCGTCCTTGGCGCGGGTTTGTTCGCCAACGCCACGCTGCTGCCTGCGCTTAAAAAAGTGAGCGGAGTGGAGCTGGTGGGCATTGCCTCAGCGGGTGGCTTGCATGCCCAACACAGCGGTAAAAAGTTCGGGTTCCGCTACGCCTGCTCGAACGACGCGCAAATCCTCAACGACCCAGACATCAACACCGTGCTCATCCTCACCCGCCACGACACGCACGCCGACCTGGCCGTGAAGGCGCTCGAAGCGGGCAAGCATGTCTTTGTCGAGAAGCCTTTGGCAGTTGATAGTGGTCAGTTGTCTGTGGTTAGTGAAGCCCTTTTCACTCATCACTCATCACTCATCACAGTCGGCTTCAACCGCCGCTTTGCCCCGCTGGCGCAAAAACTTCAGGCTGCGCTGTCCAATCGAAATGAGCCGCTCTACGCCCATTACCGCGTCAATGCGGGGTATATTCCGCTCAACCACTGGACGCACGACCCGGCCCAGGGCGGCGGGCGCATTATTGGCGAGGGCTGCCATTTTGTGGATTTCATCACCTTTCTGGTGGGGGCTGCGCCCGTCAGCGTGAGCGCGGTGGCCCTGCCCGACAGGGGCAAGTACCGCGAAGACAACGTGAGCATGACCTTCACCTTCCCAGATGCCTCGGTGGGTGTGGTGGATTACCTGGCCAACGGCGATAAATCTTTCCCAAAAGAGCGCGTGGAGGTTTTTTGCGGCGGGCTGGTGACCGTGCTGGATGATTTCAGGACGCTGGAAACTGTTCGGGACGGGCGGCGGAAAACGGAACACCTTGCCGGGCAGGACAAAGGCCACTTTAACGAGATGCAGGCGCTGGTGAGCGCGGTGCGCAGCGGTACGCCGCCCATTCCCTGTGAGCAGCTTATCGGCGTCACACAAGCCACCTTCGCCGTGGTCGAATCCATTCGCAAGAACGGCGAAAAAATTTTCATATAAGGAAACGCCATGTCCCACCAATCCTTTGCCACCACCACGCGCGGGCTCAACCGCGACCTGCCGCCCATGCGCTTGTACGAAAAAGCCAAGCGCCTGGGCATTTGGAACCCATCCGATATCGATTTCACCAAAGACAAAGCCGATTGGGCCGCCCTGAAAGACGACGAGAAAGACCTGATCTGGCGGCTGACCGGCATGTTCGTCTCTGGCGAAGAGGCGGTTACGCTCGACCTGCTGCCGCTCATTGGCGCGGTGGCGCGTGAGGGGCGCATTGAAGAGGAGATGTTCCTCACCACCTTCCTTTTTGAAGAAGCCAAGCACACCGATTTCTTCCGCCGTTTTATTGATGAAGTGGCCGCCGCGCGTGTGGATTTGGAGGCATACCACGCCGACAACTACCGCGCCATCTTTTACGACGCGCTACCCGCAGCCTTGCTTGCGCTCACCAACGACCCCAGCCCTGCGGCGCAGATTCGCGCCTCGGTGACCTACAACATGGTGGTGGAAGGTGTGCTGGCCGAAACGGGTTACCATGCCTTTTTCACCATGCTGGAGCGCAACGACCTGATGCCAGGCCTGCGCAAGGGCATCTCCCTGCTCAAGCAGGACGAGTCGCGTCACATTGCCTATGGCATTTACCTGCTCTCGCGGCTCGTCTCCGCGCACCCAGAGTTGTGGGATGAGTTACAGTTACAAATGAACACCCTGCTGCCTTCCGCCATCGGCGTGATCGGCGATGCCTTCGCCGCCTACGAGGTGGTGCCGTTTGGGCTGGTGGAGGAGGACTTCATCAACTACGCCATGGACCAGTTCAGCAAACGCGCCGAACGGCTGGAAAAAGCACGCGGCGCAACGCTGGATGAGATTAACCGCGTGACAAAAACCGTCATCGAGAGTGGGGATGTGTGACCGTGATGAGTGATGCGTGAGGTGGGTGTGCCAGGCCGCCTGATCACTGCCCTCAAAGCCGTGCGCCAGCTGGGATTGAACCAGGTGGCGCTGTTTGGGCTGTATAAGCTGGGACTGAAAATAGGATATTACAAAGAAGGGGGAAAGATGAAAAATGTTTCTCTTTCCTCTTTCAACGTTCTTTTTGATCTTCCCGCGCCTGAAGCGTTTTTCGTCACCCTTGGCGAAGACGGACTCCGTTCCCTGCGCGCCGAAGCGGATGAGATCGTAACAGGCAAGGTGCGCCTGTTTGGCGCGGAACCGGTGGACTTGCGCCTGACCTTCACCCAGCCGCTTCATCATTGGGCAGACTATGAATCGGGCAAGGTTTCACTGACCCTACTGTTCGCTGATCACTTTTCACCCTTCACTGACATCAAATTCCTTTGGGAACCGGCCCGTTTCGGCTGGGCGTTCACGCTTGGGCGCGCGTATCACCTCACTGGCGAAGAAAAATACGCCGAAGCCTTCTGGCGCTACACTGAACAATTTATCGATGCCAACCCGCCCAACCGCGGCCCGCATTGGATGAACGGGCAGGAGGTGGCGATTCGGTTAATGGCGTTGGTATGGGCGGGGCAGGTGTTTGCCCTCTCGGCGCACAGTACGCCCGCGCGCGCAGAGAAACTCGCAGCCGCCGTGGCGGCCCACGCGCGGCGCATCCCGCCCACGTTGGTGTATGCCCGCGCCCAGAACAATAATCACCTGCTCACCGAGGCGGCCGGGCTGTACACGGCCGGGCTGGCGCTGCCCGAACACCCGCAGGCCAAACAGTGGCGCGCGCTGGGGTGGAAGTGGCTGGGCTGGTGCTTTGAAAATCAAATTGATGCCTATGGCGAGTATGTGCAGCACAGCGCCAACTATCATCGCCTGATGCTGCACACCGCCCTATGGGTGGATGCGCTGGCTCGCAAGCACGGCGATTTTTTGCCGGACCGCGCCAAAGAGAACTTGTATGCCGCCACACACTGGCTGTATGGGCTGCTCGACCCGTTCAGCGGGCGCGTACCCAACCTGGGGTCCAATGACGGCGCAAATATTTTTCCACTGACGGTTGCGCCTTTCGAGGACTTCCGCCCGGTAATGCAGGCTGCGGCGCGCGCGTTCATGCGGTATACCTTGCCTTCTGGCGCATGGGATGAGACAGCCCTGTGGTTTGGGTTGCCAGCGCAAAACGAGTATTTCGAGACGCCGCGCTACATTGGCGATCACCTGTATGCAGCGCAGGCGTGGGGCTACCTGCGCGCCGCGCGCCTGAAAAGCCGCCCCTCGCATGCCGACCAACTGCACTTTGACTTGTGGTGGCGCGGGCTGAATGTGGCCCAGGATGCCGGGACGTATCTCTACAACGCTGACCCGCCGTGGGATAACCGCCTGACGGCCACGCAGGTACACAACACAGTGACCGTGGATGGCCGTGAACAAATGACGCGCGCCGGGCGCTTCCTTTATCTCAATTGGGTGCGGGCAAACCCGCAGCGCGGGCGCACGCCCGAAGACCCGGCTGCCGACCAGGAAGTGGCCTGCTATCATCGGGCCTACCCGGCCATTCACAAGCGCACGGTGCAGCGCCTGGGCAAAACCTGGCGTGTGACCGACCAACTCGGCGACCCCCAGTCCGTTTGCCACGCTTACCGTCTGCACTGGCTGCTGCCCGATTGGGCGTGGGAGTTAGAAAACGGGGAGCAGGGTGTGGTGCTCAGGCTCAAGTCGCCGCACGGATGGGTGACGACCGGGATCGAAGCGCGGCCCGAGGGTTTTCTGCTCTCCCTTGTCCGCGCGGGCGAGTATATCCATGGCAGCGGCCCCACCGACCCGGTGCGGGGCTGGGTTTCGCCCACCTACGGCATTAAAACGCCTGCGCTTTCGCTGGCGCTTGAAGTACAATCGAGCCAGGATGTGACATTTATCACAACCTTCACCTTCCCAGACTGACCCCTCACTCTTCACTCTTCCACCCTCCCCCATGCATATCCTCCTCATCCACCAGGCCTTTGCCGCACTCGACGAACCGGGGGGAACGCGCCACCATGAGTTTGCGCGCATCCTTGCTGCGCGCGGCCACCGGGTGACGGTGATCGCCAGCCCGGTGAGTTATTTGACGGGTGATCGCACCCCCCACCGTCTTGAGTCAGAGGGGGGCGATGACAGGGTGAGGGTAATTCGCGCCTACACCTACAACGCCCTTCACAAATCCTTTGTGCACCGCGTATTTGCTTTTTTCTCGTTCATGGTTTCCTCGTTCTTTGTGGGGCTGGGGGTGAAAAATGTGGATGTGGTCTGGGGCACCTCGCCGCCCATCTTCCAGGGTTGGACAGCCTGGATGCTGGCGCGCCTCAAGGGGGCGAAGTTCCTCTTTGAGGTGCGCGACCTGTGGCCGGATTTTGCGATTGCTGTGGGCGTGCTCAAAAATGCCACCCTTATCAAGATGTCTTTCTGGCTGGAGCGCTTCCTCTACCGCCATGCCGACCGGATGATGGTCAACAGCCCGGCATACGTCGATCATGTGCTGGGGCGGGGGGCGAAGCGCGTAGACCTTGTCCCGAACGGCGCCGACCCCGGAATGTTCGACCCGGCTGATACGGGGGAAGCGTTCCGGGCAGCGCACCATCTGCACGACAAATTCGTGGTGATGTATGCCGGGGCGCATGGCATGTCGAATGACCTGGGCGTGGCGCTGGAGGCGGCCCGTTTGCTTGCGTACGATCCGCGCATCCATTTTGTGTTCGTGGGTGATGGCAAGGAGAAGCCTGTCCTGCAGGCGCATGCCGCGGAATTTGGGCTTCAGAACATCACTTTCCTGCCGCCGGTGCCCAAGAGCGGCATGGCGGCAGCCCTGGCGGGTGCGGATGCCTGCCTGGCCATCCTCAAACCGCTAGACGAGTACAAGACCACCTACCCCAACAAGGTTTTCGATTACATGGCCGCCGGCCGCCCGGTGGTGCTGGCCATCGATGGCGTCATCCGCAATGTGGTGGAGGCGGCTGAATGCGGACTGTTCGCCGAGCCTGGCAACGCCTACGCTCTGGCCGATGTTGTGGGCCGCCTGGAAACCAACCGCAACCTGGCCATGCGCATGGGGCTGAACGGCCGCCGTTACCTTAGGGAGCATTTCAGCCGCGCCGCGATCGCCGATAAACTAATGCACGTGCTGGAGAACCTGTAAAGATGAACCATTCGTCCGGTTCGGTTGGGCGTCGGGTCGGCTCGACGCCCATTGAAACAGCTCCCAAGGTGGCCTATACTGATTGTGCAGGCTGCTTTTTATTTGCGGGGGAACGCATTTGGGGTGTGTGGCGTCTTAAGAATACGCCGATATTCACCCATTTGAAGGAGGAAACGACATGAAGACCCGTTTTGCTGTTTTTTGCGTGATCACCACGCTGATCGTCGTGACCTCTGCCTGCGCCCCGGCCGCCCCGGCGACCGAATCGTTTTACGGGGAGGCCGCGCCGCAGCAGGATCGGTACGCCGAGCCAGCCATAGCCCCTGATGTTGCCAAGTCTGGCGTCGGAGGGGTTTTTGGGGGCGCGCCGGCTGTTGAGGCGGCTGGCAGCGCGGGGAGCACCGCGCCAGAGACGGGATTCACCATCGATGCGGCAGCGGTCGCTTATCGCACCGACCGCATGATCATCAAGAACGGCGACATTCGCCTGATGGTCGAAAACCCCGACGTGGCCATCGACCGCGCCACGCAGGTCATCACCGACCTGGGCGGCTATACCATCAGCTCGCGGGTGTGGTACCAGGATGCTTATGGCACGAATTACAAATATGCCGCCATCACCATGGGTGTTCCGGTTGAAAACTTCGAGCCGGCCCTGCGCCGCCTGCGCGCCCTGGCTGTGCGCGTGTTGGACGAGAACGCCAGCGGCGAGGATGTGACCGATCAGTTCGTCGATCTCGAATCCGAGCTGGTCAATCTGCGCGCCACTGAGGCGCGTGTGCGCACGTTCCTCGAACAGGCCAAGACGGTTGAAGAAGCCCTGCGCGTCAACGCCGAACTGTCGAAGATCCAGGCGCAGATCGAAGAGGTACAGGGGCGAATTAACTACCTCAAAGACCGAGCCTCCTTCTCCACCATCACCGTCAACATCGAGCCGCTGGTGCCCACCCCCAGCCCGCAGCCCACACCCACCATCACGCCCACGCGCACCCCGGCCCCCACGCCCACTTCCACCCCGTGGCCCATCAACGAAACCATCAACGATGCCGGGCAGTCGCTGGTGCGCAGTTACCACGGCCTGACAGAGTTTCTCATCTGGTTTGTCATCGCCGTCTTGCCGGTAATGTTGCCTTTCGTGCTTATCATCTGGCTGCTGTGGAAACTGTTTGTCCCCAAACCCAAGCGCCAGGCCGTCGCCCCACCCCCCGACCAGAAACCCGAATAATGTTCCCATCACGCCACCCGTGGAAAGCTTTTCGCGGGTGGCGTGTATTCAACCACGAACGGGGCATATGTTATCGTTTGGTTAAAGGCCTTCCCCACCCAACCACTCACCCCCTTTTGGGCTATAATTTTTAAGTCATTCAACCCTTGAGAACGTTCGGCAACTCGAAATAAGCCACAGATGAACAGGATGAACACAGATTTTTGCCCGGCTGGTGGAAAACGCCTCTTGAAACAGGCAGAAAACTTCCATTTCATCCTTTTTATCCGTGGTGCGCAGAAGCTGCCGAATGGTTCCGACACAAGTCACTGCCTCCGAAATTCATAGCATTCGATGTTAAGAAGCGCGCGAACATGCCCGAAAAAATCCTCATCGTCGAAGACGAACCCTCCCTGCAAGAAACCCTGGCCTACAACCTCGAAAAACAAGGCTACCAGGTCGAAGCCGTTGGCAACGGCCAACACGCCCTTGAAGCCGCCCGCCGCCTCAAACCCGACTTGCTCGTACTCGACATCATGCTGCCCGGGCTCGATGGCATCGAAGTGTGCCGCATTCTGCGGCGCGAGATGAACGTGCCCATCATCATGCTCACTGCCCGCGACGACGAGATCGACCGCGTCGTCGGGCTCGAGGTCGGCGCCGACGACTACCTTGCCAAACCCTTCTCCATGCGCGAGCTGCTGGCCCGCGTCAAAGCCCAGTTGCGCCGCACCCAGGCCATCCGCGACGAACTGGACAAACTGCGCACCAATGACGCCCCCGCCCACGAAGTGCTGACCTTCGACAGCCTGCAAATCAACATCACCCGCCGCGAGGCCAGCCTGGGCGGGCAGCCCCTCACCCTCAAGCCGCAGGAATACGACCTGCTGCTTTTCTTTGCCCAGCACCGCGGGCAAATGCTCTCGCGCGAATTCATCCTCGAACGCGTCTGGGGCTGGGACTATATCGGCGACAGCCGCACTGTGGATGTGCACGTGCGCTGGCTGCGCCAAAAGATCGAGGCAGACCCCGCCAGCCCGGCCCGTATCGTCACTGTGCGCGGCGGCGGCTACCGCTTCGAGGGCTGAAGAAAAGCGTGAAGCGTAAAACGTAATTTACGCTTCACGCTTCACGCTTTACGCTTTATCAATGGACACTCTGCTCCTTCCGTCCCTCGTCATCACCCTCCTCCTGCTCATCTGGATATCCTGGCGATATTTTTCACTCCGCCGCAGCATGGACGCCTACGCCCGCACCGTGCGCCGCGCCGCCAGCGGCGACCTCTCCACCCGCAACCTGCCTGCCGCTAACCCGGACCTCGATGCCGCTGCCGGGGCGGTCAGCGCCCTGGTCGAGTCATACGAACACCGCCTCACCGTGCAAGATACCGAACGCGCGCGCCTGTCCACGGTGCTTTCCCAAATGACCGATGGCGTCCTCATTGCCGATGCCGAAGGACGTGTGCGCTATGCCAACCCGGCCGCCCAAAAACTCTTCAACGGCGGCAAACCATTGTTTGGCTACACCGTCACCGAAACCATCCGCCATCACCGCCTGGTGGAAGCCTGGCGCACCTGCCAGCACACCCGCGAAGTGCAAACCGACTCGGTGGAACTGCCCGCCCGCCGGCAGTTTTTGCAACTGGTGGCCATCCCAGATACCTATGAAGGCGGCAGCATCTTGATGGTGCAAGACCTCACCCGTGTGCGCCGGCTCGAAACCGTGCGCCGCGACTTCATCTCCAACGTCTCGCACGAACTGCGCACCCCGCTGGCGTCGCTCAAAGCCCTCACCGAAACCTTGCAGGAAGGCGCCCTCGATGACCCCCCCGCAGCGCGCCGCTTCCTGCGCCGCATCGAAACCGAAGTGGATGCCCTGACCCAAATGGCCGCCGAACTGCTCGAGCTCTCCCGCATCGAATCCGGGCAGGTGCCACTGGCCCTGCGCCCGGTGGAGCCATCGCGCCTGCTGCAAATCGCTGTTGACCGTATGCATGCCCAGTCCGAGCGCGCCGGACTCACGCTTAACTGCGCGTGCCCGCCCAACTTGCCGCGTGTCAGCGCAGACCCGTCGCGCATCGAACAAGTATTGGTCAACCTCATCCACAATGCGCTTAAATTCTCCCATGCCGGTGGAAGTGTGCACCTGGCCGCAGAGGCCAGCGAAACCTTTGTGCGGTTCTCGGTCACGGATACCGGCGTTGGCATCCCTTCTGATGAACTGGCGCGCATTTTCGAACGCTTTTACCGCGTAGACCGCTCGCGCACTGGCGGCGGCACCGGGTTGGGGCTATCCATTGCGCGGCACATCGTCGAGGCGCATGGCGGGCGCATTTGGGCCGAAAGCGAAGAAGGGCGCGGCAGCGTCTTTCAGTTCCTCATTCCCATCGCTCAACCCGCCTGACCCGCCGGGCAATTCACCGCAACGCTTGCGCCCTGCCTTTCCCAAATTCCCATATTTCGCGTGACATACTGCCTGCCAAACTTGTGACACAAGTCACATTCAATTTAGCGAATGCGACGTAAAATACATTCATGGAAATGAATGTAACCCTCCCGGAAGTTTCTGAGAAAATTGCCGCTGTCTTGCAAGGTGTCAGTTCACCGGCCCGTCTGTCTATTTTGATCGCCCTTGGCCAGAGCGAGGCCTGTGTTTGCCATCTCGAATCAATTTTAGGCTGGCGGCAGGCCTACATCTCCCAACATCTTATGGCTTTGCGCAAGGCAAACTTGCTGCTCGACCGGCGTGAGGGGCGCTATGTCTTCTATCGCCTGAAAGATGCCGCCACGCTGGACTTGGTGCGCGATGCCGCTGTCCTTGGCGGGTTGGACCCGCACAGTCTGGATGTGCTCATTGATCCCCGCCCTGCCGCACCCTGTGCATGCCCGCACTGCGCTCCGCAACCGGACTTTATTGTTGCCGGGTCATTGTGAGGTGATATGAATTTTCCCCACACCCCCAAGCAGCCTGCCCGCCTGGATGAAGAAGGGCGGATAATCCTGCCGGGCGACCTGGCAAGCCTGGCAGGGCTTGAGGCGGGTGGTGAGGCCGCAGTGTTTGCTTCGCCAGAAGGCATATTGTTGAGACCGCCCGTTGGGCAATTGCGCAAAATTTACATAGAGCCAACCAGTTGCTGCAACCTGGCCTGTCGAACCTGTATTCGCAATGCCTGGGATGAGCCAATCGGCTTCATGTCTGTGGAAACGTTTGAGCGCATCGTGGAAGATTTGGCCACCCGCAAACCGGCGCCATCCGTATTCTTTGGCGGTTTCGGCGAACCGCTTACCCATCCGCACATTGCCAACATGGTTAAACAGGCTGCCAGGTATGCCGCGCGGGTCGAGTTGATAACCAACGGGCTGCTCCTCGATGAGTCTTGCGCGGTACAGCTTATTGAAGCCGGACTGACCACCCTGTGGGTTTCACTGGATGGCGCTTCGCCAGAGACTTATGCCGATGTTCGCCTCAGTGAGTCGCTCCAGCGTGTATTGCACAACATGTCGCGCTACCGCGACCTGTTTCGCCAAAAACGCGGTGGAGATGCCGACATGGGCGTTGTGTTTGTCGCAATGAAGCGCAATATTGATGAATTGCCCAAATTACTCGCCCTGAGTACCCGTGTTGGGATAGCCCGTTACCTGGTCACCAATGTGCTGCCTTACACGCGAGATATGTGCGAAGAAGTGCTCTATCACCGCTCAATTGACCGCATCAATTGGCAGCCATCATCTTGGCATCCCAGGCTGGACATGCCAGAAATTGACCTTACCCCGGTTACCCGGGAGGCGCTTTTCCAGGCATGGAGTATGCGCCCGGGCAGTCTCTTTAAGAAAACGTACCAGTGCCCGTTCATTTCACAGCGTGCCACTGCCATTGCCTGGGATGGCAGCTTGAGTCCCTGCCTGGCGCTGTTACACTCACATCAAAGCTATTTGTTTGAGTTGGAGCGTATGACCAAGCGCTGTGTATACGGCAACTTGAACGAGGTGCCACTTTCCGACTTATGGCAGGCTGCTGCGTACCGCGCATTTCGCGAAAAAGTTGAGCAGTTTGATTTCTCACCATGCGTGTATTGTGCCAGTTGTGAAATGGCTGAGAGAAACCAGGAAGACTGTTTTGGCAATACTTTTCCGGTCTGCGGTGGCTGCCTGTGGGCCCAGGGTATTGTTCAATGCCCGTGATAAATGGGAGCCTGTGATGGATTTCATCGGCGCACTATTGATCGGGATGCTGGGGCTCGTCGGGGTGGCCTCGCGGCGCGGCATCGAAACCATCCATGAGGGCTTCAACCGTTGGACATGGCTCTCGACCGGGTTGGTGGGGCTGACCCTGTTGCTCGCAGCGCTGGGTATTGACCCAACCCCCGGTGCGATCACCCTGCACCTGACCGGCAAGTTTTTTGGGGTGGTGGTTTGTGTAGCGGCACTCGGTTGGATGTTGAAAACCCGCCTGACCCCTGCAGAAACCCGCGACACCCTCTGGGAAACCTGGAAGTTCGTCAAGCAAATATTCCCATTGCTGGCTGTGGGCGTTTTTGCAGTAGGCGTTATCCGTTTGCTCATCCAGCCGGCATGGGTGCAGGCGGTCGCCGGGCAAAATACCCTGGTGGGGAACCTGGCGGGTGTGGTGTTCGGTGTTTTTATGTACTTCCCTACGCTGGTCGAGGTACCCATTGCCCAGATGTTCCTCAGCCTTGGCATGCACCGCGGCCCGCTGCTGGCTTATCTGATCGCCGACCCAGAATTGAGCCTGCAAAGCATCCTCATTATGTCCACAATCATTGGGTGGTTGCGTGCCTGGGTGTATGTGGCCTGGGTGGCACTGTTCAGTACGTTGGCCGGGCTGCTCTATGGGGCGTGGGTCAACGGCGCCAGCCTGGGTCTGGTGACGCTCTATTTATCGATTTTCCTGGCGGCGCTGGTTGCAGCGCTCTGGTTGCTTAATAACCGCGCCGCAAAGCAACCGGTTTCAGCGCATTCACATTAGCAGTTTGGAGGTTGATATGACCGTTTCGACGAAACCCACCACCGCCTGGGCGCAAGTCAATGAAAATGGGGATTTGGTCATCCCGCGTGAGGTGGCGGCCCGTTACGGGTTGACGCCTGGCGCCATGGCCCGATTGGATGAGGGCACCAACTTTGTGCGCCTGCACCGTCCGCCCACGCACCTGACAAAAATATATATCGAACCAACCGTTTCGTGCAACCTCGATTGCATTACCTGTTTTCGCAATGCCTGGCATGAGCCAAACGGCAAAATGAGCGATGAAACTTTCGAAGCCTTTTTTGCCAGCCTGCAAACCATGAACCCCATCCCCAATGTTTATTTTGGTGGCATTGGCGAACCGCTCTTTCACCCGCGCACGCTGGAGTGGGTCAAGCGGGTCAAGTCGTTGGGGGTGCGCGTCGAGTTGATCACCAATGCCACCATGCTCAATGCGCGCATTGCCCGCAAAGTGATCGACAGTGGGTTGGATGTGCTGTGGGTTTCGCTGGATGGCGCCACCCCAGAAACATACGCCGACGTGCGCCTGGGCGGCGAGCTGCCGCATGTGCTGGAAAACCTGCGCACATTCAACGCCATGCGCAAAGGCGGGCATTTCCCGCGCCCGGCACTGGGCATTGCCTTCGTCGCCATGAAACGCAATATTCAGGACCTGCCCAAAATCATCCGCCTGGGGCGATCGCTGCGCGCCAAGCACTTTTCGGTCAGCAACCTGCAGCCTGCAACCGATGAGATGCAGCGCGAACGCCTGTACGACCAGGCAATGCGCAACGCAGCCTTCATGAATTCACCCTCCACGCCCACACTCAGCCTGCCCAAAATGGATTTCAGCCCCGAGACGCGCGAGGCCTTGTTCGAGGCTTTCAACAGCGGGTGCAATGTCAATTTTGCGGGGAACAACTGGGGCGGCGCGAATGATGTGTGCAATTTCGTTGAAAGCGGCACCATGTCTGTCAACTGGCGCGGCGAGGTGGCGCCGTGCTGGCCGCTCATGCACGACCACGATACTTTTATGCACAACAAACCACACAAAAAGTACCGCCATATCATTGGCAATGTGCGCGAACGGTCATTGGTGAGCCTGTGGCTGGATGAAGACTACCTGGCCTACCGCGAGCGGTTGCACAACTTTGTGTTTGCGCCATGCACGTTCTGTGGTGGCTGTGACTTGTCGCAAGACAACCAGGAAGACTGTTTTGGCAATGTGTCGCCGGTTTGTGGTGTGTGTCTGTGGGCGCAAGGCGCCATTCAATGTCCGTAGTTTCATTTCGCAAATCATCAGGAGGAGACCCCATGCTTACCATCAAAGTGCTGGGTTCAGGCTGCGCCAATTGCAAGCGCGTCGAACAAATTGTCCGCAAAGCCGTGTCCGAAATGCCCCTGGAGGCGGAAATCATCAAAGTGACAGATTATGCCGATATCATGGCCTTTAACATCCTGTCTACACCCGGGTTGGTCATTAATGAAAAGGTTGTGGCCAGCGGGCGCATCCCCTCACCGGCTGAGGTGACCTCCTGGCTGGCCGATGCGCTCGAGACTGTATCGCCTTAACAAAACCATAACATCTCTCCCTGGCTAATGGCGGTAACATTTTGTGCATACCAAGCCGAGGAGACAGGTCATGAAAAAAGTTTTATTCCTATGCACAGGTAACTCGTGCCGTTCGCAAATGGCTGAAGCCATTGTCAATGCCCACTTTGCTGATCAATGGGAAGCCGTGAGCGCCGGTACCCGGCCGGCTGGTTATACCCATCCCAAAGCCATTGCTGCGCTCGCAGAAATCGGCATTCAGCATGCCGGCCGCTCGAAGCACGCCGATGAATTCCAGGGTGTTGCGTTTGACCTGGTGGTTACTGTGTGCGACTCTGCTGCCGAAGACTGTCCCGTCTGGCTGGGCAAAGGGAAAAAAGTTCATCACAGCTTCTTTGACCCTGCTACCGCCGATGATATGGCCGATTTTCGCCGCGTACGGGATGAAATTCTCCAACTAATGCCCTCCCTGCTGTCTTAAGCGTCCCTTCACCCATCGTTAACGCCCCGGCAACGGGGCGTTAATCGTTAAACGATATGCTTTGGTCAGTTTTTTTTTACCGGAGGTTTTTTATGATTGCGCTTTGCATTATCTGCCTTGTAGCACTTGTTGCGCTGTGTGTCATCGACATTCGTGAGAAACGCCTCGACTTCCTGCGCGGCAGCGCACCAAACAGCCGAAATATCGACCCTCGTTAACCAAACGTTAAAGCCGTTTTCCATTGCCCTTAACACCCCCTTGTTATATTTACCTTCACTGATTCAAGCAGACAAAAAGGAGAAGAAAGAAATGCGAAACAAGATGTTTATAGTATTTGCGGCGCTCATTATCGCCAGCATGGTGCTGGCAGCTTGCGCGCCCGCAGCCACCCCCACGGTGGCCCCCGCTACCAAGGCGCCGGAAGCAACCAGCGCCCCCGCTGCGACCGAGGAGATCCTCCCCGTTGTCCTGCCGCTCGTCCCCGCACCCGATGAAGTGACCGGCGACATCATCACCGCTGGTTCCTCGACCGTTTTCCCGCTCTCTGAGCGCATGGCGGAGCTGTTTCAGCAGGAAGGTTACAGCGGTAACATTACGGTCGATAGCATTGGGTCTGGCGCCGGTTACGAGCGCTTCTGCAAGACAGGTGAGACCGATATTGCGAATGCCTCGCGTGGCATCCGCCAGAGCGAGATTGACAACTGCCGCGCGATTGGTCGCGAGCCGCTGGAATTTCGTGTTGGCACCGATGCGTTGGCGGTGGTGATCAACCCCGAGAACGATTTTGCGACCGAATTGACGGTTGAGCAGATTGGCAAGATCTTCTCAGGCGAATTCAAGACCTGGGATCAGGTGGATGCATCGTTCCCTGCCGAGGCGATCAAGGTGTACTCGCCGGGAGCAGACTCTGGCACTTTTGACTACTTTGTGGAAGCCGTGGTGTCCACAGTGACCAGGAACGCCGATGGCAAAGCGGATGTCAACCTTGGCAAGGCGGCCCTGCTGGGTCTGGAAGGTGCGCAATTCTCAGAGGATGACAACGTGCTCGTCAAGGGTGTGGAAGGCGACAAGTTTGCGATTGGCTACTTTGGCTACGCTTACTACGTGGAAGAGCAGGGCAAGCTCAAGGCTGTGAATGTGAACGGCATCGAGCCGAACCAGTCCAATGTGGATAACGGCACCTACCCGCTGGCCCGCCCGCTGTTCATCTACAGCGACGCCAAGATCATGGCGGACAAGCCGCAGGTGGCTGCGTTCATCGCCTTCTACCTGTCCAACCTGGATGACAATGTTCTGGATGTGGGCTACTTCCCCGCGCCGGTCAAAGCCTTCTACGCCTCGTGGGGCGCCTGGTACGCCTCGGTTCGGTAATCTGTAACGACACATCTTGTGGGCTGGTCACTCCCGTTTGTTTGGGGGCGGCCAGCCCAAATTTGTCTTTTTCTCTGTCCCTGGCGTTCAGGACAGGCTAAAATTAGCAGTGAAAAAAGACAGGCATGGCTCTCGTCTGCTCCCTTGTCACGCCACACGCCGCAAGATGGCCGGGTGACTTTTCTGGCGCAGAAGGAGCCAAATTTGCATGATTGGAGAGTGAATTTATGGAAGTAGCCGTCAAACGGGAATCTTCTAATGCTGCGTTTCGCCCCAGCGCGCTGAAACGAAAGCTCAGGCTGGGAGAAGGCGCAATCGAAACGGTCCTGTTCATTGTGGGTTTCCTGACCATCTTTGTAACGGTGGGCATTGTCATTGTGCTGGGTGACCAGGCGCTTTTGTTTTTCATGGATCCGGAAGTCACCTTGCAGGCTTTCTTTACCACCACCAAATGGGTACCTGCGATTGGTCAATTTGGCATTTGGGCGCTGGTCAGTGCCACCCTGACCACCAGCGCGATTGCCATCCTGGTGGCGGTTCCATTGGGTCTGAGCGCTGCCATTTACTTGAGCGAATACGCCAGCCCGCGCACCCGCTCCATTTTGAAGCCGATTCTGGAGATCCTGGCGGGCATTCCCACCGTGGTTTATGGATATTTTGCCCTGCTCTTTGTTTCTCCCCTGCTGCGCGAGATCATTGGACCCGACCGACTGGGTGTGTACAACATGCTCTCGGCCGGTCTGGTGATGGGCATCATGATTTTGCCGCTCATTTCTTCGATGAGTGAAGACGCGCTCAGCGCGGTACCGAACTCCCTGCGCGAAGCGGCTTATGCAATGGGGTCCACCCGCCTCGAGGCCAGCACGCAGGTGATCGTTCCGGCGGCGCTTTCGGGCATTGGCGCAGCGGTGATCGTGGGCATCTCGCGTGCGGTTGGCGAGACCATGATTGTGGCGGTGGCCTCTGGCGCAACTTCCGAATTTACATTCAACCCGCTCAAGGCGGCCGAAACCATGACAGCCCACATTGCCCGCATCAGCGGCGGCGACCTTTCGTATAATTCCATCGACTACAACAGCCTGTTTGCCATTGCGCTCATGCTGTTCCTCGTAACGCTGGTGCTCAATCTCATCAGCCAGTGGGTGGTGTCCAAATTCCGCGAGCAATACGAGTAACCCCATGGCGAAATATACTTACCCCGAAAACCAGGACCTGGACCGTTTTGTGGCGGCGCGCTATCGCACCGCCTGGGTCTGGCAGGTTATGTTCCTTTCTGCGCTGCTGATCGCTATTGTGGCGCTTTCGGCCTTGCTGCTCAATGTAATGGATGGCGCATTTGGCTACGTGGCGTATGAGTTTCGCAAAGACCCGTTCACGGTCAGTGAAAAACCGCTGGATGCATTGAACAAAGAGGAATTGATTGCGTTGTTGCAGTCCAACCTGTCGCGCGGAGCCTACAACAAATTGGACAATGAAACACCCATGGCAAACAGGAGTGAAGCTGATCTGTATGGATTGGTGATCGAACGCATTGTCCAGATCAAAACGCGCGAAACCTACCCCCTGTTCCGTTCACTGTTCGACAAGCCCAGCATCGAAGCCGAAGTGCGCGAACAATACCCCAATGCGCGCCTGGAATTCCGCTCGTGGTTGACGCCGCGCTTCCTGACAACGCCCATGTCTAGCCGGGCTGAGTTTGCCGGGGTGCGCACGGCCTTGCTGGGGTCATTGTGGCTGGTGGGCATTGCTATCAGTTTTGCGCTGCCGGTAGGGGTGGGGGCGGCGGTCTATTTGCAGGAATATGCACGAAAGAACTTCGTCAACCGCCTCATCCAGACCAATATCAACAACCTGGCGGGCGTGCCTTCCATCGTATACGGAATGCTCGGACTGGCCATCTTCGTGCGCGCTTTCGAGGCGTTTACCAGCGGCGCTATATTCGGCATTACCGATACCAACGGGCGCACCATCATGTCTGCCGGGTTGACCATGGGCGTGCTGGTGCTGCCGCTGGTCATCATCAACGCGCAAGAGGCTATCAAGGCTGTGCCAGACTCCATACGGCAGGCGGCGTTTGGGGTGGGCGCCACCCGCTGGCAAACGGTATGGAGCCATGTACTGCCCAATGCCCTGCCGGGGATTCTTACCGGCAGCATTCTGGCCATGTCGCGCGCCATTGGCGAGACAGCCCCGCTCATCATTGTGGGCGCATCTACATTCGTCACCGTCGACCCGAATGGGCCGTTCAGCAAGTTCACCGCCCTGCCCATTCAAATCTATCAGTGGACGGCCCGCCCGCAGGATGAATATCACGCCATTGCGGCGGCGGCCATCCTCGTGCTGTTGGCCTTGCTGCTGACGCTCAACGCAACGGCCATCCTGTTGCGCAACCGCTTCCAGCGGCGCTTCTAAAGAGAGAAAACCCATGGAAAATGAAAGCACCCAGTTTGCCATCGAAACCCGTGCCCTGAGCATTTATTACGGCCCGTTTGAAGCCGTGAAGGATGTCAATCTTCAGATCGAAAAGCAGAAAATTACCGCCATCATTGGTCCCTCTGGCTGTGGCAAGAGTACCTTGTTGCGGGCATTCAACCGCATGAACGACTTTGTGCCCACCAGCCGCGTCAACGGCGAGATTTTGCTGCACGGCACCAACCTGTACAGCAAAGACATTGACCCGGTGGAAGTGCGCCGCCGCATTGGCATGGTTTTCCAGAAGCCCAACCCGTTCCCAAAATCCATTTACGAAAACATCTCGTGGGGCGCACGCATAAATGGGTACAAAGGCAGCATGGACGAGTTGGTGGAGCAGTCGTTGCGCGCTGCGGCGCTGTGGGATGAGGTGAAAGACAAATTGAAACAAAGCGCTTATGCCCTCTCGGGCGGACAGCAGCAGCGTTTGTGCATTGCCCGCACCATTGCCATCCAGCCCGAAATCATTCTCATGGATGAACCAGCTTCGGCCCTCGACCCCATCTCCACCCTGCGCATCGAAGAGTTGATGCAGGATTTGAAGCAGAACTACACCATCATCATCGTGACCCACAACATGCAGCAGGCGGCGCGTGTGTCAGATTACACAGCCATGATGATGCTCTACGAAGACACCCGCTCGGGCACGGTTATCGAGTACGACGCCACCAATGTCATTTTCACCCGCCCCAGCGATAAGCGCACCGAAGATTATGTGACCGGAAGGTTTGGGTAGAACAGGAGTAAGCAGGCATGATACGTAAAGCCTTTGAAAATGAAATCCAACAGTTGAAGGATGAAATTCTCATCCTGGGCAGCATGGTCGAGCAGGCGACGCTCGATGCAGTCGAAGCGCTGAAGAAGCGCGATATTGCCTGGTCGGAGCGCATTATTGCCAACGACAAAAAGATCAACCAGAAGCGCTTCGATCTGGAAGGCCGCGTCATGGTGCTGATTGCCACCCAACAGCCCATGGCCCGCGACCTGCGCGTGATCGCTTCCATTTTGGAAGTCATCAGTGAGTTGGAACGCATGGGCGATTACGCCAAAGGGATTGGCGTCATTAACATCCGCATGGGTGACCAGCCGTTGCTTAAACCGCTCATCGACATCCCGCGCATGGCGGCCAAAGGCACCGATATGCTCCATCGCGCGCTGACCGCCTTTGTGAATGAAGATGCCCGGGCGGCGCGTGACATTCCGGCAGAAGATGATGAGGTGGATATGCTCTATGAGCAGGTCTATCGCGAACTGATGACCTATGTCATGGCGGATGCCAGCACCATCGAGCGCGCCAACTATTTGCTGTGGGCCTCGCACAACCTCGAGCGCCTGGCCGACCGCGTCACCAATATTTGCGAGCGTACGGTGTTCGTCGTCACCGGTGAGTATAAAGAGTCGCGTCCCACCTTCGACGAGTTGGGTGAAGGCAAACCGGACACATAACCGCACCAGCACCACAACGCAAAAGAGCGCCAGGCTGCGAAGCAAGGCGCTCCTCTTATTCATCTGTGGGCTTCACCCCATTTTGCCGGTAATGTAAGACTCGGTCAACTCTTTTTGAGGGCGCATAAAGACTTCATTGGTGGGCGCAAATTCAACCAGCTCTCCCAGCCAGAACAAGCCCGTAAAGTCTGAAACGCGTTCTGCCTGCTGCATATTGTGCGTAACAATACGGAACAGCACTTGTATTAATTGTTTTTGTGCTTACAATGAATTTAATAGCAACTTTTATTCGCTCCAGCGCGCGCGCGCGCCGCCAATGGTGAAATTATGGATCCCTTGGATAACCTCGATTTTGGCGAACTATTCTCTCGCGGCTTTCGCAACCTGGGCCAGGCACTCACGGCAGTCTATTACTGGATCATACGCACCAGCCCATTGCCCGACTGGCTCGATTTCCTGCTCATCCTTGTGCTGCTGGCGCTGGTTGTGCGTTTGCTGATCACGTGGATATCCCCCCGTCAATGACCAGCATGGAAAAAATTCGCATTGACGACCTCAGCCTGCAATATGCCGATTGCACCGAGACGCTGCGCGAGATCAGTATGGGTATTCGCGAGCATGCCATCGCGGTGATGTTTGGCCCGGCAGGCGGAGGCAAATCATCGCTGCTGCGCTGTCTCAACCGGCTTAACGACCTGGCCGATGTGCGCCGCATGCACGGGCGCGTCTTGCTGGATGGCGAGGATATCCTCGACCCCAAGATGGATGTCATTGCCCTGCGCCGCAGGGTGGGCATGGTCTTTGCGCGCCCGGTGGTGCTGCCGCTTTCCATTCGGGGCAACCTGACCTATGGACTGGAGGTGATGGGCGAAAAGCGCCACTCGCGGCTCGATGACGCGGTGGAGCGCTCACTCAAGCAGTCTGCGCTGTGGGATGAGGTCAAGGAACGCCTCGATGACCCGGCCATTGCCCTCTCTGGCGGGCAACAGCAGCGCCTGTGCCTGGCGCGCTCGCTGGTGCTGGAACCCGAGGTGATCCTGCTCGACGAGCCGACATCGGGGCTGGACCCCATCTCCACAGGTAAAGTGGAAGCCAGCCTGCAAGAGTAGAGTATGGTGAAGGAAAAAGCGTCTTTACTGCACCCCAGGAAAAACGCACCGAAGATTACGTCACAGGCCGGTTTGGCTAGCGGAGGTAGCTTATGATTCGCAAAACTTTTGAAAACGAAATTAAGCAATTGAAAGAAGAGATCATGCAATTGGGCGGCATGGTTGAGCAGTCAATGCTCCAATCGGTGGAGGCGCTCAAGGTAAGGGATTTGGAGGCGGCAAAGCGCATCATCGCCACCGACCGGCAGATCAATGAACGCCGGTTTGCCCTCGAGAACCAGACCATGATCGTGATTGCCACCCAGCAGCCCATGGCCCACGACCTGCGCCTGCTGGCATCAATGCTGGAGGTAATCAGCGAATTGGAGCGCATGGGTGATTATGCCAAAGGCATTTCGGTCATCAACGTGCGCATGGGTGGTGAAACGCTGCTCAAGCCCCTGGTCGATATCCCGCTCATGGCCGCCTTGGCGTCTGACATGCTGCGTGAAGCCCTGGTTGCCTTCATGAGCGAGGATGCCCAGGCTGCGCGCACCATCCCGTCTCGCGATGATGAAGTGGACCAACTCTACGAGCAGATTTACCGCGAGTTGATGACCTACATTATGGCTGATCCGCGTAACATCGAGCGCGCTAACTGGCTGTTGTGGGTGGCCCACAACATCGAACGCTTTGCCGACCGGGTCACCAACATTTGCGAGCGCACCATCTTTATTGCCACTGGCGAAAATCGCGAAGCGTACGATTTCAAAAACGGTTAGTCGTTGACGGATTGCCTGCCCACAGGTAAAATCAATTTCAACATGAAACCAGCCTTTCACTCCCATCATCACACTTTCCCCCTGCCCGACCGGAGCGCAGGTTAGTTTCGTTTACTAACCCATTAGGTACCCCAAGCCCCCGGTCTGTGCCGGGGGCTTTTTCTTTACCCACGCCATGCCCGCGCCGCCCATCAAATACCCATCGCGTACGTCGAATATCTACTCTCTCATCCCCCGAGGTGCCATGTCCCGACCCATTCGTCTTTCCCTCCCCTCCAAAGGGCGCCTGTTTGAAGACTCCGTTGCCTTCCTAAAAGCCTGCGGCTTCGACATCTATAAGCCCAACCCCCGCCAGTACGAGGCCAGCATTCCATCTCTGCCCGGCGTCAGCGTGCTTTTTCAACGCCCCACCGATATTGTCATCTCCGTTCGCAACGGTTCGGTGGATTTTGGCATCACCGGGCTGGATGTGCTGGCCGAACACGGCGGACCCAACGGCGACATCCTGCCCATTCACGCCACCCTGGGCTTTGGGGCGTGCACCCTCAACGTCATCGTTCCCGAAGCGTGGGCAGATATCAATGCCATGCCTGACTTGCGCGCCAAAAAAATGGAACTCGGCCGCCCGCTGCGGGTGGCCACCAAATTCCCCAACGTTGCCGCGCCTTTTTTTGCCCAATACGGATTGGGCGACTTAACCTTCATCGAAGCCGAAGGCACGCTGGAGATTGCGCCCACCATCGGCTACGCCGACTTCATCACCGACCTGGTCTCCAGCGGTCAGACCCTGCGCGACAACCGCCTGAAAATGCTCACCGACGGTCAGATTTTGTCTTCACAAGCCGTCTTGATTGCAAACAAAGCCGCCTTGCGCCAAAACCCGGCGGTGCTGGCAGTGGCCCGCCAACTGTTGGAATTTATCGAATCCTACCAGCGCGCGCAGAACAATGTCTCGGTGTTTGCCAACATCCGCGGCGAAAGCCCGCAAGCCATTGCCGAGCGCATCTTTTCGCAGGGCACCATCGGCGGGCTGAACGGTCCCACCATTAGCAACATCATCCGAAAAGACGGCGATCCCAACTGGTATGCCCTGCACATTGTCGTCCATCGCAACGAACTGTTTGCGGCCATCAACGATCTGCGCACCATCGGCGGCAGTGGGGTGGTGGTGGCCCCGGTCACCTACATTTTTGAAGAAGAACCGCCGCGCTATAAGTCCATGCTCGAAGCGCTGAAGTAATGCGGTTATTCGATACTCGATACCGGATTGTCGAATGTCGAATATCTAATACCGAGTATCCCATCCCTTTTTCAAGGAGTTCTTTATGCTAAAAATTTATGCTGTCGCCGAAGCCCGTCAAACCCTCCTCAAACGCATCCCGCCCGATGAAACGGATGTGCCGCCCATCGTCCTTGACCGCATTGCCGCCACCTTTGGCAAGCGGATTCTTGCCGAAGAAGCCGTGCGCCGCATTTTGCGCGATGTGCGCACCCGCGGCGACGCCGCACTCTACGAGTGGAGCGCCAAACTGGACGGATTCCCTGCCGGGGCGCCCATCCGCGTGCCGGCCGAAGCGCTGACCGCCGCCCTAACCGCGCTCGACGCCGAAACGCGCCACGCGCTTGAAGTCGCCGCCGAGCGCATCCGCGCCTTTTACAGCCGCCAGCCGCTGACCAGTTGGTTCACCAACGACCTGGGCGGCACGCTCGGACAGTTCATCCGCCCGCACGCGCGTGTGGGATTGTACGTACCCGGCGGCACCGCGCCGCTGCCCTCCTCGGTGCTGATGTCGGCCATACCAGCGCAAGTCGCGGGGGTGAAGGACATTGTAGTGGTGACACCTCCGGCCAGGAAACAAGGGACAAGTGACAAGGAACCAGGAGAAACATCCCTGATCCCTAATCCCTATTCCCTTGTTCCCGATATCACCCTGGCCGCCTGCGCCCTGTGCGGCATCACCGAAGTGTACGCGCTGGGCGGCGCGCAGGCCATCGCCGCGCTGGCTTATGGAACCGACACTGTAAAACCCGTCGATAAGATTTTCGGACCCGGCAACCTGTTTGTCACGTTGGCCAAGCGCCAGGTCTTTGGCGCAGTGGGCATAGACGGGTTGGCCGGCCCCACCGAAACGGTGGTCATCGCCGACGACAGCGCCAAACCCGCCTGGGTGGCCGCCGACCTGCTCGCGCAGGCTGAGCACGACGTGCTGGCCAGCGCCATCCTGCTCACGCCCTCGCGCCAGTTGGCCGAAGCCGTGCAGGTGGAGGTCGCCCGCCAAATGGAAACCCTGCCTCGCGCCGACATTTTGGCCCAATCGCTGCCCGGGCAAAGCGGCATCGTCATCACCCGCGACCTCGACGAAGCCGCCGAACTGAACAATTTATATGCCCCAGAGCACTTGTGTTTATCCGTTACCGACCCGTGGGCGCTGAGCGAAAAAATCACCAACGCGGGCGGCATCTTCATGGGCGAGCACTCGTTTGAAGTCCTCGGCGACTACATCGCCGGGCCCAGCCATGTCATGCCCACCGGCGGCAGCGCGCGCTTCGCCTCGCCGCTCAATGTTTGGGATTTTGTCCACATCATCAGCCTCATCGCCCTCAACCCGGCCACCACCGCCCAGATCGCCCCGCTTGCGGCCCGCATTGCCCGCGCCGAAAGCCTCGAAGCCCACGCCCGCTCGGCGGACGCGAGAGTAAACAGGTAGCCACGTACACACTGACCTGTCTGCTTTCTACTTTCTACCTGTTTACCATGTTTACTCTTCCCCCCCACATCGCCTCCCTCCCGCCCTATACGCCTATAGAACCCTTTGAAGTTCTCTCGCAAAAGGTCGGCCGCCGCCCCCAAGACATCATCAAGCTCGACGCCAACGAGAACCCCTACGGCATGTCGCCGCGCGCCCGCGAAGCGCTGGCCAACCTTGCCTATGGCCACATTTACCCCGACCCCGAAAGCCGCGCCCTGCGCGCCGCGCTCAGCCGCTTCACCGGTGCGCCCGCCGAAAACCTCATTGCGGGCGCGGGCGCCGATGAACTGATCGACCTGATCATGCGCGTCACGCTCAATCCCGGCGACGCCATCCTCAACTGCCCGCCCACCTTTGGCATGTATGTCTTCGACGCCGACCTCAACAACGCGCGCATCATCAACGTGCCGCGCAAGGCTGATTTTTCATTGGATGTGGATGGGATTTTGGCGGCGGCCCAAGCGGAATCCCCCAAATTGATCTTCCTCGCCTCCCCCAACAACCCCGACGGCTCGCTCCTCCTCTCGCCTGTCTTGCAAAAACTCCTGGCGCTGCCGACCCTGATCATCCTCGACGAAGCCTACATTGAGTTCGCGCGCGCCGAATCCCTGTGTACCTGTGTGCCTGATTACGACAACCTCATTGTCCTGCGCACCTTCAGCAAACTGGCCGGGCTGGCCGGCCTGCGCGTGGGATACGGCGCCTTCCCCACCTGGCTCATGACCACGCTCTGGAAAGCCAAGCAGCCCTATAACGTCAACGTAGCCGCCAGTGTGGCCGCCATCGCCTCGCTCGAAGACCCGGACTATTTGGATTGGACAGTCAAAACCCTGGTTGCCGAGCGTGAACGCCTTTTCCATGAACTTTCCACTTTCAACTTTCTCACCCCCTACCCCTCGGCTGCCAACTTCATCCTCTGCCGCGTAAATGGGATCGACGCCGCCCAACTCAAAGCGGACCTGGCCCAGCAGCACGGCATCTTCATCCGCTACTTCAACAAGCCTGGCCTCACCGATTGCATCCGCATCAGCGTGGGCAAGCCGGAGCAGACAGACGCGTTGCTTGACGCGTTGACCCGTTATCCCGTTTAACGGTCTAACGGGCTAACGGGCAAACGATACAACGAAAGGAAAACATGCGCACTGCCACCATCTCACGTAAGACCAACGAAACCGACATCACCATCGCGCTCAACCTCGACGGTTCCGGCCAGCACGACATCGCCACCGGCGTCGGCTTCCTCGACCACATGCTGACCCATATCGCCATGCACGGACTGTTCGACCTGACCGTCAAGGCCACCGGCGACCTGCACATTGACGTGCACCACATCGTCGAAGATGTGGCCCTGGTGCTCGGCTCCGCTTTTGACCAGGCGCTCGGCGACCGCAAGGGCATCGTGCGTATGGCGAGTTTCTACGCGCCCATGGACGAAACCCTGGCCTTCGTCGCGCTGGATCTCTCGGGCCGCCCGTACGCCGTCATCGATGCCGCGTGGGGCAGCGCCCCGGTTGGGCAAATTCCCACCAGCCTGTTCCCGCACTTCTTCGAGAGCTTCGCCGTCACCGCGCGCTACAACCTGCACGCCCGTTTACTCTATGGCCGCGACGACCATCACAAAGCCGAGGCGCTCTTCAAAGCCCTGGCGCGCGCGCTGGATGCGGCCACGGCGTTAGACCCCCGTCGTGGTGGTGTTCCCTCAACAAAAGGCACGCTGACGAAGTAAGCAGGTAAGTCCGTACACATGTACCTGTTTCCCTGTCTACCTTTTATCTGAAACCTGACACCCTCCACTATGACATCTTCCACCCCCTTCACCATCTTCCCCGCCATAGACCTGCGCGCCGGAAAAGTCGTGCGTCTGGCCCAGGGCGACCCCGCCCGTCAGACCACCTACGGCGACGCCCCACTGGCGTGGGCGCAGAAGTTCAAAGACGAAGGCGCCCATTGGCTGCACGTCATCAACCTGAGCGGCGCATTCGACGAGGACGCTTCAGCCAATCTCAAAGCTCTCGAAACGATACTACGCGTTGGGTTGAACGTTGAGTTTGGCGGCGGCATTCGGGATGAGGAATCCCTCCAAACCCCGCTCGAGATGGGCGCGGCGCGCGTCTTTCTCGGCACAGCGGCCATCCAGAACCCGGCGCTGGTCGATTGGGCGGTTGCCCGTTACGGCGCAGAGCGCATCGCCGCCGATCTTGGCGTGCGCAACGGCAACGTGATGATCCGCGGCTGGCAGGAATCCACACCGTTGAGCATGCTCGAAGCCGGGCGGCGCTTCCGCGCCCAGGGGCTGGCGTGGTGCGTGTTAACCGATGTCAGCCGCGATGGGGTGGGGGGCGGCGTCAGCGTGGAGTTGGCCCGGGAACTGCAAGCCGCAACCGGGTTGAACGTGGTCGCCTCGGGCGGCGTCTCCAGCGTGGAGGATGTCATCCGCGTCAAGAATGCCGGGCTGGCAGGTGTCATTATCGGCCGCGCGTTGTATGACGGGAAAATAACCGTGCGTGATGCCCTTAGCGCGGCACGGCAAGAATGATGTGTGCCGCCGCTTCAGCGCCGTTCTCAGCTTGTATTTTTGCGCCCAGGCGGTTGGCCGCCTCGCAAACCTTGCTCTTTAACACAAATTGGATCGCTTCCGCCAGGTTCCCGGCGGTCAGCTTCTTGCGCGGGATGGGTTTGGCCGCCACGCCCAACTCATAGGCGCGCTGGCCCCAGGCGAACTGATCATTGCCGTGCGGGATGATGACTGCCGGAACTCCGGCCCGGAACCCGGCCGCGGTGGTGCCCGCCCCGCCGTGATGGACGACTGCCGCCATGCGCGGGAACAGCCAGGCGTGCGGCGCGCTCTCGAGCATGAAGATGTCTTTGGGCAGGGGCTCGCGGGTGGACATGCCGTTCCAACCCGAAGCCAGCACCCCGCGCTGACCGGCGCGGCGCAATGCCGCAATGACCAGTTCGGTGGTGCGCGCAGATTCGGCCGGGTCGGCCACGCTACCAAAACCAACATAAACGGGTGGCGGCCCGGCTTCAAGGAAGGCGTGCAAGGCTTCGGAGGGCTGCCAGTCCGGTTCATCGTCCAGGAACCAGAAGCCGGTGTTGTGGACGTGCTCCGGCCAGTCGGCGGGGCGCGGGAACACATGGTCGGAACAGGAAACAACCGTCGGGTGGCCGGGCGAGACCTGCTTCCCAAAGGGCGGCCCAAAGGCTTCCGGGTTGCGCCCGAAGGTGTCCATCCAGAATTGCTGGATCGGTTCGCGGGCTGCCACCCACATGATCTGCTCGAAAAGTTTGTGGCTGAGCCAGTTGATTTCCGGCCCGAGCCGCGGCGCGTTGTAAACGATCAGCGATGGGAAGGCGCGCGTGGGTGTCATCGGGAAGGGCGCCGCCAGCACCGAGGGGATGCCCATCTGCCGGGCGATGAAATACCCGATCGACGGGCCGGGATGGTAGATGACAAGGTCCGCGCCCTGGCAGGCTGCGTAGAAATCCTTTTGCAGGTTGAAGGTCAGGGATTTCATCTCGTTGAAGCTGAGCAGCATCTTGAGCGGGTTGTCGGCTTGACGGGCGTTGTCAGCCACCCCGGTGGTCATGATCTTGGAGATATCGCCCTGCACCTGGAAAAATTCCAGCCCGAAGCCGGTGACGAATGCCTCGAAGTTTTTGAATGTCGCCACCCGAACCTGCGCCCCCGCTTTTTTGAGCGCCAGCCCCAAAGCGATGTAAGGCTGGACATCGCCGCGAGAACCTATTGAAAGTATTGTGATGCGCATGCGTTACCCTTTGAAGTGTTGAATGAGTTTGCTCAAAATGGACTCGAACTGCCGTGCTTCTTCGGCGCTCAACGCGCTTCGGATGAACGCCTCATATTCTTTGAGCGCTTGCCCCTTGATGCGCATCAAGCGTTCCGCCTGCTTGGTCAGGCGCACATGCTGCACGCGCCGGTCCTCGCTCGATTGGCGCTTGACCACATACCCCATGGCCGCCAGCTTGTTGACCCCGGCAGTCACCGACGCCTTGGTAAGGTGCAGCCTGTTGGCAATATCGGTGATGGTGGGCTGCCCCAGCGCGTGGATGGCATCGATATACTGCGCCTGGCTGATGGTCAGCCCGGCAAAACCCGCACCGGCTTCCTGCTGCATCCGCTTGAGCGAAGCATCCAGCGTGCCGATAAATTCAATGAGAAGAAGTTCCACGCACAAGCCTTTCTGTTAGTTTGACTAACTAATCATAAGCGTTTTTTTAGGAGTTTTGATGATCACTTTAGTGGACTACAACGCCGGTAATTTGACCTCCGTCCGGCGCGCGCTCAACCACCTCGGCATCCCCTGCCAGATCACCGCCGACCCGGAAGCAGTTCGCCGCGCCGATAAGGTTATCTTCCCTGGGGTGGGCGCGGCCGGGGCGGCCATGAGCGTGCTCCGCCAGCGCGGACTGGATGCAGCTCTGAAAGAGTCTTTCGCCAAAGGCGCGCCCATCCTCGGCATCTGCATCGGCTGCCAGATCATTTTGGGACACTCGGAAGAAGATGATGCGGAATGCCTCGGATTGCTGCCGGGCAAAACCATCCGTTTCTCCGCTTCATTGTCCGCTCCCGGCTCCGCTTTGCCGCTCAAAATTCCCCACATGGGCTGGAATGAAGTCACTGTCACGCAGCCGCATCCCATGCTGGCGCACGTTAACCCCGGCGATGCCTTCTACTTTGTGCATTCCTACTACCCCCAACCTGCGGACGCATCCCAGGTCTACGCCATCAGCGAGTATGGCGGTACATTTCCCGTGGCAATTGGCAGGGACAACCTGTTCGCCGTGCAGTTCCACACCGAGAAAAGCGGGCCGGTGGGGCTGCGGGTGTTGGAGAATTTCTATCGGTGGTAGAGAGTGTTTACCTGTACGCCCAAAGGAGCAATCATGTTATCCAAACGCATCATCTCCTGCCTCGACGTGCGCGATTGCAAATTGGCCAAATCCATCAAATTTGTGGATACCAAAGACATCGGGGACCCGGTGGCCAAAGCGAGGGAATATTACCAGCAAGGGCTGGATGAGCTGGTCTTTTACGACATCACCGCCTCCAGCGACAACCGCGGCATCATGCTCGACGTGGTCAGCCGTGTGGCCGAACAGGTCTTCATCCCCTTTTCGGTGGGCGGCGGCCTGCGCACGGTGGAGGACTGTCACCGCGTGCTGCTGGCCGGCGCGGAGAAGGTCAACGTCAACAGCGCGGCTGTCAAACGCCCGCAACTGATTGCCGAAGCCTCAAAAGCCTTTGGCGCACAGGCCGTTGTCCTCTCGATGGATGTGCTCAAAGTCGCGGCCTCTGCCCAAATCCCCAGCGGCTACGAGATCGTCATCAACGGCGGACGCACGCCCATGGGCATCGATGCCATCCAGTGGGCGCGGCGCGGCGAGGAATTGGGCGCAGGCGAGTTGGTCGTCAACTCCATCGATGCTGACGGTACGAAGAAAGGCTACGAGCTGACCCTCACCCGCCTGGTCGCGGAGGCGGTCGGCATCCCGGTGATTGCTTCGGGCGGCGGTGGCAAACCCGAGCATCTCTACGATGTGCTGACCGAAGGCAAAGCGGATGCGGCGTTGGTGGCTTCCATGCTGCACTACGGAGAGTACACGGTGGGGCAGATCAAGGGTTATTTGGCGGAGCAGGGGCTAATGGTGAGACACGTAACCACATAAACGCGTAGCAGGTAGACACGCAGCACGTACGTACGGGCATCCGATTGCCAGCTTCTGTGTTTACCTGCCTGCATGCCTAATTGTCTCCGAAAGGATAATGTATGAATCTGAAGTTTGACCAACATGGACTGATGCCAGCTGTTATTCAGGATGCTGTAACGAAAGAAGTGCTCACCCTGGCGTACATGAATGCCGAATCCCTGCAAAAGACGCTGGAGACTGGCGAAACCTGGTTTTGGAGTCGCTCGCGGCAGGAACTGTGGCATAAAGGCGGCGCCAGCGGCAACGTTCAAAAAGTGACCGAGATCCGCTACGATTGTGACGCCGACGCCCTGCTCGTGCTGGTGACCCCTGCCGGCCCGGCCTGCCATACCGGGGAGGTATCCTGTTTTTATCGTCTGATAGCTGGCTAAAAGTGATGTGCGCCTTTTACGCATCCACTTTACGCTTTATAATCTCATCATGCCCCTGACCCTGCAAGAAGTCGAACACATCGCCAGGCTGGCCCGCCTGAACCTGACGGATGAGGAAAAGTCCCGCTACCGCGAGCAGCTTTCCGCCATCCTGGCGCATGTGGCCAAGCTCGCCGAACGCGACACCACCGACGTGCCACCCATGTCTGCGGTTTTCGGGGGGGATTCGCGCCTGCGGCCCGACCGGGCGCGCAAGCCGCTTTCGCCGGAAGATGTGCTCCGCAACGCTCCGGATGCCGTCGAAGGGCAGTTTCGCATCCCGCCGGTGTTCGAATAAACCATGACCGCCCTCACTGACCTGTCCCTCACCGAAGCCCGCCACCTGCTGCGCATAGGCGAAATCTCCAGCCGCGAGTTGACCGCGGCCTGCCTGGCGCGCATCGAAGCCCTGGAGCCGGACCTGAACGCCTTTTTGTACGTGTCGAACCGGCGCGCCCTGCGCCAGGCCGAGCGGGCCGACCGGGAATTGGCCCGCCTGCGTCAGGATGGCGACTTCGGCCGCAAGCCGCTGCTGGGCATCCCACTGGCCGTCAAGGACGTGTTGAGCGTGGAAGATATGCCCTGCACCTGCGGCTCGAAGATACTGGAAGGATTTGTTCCTCCCTTTACCGCCACCGCCGTTAAAAAATTGAAGGATGCGGGTGCGATCGTGATTGGCAAAACGAACACCGACGAGTTCGCCATGGGCTCTTCGACCGAGAACTCGGCGTACGGGGTGACGCACAACCCGTGGGATACCCGCCGAGTGCCGGGCGGCTCGAGTGGGGGCAGCGCGGCAGCCGTGGCGGCGCGTGAGGTCTCGGCGGCGCTTGGCACTGACACGGGCGGCTCGGTGCGGCAGCCGGCCTCGTTCTGCGGTGTGACCGGGCTGAAGCCCACCTACGGGCGCGTCTCGCGTTATGGGCTGATCGCTTATGGATCGTCGCTGGATTGCGTGGGCGTGCTCGCGCGCGATGCGGCCGACACGGCCGCCGTGTTCGCGGTGATGCAGGGGCGCGATCCGCGCGACGCCACCTCGCAGGATGTGCCAGCCGCGCCAATTGCCCTGGAAACGGGAGGCGGGCTGCGGGGCGTGCGCGTGGGGGTGCCGCGCGAATATTTCATTAAGGGCATCCAGCCCCAGGTGGAGGAAAAAGTCCGGGCGGCCATCGGCATCCTGCAAGACCTGGGCGCGGAGATCGTGGAAGTGAGCCTGCCGCATACCGAATACGCCCTGCCGGTTTATTACCTGATTGCCCCGGCCGAGGCTTCGGCTAACCTGGCGCGCTTCGATGGGGTGCGCTACGGCCCGCGTGTGAGCGGTGAGGGGATGTGGGATGTGTTCACCCGGACGCGCGGCGAGAAGTTTGGCGCAGAGGTGACGCGGCGCATTATGCTGGGCACGTATGCGCTTTCGGCGGGTTATTACGATGCGTATTACGGCCAGGCGCAGAAGGTGCGCACGCTCATCCGGCGCGATTTCGAGCAGGCGTTTGCCGGGGTGGATGTGATTGCCTGCCCGGTGGCGCCGACCACGGCCTTCCCGATTGGCGCGCACGGCGACGACCCGTTGGCCATGTACCTGGAAGATGTGTTCACCCTGCCGGCCAACCTGGCGGGGGTGCCGGGGCTGGCCTTCCCGGTGGGGTTCGATGCGGATGGACTGCCGGTGGGCATGCAGCTGATGGGCCGCCACTTTGACGAGCCAACCCTGCTGCGCGTGGCGCATGTTTACCAGCAGACGACTGATTGGCACAGGCAAAAACCAAATTTATAAAGGCAGTGGCGCAAAATGTTGTGCCACTGCGGGAGATTGACCATGAGAATTTTTGTGACAGGCGGGGCGGGTTACATTGGCTCGGCCACCGCGGAGACGCTGCTAAAGGCCGGGCACGAAGTGACGGTGTACGACTCGCTGGTGACGGGACATCGCGAAGCGGTGCCGGATGGGGCTGAGTTCATCCACGCCACGCTTTCGGACACGGCAGAACTGGGCATTGCGCTGACTTCCAGGAAGTATGATGCGGTGATGCATTTCGCGGCGTTTATCGAGGCGGGCGAGAGCATGAAGGACCCGGCCAAGTACCTGCGCAATAACCTGATCGATTCGCTGCTGCTGATCGAGATGGCGGTGAAGGCCGGCGTGCCGCGCTTTGTGCTGTCTTCGACGGCGGCGGTGTACCAGAGCAGTGATGCCCCGCTGACCGAGGAATCGCCGATTGGGCCGACCAACACCTACGGTTACACCAAGTTGGCCATCGAGCAGTCGCTGGACTGGTACCGCCAGATCCACGGGCTGCATTTTGCGGCGCTGCGCTACTTTAATGCGGCCGGGGCTATGCCCGGGCGCGGCGAGGCGCACCAGCCCGAGTCGCACCTGATCCCGCGCGTGTTGAATGTGGCGCTCGGCAAGGCGGAGTACGCCTTCATCAACGGCACCGATTACCCCACGCCAGACGGCACCTGCATCCGCGATTACATCCATATCGCCGACCTGGTCTCGGCGCACCTGCTGGCGCTGGAGGCCCTGGGCGGGCGCGACAGGCTGGTCTACAACCTGGGCAACGGACGCGGCTACTCGGTGCGCGAGGTGATCGAAACCGCCAAAGCCGTGAGCAGGGTGGACATTCCCGTGCGCGAGAATCCGCGCCGCCCGGGCGACCCGGCCCGGCTGGTGGCTTCGTCCGAAAAGATCCGCCGCGAGTTGGGCTGGCAGCCCCGGCACGCCGAGTTGGAGGATATCCTTTCCAGCGCGTGGGCGTGGCACAACGCGCATCCGAACGGTTATGCAAAGTAAATATGGACCTGACAATTTTTATCATCGTCCTGATTGGCTGGATCTTCTCGCTCAGCCTGCACGAGTTCTCGCACGCCCTGGTGGCTTACTACGGCGGCGATTACACCGTCAAAGACAAGGGCTACCTGACCTTCAACCCGCTCAAGTACACCCACCCGCTGCTCTCCATCGTCTTCCCGCTCGTCTTTCTGATGCTGGGCGGGATCGGCCTGCCCGGCGGTGCAGTCTATATTGAAGACTGGCGCATTCGCAGCCCGCGCTGGCGCAGCCTGGTCTCGCTGGCGGGACCGCTTTCCAACCTGCTGCTGGCCATCCTCATTGGGCTGGTTTTCCGTTTTGCGCCCTGGAATCTGGACAGTATTTGGGCGGGGCTGGCCTTCCTGGGGCTGCTGCAAGTCTCGGCCCTGGTCTTCAACCTCATTCCGCTCCCCCCGCTGGATGGCTATGGCATGTTCCGCCCGCACATGCACCCTGACATAAGCGCGCGCCTGGACGCCATGGGTCAATTCTCGCTGATCATTCTGTTCGTGTTATTGTGGTATGTGCCCATAGTGGGCGATGTGCTGTGGACGTTTATTTACACGGTTGCAGATGTGATAGGAATTCCACCCTTTATGGCCAATCTCGGCTTGTCCCAGTTCATGTTCTGGCGCTGAACCCCGAGCGGTTACGATAATTCAATCCAAACTGAATTGACGCGCCTGTCAGGGCGTGCTATTATTCAACGCATTATTCTGCTGGATTTATTTCTGCACTTATTTTGTCAGGAGTTGTGCCATGAGCGCTGATTTCATTGCGCGGATCGCCGGTATGGTGGTCTTCAGCTTGTTTGGAGGGTACGGGGGGTATTTTATCGGCATCATCAGTCAGGATCAAAACATAGGCTTCTATGTTTTGCTAATCTCCCTTGTTGGGGCGCTGTTTGGGCTGGTAATGACGCCCTACTTCACCACACGCCCGGCGCGGTCGCTCAAGGCTATGTTTGGCCGTGTTTCAGCCGAGTCCCTTTTTGCAGGGATTACCGGGCTGGTACTGGGGCTGGTGATTGCGGCGCTGCTTTCTTTTCCGCTCTCGTTGCTGCCTGCTCCCCTCAGCCAGATCTTGCCTTTCATTGCCGTGGTGGCATTCGGGTATTTTGGCATTTCACTGTTTGTCATGCGCCAGTCCGATTTCTTTAATGTAACCGGGGCTATTTTGGGACGCAACGGCAGCGGGGAACGCGCTGTCACGGGTGAATACACCCAGCCGCAGCGCACCATCCTGGTCGATACCAGCGTCATCATTGACGGGCGTATTGCCGACATTGCAAAGACCGGTTTCCTGCCCGGAGCCCTGCTCATCCCGCGCTTTGTGCTCAACGAACTGCAATACATCGCCGATTCATCCGATGGACTGCGCCGCCAGCGCGGACGGCGCGGCATGGAAGTGCTGGCCGAACTGCAAAAGGAGACGGCCATCCAGGTGCGCCTGAGCGATATTGACGTGGACGGCGTGCGCGAGGTGGACGACAAGCTCGTGGTGCTGGCCCGCCAGTTGAAATGTCCCGTGCTGACCAATGACTATAATCTCAACCGCGTGGCTGAATTGCAGGGTGTCACCATTCTCAATATCAACGAGTTGGCCAACGCCGTCAAATCGGTGGTGCTGCCCGGCGAGGTGATGGAAATCGCTGTCATCCAGGAAGGCAAGGAATCCAGCCAGGGTGTAGGGTACATGGACGATGGCACGATGGTGGTGGTTGAAAGCGGGCACAGATTCATTGGACAGACCAAGACCGTCACCGTCACCAAGGTACTCCAGACTGCCGCCGGGCGTATGATCTTCGCCAGGCCGGAAGACTAAATCAGTGATCAGTGACCAGTTAGTAAAAAGGCGCGGTATGAGCCGCGTCTTTGTTTTTCACGCATCACTTTTCACGTATAATTCACGCATCAGGAGAAAGCCAAAGCCATGATCCGCCTCTACAACACCCTCACCCGTAAAAAAGAAGACTTCCAAACGCTCGAACCGGGCGTTGTCAAAATGTACGTCTGCGGCGTCACCGTCTATAACGATGCGCACGTTGGTCACGCCATGTCGTCGCTCGTCTTCGACATCATCCGCCGCCACCTCGAATATCGCGGCTACAACGTGCGGCACGTCATGAACTTCACCGACGTGGACGACAAAATCATCAACCGCGCCAACCAGCTTGGGGTCGACCCGCTGTCCCTCTCGCAAAAATACATCGCGGACTACCGCCAGAACCTGCTCGACCTCAACATCCTGCCGGCCACCGCCACCCCGCAGGTCAGCAAGACCATGCCAGACATCATCGCTTTCGTGCAGGGGCTCATCGAAAAGGGTTATGCCTACGCTGCCGAAAACGGCGACGTATACTTCCGCGTCACCCACGACGAAGACTACGGGCGCCTATCCGGGCGCAAGCTGGAAGATATGCAGGCCGGAGCGCGCATCGAAGTGGAAGAAGCCAAGGAACACCCCATGGACTTCGCCCTGTGGAAGGCCGCCAAGCCTGGCGAGATCTCCTGGCAAAGCCCGTGGGGCCACGGCCGCCCCGGCTGGCACATCGAATGCTCCGCCATGAACCTGGTCGAACTCGGCGAACAGATCGACATCCACGGTGGCGGCAATGACCTCATCTTCCCGCACCACGAGAACGAGATCGCCCAGACCGAAAGCTACACCGGCAAACTCTTTGCCCGCTACTGGGTGCACAACGGCATGCTCCAACTCGGCGGCGAGAAAATGTCCAAAAGCCTCGGCAACATCATCAGCATCAAGGAATTCCTCGGCAAGCGCGATGCCGATGTGATGCGCATGCTGGTGCTGAATGGATCGTACCGCGCCCCGCTAGTCTTCAATGACGAAACGCTGGATGCCGCCGCCAAAGGCCTCGACCGGATCAAATCCGCGCTCAAGCCGGCCCTGCCGGGCGCCAAAGGCCTCCCCGCCGAGTCTGCCGCTGCGCTGGCCGCTGCGAGCGAAACCGTTAAAAAATCCTTTACCGACGCCATGGATGACGACTTCAACACCGCTGGCGCGTTGGGCGGCATCTTCGACTTCGTGCGCGCCATCAACACCGCCCGCGATACCGGCGCCAGCGATGCCGACCTGTCCGACGCACAAACCCTGCTGCGCGAGCTGACCGGCGTCTTTGGACTGCGCCTGAGCGAAAAGACCGGCTCTGGCGGTGCAGACCCATTCATCGACCTGCTGCTGGAAGTGCGCGGCGAGGCGCGCAAGCAAAAGATGTGGGCGCTATCCGACCTCATCCGCGACCGGCTCAAGGATTTGGGCGTCACGGTCGAGGACAGCAAGGAAGGCTCCACCTGGCACTGGTAACATTGGGGGCGGCCCACTGGGTCGCCCCTCGAATTAACATGAACCAAGACCCCTTCCCCCCAGCCGATTTCGACGCCTGGGCCGAATTCTACGACCAGACCACGCGCCAGTTCACCGATTTCCCTTTCGCGGGCTACGACCAGGTGCTGCAGACGGTGGTCGAGCGCGCCCGGCCGCGCCCCGGCATGTCCGTGCTGGACCTGGGCACCGGCACCGGCAACCTGGCAGCGCTGTTCGACTCCCTGGGCTGCGATTTGTGGTGCACCGATTTCGCCCCGCTCATGCTCGATAAGGCCCGCCCCAAGCTGTCGCGCGCCCGCTTCGCCCTGCACGACCTGCGCGCGCCCCTGCCCACACCCTTCGACCGTCCGTACGACGCCATCGTCTCGGCCTACGTTTTTCATCACTTCGAGCTGCCCAAAAAGGTGGACATCTGTCGCGCGCTGGTGAGCCGGAACCTGGCCCCAGGCGGGCGGCTGGTCATCGCCGACTTGTCGTGGCCCACAATGGCAGACAAGGAATCGTTCCGGCAGGGCTTCGCGGACTGGGAGGAGGAGTTCTACTGGTTCGCGGACGAATCCCTGGCTGCGCTGGCGCAATCCGGGCTGCAGTCCGTTTACGAGCAGGTTTCACCCTGCGCGGGAGTTTACACGATCACCCCATGAAAGAAACCATTTACGGACGCAATGCTGTGTACGAAACCCTGCGCGCCAAACGGCGGCAGGTCTTCAAATTGGATGTAGCCGAGGGCGTGCAGCCCAAAGGCCGCCTGCAGGACATCCTCACGCTGGCGCGCCAGCGCAAGATTCCCGTCAACCCCGTGCCGCGCCAAAAACTGGAACGGTTGAACGCCAATCACCAGGGGGTGGCGCTGGATGCCAGCGGCTATCCTTATAGCGCCCTGCCAGACATGCTGGACCTGGCACACGAGCGTAATGAGCCGCCCTTCATCCTGCTGCTCGATTCGCTCAACGACCCGCAGAACTTCGGCACGCTCATCCGCACGGCCGAGGCCGTGGGGGTGCACGGCATCGTCATCCCGCTGGCCCGCGCAGTGGAGGTGACCCCGGCAGCGGTCAACGCCTCGTCGGGCGCCAGCGAGCACATGCTGATCGCACAGGCCAACCTGCACCAGGTCATCAGCGAGTTAAAGGAGGCCGGAGCGTGGGTCGTGGGGTTGGAAGGCGGGGAAAGCGCGCAAAGCGTAGAGCGTGTGCGGCTGGATGGCGCGCTTGGGTTGGTGGTCGGCTCGGAGGGGGAAGGCATGCGCCCGCTGACGGCCAAATCGTGCGATGTGCTGATGCGCCTGCCCATGGTCGGCCAGATCGAGTCGCTCAATGCGGCGGTGGCCGGGTCGGTGGCGCTGTACCTGGCGCACCTGGCGCGAGGCAAGGTGAACTAAACCGGCCCCAGGTCATGTTGGGCATTTTCGGCCATGTCCCCTGCGGGCGGTCCCAGTCTTTTGTTGCGTAGCGCTTTCATTTTTAGTTGATTTCCAACGGCTTAATGCTTTGCGTCTATAATAATCCTGTTTGCGCGTGCATTACGCTGCCTGTTGCCCTGCCATCCGGTTCGTGGTTGTCGCCTCATGTCCAGCATAGACGATGTAAAAGCCCGTATTGATATTGTCGACCTCGTTTCTGAGGCCGGTGTAAAACTGCGCCGCTCGGGAAAAAGCTACACGGGTTTTTGCCCATTTCACAGCAATACACGCACCCCGGCTTTTGTGATCTGGCCAGATTCGGGTACCTGGCGCTGTTTTGGTGAGTGCAACGAGGGCGGCGACATTTTCAAGTTTGTGATGAAGCGCGAAGGCTGGGATTTCCCCGAGACCCTGCGTCACCTGGCCCAGCGCGCCGGGGTTGAGCTGGAGCAATACACCCCCCAGCAGGCCGATCGCCGCGAGGAGAACGATCGCCTGCGCGCCCTGCTGGAGGATGCTGTCACATTCTACCGCCACCAACTGCTCAAAACGCCGGGCGGCAGGCCAGCCTTGGATTATCTCAAGGAAAAACGTGGGCTGACCGACGCCACCATTGAAGCTTTTGGACTGGGCTACGCCCCTGCTGGTTGGGATAACGCTTTTTCCTACTTTAAGCAAAAAAACTTTAGTGAACAAGACCTTCTAGATGTGGGGCTGATTACCGAACGCGAGAGCGGCGGCTATTACGACAAGTTCCGCAACCGCATCATGATCCCCATCCGCGATGCCGAGGGGCGCATGGCTGGTTTTGGGGCACGCATTCTCGACCCCAACGACGTGCCAAAGTTCATGAACTCACCGCAGACCGCGCTCTTTGACAAGGGCCGCCTGCTCTACGGGCTAGACCGGGCGCGCAAGCCCATCCGTGCGGCTGACCAGGTGGTGATCGTGGAAGGCTACCTGGATGTGATCGCGGTGCACCAGTCCGGGTTCGAGAACGTGGTCTCGCCCATGGGCACAGCGCTCACCGAAGAGCAGTTGCGCATGCTCAAACGTTTCACGCGCCGCATCGTGCTGGCGCTGGACCCCGATGCCGCCGGACAGAAGGCCGTGCTGCGCGGGCTGGATGCAGCCCGGGTTGCGCTCGACCATGACGAAGAACTGCGCTTCGATGCGCACGGGCTGCTGCGTCACGAGGCCCGCTTGCAGGCCGACCTGCGCGTTGCCAGTATGCCCGATGACCTGGACCCGGATGAGATTGTGGCGCGCAACCCGGCTGAGTGGAAAGCGCTCATCGAAAAAGCAGCGCCAGTGGTGACGCACGTGATGGATACGCTCATTGCCGGTCGTAACGTGGAAGACCCCAAGGCACGCGTCGAGATCGTTTCGCAGGTCTTACCACTCATCGAGGACCTGGCCAGCCCGGTGGAACGCGAGAGTTATCGTCAGATGCTGGCCCGCCGCCTGCGGGTGGATGAGCGCGCATTGATCGGGATAAAGCCGGCAGGAAGCCCTGCGCGGCGCTCACAGCGGCCCGGGGCGCCACCCCCTGCCCGCAAAGCCGAGCACGCCCAGGCTGCCCCGGCATCTGCACCCAGCCCAGCCCGCAAAATTGGAGACCAGGTGCTCGCCATTTTGCTGCAAAACCCCGAGATGTTGCATCATCTCGACCGGCGCTTGAAAAAACGAGAATTGAGCGCACTTTCAACCGAAGATTTCGGGTATACTGACCAACAAATTTTGTTTCGCTTGCTGCGCCAGGCTCTGGAACAGGATACTGCTGAAGTGTTGCAGTTTGTGCAATCCCTTTTGCATGCCGAAATTCAGGCAGTCTTCGATGACTTGCGTGCGCGTACCCTGCAGACTGGCAAGAGGGACAAACTGGTGGACGAAATGGGGCGCCTGGTTTTGTTGCTGCGCCGCCAGACCCTGAGCGAGAGCGTGAATCAACTCAGGTTCCTGCAGGAAGATGCGCACCAGTCAGGCGATCCCTTTGCCAGGAGCATGAATGACATGGTGAAGCAATACGTGGATGCGCTAAAACTGGTTGATCACGCGCAAGTGGAGTTTAGCGCTTACCGTAAGGACTGACCGGAAATTTGTCTATGCCGCGTAAAAAGAAATCTGCCTCTGCTGCCTCACAACCTGCCGAACTGCATGTTCCGCTGCCTCCGGGTGTGGGCGGCCTGGCAGATGCAGACCTGGAGCCCGGCATGGCCCTGCCGGAAGAGATCGAAGAGCCGCTCGAGCTGGCTTCCGACGACTACGTTGAAGACATGCCCGTCGATCTGGACCTGCGGCTGGAGTCGGTGGCCGTCTCTGAGCTTTCTGAAGATCCTGTGCGCCTGTACCTGCGCGAGATCGGCCAGGTGAAACTGCTTGACTCAGACAGCGAGTTTCGCCTTTCAGCAATGATTGAGGCTGCGCGCATTCTGGAAAATTACGCCAGGCGCCCGCAGCGAAAAATGGCCGGGCAGGCTACCAGCGCCTACTTTCTTGTTCTCGACGAGTTGGTCACATCCTGGGCGCGGTTGGACGAGGATGCTAGGCGTTTGAGTGCCGGGCTGCCCGATTTGGCGCTGGTGATTGCCGAAGCGCAAAACCTGCACATCGCCTGGGACGTGGAACCGCCTTCTTATTTGCGCGCTTACCTGGACAATGGCCGCTGGGGATCAGACCCGCTCTGGAATGGGCTGGTCATGCAGGCCTTCAGTCTCTTTTTGTGCCTGTATATGCTGCCTGAGGCGTTCGCTGCCAAGCTGGCGCGGTACATCCAGGCGAATCACAGTCTGCCGGCGGTGCGCGCCATGCGGCGTTACCTGCCTCCCGAACCCGAGCTGGAAATGGAGATGGACGCCGTTCGCTTCCGGGCCGAGCAGGCGAACAATGCCATCATTCGCGCCAACCTGCGCCTGGTGGTCAGTGTGGCCAAGCGCTACCTTGGGCGCGGCATTTCCTTCCTCGACCTGATCCAGGAAGGCAACCTGGGCTTGCTGCGGGCGGTGGGCAAGTTCGACCCGCGGCGCGGTTTCAAGTTCAGCACTTATGCCACATGGTGGATCCGCCAGTCCATTAATCGCTCCATTGCCGAGCAGGCCCGCACCATTCGCATTCCTGTGCACCTGTTCGAGTCGATTACGCGTATCCTGCGCATCCAACGCCAAAAGATACAGCAATTGGGCCGTGAGCCAACCACCGAGGAGCTGGCGCTGGAGGTGGGGTATCTTTCTGCGGCAGATGTCAAGGCAATTGTGACCGCCCGGGTGAACGGCACACCGCCCGAAGAGAACCTGCAGCGGCGCTGGGAGCAGGCGGTGAGCAAAGTGGACCGAATCCTGCGCTCAGCCGAAGAACCGGTATCGCTGGAGGGCCCGGTAGGCGATGAAGATTCCTCACAACTGGGCGATTTTATCCAGGACGATGACGCGCTGGAGCCCATGGATGCCGCTGCGCGCGAGATGCTGCGCGAGCAGGTGCAATATGCCCTGGCGGCCCTTTCTGAACGTGAGCGCCAGGTGCTCGAGCTGCGCTTTGGGCTGATCGACGGAAAGGATCACACGCTGGAAGAAGTGAGCCGTTACTTCAATGTCACCCGCGAGCGCATCCGTCAGATCGAAGCCAAGGCGCTGCGTAAACTTCGCCACCCCACCCGCAGCCGCCACCTCAAAGATTACCTTTAAGCGAAAGGACGGTGTAAAACACCTGTTCTGCATCCAGATTCATGACAATCATCTGCTAATTTGGTGAAACTTTACCTGTTCGATAAGGGTTAAAATCGAGCAGGTTTTTGTTGTCACCTTCGGTGACAGGGTTGGTGCTTGTGAAAATTAACACTGACTTTGTCCAATTATGATAAAATAACGCGAGTTAAATCTCCCCGCTAAGGAGACATTTTTTATGTTGCTAGAATACGCTGCAATTGGCATCATGATCGTGGTGGTCGTGCTGATCTCCCTGGTCGCCATCGGGTTGGGCAATTTGTTTGGTCCCAAGCGCAAGACTGAGCGAAAGTCCAGCTCTTATGAATCCGGGATGTCGCCCATTGGGCCCGGTTCGCGCCGTGTACCGGTGCGATTCTATCGCGTGGCGGTGCTTTTTATCCTGTTCGATATCGAAGTGGTGTTCTTTTTGCCGTGGGCCATTGCGTTGCGCGAGTTGGGCATGTTTGGGCTGATAACCATGCTCATTTTCAACATCCCCTTGATTATTGGTTTTATTTACGAGTGGAAAAAAGGAGCTTTGGAATGGGAGTAGAGCAAAAACTCGGCAACATGGGCGTGGTCACTACCACGCTGGAGCAGGCCGTCAACTGGAGCCGCACCGGCGCCATGTGGCCCATGCTGTTTGGTCTGGCTTGCTGTGCCATCGAGATGATGTCGGCCCAGGCGGCGCATTTTGATATGAGCCGCTTTGGCATGGAACTGATGCGCCCCTCGCCGCGCCAGTCAGACTTGATGATCGTGGCCGGGCGTGTTTCGCGTAAAATGGCCCCGATTTTGCGCCGCCTGTACGATCAGATGCCCGACCCCAAGTGGGTCATTGCCATGGGCGACTGCGCCTCCTGCGGCGGTGTTTTTAACAACTACGCCATTGTCCAGGGCGTGGATGAGGTCGTGCCGGTGGATGTGTATGTGGCGGGCTGCCCGCCGCGTCCCGAAGCGCTCATCCATGGCGTGGTCACCCTGCACGAAAAAGTGCGCGGCGAAAAACTGACCAAGTGGGCATAACCATGAACGAATCATCTTACATTAGCATCCTGCAGGAAAAATTTGGCGGCGAAGTTATCGAATTTCGCGGCGAACACAGCCTGGTTGTTGCGCCAGATACCCTGCTGTCTGTTGCCGGTAGCCTGCGCGCCATGGGCTTCGAGCGGCTCTCGGACATCACCGCGGTGGATTACTGGCCGGAAGAAACCCCCCGTTTCCATGCGGTCTATCAATTCACGTCGGTGCAGCATCGCGCCACACTGTGCCTGCGCGTGCCTGTGCCGGGTATTTCGCCCAGCCTGCCCAGCCTCGAGCAAATCTATCCCAATGCCAACTGGCGCGAGCGCGAAATCTACGATATGTTTGGCATCCACTTTGAGGAACACTCCGATCTGCGGCGCATCCTGATGCCTTATGACTGGCAAGGATACCCCCTGCGCAAAGACTACCCGCTGGGTTACGAAGAACCGCAATTCAGCTTCAACTTCGATGAGATCGATGCGCGCAAGCCATACGCAAAAGAATAGCGGAGCGATGTCATGAGCCAAATTCAAGAAGTAAGCCTCGACGAACTCAAACACCTCGTCTCCGACCGCGCCATCCATGGCGATACCATGCTGCTCAACATGGGCCCGCAGCACCCCTCCACGCACGGGGTGCTGCGCCTGTTGCTTGAGCTGGATGGCGAAACGGTCATCAACTGTGTGCCCGATGTCGGCTTCCTGCATACCGGCATCGAAAAGAATATGGAAGCCAAAACATACCAGAAGGCCGAAGTAATGACAGACCGGCTGGATTACATGAACACCACCGGCAACAACCTGGCCTATGTGCTGGCGGTGGAAAAACTGGTAGATCTGGATGTGCCCGTGCGTGCGCAGGCGATTCGCGTCATCATTGCCGAATTGCAGCGCCTGGCCTCGCACCTGGTCTGGCTAGGCACTTCTGCGCTGGATGTGGCTGCCATGTCGGTCTTCCTGTATTGCTTCCGTGAGCGTGAATACATCCTCGACATTCTGGAGATGTGCTCGGGCCAGCGCATGATGACCACCTACTTCCGCCCTGGCGGGCTGTGGCGCGATGTGCCAGTGGAATTTGAATCTGCCGTGCGCGACATCCTCAAGACCATGCCGCGCCGCATCGACGAATACGAAGCCCTATTGACCAAGAACCCGCTCTTCCTCGACCGCACCGTGGGTATTGGCAAGATCAGCGCAGAAGACGCCCTGGCCTGGGGACTGACTGGCGGCACGCTGCGCGGCTCTGGCGTGGCGCACGACTACCGAAAGTTTGCGCCATACTCTGGCTATGAACAGTACGAATTTGACGTGCCAACCCGCACCGAAGGTGATGTGTATGCCCGCTACCTGGTGCGCATCGAAGAGATGCGACAGACGCTGCGCATCATTGAGCAGGCGCTCACCAAACTGCCCATGGGCCCGGTGCGCTCCAATAACTACAAGTTCGTTCCCCCGCCGCGCTCAGAGATAGGCACCAGCATGGAAGCGCTCATCCACCACTTCAAACTGTGGACCGAAGGCTTCAACGCGCCCAAGGGTGCAGTCTATAGCGCAGTGGAATCACCGCGCGGTGAACTGGGCGTGTACCTGGAAGGCGACGGCGGACCCAAGCCCTACCGCGTTCACTGGCGCACCCCCTCGTGGGATAACCTGCAGGTTTTGCCGGTACTTACCCGCGGACACCTGGTGGCCGACCTGGTGGCCATCATTGGCTCAATTGACATCGTGCTGGGAGATATTGACCGATGAGCCTCGTTGAAAAATACCCCGATGAAATCAAAGCCGTCCTTGCCAAATACCCGCCGGAACGCAAACGCTCGGCGGTGATGCCCCTGCTCTACATGGCCATGAGGGAAGAAGGTTTCGTCACCAAACAGTCCATGCAAGAGATTGCCGACCTTTTGGAAATTTCCACCACAGATGTAGCCGCCATCATTGGCTTTTATACCCTGTACCACGACAAGAAAGCCGGCAAATACCGCATGCAAGTCTGCAACGACCTGCCGTGCGCCCTGCGCGGCGCAGACCAGTTCCTGGAAAGCCTGTGCGGCAACCTGGGCATCAAGGTCGGCGAGACCACGCCCGATGGGCTGATAACCGTCGAGGCGGTGATGTGCCTGGCCGCGTGCGACAAAGCCCCCATGTTCCAGATCCAGAGCGGCTCGGGGCTGGCCTACCACGAGAATATGACCGTGGATAAAACCATGGAATTGATTGATGCCCTGCGCAAGGGCGGTGTGGAGGTGAAGTAATGGCGCACCTGCTCCTACGTCACCGAGATATCGAGAACCTGGCAGACCTCGCGGTCTACAAAAAACATGGCGGGTTCGAAGCCCTCAAAAAAGCGGTCACCAGCATGCAGCCGGAGCAGGTCACAGAAGAGGTCAAAGCCTCAGGTTTGCGCGGGCGCGGCGGCGCGGGTTTCCCCACCGGCGTCAAATGGTCCTTCCTCCCCAACAACACCTGGCCGCACTACGTGGTCGCCAACGCCGATGAATCGGAGCCAGGCACCTTCAAAGATCGCGAGATCATGACCTTCAACCCCTTCCAGTTCCTGGAAGGGGTGGCCATCGCCTGCTATGCCGTAGGCGCTAATGAAGGCTACATTTACCTGCGCGGTGAGTTCTGGCAGATTGCGCACCTGCTCGACGAGAAGATTGCCGACATGGAAAAAGCCGGCTTCCTGGGCGAAAAACTGTTTGGCAGCGATTTCTCCCTCAAACTTTACACCCACCTGGGCGCGGGCGCATACATTTGTGGCGAAGAAACCGCCCTGCTCGAAAGCCTGGAAGGCAACCGCGGCCAACCGCGTGTGCGCCCACCTTTCCCCGCCACCTACGGGCTGTATGGCAAACCAACCGTGGTCAATAATGTGGAAACGATCGCCAACCTGCCGCTCATCGTTACCGAAGGCGCAACCGGCTTCCGCAAAAATGGCACAGATAAAAGCCCTGGCACCAAGATCTTCAGCCTGTCGGGCAATATCAACAAACCGGGCAATTACGAACTGCCACTGGGTGCCACCTTCCGCGAGTTGATCTTCACCTGCGGCGGCGGCTTGCCCGAAGGCCGCAAGGTAAAGGGCATCATGCCCGCGGGCGCATCCTCATCCATCATCCTGGTCAATGACGAGAATTTCGACAAGGTCATGGACACTCCCATGGACTATGAAAATGTCCAGAACGTAGGCTCCATGCTTGGGTCGGCCTCGGTCATCATCATCGACGACACCCACAGCATGGACTGGGTCATCAGCAAGACCGTGCACTTCTTCCGCCACGAGTCTTGCGGCAAGTGCACCCCCTGCCGCGAAGGCAACTTCTGGATGCTCAACATCATCGACCGCATCGGCGAAGGGCACGCCACCCCGCGTGACGTTACGCTTCTCAAGAACGTGGCCACCCAAATGCAGGGCAAATGCCTGTGCGCCCTGGGCGAATTTGCCACCATGGCGGTTGTCTCTGCCATCGAACGTTTCCCTGAAGATTTCACCACCCGGGTGAAACCCGCCTGACCCCGGAGCGGAGCAACTATGCCAAAAATGGTCACCCTCACCATCGATAACCAACAAGTCAGCGTGCCCGAAGGCGCGCTGGTGGTCGATGCCGCCCGAAAGATAGGCATCGACATTCCTGTCTTTTGCTACCATCCCAAAATGGAACCGGTGGGCATGTGCCGCATGTGCCTGGTCGAAATCGGCCGTCCCATAATCGACCGCGCCACCGGCCAGCCCGTGCTCGACGAAACTGGACAGCCAAAAATCCAGTTCATGCCCAAGCTCGAAACCGGCTGCACCAACAGCGTCTCGGAAGGCATGGTGGTTCTCACCCGCTCCGAAAAAGCTCTCGACGGACAACGCGGCACGGTCGAATTCCTGCTCACCTCCCACCCGCTTGACTGCCCCATCTGCGACAAGGGCGGCGAATGCCCCCTGCAAAACCTCACCATGGCCCACGCCGCCGACCAAAGCCGCTTCATCTTCGACGAAAAAATGAAGATGGACAAACACGTTCCGCTCGGCGAACTGATCTGGCTCGACCGCGAACGTTGCATCCAGTGCGCGCGCTGCATTCGCTTTCAGGACGAAATCGTCGGCGAACCGGTCATCGGCTTCTACAACCGCGGGCGCGCCACCGACATCGTCACCTACTCCGACCCTGGCTTCGACTCCATCTTCAGCGGCAACACCACCGACATCTGCCCGGTCGGCGCCCTTACCACCTCCGATTTCCGCTTCGGCGCGCGCCCATGGGAAATGAACCAGTCCGCCTCGGTTTGCACACAGTGCCCGGTGGGCTGCAACCTGACCTTCAACGTGCGCCGTGAAGCCAAAGCCGGCGGGCGCTACGTCGTCAAGCGCGTCATGCCGCGCCAGAACGAACAGGTCAATGAGACCTGGATCTGCGATAAGGGCCGCTTCGCCGCGCACCATTACACCGAAACCCCCGAGCGCCTCAGCACCGCACCCGACACAGCTACCCTCAAACAGGTCGCCGATAAACTGGCCGCCGCCAAGTCTGATACTGTCGTGCTGGCCAGCGGGCGCCTGTCCAACGAGGATCTCTTCAACCTCAAAAAACTGGCCGACGGGCTGGGCGGCAAAGCCCTGCTCTACACCCACATGGGCGGCGGCGACGCAGTGGCCGCTTATGGACTATCGGCTGGCTCCAACCTGGGCGAACTGGGTAAAGGCGACACCATCCTGGTCGTTGCCTCAGACCTGCACGACGAAGCGCCCATCTGGTGGCTTCGCCTCAAGGCGGCCGCCAAACGCGGCGCCACGCTCATTGTGGCCAACGCCCGCGCCACTGCACTCGACCATTACGCCACGTATGTTGTGCGCTACGCATACGGCGATGAAGCGCAGACCGTGCGCGGCCTGCCCACCAAACCCAAAATCGGTGACGCCCTGAATGGCGCAAGCAACCTGGTCGTCTTCTTTGGCGCCGATGGACTCGGGCTGGATGGCTCGCAAGCCTTGGCTGGCGCATGCGCTGAGTTGGTGAAGGACCGCACCGGCAAACCCAACAACGGACTGGTGGGTGTGTGGCCGCGCGTCAACGACCAGGGCGCCTGGGAACTGGGCTTCCGCCCCTCACCAGACCTGGCTGCGGAGTTAAAAGGCAAAACCGTTTACATTGCAGCCGCCGACCCGGCGGGTGATGACCCTGCCCTGGCAGATGCGCTCAAAGAAGCCGCCTTTGTCATCGCGCAGGATATCCTGCCCACCGCCACCACCGCTGCGGCCCTTGTGGCGCTGCCGGTGCTGGCCTACACTGAGCGCGAAGGCTCCTATGTCTCTGGCGAGCGCCGCGTTCAACGCTTCTACCCGGCGGTTCCGCCCCGCCCCGGACTGAAAGCTGACTACGCCCTGACGGCCGAGATCGCCAGACTGGCCGGCATCGACCTGGAAGGACGTTCGCCGCTGCTGGTGATGAATCACCTGGCGTCCGAAACAAACGCCTTTGCAGACATTTCTTACGCCAAATTGGCCGAAGTGACCGAACAGTGGCCCATTGTCAGCCGCGGCGATTTGTACTACGGCGGCACATCTTACGAAAATAAACAGGGTCTGGGCGCACACCTGGCAGTCAGCGATGCCAAAGTCGCCGGGGCAAAGGTCGATGCGCTCCGCCCCAAAGAAGACGAACTGCTGGCGGTGCCAGTCAGCACAGTTTACGACCTGGGAACGACCATGACCCCGTCCATGTTGCTGTCGCAGCGAATTGGCGGGCCGCGGGTGGCGCTGCACCCGGCCGCAGCTGAAAAGCTCGGCATCCATAACGGACACCCGGTAACGGTGCGTCTGAATGGGTGGGAGGCGCGAGCCACCGCTGTGTTCGACGAGTCCATCTCGACGGGTGTTGTTCTGGTCTATCGCAGTTTCGGTATTCCCATCTCCGCGCCGACCCCGGTTACCATCGCGGTCGCCGAAAAGGCTTAGGGAGGGTTCATGGAATTCAACTGGTTTTTGCTCTTGGAATGGGTGCTGAAGGCCTTCATCCTCTCGCTGGTTTTGCTGGGTGGCTTTGCCTACCTCACATGGTTCGAGCGGCGTGTGCTGGCGCGCATGCAGGTGCGCCTGGGTCCCAACCGTGTGGGCTGGCAGGGTTTACTGCAACCCATTGCAGACGCTGTCAAGCTGATTTTCAAGGAAGAGTTCACCCCTGCCAAAGCGCAGAAAGGGCTGTTCTTCCTGGCGCCCATCCTCACTGTGGTTCCCGCGCTGATCATCGTGGCGGTACTGCCGTGGGGACCAGATGTTAAGATTGGGGATTACACCCTGCGCCTGTACGTTGCGGATATCAGCGTTGGCATCTTGTACATCACAGCCATTGCTTCGGTGGCGGTTTATGGCATCACGCTGGCCGGGTGGGCATCGAATAACAAATATGCGCTCATGGGTGGGTTGCGCTCCACAGCGCAGATGATCTCTTACGAATTGTCGTTGGGATTTTGTTTCGTGCTGGTTATCTTGATGGGCAATTCGATGAACATGCTGGAGATTGTTGAGGCGCAACGTGACGGTTGGTTTGCGTTGTTACAGCCCGTGGGGGCGCTGGTTTTCCTGATCATTGCCCTGGCCGAGCTTAACCGCGCGCCTTTCGACATGCCTGAGGCCGAGCAGGAACTGGCTGCCGGTTACCACACCGAGTATTCGGGCATGAAATTTGCGTTGTTTTTCATGGCTGAGTACACCAAGATGATCACGTTGAGCGCCATTTTGGCCACGCTGTTCTTTGGCGGATATCGCGAATTCTGGTTCCTCAAAGACACTTTCTTGAGTGTAGACCAAACCCCGCTTTTGGGCCCGATCTATTTGTTTTTGAAGATTGTGGCGCTGCTGTTTGGCATGGTCTGGCTGCGCGCCACCCTGCCGCGCATTCGCTACGACCGCCTGATGGCTTTTGGCTGGAAGGTCTTGCTGCCGCTCACGTTGATCCTGGTCTTCGTCACCTCGATAGGCATTGTACTTGGTGACGCTTTCGGCCCAACGGTCATGTGGATTTTTACCCCCTCACTTTCTCTATTCTTCGGCTGGCTGTTTACTTTAGCGGTAGATCGTTCACTCAGGAGGAAGATGTATGCTTAGAGAACTGGTACGCGGCCTGGGCACCACGCTCAAGGCAATGTTTGAAAAGCCGGTAACGATTGAGTACCCGGAAGTTAAGAAACGCACCGCAACCCGGTTCCGCGGCCGGCATTACCTGACGCGCTATGATAACGGGTTGGAAAAGTGCATTGGCTGCGCCCTGTGCGCCGCGGCTTGTCCGGCGGATGCCATTTTTGTCGAGGCATCTGAGAATTCTGATAGTGAACGCTATTCCCCCGGTGACCGCTATGCCAGCACCTATGAAATCAACATGCTGCGCTGCATTTACTGCGGCTTTTGTGAAGATGCCTGCCCCACCGAGGCGATTGTGCTGGGTGATAACTATGAACTGAGTTTTACCGATCGCCGCCAGGCTATTTACGATAAAGACATGCTGTTGGTGCCAGTACCACAGGGCGGCGCGCCAACCCCGCAAGTGACCGAACCGGGAAAGTTTACGCGTTCGGTGCCTGCGATGAAAGACCCTGTCGATTAGGGTTTGCCGGCCCGGCGCGCAAGCGCCAAAAGCGAACCCCCATACTACCCGAATTCGAGGGAGTGCATGACACCTGAACTAATAACCTTCGTCATACTGGCGCTGGTGGCTATCGCAAGCGCGGCAGGGATGATCCTCAGCCGCAACGCGATCTATTCGGCGCTGTACCTGGTGTTAAACTTTTTGACGGTGGCAATCTTCTACCTGCTGCTCAATGCGCCATTCATTGCGCTTTCACAGGTGGCTGTTTATGCTGGCGCGATCATGGTGCTGTTCCTGTTCGTCATCATGCTGCTGGGCGCAGAGCAGGTGCCGCTGATGCTCAAACAGCGCCAGACCATCCCGGCTGTTTTGCTGGCCCTGGCCCTGGCCGGTGCGCTGGGTGTATGGTTTGCCGGGCAGGCGGGTGTGACCGGGGTGATCCCGGAACCGGTCGATACGTTCGGCGACCCGCGCGCTGTGGGCGTGGAGTTATTCTTCCAATACCAACTCCCGTTCCAGATTACAGCTGTTTTGCTGCTGGTCGCCATGATCGGCGCCATCATCCTGACCAAGCGCGAGAAGGGAGGGTAGCACAGATGATCCCGGTCAGTTATTACCTGGTTCTTTCGGGCATCTTGTTCAGCATGGGTGTGCTGGGGGTGTTGTTGCGCCGTAACGCGCTGGTGGTGTTCATGTCCATCGAGCTCATGCTCAACGCCGCCAACCTGGCGTTTGTGGCCTTTGCGCGCACCTTCAACCAACTTGATGGACAAATTTTCGTCTTTTTTGTGATGACGGTGGCTGCGGCCGAAGTTGCGGTGGGCCTCTCGCTGATCGTGGCCATTTTCCGCAGCCGCAACACCGTCAATGTCGATGAACTGAGCAGCCTGAAGGGATAATGCCATGTTGCTGAGCGAAACAACAACTTCTGGTCTGTTCTTCAACCTCGCGCCGTGGATTGTGTTCTTCCCGGTCATCGGCCTGCTGTTGAACATCATCATTGGCGGTCGGCTGACCGAAAAAGGGATTGGCGCGATTGCGGCCATTGCCTCAGGGCTTGCGTTTGTGGTGTCGGCCCTGCTGGCCTATTCGCTGTATGTCACCGAAGGGCACGGCGAGACCGTGCTGGTGGCAGAGTGGATTCGCATTGGCACGCTTGCGCTCGACTGGGCCTTCCGTGTGGATACGCTTTCGGTCACCATGATGCTGGTGGTCAGCGGCGTAGGCACGCTCATTCACATCTACGCCATCGGCTACATGCACGAGGATGTGCGTTTTAAGAATGATGTTGGCCGCTACCGCCGTTTCTTCGTCTTCCTCAACCTGTTCATTGCCGCCATGATGATCCTTGTCAGCGGCGACAACTATCTGATGCTATTTGTGGGTTGGGAAGGTGTGGGTCTGAGTTCCTTCCTGCTGATTGGCTTTTGGTACGACATGGACACGCTCGGACGACCTTCATGGGCCAATTCCAACGCAGCCAAAAAGGCGTTCATTACCAATCGTGTGGGCGACTTCGGCTTCCTGATTGCCGGTTTCCTGATGTTCTGGTATATGGGCTCTTTCCAGTTTGATGCGGTGTTCGCTGCCGCACCTGAAGTGGCCAAGGCGCACCCTGAGATCATCCTTGCCATGACCATTTTCATGCTCATTGGCGTCGCCGGAAAATCGGCGCAGATCCCGCTCTTCATCTGGCTGCCCGATGCTATGGCGGGCCCCACCCCGGTTTCGGCGCTGATCCATGCCGCGACCATGGTCACCGCTGGCGTGTACCTGGTCACCCGTTCTGCGCCCATTTACGACCTGTCTTATGATGCGCAATACATCGTGACTACTGTTGGCGCGGCTACGGCGCTTTTTGCCGCGTTGATCGCCGCTGGGCAGTACGACATCAAGCGTGTGCTGGCCTATTCCACCATCAGCCAGTTGGGCTTCATGGTGGCTGCGGTGGGCATGGGGGCCTACGTCGCGGGCATGTTTCACCTCATTACGCATGCCTTCTTCAAGGCGCTGCTATTCCTTTCGGCGGGTTCGGTCATCCTGGGGCTTGAGCGTGGCCACCATCACATGGCGCACGGCCACGGTGGGCATGATGCCCACCACGATGATCACGCCGAGGTGTTCGACCCCGGCGACATGCGCAACATGGGCGGTTTGCGTAAAACCATGCCGGTCACTTTCTGGCTTTACATCATCGGCACGCTGGCCCTGGCGGGCATCATCCCGTTTGCGGGTTTTTGGTCCAAAGATGAAATCCTGCTGGATGCCAGCCTGCATTACCCGCATGTGTACTGGATTTTGACCGCCGCTGCCTTTCTGACGGCATTCTACATGGGCCGCCAGATCTGGATGGTCTTTTTCGGCGAAGCGCGCCACGAAGCGGCTGCCCGGGCAGAAGAAAGCCCGGCGCTCATCACGGTGCCGCTCATGGCACTGGCTGCGCTCTCGGTGCTGGGTGGCGCGCTCAACCTGCCTTTCAAGGGTTTTCACCAACTCGGTCACTGGCTCGAGCACACCCTGGGCGAGATGGAACTGCTTGGTTTCGACCTGGGCGTGGCAGGACTCTCGACACTCTTTGCCCTGGCGGCCATCGGTGTTTCCTGGTTCATCTATGGGCGTAACCCCCTCAAGGCTGGGCAGGTCGATCCACTCAGAAAACCGCTGGGGTTTATATTCGCGGGTATGGAACGCAAGTTTTACATCGATGAAGCTTACAAATTCCTCATCCTCGACCGCTACGATGACCTGGCCCGATTTACTGCAGATGTGATCGACTGGAAGTTCTGGCACGACTGGTTTCACGATACTGTCATCGCTGGCTCATTCCTGTGGATCAGCCGCACCTTCCTGACCGAATACGCCGACCAAAAGGGCATCGACGCCTTTGCAAATGGTATTGGCGCCTTTACCAAAGATGTATCCACCCGCTTGCGCACCTTGCAGAGCGGATTCGTGCGCTCGTATGCGCTGTTTGTGCTGGTTGGCGTTGTAGCCATCCTTGGCTACCTACTTCTGAAATAACGAGGAAGCGATATGAACTTTTTCCTGCAACCCCTCACCCTGACGACCTTCTTCCCGCTGGTCGGTGTGCTCGTGCTGCTCTTCCTGAAGTCTGAGGCGAAGTCTGCCATCCGTTGGACAGCCCTTGTTACTTCGCTGGTGACCTTCGGAATCTCGATGTGGGCATTCTTCATGTTCGACGCGAGCAACCCCGACTTGCAGCTCAAGGCACAGTATAACTGGATCACAGTCGCGGGCTGGAATATTCAGTACTACCTGGGCATGGATGGACTGAGCGTACTGTTGGTGCTGCTCACCACCTTCCTGACGCCCATTGCCATCTTGTCCACCTGGACGGCCGTCGAGGAGCGCGTGAAAGACTTCATGGTCTTCTTCCTGCTGCTCGAAGTAGGTATGACCGGCGTGTTCCTGGCACAGGACTTGTTCCTATTCTACATCTTCTGGGAATTCACCCTGGTTCCCATGTACTTCCTCATTGGTATCTGGGGCGGCCCGCGCCGCATTTACGCCGCCATCAAGTTTTTCCTTTACACCATGGCAGGCTCCATCCTTATGCTGCTTGCCATCCTCTGGCTGGGCATCAACCAGGGCACGTTTGCCGTGCCCGACTTGATCGAAATGGGCGGTATCCCGGCCAACATTCAGATCTGGCTCTTCCTGGCGTTCACCATGGCTTTTGCCATCAAAGTACCCATGTGGCCGCTGCACTCCTGGCTACCCGATGCGCACGTCGAAGCGCCAACGGCAGGTTCGGTCATCCTGGCGGGTGTGCTGCTCAAGATGGGCACCTACGGCTTCTTGCGCTTCAACATCCCCCTCTTCCCCGAGGCGGCGCTGCAGGCTGCCCCGTGGATCGCCCTGCTGGCGGTCATTGGCATCATTTACGGCGCGGCGGTTTCGTTTGCCCAGGCAGATGTCAAAAAACTTGTGGCCTACTCCTCGGTAAGCCACCTCGGTTTTGTGATGCTCGGCATGTTCGCGCTCAACCCCCTCGGCATCCAGGGCGCCATCCTTCAAATGATCAACCACGGATTGAGCACCGGGGCGTTGTTCCTCCTCGTCGGCATGATCTACGAACAAACCCACACCCGCGAGTTGAAGGTGTATGGCGGGCTGTGGAAGATTGTGCCGGTCTATGGTTCCATCATGTTGATCGTTTCTCTCTCCTCGATGGGCCTGCCCGGGCTGAACGGTTTTGTCGGTGAGTTCACCATCCTTTTAGGCGCTTTTGGCTCTGAGGCCATCGGATCGCCCTGGTTTGCGGGGCTGGCAGCCATAGGCGTCATACTGGCTGCGGTGTATATGCTCTACATGTTCCAAAAGATGTTCCTCGGACCGGCTGGCTCAATTGTGGAAGAGGTCAAGCACCACGGGCAGGCCCTGCGCGACCTGAACTTGCGCGAAATCATCACCATGCTGCCCCTGCTGGTCTTCATCTTCTGGATTGGTCTGTATCCGAAACCCTTCTTCGTACTAATGGCTCCCGCGGTCGATAAACTGGTCGCCGCGCTGAACACTGCCGCCCTGGCAGTGCGCTAAGAACCGGGGTCGCTATGACCGATTACGATATCTACCCCATCCTGCCTGTTGTCATCCTGGTTGCCTGGGCCATGGCGTTGCTCATGGTGGAACTTTTCATCCTCAAAGGGCGCAAGGGCTGGATGCCCCTGCTCGCGGCGGTTGGCATGGCGGTGGCCCTCGGCTTCTCCCTGGCGCAAGCGGGTGAGAACTTGTCCTCGTTTGGCGGCATGGCCGTGTTGGATGGCTTCGCCCAGTTCTTTAATGTGCTATTCCTCATCAGCGGATTGCTAGCCATTGCCGTTTCCTATGATTACATGCGCCGCCTGGAGATCGAACGGTGGGAATACTATCCACTCATCATGCTCAGCCTGAGCGGCATGATGCTCATGTCGCAGGCCGCAGACCTGATCGTGGTGTTCCTGGCGCTCGAACTGCTCTCCATTCCGCTCTATGTGCTCTCGGCGTTCGCCTACCCCAAGGCCAGCTCTGAAGAGTCCGGGGTCAAATACTTCCTGCTCGGTGCGTTTTCCAGCGGCTTTGTTTTGTATGGCATCGCCCTGGTGTATGGGGCCACTGCCACCACCAGCCTGAGTGGTGTGGTGGATGCCGTGGCCGGTGGGACGGCTAACCTGACCCTGCTCGCGGTTGGGGCGGCGCTCACCTTGGTTGGGTTTGGCTTCAAAGTGGCGGCGGTGCCCTTCCACATGTGGACACCAGATGTGTATCAGGGCGCGCCGACGCCCGTTACGGCCTTCATGTCGGCCGGGGCCAAAGCGGCCGGTTTTGCTGCCCTGCTGCGCCTGTTTGCCAGCGCCTTCCCCGTGCTCTCGCAAGACCTCACCCCGGTGCTGTGGGTTCTGGCGGCACTGACCATGTTCATCGGCAATGCCATCGCCATCGCCCAGACTAACATCAAGCGCATGCTGGCTTACTCCAGCATTGCCCAGTCCGGATACATCCTGATGGCATTTGTGCCTTTCGGTAACCCGGAAGTAGCCCAGGTTTCGGTTGCCTCGGCGCTGTTCTACCTGTTTGCGTACACCCTGGCCAACTTTGGCGTGTGGGCCATCGTGATTGGGCTGGAAAAAGCCGAAGACAAAGGCCTCGAGATTGCAGATTACGCCGGGCTGGGACGCAAGTACCCTGCCATGGCTGCCGCCATGACCGTCTTCATGCTCTCGCTAACCGGCATGCCGCCCACACTCGGGCTGGTGGGCAAATTCTACCTGTTTCGCGCCGTCATCGATGGTGGCTTTCCGGGGCTGGCGGTGATCGGTGTGCTCACTTCGCTTATGTCGGCGTACTATTACCTGCGCGTGGTTGTGACCATGTACATGAAAGAGGGCGATCCACAGCCCGTGCGCGAAGGCTGGCTGGCCTTCACCTGGGGCTTCACGGCGGTTTCTACAGTGGTGCTCAGCCTGGCCCCAGCCTCCCTGTTCGACTGGGCCGCCCAGGCCGTGCTGCGCCTGTTTTAACATCCACTTACAAAAAGAGGGGCGGCTTGCAAAAGCCGCCCCTCTTCTATTCCTGATTTAAGCAGACTGCGTGTATGCGAGATACACCCAACGTTTGTCGCCAATCTCGCCCCAGCCGCCCACCTCGCGGGTCACTTCATAGACCTGCCCAAGGCTGACAAAACCAGCCGCCCTGAAGCTGGTGCCCGGACCTTCGCGCACGTTCAGCCGCCCGGCGTTAATCCGCACCCGCCGCCGGGTACGGATTCCCACTGCCCCCAGCGGGGTGATGGCAGACCGCTCGGGACCCGGAAAGCGGCTGTCGGTGGCAACATCCGTCCAGGCTTTTAAGAAAATGTCGAGCGGGTAAGGGCGCGCCTCGCCCTCATCAGGATCACTGTAGAGTGGATCGTGCAGGTAAATGTATTTCAGATCCATGCCCACCGCCACCGAAAAATGCGGCCCGCTAAAAGTTTTTTCTGTTAGCCCGGCATCACGCAGCACGCTGTACTTGATGAGCACAATGCCCGGCCGCCCATACAGCAGATTGCCGAACAAGTCGCGCAGGGTTAGCCCGGCTTTTAGTTCAGTCAGGATGCCCTCGCTGCCAAGCGCATCACGCAGCTGGCTGATGCTCAGGTATGGGTCGCCGGGAATGTTGAACTTGTCGTAGAAAGCATCAGGGGTCATGGCCCGCCCGGTGTATGCCTCAATTAGCATCACGGCCGCGGCTGCCCCGCAGTCGTTGCGGCGGCTGTCTGCGCCTTGCCCCAGTTGCGAAACGTAAGGCACCGAAAGCAAGGTAACCGGTTTGAGCGGGGTGCTGGTCTCATACTCGCGGCTGCGGCCGCTTTCCAGGTTGAGCACGCGATAACGTATTAACCCTTTGGGCGCGGAGGGCGTCTCGGTGGAGGGGGTTTCGGGCGTGGGCGTATCTGGCGTTTCAGGCATGGCAGGCCGCTTGCCCTCCCTGGCTTCTTCAATGGTCAGTCCGGTTGCCTCCACATGCAGCGGATCCCAGCCCACCCAGACCGGGGCTTTCCAATTGCGCGTCGCAATTGCCTCGTCGATCAGCCGATTGCGGTTTTCCGAAAGGTCCCAACGGATGCCGGTGACCAGTCCGTTCTTTTCAGCGGCGGCAGCCAGGCGCAGCATGTAATCGGTTTTGGCATTGGTCGGACGGTCGTCATCCCACACATCGGCAGCCAGCGCCTCTTTTTGCCCGCCCGTACCGGTAACATTATGAAACCCAAAACGCACCCGGCTCTTGCCGGTATTGAACGCGGCCAGCTGATCTTGCGGCGAGCGCCACGCTTCCTGAATGCGCGGGCGAAACCCGGCTGCTTCCAGTTCGCGCAACACCGCTTCCACCCGCACGCGCATAGCCGGGTGCAGTTCTTGCAGTTTGGTGAAGTTGCGTTGTTTGCGTTCAGATTCCAGCATGGTGCACTCCCTTCCCAGGATTCACTTTACTATATCCCAATTTGGATAGATACACAACTGCGGTAAAATCAGGCGGCCGCAAATGCGGCAAACCCACCCAAGGATGCTTCATGATCAAAGCACTGATATTCGACTTCGACGGGCTGGTACTGGACACCGAAACCCCCGAAATGTTGGCCTGGCAGTCTGTGTACACCCAGCACGGGCATACCCTGCACCCGGAAACCTGGGGCCAAATTGTGGGCGGGTCGGGCGCCTCAGACTTTCACCCCATGACACACCTGGAAACCCTCGTTGGGCGCCCGCTAGACCGCCCCGCGCTGGAGTCCCGCGCCAGCAGCCAATCACTTCAAACCATCCATGCGTCCGCGCCGCTGCCAGGCGTGCCGGATTACCTCACCCGGGCGCGGCGGCTGGGGCTGGGGTTGGCGGTGGCATCCAGTTCGCCGCACAGCTGGGTGAATGGACACCTTGCCCGCTTGGGGTTGCTCGACCGTTTCGATAAAATCATCTGCCGCGAAGATGTGCCCCCCGGACGCACCAAACCCCACCCGGATTTGTTCCTGTGCGCCCTGGCGGCGCTCAACACCCGGGCGGAGGAAGCGATTGTGTTCGAGGATTCGCCCAACGGTGTAAAGGCGGCCCGGGCTGCGGGCATCTTTGTGGTGGCGGTGCCGAACCCGATGACGATGCAGCTCGATTTCGATTCGCCCAACCTGCGCCTCGCTTCCCTGTCTGACATGCCCCTGACTGATGTGCTGCGGCGCGCCAGCCCGGCATGAAATGGATTCAGGCTATACCAGGCTTGTCTGCCCCGCGAAACTCCAGCTCGTATTGTGCATGGCTGGTGTGCAACATCAGTTTGCTGGTGGCAAAGAACCCGCGTCCGCTCACCCAGTTGCCGTCGTCCTGTGCGCCGCTGCCCTTCAGGTCGAACACACCTTCGATCTCCTCGCCGGGTAGCAGCACACTCTTGATCTTGTCGTATTGTTCCTTCAGGTCATAGACCGGTTCTGTCATGGCGCGCTCCTTTCACTCGAATAGTATACATCGCTGCGCCCCCAAATAAAAACCGGGTGGAGCAGTCTGCGCCCACCCGGCTTACACTTTCCGATTTACGTTTTATTACTGTCCCTTGCCCACCGGCTTGAAGGCCGTCATGGCGCCATCACCGTACAACTTGCGGTGCACCACACTCAGGGCGCGCACCTGCTCGTAGGCGTGGTACGACGAGCGCACCAGGGGATTGCTCTCCACCCACTTGAACCCTATCGAGTAGCCATACTCGCGCAGTTCGGTGAACTCTTCCATCGTGTAATAACGGCCGATCGGGTAGTGTTTCTTGCTCGGCTGCAGGTACTGCCCAATGGTCAGGATGTCCACGCCCCAGCTGCGCTGGCCGCGCATCACGGCCTTTACTTCATCCATCTCTTCACCCAACCCCACCATGATGCCGCTCTTGGTCAGCACCTCGGGGTCGAGCTTCTTGGCGTTGGTGAGGGTGGCCGCGGCCCAATCGTAATTATCCTGCGGCTGGATCTGTTTGAACAGTCGCGGCACCGTCTCCACGTTGTGGTTGAGGATCTCCGGGCGGGCATCCATTACGATCTTGAGCGCCTCTACGCTGCCCTTGAAATCGGGGATGAGCACCTCGATGGAGCAGCCCGGCTGCAACTCGCGGATGCGGCGGATGACCATGGCAAAGATCGGCGCGCCGCCATCGCGGCGCTCGTCGCGGTTGACCGAGGTGATGACGGCGTGTTTGAGGTCCATGGATTTGACGGCCTGGGCAACGCGCTCCGGCTCCAGCCAGTCCATGGGGCTGGGGCGGCCGTGCTTGATGTCGCAGAACACGCATGAGCGGGTGCACACATCGCCCATCATCAGGAAGGTGGCTGTGCCGCTGCCCCAGCATTCGCCCAGGTTGGGGCACATGGCTTCTTCGCATACAGTGTGCAGGCTTTTGGCGCGCATGAGGGTGTGCAGGCGCTCGTAATTTTCACCTGAGGGTGCGCGCACCTTGATCCATTCCGGGCGGCGCAGCGGGCGGGTTTCGAGGGTTTGGGGGTCTACCCGGTCACGGGTGGGGGAGGCGGGCATAAGGTAGTGTGTTCCTTTAGCGGTAATAGGATCGATTGTACCGGGTGATTCTTGGTTTCACGTTAATGCTTTTGGCGCAGCAGGTTAATCCAATTTGCGCACCCTGATGCGTATACCGGCGGTTTCGACGATTTCCACTTTTTCACCGGCGCGGATGGGCTTTGACCCTTCGGCCAGTTCGGCGCTCCACAGTTCGCCGCCAGACTGGACCTGCCCATGCGGGTTGATGGCTGTCCGGGCAATGCCGGTGGCGCCGCGCAACGTTTGCTGCCCCACCTGTACCGGTCGGCGTTGGGCGCGCAGGGCAAACCCCACGATCGTGAAGAACAGGATACCGGTCAGGGTTGCCACGGTGACCACCAGCGGGATGGATACCTGCTGGAATTGGGGTGTGCCGGGTGAGTTGAACAGCACCAGCGCGCCAACAATGAGCGCGCCGATTCCCGCCGCAGTCAACGCCCCAAAGGTTGGGGTTTTTATTTCCAAAACAAACAGGATGAAGGCAATGACAAGGAAAATGATGCCAAACCAGTTGACGGGTAGTACGCCCAGACCATAGGCGCCCAAGGACAGCGCCACCGCGCCAATGAAACCGGCGAACCACCCCCCGGGGCTGGATATTTCGATCAGGATGGCCTGCACGCCGATGGTGATGAGCAGGAAAATGATGTTGGGGTTGACGAGGATATCGAGAAGCTGCTCGATGAATGACATACCCAGGTTTTCCACACGTACGTTGGCGGTATCCAGGGCGCGCGGGCCTGCCTCCATTTGCACTGTAAAGCCGTCCAGTTGCTGCAACAGGTCATCGATGTCTTTGGCCATGAAGTCGATCAGCCCGATTTCATAGGCCTCTGTAACCGAAACAGCCCGGGCTATCTCGATCATGTCTTCGGCCAGGGCAGTGGCTTCGGGGGGGCGGTTTTCGGTAAGGGCGCGCACCTGGGCGCGCAGGGCCTCTTTTTGTTTGCGTTCGATGGTTTCGCCCAGGTCTTGCCCTTCGCCGCCCACCGGGCTGGCCGCGCCGATGATTGTCTCTGGGGCCATGGCTGAGGCGTGCCCGGCCAGGGTGATGACCGCCCCGGCGCTTCCGGCGGCGGCGCTGCGCGGCCAAACGTACACAACCACCGGCACCTGGCTGCTGCGGATGGCCAGCACGATTTCTTCCATCTCGCTGATAAGCCCGCCGGGGGAGTTGAGTTTTATGATGAGGGCTTCGGCATTGCGCTGCTCGGCGGTGGCGATGCCGCGTTGGATGTATTCTTTCATGGCTGGCGTCACCACGCCTTTGGCCTCCAGCACCAGCACCAGCGGTGCGTTGCCCTGGGCCCGGGCAGGCTGCAAGCCCGGCAGGAGCACGAGGACGAGGAAGAACAGGATGAGGCGAGCACGCAAGTGTTTCATGTCGGTTTCTCCACACTCATTATAACGGGTCATGAAAGTGGGACAGACTGGTTGGCGTGGTCTCTAATGAAATGCTGATGTATGGTTTCTGGTAACGCTTGACCGTGCTTGCCCATCACGGTAGAATTGAAATCTGTGCGGGAGTCGCCAAGCGGTAAGGCATCAGCCTTCCAAGCTGATATTCGCGGGTTCGAATCCCGTCTCCCGCTCTGGAATTGAGTGTCAGGTGTCAGGTGTCAGGTGTTGCGGTGTCACATGACACTGAAAAACCTGACACCTGACACTTAAGAATCGGGCCCGTGGCGCAGCGGTTAGCGCAGGGGACTCATAATCTCTTGGTCGCAGGTTCGAATCCTGCCGGGCCCACAAAATAGTTCAGGTTGGATTGGTCGCAGGTTCCCATTGAGGGGATGTATTCTGGAAAAACGATGTGTTCTAAAATTAAGACATCTGACGCCAGGTTGTTTACACCCCCTTGCTCCATACTGGGAAGAGTCCCGAATAATGAGGGAATCGATGCCCTGACGGGCTGCCCCTGCTGCGCCATCCTGCTATAAACGGGGGTGCCGAAAATCGACAATCAGGTGGATTGAGTTTTGGATGCTGCCTTCTGGGAAGACGAAGGCCGGGTTCGCAAAGATCATGCCGCTGAAAACCGGGCTGTTTTACGCCACATGACGTTGAATTTGCTCGAAAATGAGAAAACTGCCAAAGGCGGCATGTATGCCAAACGCTTGCGGGCTGGCTGGAACAACGACGGCTTGCTCTCCGTTCTCGAATGTTGAAATACGATTGCCCTACATCACCCCCTGATGGTCTTGACCGGCACATGCTCGAGTGATAAACTACTAAAAAATCTGCAAGGAAAGGAGACGCGCTCCATGAACAAGACCATCACCAGCATCTTCCGCGCCCGCACCGCTTCCGGCGGCGGTTTTGTGCGTGGGTGGAGTGCGCCTGTTTCCGGGTAGAGACGATTTTCCGAACGTCCAAAGGCCACGGCGCGCTCCCGCTCGTGGCCTTTTTCTTTGCTCTCTTGCGGCCGCGGGCAAATCAACCCGGTGGCCGCTTTTTTTGTTCATCACGGAGATTTTCATGGATGTAACCACCCCGCTCTTCGAAGGCCAACTCGTCCGCCTGGGGCCGCTCGACCACGACAAAGACGCCGAGATTGAATCGGACTGGACGCACGACGCCGGCTTCATGCGCATGATGACCACCGACCCCATGCTCCCGCTCTCGCCGTTCCCGGTTCGGAAAATATGAAGCGCTCGAAAAAGAGATGGAAGAAGAACGGACCCGCTTCCACTTTCGCATCCACATCCTGGCAGACGACCGCCTGCTGGGTTTCGGTGAACTGGACTGGGTGCTCTGGTCGTCGGGCATCGGCAACGTGCGCCTGGGCATTGGCGCTGAATCTGACCGGCGCAAGGGCTACGGCACTGATGCCATGAACCTGATCCTGCGCTCTGCTTTCATGGAACTCAACCTGCACCGCGTCTCGCTGGATGTCTTCGACTACAACCCGCGCGGCGTCAAATCCTACGAAAAAGCCGGCTTTCGCCATGAAGGCCGCGCCCGAGAAATGATATTGCGTGACGGCCGCCGTTATGATGTGCTCTACATGGGCATCCTGCGCAACGAATGACTGGCGCGCACCCCACAAAACAAGGAGAAAACTGCATGACCGCCCTTCTTAGCCAAACAATCGCACCCACCCTGCCAGACGGATACACCATTCGGCCCGGCAACCACGACGATTATCAAATCGCCTTCGACCTGTTCAATACCGCCGCCCTGCACCTGACCGGCGCGTTGGATTTGGCCGATCCCGAAATCATCCGCAACGACTGGAGCGACCCGCGCTTCGACATGCAACAGAGCACCCGCCTGGTCTTCGCCCCCGATGGCAGCCTGGCCGGTTACATAGAAGTGTGGGACACCAACAACCCGCCCGTCCACCCGTGGATATGGGCCAGCATCCACCCGGCGCACTTCAGCAAGGGTGTCGACGCATGGCTGCTGGACTGGGCCGAAGCCCGCGCCGCGCAATCCCTGGCGCGCGTGCCCGATGGGCTGCGCTTCGCGCCGCGCACCGGACTGGTCGCGCAGGATGCCGGCCGCCGCGCCCTGCTCGAAGCCACCGGCTGGAGCTACAGCCGCTCGTTCTACCGCATGGAAATCGCGTTCGACACGCCGCCCGTGGCCCCGCCCGCGCCCGAAGGCATCATCATCCGCCCGTACCACCCGGAAACCGAATTCGAGGCAGTGGTGCAAACCTTCACCGACTCCTTCCGCGACCATTTCGGCTTTGTTGAGCACCCGCCGGAAGAGGAACTGGCCAACTTCCGCCACCATTTTCTCGGCGACCCCAAGTACGACCCCAGCCTGTGGCTGGTGGCCATGGCCGGCAACCAGATGGCCGGCATCTGCATTTGCCGCCCGGAAGACTACGAAAACCCCGAAAACGGATTTGTCAACGAGCTGGGCGTGCGGCGCGAGTTTCGCAAGTGCGGCATTGGCGGCGCGCTGCTCAAGACGGTCTTCGCCGAATTCCACCGGCGCGGGCGCAAAGGCGCCGCCCTGGGCGTGGATGCCGGCAGCCTGACCGGCGCATTGAAGATCTACGAAGACGCTGGCATGCGCCCGGCCCGCCAGTTCGACAACTACGAAAAAGAACTGCGCCCCGGGCGCGAACTGGCGACAACCACTCTGGAATGAATGCCCCGTGGCTGCTTCACCGCTGCCCGCAAACTTCACCCTGCGCCACGCGCGTTGGGAAGACGCCCCGGCATTGAACCAGGCGAAGAATAACCTATAATAGGTTTAACAAACATGGAGGACCACTATGCAAATCAAATGCACTTTCTGCGCAACCCCCTTCGCCCTGACCAAAGACCAGGTGACCGAAGCCATTGAGGTCGTTAAAAAAGACCCGCACGCCCACTACAATGCGCACTGCCCCAAGTGCCGCCGCGCGGTGCGCGTGCCGCGCAAAAACTTTGAGCTTAACCCGGTTTACAAGAAAATGCTCGAAAGCTGATCCTGATCGAGAGAATCTCCCCATGACTATCAAAGCCGTGTATTTTGACCTCGGCGGCGTGATCGTGCGCACCGAGGATAAGGCCCCGCGCACCAAGCTGGGCGAGGAATTTGGCATGAGCTACCAGCAGATCGAGCAGGTGGTCTTTGGCGGCGGTCCGTATGGCAGCGGGGCGCGCGCCTCGCTGGGCGCCGTGACCGAAGAAGCCCACTGGCTGGCCGTGCTGCGCAGCCTCAACCTGCCGCCCGATCACCGCATCCGCATCGCCGACCAGTTCTTTGCTGGCGACCGAATCGACTGGGAGATCATCGAGACCCTGCGCAGCCTGCGCCAGACCCACAAGGTGGGGCTGATCAGCAACGCCTGGGACGGGTTGCGCCCGTTCATCCGGCGCGAAAAGTTCGAAGACGCCTTCGATGACATGATCATCTCGGCCGAGGTGCGCATGGCCAAACCCGGGCCAGGCATCTACCGGCATGCGCTGGATGCCCTGGGCGCCAAACCTGAAGAATCGGTCTTTGTGGACGATTTCATCGAAAACATCGAAGCCTGCCGCCAACTGGGCTGGCACGGCATCCACTTCCGCTCGCGCGAACAGGCGCTGGGCGAACTGAAAGAAATCCTGGCACGTTGAACAGGCAGGTCGCGTTTGAAGCGCGGCCCGTCAGTGCGCCAGCACAGGAACGAACCATGAACACGTTGACACACCAAACAACCATCCTGCGTGAGCTGGGGGATGGGCTCATCCTGCGGCGTAGCACCCCCGCCGATGCCGACAGGCTGTCCGAATTCAACAGCATCATTCACAGCGACAACGGCGCCGAAAAACCCGAGCCGCGCATTGGCGAGTGGACGCGCGACCTGCTCACCCGGCCGCACCCCACCTTCGGCGAGGACGATTTCACCATTGTCGAGGAGCAGTCCACGGGGCGCATCGTTTCGTCGCTCAACCACATTTCGCAGACGTGGGCCTATGAAGGCATCCCGTTCAAGGTCGGGCGGCCGGAACTGGTCGGCACCCTGCCAGAATACCGCCACAAACGCCTCATCCAGGCGCAGTTCGACGAGATTCACGGCTGGAGCATTGAGCGCTGCGAAATGGTGCAGGCCATCACGGGCATTCCGCACTACTACAAACGGTTCGACTACGACATGGCGCTGGAACTGGGCGGCGGACGGGTGGGGTTCGCCCCGCTGGTGCCGCAGCTTAAAGAAGGCGAAAGCGAACCCTTCATCTTCCGCGCCGCCACCGAAGCCGACATCCCCTTCCTGCAAAGCGTGGACGCCCACGCCGGCCGCCGCCATGTGGTGCGGGCCGCGCGCACGGCGGAGATCTGGCGCTATGAACTGACCGGCAAGAGTGAGCGCAACATCAACCGCGATGAGTGCCGCATCATCGAGAACGCGGCCGGCGAGCCGATGGGCTACCTGCTGCATCCCTGGTACAACTGGGACTGGGGCATCCCGCTCTTCGAGTATGAACTCAAGCCGGGCGTTTCGTGGCTGGCGGTCACGCCCGGTGTGGCGCGTTACGTGCTGGCAACCAGCCGCGAATACGCCCTGCGCCATGGCGAACCCGTGGAAAACAAGACGGCCGTCCCGTTCTGGCACGGGTCGGCACACCCGGTCTACGAAGTCTGGCGCGACAAGCTGCCGCGCATCCGCCAGCCCTACGCCTGGTACGTGCGCGTGCCAGACCTGCCGGGCTTCCTGCGGCACATTGCGCCTGCGCTCGAAAAACGCCTGGCTGAATCGCCCATCTGCGGGCACACCGGCAGCTTGCGCCTGAACCTGTACAAGACTGGCATCCGGCTGGACATGGCGGACGGGAAGATCGCCAGCGTGGAATCTTACCGCCCCCAGCCCAACGACATGGGCGAGGTGGGCCTGCCCGACCTGACCGTGCTACAGCTGCTCTTTGGCTACCGCGGCATCGACGAATTGCGCAACGCCTACGCCGATGTGTACTGGGGCAGCGATGAAGCCCGCTATGTGACCTCGGTGTTGTTCCCTAAAAAACCATCTTCGGTGGCAGGGCTGGTGTAACTTCGATCAACTTTCCGGGGCGGCTCAATGGGCTGCCCCGGATTTTTTTTGGAACTGCCATCGCGGGCGTCAGCGATCTCGTGGTACGACAGCCCGCCGCATTCGCGCAGCACAACCACAGCCCGGCTGGATGCACTCAGCGTGAGGACGGCCTGCCGGACGGCGGCACGTTTCAGGGTGTCGAGCGCGGTGTTGACGCACATGCGGTAGACCACGCCCACCACCCCGGCATGGTGGCGGCGGACGAGTTCTCCGTAGGCATTGCGGTCACCGGTTTAGGCTTGTTCGATGTTGCTTTCACTGGGTTAACGAGATGCGCGCGCGATTTATTCGGAAGTTGGGGAAAATGGCACTGACTCTGCCAACAAAAAAGCCAGCCCCGCGCGGGAGACTGACTGGTGTTCAGCGGGCGTCGCCATCCACATCCTTGCCATCCCATTCTTTGTAGAACTGTGCCAAAAATTGCTCCATATAGGCGTGGCGCTTTTGGGCCACGCGGCGGGCGGTGGGGGTGTTCATGCGCTCTTTGAGCAGGAGCAGTTTTTCGTAAAAGTGGTTGATGGTGTGCCCCTGGCTGGCCTGGTAATGCGCGAAGGATTGGTGCAGCACCGGGGCTTCATGGGGGTCGTACAGGGCGCGGCCTTTGTGCCCGCCGTAGGCGAAGGCGCGCGCGATGCCCACCGCGCCGATGGCGTCCAGCCGGTCGGCGTCTTGCACCACCTGGCCTTCCAGGCTGGGCATGGCGTCCGGGACGCCGGCGCCCTTGAACGACAGGCGCGTGATGATCTCGCAGACGTGGGCGCTGACAGCCTCATCCACGCCCATTTGACGGAGCCAGGCTAAGGCGCGTTGCGGTTCTGCCCCGGCAGACGGGTTGAGCTTCCAGTCGTCGAGGTCGTGCAGCAGCGTGGCCAGTTCCACGGTGAAGGCATCCGCTTTTTCATGCCGGCAGATGTGCAGAGCGGTTTGCCACACGCGGTGGATGTGCCACCAGTCGTGCCCGGTGGTGTCATGTTGAAATTCTGTTTTGATGTAGTCGGCGGTATGCTGGATGATTTCTTCGCGGGTCATTTTTTCCTCTGGAAGAAGCCCCAGACTGCGTTCGACATTTCGCCTGCGGCAAACTCGACGGTTTTTACCCCGCACCAGGTTGGGTCGCTCATTGCCCAAGTTCCTGCAGTTGCTCTTCTTTTTTTGCGCGCATACGAGAGGCGATTGGCGCGGACAAGAAGCGCTGGATGGCGGCTTCGGTCAGGTCTGGTTCGTAGTAGTCGCGCATGGCGTCGAGGATGGTGACGGTGGGTCCGGGGTGCGGAGCGAGGCGCGCGGCGTCGCCCGCCTGCAGCGCGCCGGGCTGGATGACGCGGCAGTACAGCCCGGGCCGCCCGGCAAAGCGGAAGCGTTTGGCGAAATCTGGAATTTTCATGGCCCCGGCCAGGGTGCTGCACGGGATGCGCGGTGCGGTGACTTCGAGGACCACCCCGCCAATGTGTAACCGGTCGCCAATTTGGATGTTGCAACTCTCCAGACCGCTGATGGTGAGGTTTTCGCCGAATGCGCCCGGTGCGAGCGGGGCAGCGAGTTCTTCATGCCACCAATCGTAGTCGCCCTGCCCGTAAATGTAGACGGCCTGGTCGGGCCCGCCATGGTTCTTTTTATCGCCGATGAAGTCCCCGGGGATGCCGAGTGTGGCGACCTGGACCGGGCCGCTGACGGGGCGTTTGAAGATGCCGGTCTGTTCGGTCTTGTTGGGGAGCACCAGGGTTTCTTCTTGACCGACGTTGACGCTCAACAGTTTCATGGGATCTCCTTCAAAAATGTGGGAAACGGGCGCAGGCTGGCTTCGTCCAACTGATAATTCTGCACCCGGCGCATGGCGCCCGTACCCGTCCACCTGACCGGCGCGGCGCGCACCTCATCCACCGAGGACCAGCCCGCCAGTTCGACAACTACAACGGCAGGGGCGTCTGCCATATCCGGCGGATCGGTGACGCACCAGACCACGATATCCGCTTTTTTCTTGAGCGCCGCAAACTGCTCCACGGCGATGCAGCGCCCCAACCCGGGCCAGAAGGGCACGCTCCAGGTCTTGACTTCGATCCGGGTGACTTCGCGGTAGCCGCGGCGCTTGACGACGATATCGCAAAGGCCTTCGCGCTCGGGGTGGCGGAAGTGCGCATCGAGGCGCAATCCACGCTCGAGGAGTGCGCGCGCCACGGCCAGCTCGCCCAGTTTGCCGGTGAAGTGCGAGCGCAGCGCGTTGGTGTAGTGACCGGGCTGCGCGGCCCAGCGCCGCGCAGAGGCGCGGGCGGCTTCGTGCGCCCAGGCGATGTCGGCAGGCTGCAAAGTGATTTGAGCAGCGTCTTCGGGCAACATGCGCCGATTATACCCGCGCGTGTCAGACTTTTATTAACCCCCGCTGGTTGCCGGTTGCTAATTTGCGCATATGGGAGTAGAAAGGAAGGCGGGGGAGATCACCCACTCTCTACTCTTTACTCCCCAGGAGGCCCCATGCACGGTGGCGGATGGTTTGCATACATACAATCGGGCGATCAAAAACCCCAAAAAGTGACCCGTGAACTGCTGATGCGCGTGCTGGCCTACGCGCGCCCCTATCGCTGGCAGATCGGCGGGATGCTGGTCACCATCCTGCTCACCTCCAGCCTGGCGCTGGTCTCGCCGCTCATCTTCCGCGAGCTGATCGACCACATCCTGCCGGATAAGGACCTCAACGGGCTGTCCCTGTTCGCCGTTGCGCTGCTGGTTGTGCCCATGCTCACCGGCGGCATCAATGTCGTCCAGCGGCGGCTGAATGCCAGCGTGGGAGAAGGCGTCATCTATGACCTGCGCGTGGCGCTCTTCAACCGCCTGCAGCGCATGAGCCTGCGATTCTTCACACACACCAAAGCCGGAGAACTGATGAGCCGCCTCAACAACGACGTGGTCGGCGCGCAGAACGCCATCAGCAACACCATCGTGGGCATCGTCACCAACCTGGTGCAGGCCGCGGCCATCCTGGCCGTCATGTTCACGCTGGAGTGGCGGCTCACGCTGGTCAGCGTGCTCATCCTGCCGCTGTTCATCATCGCCGCGCGCAAACTGGGCGAGGTGCTGCGCGACATTGCCCGCCAGGGTATGGAACTGAACGCGCAGATGAACGCTCACATGAACGAAACCCTCAACATTGGCGGCGCGATGCTGGTCAAACTTTTCGGCCGCCGCGCAGATGAGGAGACACGCTTCCGCGACCGGGCCGCGCATGTGCGCGACATCGGCGTGCGCCGGGCCGTGGTCGGCTCATCGTTCTTCATCATCATCGGGCTGGTCAGCGCAGTGGGCACCGCGCTGGTGTACGGGCTGGGCGGCTGGTTCGTCATCGAGGGCGCTTTTACCATCGGTACCATCGTGGCTTTCGGCTCGTATCTGGGCACTTTGTACGGCGCGTTGCAGGGGCTGGCCGGGGCGCCGGTCGAGTTCAGCACCAGCATGGTCAGTTTTGAGCGCGTCTTCGAGGTCATCGACCTGTCCGAAGACATCGCCGAAAAGTCCAACGCCCGCCCGCTGACCGACGTAAAAGGCGATCTTGAATTTGAAAATGTCGCCTTCACCTACCGCGCCGATGACCAGCCCGCCCTCAGCGAAGTCAAACGCTACGGCAGCATGTCCAACGTGACGGCCGTGCTCAGCGGTACGCCTGCCGAAAAAACAAAACAGGATAATGGAAAAACCGGCGAACAGGACAACAGCGAAGCAGATTCCCAGGCGCGCGCCATCGCCCTGAGCGGCATCACGTTCCGCGCCGCACCCGGGCAACTGGTGGCGCTGGTGGGACCTTCCGGCGCTGGCAAGACCACCCTCACCTACCTCATCCCGCGCCTGTACGACCCCGGCAGCGGCAACATCCGCATCGACGGGCACGACCTGCGCGATGTGACGCTCGAATCGCTGGCTGACGCAATCGGCATGGTTACGCAGGAAACCACCCTGTTCCACGACACCATCCGCACCAACCTGACCTATGCCCGCCCCCACGCCACCCAGGCTGAGATCGAAGCGGCCGCCCGCGCGGCCAACATCCACAACTTCATCACCGGGCTGCCGGATGGCTACGATACGGTGGTCGGCGAGCGCGGCTACCGCCTGAGCGGCGGCGAGAAGCAGCGCATCGCCCTGGCGCGTGTCATCCTCAAAGACCCGCGCATCCTGGTGCTCGACGAAGCCACCAGCCACCTCGACAGCGAATCCGAGGCGCTCATCCAGGAGGCGCTCAAACGCGTGATGGCCGGGCGCACCAGCATCGTCATTGCCCACCGCCTCAGCACCATCCTGGCGGCAGACCTGATCCTGGTGATGGATCGCGGCCAAATTGTGGAGCGCGGCACGCACGTAGAGCTGCTGGCCCTGGGCGGGCTGTATGCTCAACTCTACGAGACGCAGTTCAGGGGAGAGCGATCACTGGCTGCGTAGGATAAAGCACTGCATAAATACCCGGAAAATCCAAATACAAAAATGGCTATGCTGCTAAGCCAGAAAATTACCGCAGAGACGCACAGGACGCCGAGAAAGCCAAAACCGCTGTGAACACTGCGCCTCTACGGGTGTAAAGCAGTCCCAAATCGGCAATTACAAAAAAGGCCTGTTCCCTGCCCTGTCTGGTAATCACAGACAGGCGGGCGTTGTGCCGCATTATGTGGGGGTGATACAATCGTGGAGGAATTAATCCATTATTTTCAGGCACCTGTGTATGCCAGACGACCAGATCCACATCCGCGTCATCAAATCTACCACCATCATTGGTGGTTCATCAGTCATCAATATCGTTTTTCGTATCCTCCAGGCCAAAGCAACGGCAGTGCTGGTGGGGACATCTGGCGTAGGGCTGATGGGCGTGTTCAACACTGTGCTCGGGCTGGCCAGCCTGGTAGCCGGGATGGGACTGGAGACCAGTGGTGTGCGCCAGATTGCGGAAGCCATGGGCAGCGGTGACCAGGAACGTATTGCACGCACTGTTCATGCTTTTCGGCGGATGGCCCTGCTGCTGGGGGTGGCCGGGGCGGTGTTGTTCTATGCGCTGCGGTATCCCATTGCGCAAATCACCTTTAATGACACCCAATATGCCGAGGCGATTGGTTTGCTTTCAGTGGCGCTCTTTAGCATAGTGTATGCCACCGCCCAGTCGGCGCTCATCCGGGGGATGCAGCGCATTGGCGACCTGGCCAAGGTGAGCGTGTTTGGCATTGCGCTTGGTACGCTGGTGGGACTGCCAGTCCTGTACATCTGGCGCATGGATGGCGTTGCCCCGTACCTGATCATCAGCGCGGCGCTGACGGTGTTAATCGCCTGGTGGTATGCGCGCCGCATTCAACTTGCCAGGGTAGTGATCACCTGGGCGCAGGTTGGTAAGGATGTGCGTGAAATGCTCTCGATGGGTTTGGTCTTTATGCTCTCAGGGCTGGGCACACTGGCCGCAACTTACCTGGTCAAGGTGATGATCCTGCGCAACCTGGGGCTGGATGCCGCCGGGCTGTATGAAGCGGCCAGCATGGTTTCGAACGTGTATGTGGGCTTTGTGTTGGGTGCCATGGGTGCCGATTACTTCCCGCACCTTTCAGCATTGTCTCACGACAACCCGGAGAGCAACCGCCTCATCAACGCCCAGGTGGAGGTGGGCATGCTGGCGGCAGCGCCGGGCATTTTGGCCGTGCTGGCATGGGGTCCGTTTTTGCTGCAATTGTTATACGATACAACTTTTATGCCGGCCTTCGAGATTTTACGCTGGCAGGCGCTGGGCACCTTTCTGCGCGTTTTCTCATGGCCGCTGGCCTACCTTATGCTGGCGCGCGGCAAAAAGTCGCTGTATTTTTGGACAGAACTGGCCACCAATATCTTTTACCTGTTGGTGTTGCTGGCCGGGGTGCAATGGCTGGGACTGGCAGGTGTGGGGGTGGCATTCCTGCTGATGTACGTGTTCCATACGGCCATCACCTGGATTGTTGCCCGCCGGTTATCCGGGTTTGATTGGTCGGGGGGTAACCTGGCGCGGCTGGCGCTGCTCACCCCGGCGGTGCTGGTTGTCTTTGCCTGTGTCATCTTCCTGCCCACGCTGTGGGCGGCGCTCATCGGCGGCGCGCTGGCGCTGCTGGTTGGGGCATATTCGCTGCGTGCACTGTATCGCCTGTTTGGGCCGCTTGCGGCCCAGGCGTACATTCAACGCATCCGTCAACGCATCCGTGCCAAATTGGGGTTGAAAGGTTCCGACCCACATGCTTGAAACCCGCCCGTTGCTCACCTTCGCGCTGATCACCTATACCCAGGCTTCCCTGGTCGCCGAGGCTGTACGCGGCGCGCTGGCACAAACCTACACCCCGCTGGAAATCATTCTCTCCGACGACTGCTCACCCGACGATACCTTCCAGATCATGCACGCGATGGCTGCCTATTACAACGGCCCGCACACCGTCATCGTGCGCCAGACGCCCAAAAACCTGGGGCTGGTTGGGCATATCAACAACATCATGGAGATGGCGCGCGGCGAAGTGGTCGTCATTGCCGCCGGTGACGACATTTCCATGCCGCAGCGCACCACGCGCATCTACGATTCCTATCTCAAATCTGGCAAACAGGCGCACTCCATTTTTTCCAACGCCACCTGGGTGGATGAGACCGGCCAGGCGCTAAACCTGCTGCACAAAACCCCCGTGCCGCTACAAGACCTCACCCTGGAAAAATATGCCACCCGCCCCGGGCTGGCCCTGGTCAACGGTGCGACCCATGCCTGGCGCAAAGCAACCTTCGACTTTTTTGGCCCCCTGCCCCCCGAAGTATGCGCCGAAGACCTCACCATCCCTTTTCGCTCGGCGCTGCTGGGCACAATCGCTTATATTCATGAACCGTTGGTCTATTATCGGCGCGACGCTGGGCGCCTCAACATTACACGCGGCATGGCAGCCTTCGGCGAGCACCGCCGCAAATGGTTGAAGTGGAAACGCGCCCACGCCAACGTGTACGCCTGCCGCCTGCGCGACCTGGCGCACTTCACCACACAGCGCAGCAACACCCCTGCCCTCGAATCCATCCGCCGTGGCATGCAAGCGCAGTTAGACCGCCTGAACACAGAAATTGTCGCCGCGCAAGGCATTCCCCAAAAGCCTTTACGCGGGCGCGCTGCCCATCTGCGGCTGTGGCTGGCAAGTTATTGGGAACCGCTCAAAGAATTTATTGTATTAATCGTGTATTATCTATATCAGAACCTGCGCCGCCATGCGCGGCCGGGTTGATCGACCAAAAAATTATGAAAAAAGCTATTATTGTGATTCTTGTCGGGTTAGTAGCCGTGTTAGGCTGCGTACCTGCCACCGCACCTGCAGCGGTCACCGTCCGCCCCACATCTGCACCGCAGACCCAACCGGGCGAGAGCGCCACTCTCGCGCCTGATGCGCCAACCGCCACACCTGCCCCCACGCCTCTGCCGCCACCCGATTTTTCATACCAGTCGGGCGCGCTGCGCATTCGCACCAACATGCTCGAAGCCGTGTTTGAAGGTGGCGTCATCACATTCCTGCAGGATCGCGCCAGTGGTGAAACGCTCATTGTGAGCCGCGCACCAGCCCCGTGCGACCTGGGCGCCGAACTTTCGGCCGGATACGCAGCACGCGATGCGCTTAATATTGCGCATCAGCGCTGCCCCGGACAACTCAAGACCGTCACTTTTTCCCAGGTCGATGATTACACGGCCACCCTCACTTACACCGCATCATTCCTCGCGCGCCAAACCCGGCTGTCGTACCAGATCAGTGTGGATGCCAATACCGGGGAATTGCTGCTGGTAGTGAGCGGCGCTGAACCAGACACTGCATTAACCCCCACCGCAGTCAACCTGGTACTGGATGACATTGCCCCCGTGGGGGTTATCCTGGGCAGCGGCGTACGCATCGCCCGCAGCGACCCGCCCATCGAGACCCAGAGCAACGCCGAAGATTTCGGGTTGCACGGCCCCAATGTCGCCATCATCGAGGGGCAAAGCGCGGTGATGGGAGTGTGGTCTGAAACGACCACTTACGCCCCGGAATATGTCCGCCTTATCCACTCCCCCAACCGCGATACGCTCATCCTGCACAGCGGTTACGACCCCAAAGCCGCAGACAGCCGCAACATCACCAGCCCACCCTGGCGCATTGGCACCTACCCCCACTGGCTAGAGGCAGCCCGCCGCTGGCGGCAGGAATTTGAACGCCGCACCGGCGCCCGCCCGCTCTGGAATAACCCCACCCCCTGGGTACGCGACATCCACGCCGTGTTCGACGCCACCAACCAAATCTACGGCGGCGATGCCTCCAAATACGCCGCGCTGGCCGCCATTGCGCCGCCCCGCCAGGTGCTCTTCTACCTGTGGAACGGCGACCGCATCGTCCTGTTTGGCGACCACACCCTGGCCGCCAACATCGGCCGCCCCGACCCCGAATCGCTGGCGTATATTGACCAGTACGGTTGGCCGCTGCTGCTCTACCACCCTTTCAACCTTATCTACACCGAGGCCGGCGCGGCCCTGCGCCTGGCAGACCTGAAAGCCAACGGGCGGCTGCCGGCGGGCTACACATTCGCGCCCGATTATGATGGACCGCCGGAAGGCTGGATGTCTTACTGGGGCGATGTGCGCGGGCTGTACGGCCCGCCGCTCTACCTGGCGCACCCCGGCTCGCCGCAATTCCAGGCTTACCTGGTGCGCAATTTTGGCAACTATGCCGCCCGTTACCAGTCCGACGGCGCCTATATGGACATCCTGGGCAACAATGGCGATTTGTACTATGCCAGCAGCCCCAGGCGCGTAATAGATGGGCAGGATTATGTGCTTGGCGAGCGCACCACCCTGCAGCGCGTTCTGGAAGCCCACCCGGACCTGGCCATCATGAGTGAGTACCAGGCCAACTGGCTGATTCCCTACACTTTTTACACCTGGCAGGGCGTAGCCACCCACACCCGCCAGGCTGAGATTGCCCAAATGCGCATTAACCACCCCCTGCGGGTTGCGCTTTTAGGCAGTTACATGTGGGCGCGAGAGAGCAACGATGGACCCATTGACGATTCGCTGGCCGCCTTGTTGGGTACCCTGCCACAGGTCTCATTATTGGGCGACTACGAGATCACCGATGACCGCGCCGTGTGGAGCCAGCAGCGCGCCCGCCTGTTCTGTGAAGAAGAACTGTTCAACGACCTGCCGTCGCGCTGGGACCCTGAAGCCTTGGCCTATTACCGCAGCCGTAGCGGGCACTGGTTCAAATTCAAACCCATTGGCGCATCCTATGGGTACGTTGAAGAACTGCCAGATGGCATCGAAGTGATTCGGCTGGTGAAGTAGGGGCATGAAATGACTGAAACCAGGCGATACGTAGCAGCTCAGTTTGGGGCCCGCCGGTCTTATGCGGTGCCGGCCATCCTGGAACAAGCCGGCATGCTTGAAGCCTTCTACACGGATTTATGCGGGAATGTTGGCGCAGGGCAGTGGCTGTCGCGCCTGGTGCCCCCCAGCCTGCAAACAGGCGCAATCCGGCGGCTGGTCAAGCGCGAAGTGCCCGGGCCGGTTCGCGCAAAAACGGTCACATTTCCCTGGCCAACCCTGCGCCACACCCTGCGCAACGCCACTGGCAAATACAACTCGGCTGTGGGCAATGACCGTTTGTGGGATCAATTCGATGACGACCTGGGGCGCAGCATGGCGCAGCGTGGTATGGGACAGGCAACCCACGTTTTCTCCATGGGTGGCGAATGCAAGCCCTTCCTTGAATATGCGCGCAGCCGCGGCGCGGCCATTGTGACCGAGTTTTACAGCATGCCTTCCCGACGTTACATCGAGCAGCAGGAATGGCAGCGTTTTCCAGATTTGCAAGACCGCCCCGACAACGACTATGTGACCCACTATGTGCGCCAGCAACGCGCAATCTGCGCCCTCACCGATTGGTTCATTGCCCCGTCGCCGCATGTGATAGAAGACCTGGTGGTAAATTTTGATGTGCCGCCGGGGCATTGCTTCGTAGTTCCCTACGCTGTGCATGAACACTGGCTGGATGTGCGCAATACCCCGGCTGAAGGGCGTGTGTTGTTTGTCGGCCAACCCAACATGGGCAAAGGCATTCACTACCTGGGCATGGCAAGCCAAATTTTGACAGATGAACGCTACGCGTTTCGCGTAGTGGGCGGCGCATCCGATGTGGTGCGCGGACACCCGTTGTGCCAACGGCTGGATTTTGCCGGGTTTGTCATGCGAAGCGAGATAAAAAAGGAGTATAGTCAGGCTGATGTGTTTGTGCTGCCCAGCCTGTACGAAGGCTCTGCTGAGGTGATTTACGAAGCCTTGGCCAGCGGTGTGCCGGTTGTCACCACGCCATCGGCAGGTTCGGTGGTGCGCGATGGCGTAGAGGGCTTCATTGTGGCAGAACGCGACTCACACACCCTGGCAGCGCGCATCCAGCAAATTGTGGAAGATCGCCCGCTGCGCCAGCAAATGGCCCAGGCTGCCAAAGAACGCGCGCGCAGTTTTACCTGGCAACAATACGCTGAACGTCTCGAAGCCGTTTTGCGCCGTATTGACTAAAAACGCCAGGAAAGCTCTCAGGAGTAATCACGCATGTTTTCTCGAATCGAAGACCTGTTGCTGGTGCAATCGTTATTGATCATGGCGCTGCTGCTCATTTTTGCCCTGGCCATGTGGCGGCGTGGGTTATTCCACTGGGGCTCGACCGGTTTCTGGTCTTTCGCGGCTTTTACACTCTATTTTGTGCTTAACCCCCTGGCCAGCATTGGGACGAGTATGCAATATTATGAGCGCAGTCTGGTTCTAAGTGGCGGCCTGACCCGCGCCGAATGGATTGGATTTGTCATCATTGTCGGCATCAGCACTTTCTACTTTTTCTATCTTTATACCTCCCCCCAAAAAATCAACTGGGGATTGGACAAAAAACGTGACCAGGAAATGTCCCTGCTCATGTTGGCCGTATTTGTGGGCTTTTTGGGGATAGCCACTTTGTCTTTGTTGCGCTACCGCACCGGCATCATTGATGGCGGCGCAGTGACCCAGGTGGGCGGACGGTTTGTAGGCAGTACGTCTGGGTATGCTTACACCGCCGATTCGTTCTTCTTTTTCCCCATCATTTTCCTGCTGCTATCACGTTCCAAACCGCGCAACCTGCTTGGACTGGTTTTGCTGGCTTTTTATGTGGCACTTTCGATCACATCCTGGTGGAATCGTTTCACGGTCGTTTCGATGATGATCGCTGGTTCAATTGCAATCACCATGCATTCCAACCGGCGCTGGCCGCATCCCTTTTTTGGTGTGCTCATTTTTATTGGCGCAGCGGTGCTTGTGCTGCGCGGGCACACCACTCTCGAGTCGACGAGTGAACTGCTGGGATTTGTGCAACAAGTGCCTGGCCGCATTGTGGAAATTTTCAGTTCGGTCGATTCGGCCATGCTTTCCTCCTTTTACCTTGAAAGCTACCTGCGCGACAACATTACCGGCTTTTTGTATGGTCTGCCACTCATCAACTATGTGGTGTTTGGGTTCATCCCATCGCGCCTCTTTCCGCAAAAATACTTCCTCATCAACTGGCTGCATTCCACGCAAGGACCCCTGCTCAATAACCTGCTGCTGGCCAATTTATACGGTTCAAAACCCAGCCTGTTGGGCAGTTTTTATTCCAATGGCGGGTTGCTCGGTGTGGTCTTGCTGATGGCGCTCATGGGATTTTTGCTGAAGCGTATTGACAGCATGACCGCAGAAGACAGCCCGCTCATTTTGCGCGCCATCGGCATTGCGTGGACGAGCATGCTCTGGATGGTGTGGGGTAGCCACGATTACTGGGGCGTGATGACCCTGGGCGCAATTGCCATTCCGGGGTTGGCGCTCATCCTGATTGCACCCAAAATTCCCCGCAAGATCATCCCCATGCCCGCATTCCTTGGCACACGTTCATCGACCGATCTTCCCCAACCAGACCCATTCCCCAGACCATGACCCAGCGCCTTACCCTGGTCAGCCTGACCAACATCCCAACACCCTACCGCACCCATTTGTATAACGCGCTATCACAGGCCATGCGCGCGGCCGGGTTGGACTTGCATGTACTCTATATGGCGTACACCGAACCGGGCCGGCAGTGGGCATTTGACAAAGACCGCAATATATATAGCTACACATTTATGCCATCCTGGACGATCAAAATTCGGCGGCGGGAGTTTTACATAAACCCAGGCTTTGTTCGCTACATGCACAGGCAGCCGCCTCGCTGGCTGCTCGTATCGGGAAGTTGGTTCTTCCCCACGGTGCAACTGGTGCCCCTGCTGGTCAAAAAGGGGCAGACAGTTTCCCTCTTCTGGAACGAATCAAACCTGGCTTACATGGAACAACGCGCCCGCCCGGTTGATTACCTGCGCCGCCGCACACTGGATTTTTACGATGGGTTTGTGATACCTGGCGCCTGGGCCCGCGACTATGTGCGCCAATTCGCGCCTTCTGCGCACGCCAAGCCCTTTCTCGCGCTGCCCAACATCATCGACGAAACGCGCTTCCGTGACCAGGTGGCCGCCCTGCGTCACAGCCAGCCAGACCTGCGGCGCAAGTGGGGTTGCGATGCACCCGGTAAAACCGTGCTGCTCACCACAGCGCGCCTTGAGCCCATAAAGGGCGTGCGCGAGCTGGTGCACGCGCTGGTGGGTTTTCGCAGCATCCGAGATGTGCTCTTGCTTGTGGCCGGCACTGGTGACCTGCGCGCAGAACTGGAAGCCCAGGCGCAAGCCGCCGGGCTGCACGAACAAATCCGGTTTGTAGGCTATCAGGGCGAAGAGAACATCCTGGAGTTGCTGGCCCTTTCAGATGCCTTCCTGTTGCCCTCGTTGGGCGACCCTTACCCGCTGGTGGTCATCGAGGCGGCCTTTGCCGGGCTGCCGTTGTTGCTTTCCAACCGGGTAGGGTGCCACCCCGAAGCGCTGGTGGAAGGCGAAAACGGTTTCCTGTTCGACCCGTATGATGCCAAAAGCATCGCGCGCGCGCTGGAAAACTTCCTGGCATGCGACCCTGCCGCGCGCGCGCAAATGGGTGCAGCCTCACTTACAATCGCCGAAACCCGCTTCAGCACCCGCCAGGTGGTGCCGAATTTCATCGAGGAATTGCTCAAACTATGAACATCCTTCAAGTGACACTGGGGTTTTACCCCGCCCAGGGCTGGGGCGGGCCGGTAAAAGTGGTGCACCAGAACGGGCGCGAACTGGTGCGCCGCGGCCACACCGTGACCGTGTACTGTACTAACCTGGTCAACAAGCGTGAAAAACTGCAGCCGCGCACCTTTGAACGTGAGATGGATGGAATGCGCATCGTGTATATCAACGCCTGGAACCTGCCCTGGTGGCCGGGCACACTGGGACCCATCTGGCTGCCCGAGCTGCCTGCCTGTCTGAAGCGCGAACTTGGTCAATTCGATGTGGTCCATATCAACGGTTACCGCAGCCCAATGATTCTCCCGGTTGCCCAGGCGGCTCGCCGCGCGGGCATCCCCATCATCACCCAGCCGCATGGCGCGCTACCCATCATTGTCAACTCGCAGGGGCTCAAGCGCCTGTATGATCGTTTTTTCGGGCGCATGGAACTGGAGGGCATCAGCGCCTTGCTGGCCTTGCAGGAAAGCGAACGTCAGCAAGCCCTGGCGCATGGCATACCCGATGCCCGCATTCGTATTCTGCCGAATGGCATCGACCCGGCCGAAAAAGATAAATTGCCCGCTCCGGGCAGCATCCGCGAGCGCCTGGGGCTTTCGGCTGCACAGCCGGTCATTCTCTTCCTGGGACGCATCAACAAAAAGAAAGGCCCCGACATGTTGGTGGAGGCCTTTGCGCGCATGAAAAATCGCGATGTTCAACTGGTCATTGCCGGGCCAGATGATGGCATGCTGGATGAGGTGCGCGCCCTTGTCGTCCAGCACCGTCTGGAAGCCCGCGTGCGCCTGCCCGGCCTGCTGACCGGCCCCGACGTGTTGGCCGCCTTCCAGGACGCCGACTTGTTCGTGTTACCCTGCCGGGCCGATACCTTCCCGGTAGTCATTATGGAATCCTGCCTGATGTCCACCCCCATGCTGGTTACTGACACCTGCGAAATCGCCCCGCTTGTCAAAGGCCGCATTGGCGATGTGGCGCCCTTTGACCCGCAGATTTTTGCCGACGGCATGGATGACCTGCTCTCTAACCGCCAAAAATATGAGGATTACAAATCCAATTGTGCGCAGATATTGGCCACCACATTCTCGATCCAAGCCGTTGCAGATCAATTGGAGAAAATTTATAGGGATGCAATCACGGAGAAACGCCATGCATAGCATTTTGGGAGCGCTGCGCACACCCTGGAAAATCACTAACGCGTTGGGGCGATTCCTCATCGAACCCCGGATGCGGTGGATCATGGCGTCCAATGGTATTCGCTGGGGGCGGGGGTGGCGCTTTTACGGTGCGCCCATCATCCAAAAGCATCGCGCCAGTCGCATGTCGTTTGGGCGCGGCTTCAGCCTGCGCTCCACGCCGCAATCCAACCCGCTGGGGGTCAACCACCCGGTCATTCTGTCTACCCTGCAGGCCGGAGCAGTGCTGGAAATTGGCGATGACTTCGGTATGACCGGCGGTTCCATTTGCGCGGCTGAACGCATTGTTATTGGCGACAATGTGGCGGTGGGGGCCAACACGACCATTGTTGATACCGATTTTCACCCTCTGCATCCGCAAGACCGCCTGCGTGACCCGCAAGGGGGTAAAACTGCGCCCGTCGTTATTGAAGATAATGTTTTCATTGGTATGAACTGTCTCATTCTCAAGGGAGTGCGCGTTGGGCGAAACAGTGTCATTGGTGCGGGCAGCGTGGTCAGCCGCGATGTTCCGCCCGATGTGATTGCCGCCGGCAACCCGGCTGTGGTGATAGGCAAACTTACTCAGTAGCCAGTGCGCCATCCTCCTGTGCATTTCCTGCGGTGTTCTGCCAGGTATCCAAACCAGGTTTGCCTATTTTTGCTTGTTTTTGCCGGGTTGGTTTTATGAGTTAATGCAAAAAGCAGTAAATGGTTATGCCACTTGCAGTGCGCCGGGCAGGATCTCGAACGTAACGCCGCGCAGGTTGCTGCCGAAGCCAGAAAATACCTCGCCATCGGCATGGATGTAGAGCGGTTTGTCCGATTTTAAGTTGAACTTGTGGCAGGTGCCCATGCGCACCTGCTTAAACCGCCCGTGTGTACCGTTCATCACCTCGGGAATGAGCCGGAACATGGTGGCCCGGCTGCAATGGGTGACGATTGTGTAATGAAAAAGCCCGTCCTGCATGTTGGCGTCTGGCGCCACCAGGAAGCCGCCGCCTTCGCGCGGGCCGTTGCAAATGGACAGCATGAGGGTGGATTGCTGCCAGGTTTGTGTATCGGTTTCAACATCGAACATACCTGGTTCATGATTGAGGATGATGGTCTGGATGACGGCCGTCAGGTACATGAGGAACCCGCGCACCACCGGCAGCTTGTGCGAACGGATGGTGACCACTGCATCGAAGCCGATCCCCACTGTGTTGTCGAAGTATTCCTGCCGGCCGTTCTCATCGGTCATCAGCCCGATGTCCACCCGCTTCGGTTCGCTGTTAAGGGCGTAGATCAGCGCCTTGTCTGGCTCGAGCGGGATGCCCAGCGCGTGGGCGAAATCGTTGCCCGAGCCTACCGGCACCACACCCAGGATGGGGCGCTGTTCGGCAGGCGCCTGCATCAGCCCGTTGACCACTTCGTGCACGGTGCCATCACCACCCACGGCCACCACCATGTCGTAGCCATCCAGCGCGGCCTGGCGTGCCAGTTCGATGGCGTGACCAGGGTAAACTGTGCCGCTCCAGTCGGCGTTGCCGTGTTGGGTGATGATGGGGCGCAGGTCATTGGCCACACGCCAGGCATTGCCCATGTCTGCCATGGGGTTAAGGATGAGTTTTGCTCTGCGGGGCATGCGTTCCCTCCATGCACTGATTTGGCTGTTAAAACACGCCAGAGACCAAAAGGTTTGGTCTCTGGCGTACTGGTTTTGGCGTAGACTGATCAGGTGGTAAAAGCTGGCAGTTCACCGGTAGGCCCGCGCGCGATGACGAATGTGCCGCGCTGGCTCTTCTTGGCGCGGTAAAGGGCCGCATCGGCTGCGCGCAGCAACTCGGAAGCTTCGTGCCCGTGGAAAGGGTAGACCGCAATGCCGCCGGAGATGTCCATGCGGCGGGTGGACCCATCGGGCAGGCTGATGTCGATGGCGCGCAGTTTTTCCTGCAATTTGCTGGCGGCAATGACCGCCGAGTTGAGGCTGGTTTCCGGCAGGATCATGGTCAGTTCGTCACCGCCGTAGCGCGCCAGGAAATCGGTGTTGCGTTTTTGCGCGTACAGCAGTGAAAAGGCTTTTTTGAGCACCTCGTCGCCGGTGTCGTGCCCGTAGGTGTCGTTGATGGATTTGAACCCGTCCAGGTCCATCATGATCACGGCGAAGTGATGGTGGTAGCGGCGCGCGCGTTGGATCTCGCCTTCCAGCCGCTCGTCGAGCGCGCGGCGGTTGGGCAGGCCGGTCAGGGTGTCGGTGTGAGCCTGGGTACTGACCGCCGAATGCAGGCGGGCATTAATGATGGCGATGGCGGCCAGCTCGGCTAGCAGGCGCAGCAGGCGCACTTCAGCCTCAGAAAATGACCCGCTGACCGTGCGCGACAGGTTCATTACACCCACCACTAGGTCTCCGTAAAGCATCGGAATGCCAAGAATGGACCCGCTCCAGGACATGCCAAGGCCCTGGTACAGGGGGTGGGTGCGCATATCTTCAACGGTGATCATCTTTTTGGTGCGGGCCACCGTGTTGGTTATACCGTTCTCGCGCGGATGCCCATACTTCTCATGCTGGATGCCGCTGCGGTCCATGGCGGTGCCAAAGACCAATCGTCCGTTTTCGTAGAGATAGATATATGTATCACTGGCATTTTTGACCAGGTTGAGCGCTTCTTCGGCCACCTGTACCAGTACGCCTTTGATATCCAGCGTGGAAGTCAGGTTGAGGCTGATGCGTTTGAGCGCATCCAACTCGGCAGCCTGCTGATCGATAATGGCAAGCAGGGATAACAAACTTTCGCGCTCCTCGTCTGAAACAGTATTGCTGCCCAGCCTGGCGCGAATGGTTCGCAACAGTTCGGCCCCCGGCAAGTTAATCATGGATTCCCCGCATATGGTTGATGATTTTTTTGTGTATCCAGAATCATTTTATTATGAAACCTTAAAATTACAATAATCAGCTGATATTACACCAAAAGGCAGCGGTTTGAGTGTGTTAAAATGATTACTGCTTGAGAAAAAGGATACATTCCGGGCAAAAAATCATCCCGCACAGGTCGGTCATGATGCTTTCCAAACCATTTGTTGCTTCTACACCTTTACGCCCCCACAAACGGGGCATCCTGGTTGGCGCTTCGCGCGGGCTGGGCGCAGCCCTGGCCAAAAAACTTGCTCGCGAAGGCTACCTGCTGGCTTTGCTCTCGCGTGACGCGGCCAGCCTCAACGCGCTGTGCGCCGAGATCAACGCCGCGGCCGGCGAAGCGCGCGCCGTGCCCTATCCGCACGATGTGACCGATTTCGAGCGCATTCCGGCATTGTTTGCGCAGATCGTTGCCGATTTGGGTGGGCTGGACCTGATCGTTTATAACGCCGGTGCGCTCACCCCGGTGGGGTTGGATGAGTTCGACTTTACCAAAGACCGCGTCATGCTCCAGACCAACCTGCTGGGCGCCATGGCCTGGCTCAACCCGGCCGCGGCCCTGTTCCGCAGCCTGGGGCGCGGACAGATCGTGGGCATTGGCTCGGTGGCGGGAGACCGGGGCCGCATCGGCGCCCCGGCCTACAACACCTCGAAGGCCGGGCTGCACACTTATCTCGAGGCGCTGCGCAACCGGCTCACCCGTCATGGCGTGCATGTGCTGACGGTTAAACCTGGCTTCATCGACACCGACATGCTGCGTACCGCCAACCCCAAAAGCCGATTTCTGGTCAGCAGTGCGGACCAGGTGGCCGATGGGGTCGCCGCGGCCATCCGCCAGCGCCGCCAGACGGTGTACCTCTCGGCCCCTTGGGGGCTGATCATGCTCATCATCCGGCACATCCCATCCCTCATCTTTCGCCGGATGTCGTTCTAACGCAGGAGACCGGGCGCGGCAACTTCATCTACCCTCCCGGCCGCAGCCCGATAAAAATGACCACACCCATCGTACTCCCTTCTGCCCAGTGGAAGACACTGGAAAACTTCGGGCACTCACTGAGTGCCCCTTCATACACCTCACAACCCGCCGAAGCCGAACAACTGATGGATGCCTTCCGCCTGGCGCGCCAGCGCGGGCAGACCATTGCCCTGCGCGGCGCCGGACGCAGTTATAACGATGCGGCCCTCAATGGCGGCGGTATCGTGCTCGACCTTTCGCGCATGAACCGCATCCTGGCGTGGAACCCCGGCCTGGGGGTTATCACCGCCGAACCTGGCGTCATGCTCCAGCAGTTGTGGCAGCACGTGCTGCCCGATGGCTGGTGGCCGCCGGTCGTTTCGGGCACCATGTTCACCACCCTGGGCGGCTGCCTGGGCATGAACATTCATGGCAAGAATAATTTCAAAATGGGCACCATCGGTGAGCACGTGCTGGAATTTACCGCCCTGCTGCCCACCGGCGCGCGCATTACCTGCTCGCCAGAGAAGAACGGCGACCTGTTCCGCGCCATGATCGGCGGCATGGGCATGCTGGGGGTCTTCACTTCCATTACGCTGAAAATGAAGCGCATGCACTCAGGCTTGCTCGAAGTGCATGCCTGGCCGGTGAAAACCCTGCGCGAACAATTGGACGCGCTGCACGATGGCGCGCCGAAGTTCGACTACATCGTCGGCTGGATCGACGCCACGGCCGGCGGCAAGGGGTTGGGGCGCGGGCAGATCCACGCCGCCAACTACCTGCACGAAGGCGAAGACCCCGACTGGCAAAAAAACATGAATGTGGCTTACCAGACCCTGCCGTCTCGCTTTTTTGGCATCGTTCCCAAGAGCATCCTCTACATCTTCATGACGCCCTTCATGAACAACCCGGGCACCTGGGGCGTCAATACCGCCAAGTACATCGCCAGCCTGCGTCGCGGGGTGCACCGCCAGCCGCATGCCGCCTTCCACTTCCTGCTCGACTACGTCCCCAACTGGGAGCTGTCCTACGGCCGCGGCGGGCTCATCCAGTACCAATCCTTCATCCCCAAAGAGACCGCCCTGGGCGCCTGGACCGAACTGCTCACCCTCTCGCACAAGCGCGGGCTGCCCTCTTACCTGGGCGTCACCAAGCGCCACCGCCCCGACACCTTCCTGCTCAGCCACGCCGTGGACGGCTTCTCGCTGGCCATGGATTTCAAAGTGACAGCCGGCAACCGCTCACGCCTGCACGCCATGCTGCAAGACTTCGACAAGATCGTGCTCGGCGCGGGCGGGCGCTTCTACTTTGCCAAGAACAGCGAGACAACCCCCGCAACCGCGCGCGCCTTCCTGGGCGAAGAGACCGTGGCGCGTTTCAAGGCCCTCAAGCGCCGCTGCGACCCCGATAACGTGCTCGAATCTGACCTGTACCGCCGCGTCTTCGGCAAGGATTGATGCTCAAAAACCTGCGCTTTCCCCTGTGGACCTTCCCGGTTGCAGCGGCGGCCCTCATCGCCCTGGCGTACGGCACCCTGGCCGCGCGCCAGGGCTTTTATTGGGACGACTGGCCCTTCACCTGGATCGCTCGTAACCTTGGCGCAGAGGGTTTCGTGCGCTACTTTTCCACCAACCGCCCGGTGCGCGCCTTCTTCTATATCTGGCTGTACCCCGTGCTGGGCTACGATCCGCTGCCCTGGCAGGCCTTCAGCCTGGCGCTGCGCGGGCTGAGCGGCCTCTCGCTGTGGGCGCTGCTGCGGCGCGTGTGGCCGCAGCATGCCCGCCCGGCCGCGGCCGTGGTTCTGCTATTCCTCATTTACCCCGGTTTCAGCCAGCAGCCGCTGGCCGTCACGTACAGCAGTTTCTTCTTCGTTCAAACCCTGCTGTTTGTCTCCATGTCCCTCACTCTGGCCGCCCTGTCCGCCCCCCGCCGCGCCTGGCTGTTCCACCTCGCGGCGCTTGCGCTTTCGGCGGCCAACCTGTTCACCATGGAATATTTCGTCGGGCTCGAGTTGCTGCGCCTCGCTTTCATATTTGCCGTGCTCGAAGGCCCGGGCCGCCTGCGGGCCGCACTGCGCGCCTGGTGGCCCTATGCCGCCCTGCTGGGCGTGTACCTGTTCTGGCGCATCTTCATCTTCGGCTTCATCCTCTACAAACCAGAGCTGGTCACCCAGGCTGGCGGCGCGCCTGCCCAAACCCTGCTCAGCCTGCCCCTCACCGTCGCGCAGGATGTCTTCACCGCCGCGCTGGGGGTCTGGCTGATGTCCTTCCGCCTGCCGGATGTGGACGCCTTTGGGCGCGCATCCACGCTCGCATACGCCATCCTCATCCTGGGCGGCAGCGCGCTGGCCACCCTCTACCTGTCGCGTCTCGCGACAGGCCGCGTCCAACCCGAACCGGACCTCGGCCGCGCGCGCGCCAACGGCTGGGTGTGGCTGGGGCTGTTCGCCATGCTCGTTTCGGGCGGCGTGTTCTGGGTGGCCCGGCTTGTCATCCGCCCGGAGTTTCCCAACGACCGTTTCCTGCTGCCCTTCGCGCTCGGCTCGGCTTTTTTCATTGTCGGGTTGCTGGAGCGCTTCGCGCGGCCAGCCTGGTTGCGGGTGGCGCTGATCGGGCTGCTGGTGGGCTTTGGGATTGGGCAGCAGTTCCAGTATGGCAATTTCTACCGCCGCGAGTGGGAGCGTCAGCAATCTTTCTTCTGGCAAATGACCTGGCGCGCGCCGGAGCTTAAACCCGGCACGCTGCTTGTCTCCTATGAATCCCCCTTCAAAACCTACACCGATAACTCGCTCACCGCGCCGTTCAACTGGATCTACGCGCCGGAAAACACCAGCCAGCGCATGGACGTGATGTACTACTACCTGACGGTGCGCCTGGACATGGGCCGCCCGCTGCTGCAACCCGGCCAACCCATCGCGCAGGATTACCTGGCCGCCGGTTTTGACGGCAGCACCAGCAACATGCTGGTCATCGACTTCAACCCCCCGGCCTGCCTGCGCATCTACGACCCGGTGGCCGATCTGGGCATTCCCATGATGCCCGGCGAGTTGCGCGATGCGCAGCCGCTTTCCAACCTCTCGCAGGTTGTCACCGACCCCTCTACGCCCGCCGTGCCCCGGCCCGAGAGCATCTTTGGCCCCGAGCCGCCCCACGGCTGGTGCTACCACTACCAAAAAGCCGACCTGGCCCGCCAGCGCGGCGACTGGGCCGAAGTGGCACGCCTGGGCGACATCGCCTTTGCGCTGGACGACCGCCCCAACGAAGCCTCGGAGCGGGTGGTGTTCATCGAAGGTTATGCGCGCGTGGGCCGCTGGGATGAAGCCCTGGCGCTCACCCGCGAGGCGCGCGCCATCACCCCGGCCATGCAGCCCATGCTGTGTGCCGCCTGGCAGCGCATTGGGGCGGGTGGCGGCGATGCGGGCGTGGTAGCTTCTGTGCGCGCCGGGTTGGAGTGCCAGCCGTGAGCGAGATGCACCTGCATTACCTGGGGCAGGTGGACTATGCCCGCGCCTGGGAGATACAAAACGCCCTGGCCGCCGAAGTGGACAGTGGAACGCGCCCACCCACCCTGCTGCTTCTGGAGCACCCGCACACCTACACTTTTGGGCGGCGGGGCCAGGCGCAAAACTTGCTCTGGGGTGAAGCTGAGCTGGCCCGGCGCGGCGTGACTGTGCATTGGGTGGACCGCGGCGGCGATGTGACCTACCACGGCCCCGGGCAGTTGGTGGGCTACCCGATCATGAAAATTTCGGGTGACCATGTGGGTTACGTGCGCAGCCTGGAGCGGGCGCTCATTGGCGCGCTGGCCCGGCTGGGGTTGGTGGGTGGGCAGTTCCCTGGCCATGCCGGCGTATGGGTGCAGGCAGATGCCTACTCGCGCTGCCCGCGCTGCCGCCTGCAAGACCGCCAGAAACCGGCCAAGATTGCGGCTGTTGGCGTCAAGGTGGATGCGCGCGGCATCACCCGCCACGGGTTTGCGCTTAATGTGGACCCGGATATGTCCTACTTCGAGGGTATTGTGCCGTGCGGCATCCCGGATTACCCCGTGTGCAGCCTGTCCGATTTTTTCGACCCGCCGCCCGCCATGAAAACGGTGGCAGCGGCGGTGGCGGCGGCCTTTGCCGAAACATTCAACATCTCGTTTATCGAAACGCCAGTTCCTGGCTTGCAACTTTACCCCGCCTGTGCTAAAATTTTGATGTAGCACCAATATTGAACGCACCGAAAAGTGGGCGCCCCCCACTTTTCTGCTTGTAATCAAGAGTTTACACGGAGCAAGGAACGCATGAAAAACGAGTTCGCCCTGGCTTTCAACGAAGTTCTGGAAGAAAAACAACTCCCGAAGGAAATCATCCTTCAGGCGCTCGAGTCGGCCATGGTGTCGGCTTACCGGCGGGCTGTAAACGCTTCCAGCGCACAGCACGTTGAAGCTAAAGTGGATCCTGACACCGGGCAGGTGTTGATTTACGCCGAAAAAGAAGTGGTCGAAGATGTGCAGGACGGGCGCACCGAAGTGCTGCTGGAGGTGGCCCGCAAGGTCAACCCCGAGTGCAACCTGTACGACATGGTGGTGGTCGAATCGACCCCGCGCGACTTTGGGCGTGTGGCCGCGCAAACGGCCCGCCAGGTCATCCAACAACGCATCCGTGAAGCCGAGCGTTCCGCCCAGATGCAGTTCTTCGAGCGCCAGTTGGGCGAGATTGTCAGCGGCATTGTGCAGGCCATTAATAACCAGTCGGTCACCATCGGGCTGGATATGAAAGCCGAAGGCGCGCTGCCCGTCAATCAAAAGATTCCCGGTGAGCGCTTCCACCTGCACGACCGTGTGCGCGCCATCGTTCTTGAGGTCAAAGACGGCACACGCGGCCCACAAATCGTTCTCTCACGTTCGCATCGCAATTTCTTGCGCCGATTGTTGGAAAACGAAGTGCCGGAAATTTATCATGGCATCGTTGAGGTGCGCGCCATTGCGCGCGAACCCGGTCAGCGCGCCAAGGTGGCCGTGTTCACCAGCCAGAGCGGTGTGGACCCGGTGGGTGCGTGTGTGGGCATCAAGGGCGTGCGTATCCAGGCTATTGTAAAAGAACTGCACGATGAGAAGATAGACATCATCGAGTGGAACCCGGATCCGGTCATTTACATCTCCAAGGCTATCAGCCCGGCGCGTGTTTCGGGTGTATACCTGAATGAAGCCGAAAAGACCGCTACTGTGGTGGTGCAGGAAGACCAACTTTCACTGGCGATTGGGCGCGATGGGCAGAATGCCCGCCTGGCCGCAAAACTGACCGGCTGGCGCATCGACATCAAGTCGATTGTCGAAGCCGCCTCGGATGTTTTGGCCCGTTTGCAAACCGATACCCGCCTGGCGCTGACCGCCGAAACTGAGGCGTCCAACATGTCAGCCATCGAGAGCATATTGGCCAAAAAGTCTGAAAACCGCCTGGTGACGCCCGAAGAGTACACCCAGCTTGCCCAGTTCGTCGACCGGGTGGAGCGTCGTACGGCAGAGCGCCAGTTGGCCCAGCGCAAGGCTGAAGAAGAACGCCTGGCCGCAGCGCGTGAAGGCATCCCGGCTGAGTTGTTCGATCAATCCCTGGATGTGCTTGGACTGCCAGACCATGTGTATGCCATCCTGACCGAAGCAGACCACCGCACTGCCGGCGATTTGATCGTAGCCATGCGCAGTGAACGCGACCGGGTGCTTGGCCTGCCCGGCATCGGACCCAAGGCAATGCAGTCCATCGAGAAGGCGGTGGAGGCGATTCTGGCGCCCCAGCCTGAGCCTGAGGTGGTCGAAGCGCCCGCTGCGGCCCCAGAGCAGCCTGCCGCGGAAACTGCGCAGGAGGCTCCTGCGGCGGTTGAACTCCCGGTTGAGGCTGTTCCTGTGGCTGAAGGTGAAGAAGTCCACGAAGCCAGTTTCGACCAGCTCTTCAGCCTGCGCCCTGAGATTGTCAGCCCAACTGGTGAAGAAGACGACGACCGGTCGTCTGATAAAAAAGACAAAAAGGGCAAGAAGAAGAAATCGGTCAAGCTCGAATTCGACGAGGACCGTGGCGAAGTCGTTAGCCGTAAGAAACACAAGCGCGGCGACTGGGAAGAAGAATGGTAGAACGTTACCTGCCTGCCTGGGCGGCCCAATGTGGCTGCCCGCGCAGGGGTTGATGAGGCATGCCAACCAAACCCGCCAAACCCGCCAAGTACATCCCACAGCGCACCTGCGTAGGGTGCCGCACTGTGATGGCCAAGCGCGCCCTGGTTCGGGTCGTGCGGGCCGCAGACGGTGTGGTGGTGGATCCCTCAGGTAAGATGAATGGACGCGGCGCGTACCTGCATAACCTGCGCGCGTGTTGGGATCGCGGCCTGAAAGGCGCCCTGGCGCATGCCCTCAAAACTGAGCTAACTGCTGAAGACCGCGCCCGCCTGGAGGCGTTTGCGAAAACGCTGTCATCGGATGCGCCCAATGAGTAGCCCTATGTAACACAAGATGACATGCCCGTGTGCGCTCATTGGTACCATGCGACCAGTCTGGCCGCGCCTTTTTCCAGAAGCTGTTTATTGACATTATCATCACCGAGGAGGTGTTCCATGAGCGATAACGGGCGAAAAATTGAACTCCCTGTGAGCATTTCGGTGCGCGACCTGGCGCAAAAGATCGAAAAAAGCCCCATCGACATCATCAAAAAACTGATGGCCAATGGTGTGATGGCCTCCATCAACCAGACGATAGACTTTGACACGGCGGCCATTGTGGGCGCTGAGTTTGGGTATGATGTTATCCCCGAGGCGGTTATTGAGGATGTCAAGGAAGAGGCGGGCGAAGTGCCTCTCTGGCGGCGTATGATCGGTGAAGAACAAGATGCTGACCTCAAAGCGCGCCCGCCGGTAGTCACCATTCTGGGGCATGTGGATCACGGCAAGACCTCGCTGCTCGACGCCATTCGCCATGCCAATGTAGCGGCCGGCGAAGCTGGTGGTATCACCCAGCACATCGGCGCGTACCAGGTGGAGCATCAGGGACGCATCATCAGTTTCCTCGATACGCCCGGCCACGCGGCATTCACGGCCATGCGCGCGCGCGGCGCCCAGGGCGCGGATATTGTCATTTTGGTGGTTGCCGCCGACGATGGCGTGATGCCCCAAACCCGCGAGGCCATCGCGCATGCCAAGGCGGCGCGGGTGCCCATCGTGGTGGCCCTCAATAAAGTGGATAAACCCAACGCCAATCCAGACTTTGTCAAGCAGCAGTTGGCCGATCTGGAACTCATCCCCGATGAATGGGGCGGCAACACCATGATTGTGCCCGTCTCGGCCAAGCAAAAAACCGGCATCGATGATCTGCTGGAAGCTGTGAACCTGACCGCCGAAACCATGAACATCAAGGCCAACCCCAATGGTAAGGTAATCGGCACGATCATCGAAGCCGAGTTGGACAAGTCCAAGGGCGTGATCGCCACCCTGCTGGTGCAGAATGGCACCCTCAAGAACGGCGATGTGGTCGTCTCGGGCACGGCCCACGGCAAGCTTAAATCGATGCTGGATTATCGCGGCAAACCCGTCCACAAGGCGGGGCCGGCCACGCCGGTTTCGGTCATGGGGCTTAACGAGGTGCCAGCCGCCGGGCAGATCTTCGAAGTGGTGCCCAGCGAGCGCGAGGCGCGAATCATTGTGGGCGAACGCCAGGAGACTGCCAAACAGCAAGTGGTTGCGCAGAAGATGACCCTGGAAGACCTGTTCAGCCGCTTCAAGGCTGGCGAATTGAAGGAACTGCGCCTCATCCTCAAGGCGGACGTGCAAGGCTCGCTGGAACCGATCGTAAAAGAGATCAATGAACTGGCCAAAAAGGACGCGGGCGAGATCGCGCTTAAGGTGTTGTACGCCGAAACAGGCAATATCGGCGACAATGACGTGATGTTGGCCGCCGCTTCGCAGGCCATCCTGGTCGGGTTCAACGTGCAGGCCGATGTTTCGGCCCGCCGCCTGGCCGAAGCTGAAGGCGTTTCGATCCGTCTGTACGATATCATCTACCGCCTGACCGAAGACCTCGAAAAAGCCCTCAAAGGTATGCTCCAGCCGGAGTTTATAGAAAAACCGGTTGGCAAGGCCAACGTGCTGGCCGTTTTCCCCATCTCCAAGGTGGGGCGCATTGCCGGGTGCCGCGTGGTGGAAGGCGAGATCCGCCGCAACGCCAAGGTGCGCCTGTATCGCGGGGCCGACCTGGTATTCCAGGGCGAGATTGCCTCGCTCAAACACGAAAAAGATGACGTGCGTGAAGTGCGTACCGGGTACGAGTGCGGCATCCACTTCAAGAACTTCAACGACGTGGTTGTAGGTGATAAGATCGAGTGCTACATCCTCGAGAAAACTGCATAAACTGACCAGGGGGTGCAACTGATACCAGCGGCGCCCCTTTTCGATTGGAAAACCCTATGCCAAGTGGAGTACGCTTACAACGCATCGCCGACCGCATCCGTGAGGAAATGTCGGAAATGCTGCTTAAAGAAATCAGCGACCCGCGCCTGCACCAGGTTTTTGTGACCGATGTGCGCGTGGACCGCGAACTGGCCTTCGCCGATGTGTACGTTTCGGCGGTGGAGGGTGCGGCGCGCAGCGCAGAGATCTTGCAGGGTATGAAGCATGCCAGCGGTTTTATGCGCCGGGCGCTTTCGGAACGGGTGGAACTGCGCGTCTTTCCGCGCCTGCGCTTTCACTGGGATCCCACGCCCGAAAACGCCGACCATATCGAACGCCTGCTGCTCCAGATCAAACAGGAAGACAGCAGCCGCCCCAAAGGGGATGCCGCCCAATGACGGAACTGCTTCACGATGCCATCCGGCATCGCCTGGCGGAAGCCAAACGCGTGCTCATCCTTACCCACGTGCGGCCCGATGGCGACGCCATTGGCTCACTGCTGGGGTTGGGGCTGGCGCTGCAGGATGCAGGCAAGGAAGTTCACATGGTGCTGCCCGATGGCATGCTCTCCAGCTTCAAACACCTGCCCGGCAGCGACCAGGTGCGACGCAAACCCGAAGGCGCGTACGACACCTTCATCACCGTCGATTGCGCCGAAAAGAAACGCATCGGCGATGGTTTCGATGGCTTGGGAAGTCCGCACCTCAACATCGACCATCACATCACCAACGATGGGTTTGGTAAGATCAACCTGGTGGAATCAGAACAGGTTGCCACCTGCGCCATGTTGGCCGAATACCTGCCCGGCTGGGGACTGAGGATAACATCCGCCATCGCCGCCTGCCTGCTGACAGGCATGATTACCGACACGCTCGGTTTCAGAACCTCGAACATGACCCCAAAAGCCTTGCGCCAGGCCGCCGACCTGATGGAGTTCGGCGTAGACCTGTCAGACCTGTATATGCGCGGGCTGGTGCGGCGCTCGTTCAGCGCGGCGCGCTACTGGGGCGCCGGGCTGGGCAGCCTGCAGCGCGGTGATGGCATGGTGTGGGGTATGCTTTCCCTGGCCGACCGTAAAACGGCCGGTTACGGCGGCAACGATGATGCAGATTTGATCAATGTCATTTCCGCCATTGACAGTGAACGGGTGGGGCTGATCTTTGTGGAGCAGCCTTCGGGTAAGGTAAAGATCTCGTGGCGCGCGCTCGTTCCGGGTGTCGATGTGGCCCGCATCGCACAGGGCTTTGGCGGCGGCGGGCATGCCGCCGCGGCCGGGGCTGAAGTGGCAGGCTCATTGCAGGAGGTTATGCAGCGCGTGCTTGCAGCAACGCGCACCACGCTTGCAAACGGTAGTTAAACTTCATTGCCAATTCTCCAATCCGCAAAATACGCTATACTACTAGATGTATGGTCGCATCGCGGAAACCACTATCGAACTTGTCGCGCGCGTTGAGATAAAACCACCCGTGCGAGGAGGCAAATTAAAAAATGAACTCTCAAGAATTAAAAAATGCCATTTCTGGTATTCTGGTCGTCGATAAACCCATCAACATGACTTCGCACGATGTGGTCCAGGCCATCCGCAACGGTACGGGCATCAAACGCGCCGGGCATACCGGCACGCTCGACCCGCGCGCCTCGGGCGTGCTGGTCATCCTCATTGGCCCGGCTGTGCGCCTGAGCGAATACATCTCCGCTTCGGACAAGCGTTACCAGGCCATCATCCGGCTTGGAGCCACCACCGATACCTTCGACGGTGAGGGACGGTTCACGCGCCAGCAGTCGGCCCCGGTGAACGTGACCGAAGCGCAATTCGAAACAGCGCTCAAAACCTTTGTCGGGCGCATCGAGCAGACCCCGCCGCCCTATTCGGCAGTCAAAGTGCAGGGACGAAAAGCCTACGAAATGGCCCGCAAAGGCGAGGAAGTGGAGCTGGAGCCGCGCATTATCGATGTGTATCACCTGGAAGTGCTGGAATGGGCCCCGCCGGAAGCGGTGGTGGATGTGCACTGCTCATCGGGCACATACGTACGCTCTCTGGCCAACGACCTGGGCGAAAAACTGGGCTGCGGGGCGTACCTGGTGGGGTTGCGCCGCACCAAGAACGGACGTTTCAGCCTGCGCGATGCGGTGCCGCTGCGCAAGCTGCAGGAAGCTTTCCGTGCTGGCAACTGGTACCAGTACCTGATTCCCGCCGCCGAGGGGCTGGCTGAGTGGCCCGAGATAGAACTGACCCCCGACCAGGTGGATGCCATCCGGCACGGGCATCGCATCCCGGCTGCAGAAGAGTCCAAGCCTGGGATGGTGCGCGGTGTGAGCATGGCCGGTGAACTGGTGGCGCTCATGGAACTGGACGAAGCCGCCCGCGAATGGCAGCCCAAAAAAGTGTTTTTCTCGTAAAGACACAGCCCCTGGTTGAAGCCAGGGGTTTTTGTTGCTTCTGTCGTTTATCACCCCAAAATCATGACAGCCGTTTCAGGCTTCTCTGGCTATAATAAATTGTAAGGCAACTCACAATCCTCATTTTCGGGAGCAAAGCATGTCCAAGATTGACTGGATATCGGAAGAACTGGAAGGCCTGAAGCAGGCCGGGCTGTACAACCGCATTCGCACCATTTCTTCGCCGCAGGGGGCCTGGTTGGTGGTGGATGGCCAAAAGGTGCTCAATTTCTGCTCGAACAACTACCTGGGTCTGGCCAACCACCCCAAACTGGTTGCCGCCGCGAACGCGGCCATCGCAAAATATGGCATCGGACCGGCCGCGGTGCGTTCGATTGCCGGGACGATGGACCTGCACGTGGCGTTGGAACAGCGCCTGGCGAAATTCAAGGGTGTCGAAGCGGCCATCACCTTCCAGAGCGGGTTCACGGCCAACCTGGCCACCATTCCGGCCTTGGTGGGCAAAGAGGATGTCATCTTCTCCGACCGACTCAACCACGCCAGCATCATCGATGGCTGCCGCCTTTCGGGGGCCAAGATCATCGCCTATGAACACAACGACCCGACTTCGCTGGAGGAGCAGATCAAGGCCAACCTGAGCCAGTACCGGCGCGCGCTGGTGGTGACCGATGGCGTCTTCAGCATGGATGGCGACATCGCCCCGCTGCCCGATATCTACGAAGTGGCCAAAAAGTACGACATCCTGCTGATGGTGGACGATGCCCACGGCGAGGGTGTGCTGGGCAAGGGCGGGCGCGGCATCGTCGACCACTTTGGGCTGCACGGCAAAGTGGACGTGGAAGTGGGAACGATGTCAAAGGCATTTGGCGTGGTAGGCGGCGTGGTGGCCGGCGACGCGAAGATCATCGAGTGGCTGCGCCAGCGCGGGCGCCCGTTCCTGTTTTCCTCGGCGGTGACGGCGCCCGATGCGGCCGCCTGCCTGGCCGCAGTGGACCTGCTGGAAGAATCCACCGAACTGGTGGACCGCCTGTGGGACAATGCCAATTACTTCAAATCGGAGATGGCGCGCCTGGGCTTCAACACCGGCGTCAGTACCACCCCCATCACACCCATCATGCTTGGCGAAGCCCCGCTGGCCCAACAGTTCAGCCGCGAATTGTTCGAGGAAGGTGTGTTTGCCATGTCCATCGGCTACCCCACCGTGCCGCAGGGCAAGGCGCGCATCCGTGTGATGATTTCGGCCGCGCACGACCGCGACGACCTGGGCAAAGGGCTGGATGCCTTCGCGAAAGTGGGCAAAAAACTGGGCGTAATTTAATAACACCAGCGCAACATATTCACGGCAAGGCTTTACAAAAGTCGTTGTGCGATGCATCCCCTGCAAACTTAACTTTAAGACATTCCTGATACACACACGGGCAGTGATGCCCGCCTGTGTTTTAATGCTATGATGTAAGCATGAACATCACCGAACAGGAAGTCATCAAACTCCTTGTAGCCGTTCTACTGGGCGGCATCATTGGCTTCGAGCGCGAGATGAACGCCAAATCGGCCGGGCTGCGGACAATCACCCTCATTACCCTGGGCGCAACCCTCTTCACCATGCTCTCCGCGCGGCTGGGCGGTGATTCGGCGCGTATTGCGTCCAATATCGTCACCGGGGTGGGTTTTCTGGGCGCGGGCGCCATTTTGTTCTCCGAGGGGCGCATTCGCGGGCTGACCACGGCCGCATCCATTTGGGCCGCCGCCGCAATTGGCATGGCAGTAGGGATGGGCGAACTGGCCCTGGCCGCGGCTGCCACCGTGATCATCCTTGCGGTGCTGTGGCTGTTTGCGCGCCTGGATCGATTCATCGATATGATCGGGCGTGAGATCCGCGTTTACGATATTGCCTACCGACCGGTCGATGGAAAAGTGGAGCAGATCGAGCAAATAATCCGCGCGTGCGGGCTGGTCATCCTCAACCGTCGCCGCCTCAAACCATCACAAGATATCTTACAGGTGGAATGGGAACTGCGTGGCTCGCTGGCGCGGCATCACCGGCTGATGGACGTGCTGCTGGTCGATAAAGACATTGTGGAAGTACAGTACTGACCGGTTTACCACCTCATGTCCATGAACAGCTGGCCGCACGCCATGGCATATTCGCCGCCGGTGTTCGCCTCGGTCAGGTCCCACCAGGCCGAGAGCAGGCTGTGACAGGTGCCCCAGTCCAGAATCAGTTCACACTCCAACCCCAGGTGCTCGCTCAAAATGGCGATGCGCCGCAGGGTGATCTGCCTGGCGTTGGGGTGGCGCGCAAAATCGCCCCAGGGGTTGACCAGCAGTGGTCCACACTCGTAGCCGCGCGGGCCAATAACCCCCTTGGGGTCAATGACGAGCCAGCCGCGCTCAGAAGACAGCACATTGAAGTGGTGGAAATCGCCGTGCATGAGGATGTCTGGTCCCCCGGCCGCGAAAAGGTCTGGGAGCAGCGCCTCCACCCGGTCCACCAGCCGGGCCGGGAAGGGACCCACACCGCCCCCAAAGCGGGGTCGCAGCTGCGAGAGGCCGCCGAACCACTCTGAAAGGTGGATGAGTTCTCGCCCAGGCGGCGGCTCGCGCCACAGGTTTTGCATCACCTGGGCGGCGATGCGCGTGGCCGCTTCATCATCCGCCAGTTCAGAGAGCATGCGCCCCGGGCGCAGCCGCTCGAGCAGGAAGGTGTAATTGGGCTCATCCGCATCCAGCAGGCGGCAGGCGCCGTTGCCATCGAAGATGCGCAGGGCAGTCAGTTCACTGAGCAGTTCACGGTTGGGCGGGCCGAGTTTGAGCACCACCTCATCCCCGCCGGGGCGCTGCGCAAAAGCAACAAAATTGTACGAGAGGTTGGCAACCGGCCGGATCCCGGTCAGCCCCCAGCGTTGGGCTGCATGGTCGATGAGGTCCGGCAGGTCTGCCAGCCAGGCGCGCCCATTGGGGTAGGTGTTGACGATGGTCTGGATGAAGGAATCGGGGAGTTGGAGGTTCATGGCCGCGTGGGGTGCGCGCACTCGAACTGGAAGTTGCTCTCGTCCCATTCGCGGGTGAATCCGGTCTCTTCCAGTATGGTGAGCAGTCCGGGCAACAGGGCCGTGTTCCAGGCGATCTTGTGCGCGCCTGCCCGGGCGGTGTACCGGCGCGCATCGCGCAACAAGGCGGGCAGGTCGGCGGGGTGACAGGCTGGCAGGGCGATCATGGGGTGGCGGCCGCCCTCGTCCTGGTCTTCCCACAGGCAGAGCAGCCCCTGGTTTGCGCGCCACCACAAAATGCGCCCATGCTGCCAGCTCAGCAGCGACCGCAGGGTGGCCTCGCCAGGTTCGGCCATGCGCCAGCCCAGGTCGATGAGAGCGCCGACCAAGGGCAACCCGCCGCACCCGCGCAGGAGGTCTGCCGCGGCGGGGATTTCGCCTGGAGATGTGAGCGGGGTGAAGAGGGCGGGCGGGCCATCTGCAAGCGGCCCGGCGGTGTAGGTACTGCGCTCCTGGGTTTTGCGGAAGCCAAGCCTTTCGCACAAGTGATGCACCTTGACCCGTTCGGCATTTGTCCAAAGGCGAATGCTGCCTTCCCCATGGGCGAGCCATTCCTCCACCAGCCACTCGTGCAGTCGCGAGGCAATTTTGTTGCCCTGGTGGGCCGGGTCCACGCGCAGGCCTTCCAGCCACCACTGCCCGGGGGCCAGGCGCGTGAGGCAGGCCATGCCCACGGCATGCCCGGCATACCCGGCCACGAACATGCCTACGGCCGGGTCGGACATCCAGTCATCCCACACGAAAGGGATGTAATCTTGGCCGCCCCAAATGCCCTTGCAGAATGCGAGCACGTCGGCTTTATCGGCGGGCAGGGCCGGGCGGATGGTGACGGTGGGGGAAGAAAAGATCATGGTTTTGGTTCCCGTTTGCCCGTTTAGTCGTTTACCTGTTTTCTCGTTGGGAAAGGGCCCACGAAGTAACAGGCGAACGGGAAAACGGTCCAACCGGGGAATAACGCTTACCCGGGAAATATCTTTGGCAGGGCCTCTGGGCAATACTTCTGCACCATTTCGCTCGAAAGCCCGTTCTTTTTACAGATCTCGGCGTACAGGTCCACGCTGGGGCGGCGGATGCGCGCCTGGGTCTCCACATCCAGCCCCCACAGTCCAAAGCGCTGGCTCCAGCCGCGTTCCCACTCAAAGTTATCGACCAGCGACCAGTGGTAATAACCCTTGACCGGCCAGTTGAAATTGACGGCCCGCCACATCTGCTGAATGTGCTGGGCGATGTAGCGCGGGCGCATTTTATCGTCGGGGTCTTCGACGCCGTTCTCGGTGATGAGGATGGGCGTGTTTGGGTAGGTGTCCACCGCCCATTTGATCGAGTCGAACAGCCCGGAGGGGATGTTGGCAATGAACCGGGTGGCGCTAAAGTCTGAATCATCCGGGTAGTAGCGGCTGGCGAACAGTTCCTTGCGGTTGGTGATGTCGAACCGAACCGTATCCACCGAGTAATAATTCAACCCAAAATAATCCTGCGTGCCTTTGGCTTCCGGGATGCGTACGCTGCCGAGCGGCGACTGCATGACCCCGCTGCTGATGCCGCTGGGGAAGGCCATGTTGATGCCCCGGTACTGGATGCCGCGCATGAGGCGGTCGAGCGGCGACCAGGAGCGGGCGGCCACCTGCGGGCGGTAGTGCAGGGCGTAGCCCACGCGGGCTTCCTTCTGAATCTCGTGGATGGCGCGGTAGGCGGCCGCGTGCCCGCGCAGCATGTTGGACATCACCTTGATGGCCACATCCAGCCCTTTGTTGCAGGCCGGGAAATCGCCGGTGACGTAGCCGCTAAGGGCGTAGATGTTGGGCTCGTTGATGGTGACCCAGTGGGTGACGTATTCCTTGAGCGCCTCGACCACCTTGCGCACATATGTTTCGAAGAGCGGCACCACCTCCGCTTTTTCCCAGCCGCAGGCTTCGAACAGCCAGAGCGGGTCGGTGAAGTGATGCAGGCTGACCAATGGCATGAGGCCGCGTTCGGTCATGCCGCGCGCCATGGCGCGGTAGTGCTCCAGGGCATCTTCATCCCAGCGGTCGGGCGAAGGCTGCACGCGGCTCCATTCGATGGAGAAGCGGTGGGTGTTCTGGTGCGTTTCGGCGGCGCGATCCATGTCTTCCTTCCAGCGCCCGCCCCACCAGTCGCAGGCCAGTCCGGATTTATCGCGGGTGCGGCCGGCCTGTTCCCAGGCGTACCAGTTGTTGTTGGTGTTGTTGCCTTCCACCTGGTGCGAGGCGGTGGCGCACCCCCATAAAAATCCTTTTGGGAAATGGATGCTCGCTTGTGGCATGGGCTCCTCCTCTAATCTTTCATCTGTACGATCTGTTCGCGCTCGGGTCCCACGCTCACTACGCGGATGGGCACGCCCGTCAGGTGGGCGATGCGCTCCAGGTAGGCGCAAGCGTTGCGCGGCAGGTCATCCCAGTGGCGCACGGCGCTCACGTCTTCGCGCCAGCCAGGAAATTCCTCGAAGACCGGTTCGTACGGGGCCAGGTTGGCAGGCCCAAAGGGCAGGTCGTTGTAAATCTGCCCGTTGGCGCGATAGGCTGTGCAGATCTTGAGCATATCGCGCCCGGAAAGCACATCCAGTTTGGTGATGACCAACTCGGTCAGCCCGTTGATGCGCGCGGCGTAGCGCAGCAGCACGCCATCCAGCCAGCCCACGCGCCGGGCGCGCCCGGTGGTGGTGCCGAACTCATCCCAGGGGTTTTCGCCGGTGCCGCGCAGGCGGGTGGCAATATCCCCAAAGACTTCGGTTGGGAAGGGCCCTGATCCGACGCGCGTTTGGAAGGATTTGGCCACGCCGGTCACGGTCGCGTCACGTGCGGCGGTCAGCCCCAGCCCCAGCCCGGGTAGCGCGCCCGGGGCGGTGGTGGATGAACTGGTGACAAAGGGGTACGTGCCGTGATCGATATCGAGCAGGGTGCCCTGGGCGGCCTCGGCCATCACATGCTGCCCGGCCTTGAGCGCGGAGTCCAACTCGTCGGCGGTGTCGGCAATGTAGGGCGCGAGGATTTCGGCGTAGCGCCCAAAGTCGGACAGGATGTCCATGGGGGCGATGAGCGGCGCGCCGAGCATGTTAAGCTGCTGGTTGGCATCGTCAATCAGGGCGCTCAGGCGCTCCAGCAGGTCTGGCGATTGCAGGTCAGCAATGCGCAGACCGCGCCGGGCGGCTTTATCGGTGTAGGCGGGGCCAATGCCGCGCCCGGTGGTCCCAATCGAATCTTTGCCGCGCGCCGCCTCGAGGGCGCGGTCGAGCGCCTGGTGCACCGGCGTGATCATGTGCGCGTCATACGA
>DAOUAP010000024.1:0-92204 GCA_034433165.1 Anaerolineales bacterium | reverse complement strand
CGGCGTGCGGCTGGGCGTGGGTGTACGCGTGAACGTCGGCGTGCGGCTGGGGGTGCGCGTCAATGTGGGCCAGCGTGTGGCGGTTGGTGTGGTGGTGCGCGTGGGCGTCCGTGTGGACGTGGCCGTTGGCGTTCGTGAGGGCGTGGGTGTATTGGACGGTGTGGGCGTGCGTGATGGCGTGAATGTGACCGTGGGGGTGCGCGTTACACTGGGCGTGGGGGTGATGGACGGTGTGGGCGTAGTGCTGGGGGTCACTGGCACGGGTGGCGCGCCCACACGCACAAATTGCACAGCATCTGCGCCAAGTTCTAGGCTGTCCACCACGCCGGGGTTGTCCTGGGTGCGGTTGGTCAGCTCAATGAACTCTCCGCCGCCGCCAGCAAATGTATAGCGGCCAATATAGACCCATCCATCGCTGATGGTGCCGCCGGGGAAGGCCGCCTGGTTGACCACCACCCGGTCTGTACGTGACGGGCGTACCACGGCATACACCGCGCCTTCACTGGTGGCGTTCACGTTGGGAATGCGCACATACACGGCATATTCCCCGCCGTTCAGCCAGGGCGGAAAGCGCCATCGTCCTGTGCAGGTCACCGCGCTGGTGTTGGGGGTGGTGGCGTTCAGGTTGCCGTTTTGCGCGTAAATGGGCGCGGTCGAAACGCTGCGCCAGCAGCCTGGCGGGTCTTGTGTAAAGGCAGCTGCGTCACTATTATCCACAACCTCGCCGCCGGCAGGCGCGGCCGGGAAAGCCAGTTTTTCGCCGCCAGGCAGGATGCGTTTATTCCAAAACGGGATGACGCTGGGGAACTGCACCCACAACGACTCCTTTTGCTGGTGCGCCAGCGGGCTGACGCCGGGGCCGCTCCAGCCATAGGGATCCACTGCGCGGTTCGAGGGGTCGTTGACGCGAAAATGCAGGTGCGGCCCGGTCGAATTGCCAGTGGTGCCGCTTATTCCCAGCACTTCGCCGCGCGGCAGGTTGGCGCATCCGGCTGTGGGGCAGGTCTGTACCGCCACCGAGTTCATGTGCCCGTAATAGGTCTGGTAACCGTTGGGGTGGCGCAGGCGCACATAGATCCCCAACCCGGCGCGGTGGTCTTGCGGGTTTTGCCAGCCGGCGTACATCACCTGGTTGGCCTCGGCCGCCGCGTATAATGGGCGGTTGCTAAACGCATAGTCGACCCCGTCATGGCCGTTGTAATACACCCAATCGCCCAGGCTGTAGCTCCAGTAATACCCGCTACCCTGATCACATACGCCGCCGGGGGGCGGTGTGCCGGGCGGGGGCGGGTTCGGGCAGTTGCGATAAGCCTCGAAACCATTGAACATCACAATCAGCCCGTCGGTCTGGCTGTAGTTGGGGCTGCTGTGATCGAATATGGATGATTGGTACGAATCCCCGGGGAAAGGCGGGTAAAGGAAGGGAGTCACAGCCTGTGGGCGCACCCCGGCCCATACCGACCCTACCCCCCGCGGCCAAAATCCCGCCATCATAGCGGCGGTCAACATCCCGGCGGCGAGAATCAGGGCGAGGCGGGGGCGAAGCGGTACCATCGGTTACGGGGTGGGGGTCATTCCAGGGGTGGGTGAGGGTTTGGGCGTGGCCGTGACGGTGATGAATTGTAGTGAAGCCAGCACCTTTTCAGCATCGGCAATGCAGGTTTCGGGCTGTTCTTCAAAGGCAACCGTGAAAACCGTGAGGGCCTGCCTGCCGCGCCCGCCATAATAATTAACATATTTGAGCACGCCATTCAGGCTGACGTTGATGGTCTGGTAGTAAATGCTGCCCACCTGGGCAAAGCCTTGCTCGGCAATGTAGCCGGGCGTCAGCCCGCCGGGGCGCGCCTTCTCGATGATACAGTAGGGAATGGCGCGGTGCGCCAGCACTTGCGCACCGAAAAAGTCTTCGGCCAGGGCCCATACGTCCGGGTCGTAAAGCACGGTGAAGTTGAGGTCACGCTCGGTGTCATCCGGCAGGCTGGGGGCCGACTGCCATACCTGGCGAAATGGGACCAGCGGCGGCAGGGTGGGCAGGTCAGGCGGCGGCGGCAAGGTGGCCGTCTCGGTGGGCGGCGGGATGGGCGTTGCGGTTGGAAAGGGGGTATAGGTGGGGGCCGGTGTGGCGCTGGGTGTGGGGGCCTGGCTGGCGGTGGGCTCGAGGGTGGCCGTTGCTTCGCTGGCCGGGGGGGTGACAAGCGCCTGCCGCATTGGTAGGCAGGCGGTCAGCGCAAAGGCCAGGACGAGCAGGAGTGAGATCAAGCGAGCCATCGGTTTCTGTGGTTGCGTGGGTATAGAGCTTATCCCAAGAGATTCAGCGGCCCGGCAGCCAGACCGGGTGGAGCGTGGCTTGTCCGAAAGGCAGCAGCGCGCCGCCGTCAACATTAAAAATCCATGAATCTATTGTACCATTATACGCAACCGCCGCCACAACCGATGCGCCGTCCGGCGACCAGGCGGGTGATTCGACCCGTGCGCCTTCCGGGGCCTCAAAATGGTTGATTGCCCCGGTGGCGAGTTCTGCCACAGCCAGGCTGCTGCGCAGGGCCGCGTAAGACACATCCGCCAGGGGGTCGTCCGGGTTGTCGCGCACGATGAAGGCCAGCCGCGATCCGTCTGGCGACCAGGCCGGGGCGTAGCCGTGGCCTGTGTCCACCTCAGCGATCAGGGTGGGAGTATCCGTTGTATCTTCCAAAACAAAAAGTTGACCAACCGTAAACGGCACCTGGGTATCGGGCATGCGGATGTAAGCGACCTGGCGGCCATCCGGTGACCAGCGCGCAAAAGTGACCAGTGCGGCCGGGTCGTTGATGAGCAGGCTGGCATTGCTGCCATCGGCATTGGCCAGCCAGGTTTCGGAGCCCAGCCCGATGCCGAGCGTGAGGGTGTAGAGCAGGCGCTCGCCGCCTGGCGCAACGGCCAGGTTGTAGGTGTAGGGCGAGATGGGTAGGCCGGTGATGCTGCCGGTATGCACATCCATGCGCGCGATGCGCGGGTCGCGCAGGCTGTTGAGGCGCAGGTAGATGCTGCGCCCGTCGGGGTGCCAGGCCAGGAAGTGGCTGTCGGTTTCCAGGTCGGGCGCCATGCGGCGCAGTTCGCCGGTGTCGATGTGCACAGCCTGCACCAGCGGGCCAAAATCACATTCGAGCGCCATGGCCAGCCAGCGCGTGCTGGGCGAGGGGTGTAGCCCCCATACCTGGCAGCCGGGCGGCACAGACAGGGAAAGTTGGGGCGGTGCTGGCGCGGCAGTGGCCACGCGCGCGTTGAGCGCCACCAGCGCCTGGTCGGCCGGGCGAAAGGCAGCCAGCACCGGCCCGGCCGGAATGCCCTCCGGCACGGGCAGGCGGGTGAGGGCGCGGGTGCAGGCGGTGAGTAAAATCGTAAAAAGTAAGGTGTAAAACGCAAGACGTAAAACGTAAGGGGGAAGGCGTGGGGGGCGCATGGGCGTATAATGAGGAAAAGAGAAAAGTGAGGTTTTTAGATCAATGTCTGGTGTTCATATTTTAGTCACAAATGACGATGGCGTGCTGGCGCCGGGGCTTTTGGCGCTGGCGCAGGAAATGCGCAACCTGGGACGGGTGACCGTGCTGGCCCCCGACCGCAACTGGAGCGCGAGCGGGCACGTTAAAACGATGGAGCGTCCCATGCGCGTGCGCGAAACAAAACTGGCCGATGGCACCCCCGCCCTGACCAGCGATGGCGCGCCGAGCGACTGCGTGGCGCTGGCCCTGCTGGGTGTGGTGAAAGAAAGAATCGACCTGGTGGTTTCGGGCATCAACCCCAACGCTAACATCGGGCACGATGTCACCTACTCTGGCACGGTGACGGCCGCCATGGAAGCGGTCATCGCCGGGGTGCCGGGCATTGCGGTTTCGCTCAACTCGGAGCCGGGGCACGGCGAGCTGGATTACGCCCCCGCGGCGCGCATGGCCCGCCGGGTGGCCGAAAAGGTGCTCAGCGAAGGCCTGCCCGAAGGCGTGCTGCTCAACGTGAATGTGCCCTATTTGCAGGAAGACCAGATGCGGGGCGTTGCCATCACCCGCCAGGGCTTGCGCGTCTACCGCGACGCGCTGGATGCCCGCCTCGACCCGCGCGGCCGCCCATATTATTGGATTGGCGGCGATTTCCCGACCGGTGTCAACGAGCACGGCACCGACTTCGGCGCGCTGGCCGAAGGTTATGTCTCGATCACCCCGCTGCAACTGGACCTGACCGCCCGCGAGATGCTGGAAACGCTCGAAAAATGGACCCTGAATAAGAAGTGATGAGTGAAAAGTGAGACGCCATGACCCCCTTTGCCTCACCCCCAAACCCAAAGGAATTCAACGCCCAGGTGTGGGACGTGGTACGCCGCATCCCGCCCGGCAAGGTGATGCCCTACGGGCAGGTCGGCGCGCAGATCGACCCGCCGGGCGGCATGCCGCTCAAGGATTACGATGCCTTCAAAGCGCGCTGGGTGGGTGGCGCCATGGCCCAATGCCCCGACGATGTGCCCTGGTGGCGCGTCATCAACGCGCAGGGCAAGGTCAGCGAGCGGCCCGGCGCGCACAAACAGCGCGAACTGCTCGAAGCCGAGGGGGTGGTTTTCAACGGTCGGGACAAGATCGACCTGAAAATTTTCGCCTGGGAGCCGCATGCCCCCGACCGCCTGCCAGGTTTCTAATGGACACCACCCAATTCTCCCCCGCCCAAATGGAGCGCCTGCGGCGCATTTTTCGCCTGTTCAACAAGTTCATGGTTTTCATGTGGAAGATCGGGCTGGGCCGGTGGATGAACGCCTGGCCGCAGGCCACCGGGCAGTTCATGGTCATCCGCCATGTTGGGCGCAAGAGCGGCAAGGAACACCTCGCCCCGGTCAATTTTGCGCGGGTGGGCGCTGAGGTGTACTGCACAGCCGGGTTCGGCACCGTTTCGGACTGGTACCGCAACATCATGAAAAACCCGGAGGTGGAACTGTGGCTGCCGGAAGGCAAGCTGCCCGCCCAGGCCGTGGATGTGTCCGATTCGCCGAAGCGGGCCGCGCTGCTGCGGGCCGTGCTGATCGGCGCGGGGCCGGCCGCGGCTTTCTTTGGCGTGGACCCCAAAAAAATGACGGATGAAGACATCCTCAGGAACACCCCGGATTATCGTATCATTCGTTTCACAAAACGTTAGCCCGTTGATCCGTTAACCCGTTAACCGGTTGTTTCGATGCCTGACGGGTGAACGGTAAGACGGCCAAACAGGAAAACGAAAAAAGGAGTAAACATGCCCTACATCGCCTCTGACACCCGATACAAAGACATGCAATACAACCGCACCGGCCGCAGCGGGCTTAAACTGCCGGCCGTCTCGCTGGGGCTGTGGTACAACTTCGGCGGGCTGGACCCGTTCGAGAACGGGCGCGCCATGGCCCGCCGCGCCTTCGACCGGGGCGTGACGCACTTCGACCTGGCCAACAACTACGGCCCCCCGCCCGGCTCCGCCGAAGAGAACTTTGGCAAGCTGATGGCGCAGGACTTCCACCCGTACCGCGACGAGATGATCATCTCGACCAAGGCGGGCTACGATATGTGGCCCGGCCCGTACGGCGAGTGGGGCTCGCGCAAATACCTGCTTGCCAGCCTGGACCAATCGCTGAAGCGCATGGGGTTGGAGTATGTGGACATCTTCTACAGCCACCGCTACGACCCCAACACCCCGCTCGAAGAAACCATGGGCGCGCTGGATGCGGCCGTGCGCCAGGGCAAGGCGCTGTATGTGGGCATCTCGTCGTATCCGCTGGAGCAAACGCTGGAGGCCAGCGAGATCCTGTACGACCTGGGCACGCCCTGCCTCATCCACCAGCCGTCTTATAGCATGTTCAACCGCTGGGTGGAGGATGGCCTGCTGGATGTGCTCGACCAGGAGGGCATCGGCTGCATCGCCTTTTCGCCGCTGGCCCAGGGGCTGCTGACCGACCGCTACCTGCACGGCATCCCGGCCGGGGCGCGGGCCACCAAGACCGAGCGCGTCTGGCTGACGCCGGATGACGTGAACGCCAAGATTGGCAAGATACAGCAGTTGAACGAAATTGCCCAACGGCGCGGGCAAAAACTCGCGCAGATGGCCATCGCCTGGGTGCTGCGCAAGCCGCAGGTCACCTCCGCGCTGATCGGGGCCAGCAGCGTGCAACAACTGGATGACAACCTGGCCGCGCTGGCCAACCTGCACTTTAGCGACGAGGAACAGGCAGAGATCGATTCTGTGCTGGCATAACGGCGGCCCGGCTGCGGGTGGTTTGTCCCACGCCCGGGCCGGGGTGACATGAATGCGAAACGGAGCAACCATGGGATTTTTGAAGAAGCTGCTAAACGGTTTTTCCATGAAACCTGAAAAGAAGTATTTTGTCTTCAAGGTGAAGTGCAAACGCTGTGGTGAGGTTATCGAGGGGCGTGTGGATGTGTACAACGATCCATCTGTCGAGTATGAGGGGGGTAAGGCGGTTTATTACTGCCGCAAGGTGCTGATGGGAGATGGCCGCAACCACTGTTACCAGCAGGTGGAAGTGGGAATCAAGTTCGACGCGGCCAAGAACGCGCTCGACCGTACCATTAGCGGCGGAGCGTTTGTGGAGGAAGACTGAGGCTGCGTGGTGTGGATGACAGGCGGCTGCCTCTGCGCCTGCGCGGCGGCGGTCAGCCCAACCAAAAAAACTGGCTTTGAGGCGCCTGGTATGAATGTGATAAGCAACCATTTCGATAAAGTGTTGCGGCAAGAGAGCCTGACCGACCGGGCCAGCCGCATGCTGCCTGCGGCCTTGTATGGCGCGCTGGCGGCTGTGGCGTATACCCTGGGGTTCTTTGCCATCAATGTGTACTCGTTTCCCGCCCTGCCATTGGGGCTGGACCTGGCCCGCCTGGCCGGCATGATGCTGGGGTTCGGCGCGGCGTTTGCCCTGGCGGGGGCCATTGCGGGCTGGTTCACGGAGGAATACGGCGGCATTGTGGGCGGCGGGGTTATCATCACTGCCTTGCTGGCGATGGTGTTCATGTTTTCGACAGGCGCCACAAACGCAACACTCACGTTTCAATCCCTGATCATGGCCCTGCCGCTGGTGGGGGTGAGCATGCTGATCGCCTGGGGATTGCGCCGGGCCGGGCAGATTCACCTGGATATTGGACGCGCGGCTGACCCGGCGGCGCGCCGCAAACGCCTGGCCGGGCACGTGCTGGTGCTGCTGCTGGTGGGGCTGGTGCCCGGCATTTTGGGGCGCATGGACCTTCCCGCCGAGCGCGCCCTGTCCAACCTGCACCAACTGCTGCAAGCCGCGCCAACCGACCCCTCGGTGCTACCGCGCCTGCCGCTGCGCCAGCTGCCCGAATTGCAAGCGCACCTGGGTGTGGGCTACACCTTCTATGCGCGCAACTCCGAGCTCTCTGCCGGGGGGCTGGATGTAACCGTGCGCTTCGATGATGGCTTTACGATGACGTGTTTCCTGCCGATGGTGGGCGCTTCGGGCTTTGTGACCGATTGTGTGGAAGGCGCAGGCTGGCCGCCGCCCTGACCGCCCGCGGGTGTATAATCATCGCACACACAGGAGATAAAAATGACCCAAAATATCTTCATTAGCTATTCGCGGCGCGAACTGGGCTTTGTGGATGAACTGGCCAAACACCTGGAAAGCCGCCAGTACACCGTGTGGCTCGACTACCGCGCCCTCATCCCTGGCATGCCGTGGGCGGAGCAAATTGAGAAGGGCTTGCATGACGCTGATACCGTGCTGCTGGTGGTCTCGAAAGCCTCGCTCTCTTCGGAGTTTGTTGCGCTGGAGTGGAAACACTTTTTGGAGACCAACAAACGGGTCATTCTGCTCATTTTTGAAGCGGTTGACCTGCCGGCCGAGTTGGAACCGTTTGAGTGGGTCGATTTTAGGGGCAGTTTCAAGGCTGGGTTGGATGAGTTGTTTTCGCAGCTGGCCAAGCCCGCCCAGGAAGATCACCCCGTCCCCGAGGCCGGGTTCAAGGCGCCGTGGGTGGTGTGGGGTACGATCGCTTTCAGCGTGGTGGTGGCTATTTTATCGCTGGGCGCTTTTTGGACCGTTTTCATCCCGTGGCTGCTGGTACCGCTGCCGTACCGCATCTTCAGGCGCAGTTTTGACTTCGTGCAGGTGCAGGCGGCGTTGTTGTTCATGCCGGTGGCGCTGTTCTTCTCGGCGATCATTTACTTGGATGAAAACCTGCCGGTTGAGGAGATCCTGTTTTATGGGCTGGGCTTTGGGGTATGGGCCTGGCTGCTGTTGTGGGTGCTGCGATTGCCCGCCCTGCAGCGCTGGAGCAAGCCCGAGGCCAACGTGCCGCGCTTTGCCAACCCCAGCAGCCCGGGGCGCGCCAACCCGCAGCCCACGCCGTTTTTTGTGGATCATGCGCCGCAAGACCGCGCGGTTGCCAGCGACCTGATCGACGTGCTGGCCCGTTACGGGCATCCGCAAGCCGCCGATATTCACAGCGCCCGGACGGTTTTTGTGCTCATTTCGCGCTTCAAAGCCGATACCGAAGCCGACCCGGACCGGCAGGTGGTGTTCCCGGTCGTTTTGCAGACCAACAACGCCATTGCCCGCAAGCTGTCGCGCATCCAGTGGATCGACTTTCGCCCCGGCGTGCGCGGGCTGGATGTGATCGCGCAGCTGTTGGCCGAGCCGCGCGAACTGGTGCGGGCGCTGGGCATGCGCCCGGTCAGCGCGCTGACGGTTTTCCCGCCGATGATTACCGCACTGTATTTCTTCGTCATCTTCTTCAGCGCCATCAACCTGGGCGCGGCGGTCGATTACCTGTTGCTTTCGGGCATTTTGGGCTTTGTGCCAGATGATTTGCAACTGCCGACCGTGGCCGCGCTGGTGGTCAACCTGGTGCTGTTCACCGGGCTGGGGCTGCTCATGCTGCGCGGGTTGTCCAGCCGCCAGGGGGTTTTTGCCCGCTTTTGGGTGATATTGGCCGGGCTGGGCGTGCAGGGACTGCTGATGTTTTCCTACAACTGGCTGGACAGCATCATTTTGGAGCCGGCCGCCGAAGCTGGCTTTGACCTGGATGAGATTGGGCTGAGTTTTGCCAATTTTGGCGATTGGATCTTCTTTGTGGGGTTGTTCGCGTTGATTTTTATCTACTTCCGCAATGTGCAAGACACGCGCCGCTGGTTCCCGGCCTGAAAATTTTCTGCATGCTGACCAGCGGGCGGCTGCGCATTGCGCAGCCGCCCGCTGTTTTTCCTGGCGAAGGGGGAATCCATCAATGACCAGGGTGTTCGCTGTTCTGGTTGAGCAGGGATACGATTTTTTTCGGCGCAACTTCTGGAATCGTCCCATTCGTCATAGTTGCTGCAAACACAAATTTCACGCTTTTCCACCTGGTTGATGACGATAAAGGTGCTTTGGTCGAATTGGGTTGCTGTGTACCATTTCATCGGGAGAATTTGGCTTTTGATTAAGTGGCGCATGAGGGTGAATTTCTGAGGCGCTAGGATGTTTCTATCCGGTTGCGTTGTTAGTATCATCTGGCAAATTAATTACATCAGACGTTTGATATAAAAAATCTTTCCAAAATCGGGAATACTTGCCATAACAATATTGTAGCCTGTCCAACCTGCGCGACGGGCTGTATCGTTTAGAGGCTTTCGCTTTTCAATAACATTTTCAATGAAAAAATATTTGGGGATAACCAGGAAATCCATGATTGCTAAAGAATCTTTTTCATAGCACAGATTCTCTGCCGGACAAATTTCATGATAGTTTGTCATTTCGAGCGACAGCGAGAAATCTTCCCACATGTGCGCACGATTTCTCCCCGCTACGCGGCTCGAAATGACATGTAAAAGCGAAAAATTATCGTTCGGTCATTTTGTCCGGTAGAGAACGCTCAGAAAGAAAAAATTTGGGTTGTTGTTGGAAGTTAGTCTTTCAATCATCGTTCCATAAGCGCCATCTACAATTTTCTTCCCGAGTTTTCCCCCTTTTGATTTGAGTTCATATTCTTCATCACATACCCTACAAAAAAATCTGCTACGGGCTGGTTGTTTTCAAAATGTGTCAAACTGCGCCCACAATTGGGACAAAATGCGGAATTATTGACCCAATGCTCGGTCATGACGCGCACTTGTTGACTGCTGCTCGAATAGCTTCGTGCCGTTTCAAATGGTAGCGCCAGTTTCATTGTGGCTCCCTGATTTCCACCCAACAAATGCGTTTCCTACAGCGTTCGCATGTCCATAACTCGCCTTTGCAGTGGGTGTGATTTTTGCCCTGGCAACCGAAAATTCTGCCTGTTTTTTCAAAATACAGGTTGCCCAATGCTTGCAGGGGTTTATCAAGCAAAATTACACTCATCCAAAATCTTCTCCAGCATCGCGCACCTCGAATCGATGAATTCCTTGTCGCCGTCTTCGTATCCCTTGCGGGCCACATAGTTCATGAACATGGTCATGCGCGCGCCCCACAGCATGTCCAGGTCGCGCTTGGAGAAGCGCGGCAAAGGGCGCACGGCGGCGTATCCGGCCTCGAAGGCTGCGCGCAGGGCGGGGAAGTCTTCGCGCAGGCGGAAGTAATACAGGCTGTTGGCGATGTCCTGCACCGGGTAGCCGAGTAGCACATCCTCGAAGTCGATCACGGTCAGTTTTCCGCGGTGGATGTGCACGTTCCAGCCGTGCATGTCGGCGTGGATGAGGATCGGTTCGCGCTGGCGGTACAGGTCTGCCAGGGTGGCGTCCGCCGCTTCGCAAAAACAGTCGATGACCTGCACCTGGGCGGGGCTGAACAGGTGCGCGCATTCCGGCAGGCGGTACACCACCGGCTCGCCGGGGTAGTAAAAGACCGTATCCCAGCGCTTGGGGCGAATATGCTCCGGCAGGGTCAGTGTTTCGGCATGGTTGTGCAGCCCGGCCATGATGCTCCCCAACTGGCGGTAGGATTCGGGTGTGATGACCTCCTCCAGCGGGCGGCCGGGCACCCATCTGAAGAGCGCACAGCGACGCACGCCGGGCAGGCCCTCTGCGCTGGCCAGGGTGACCAGCCCGCCATCGGCGCGCGGCACGGGCTCGCAGACCGGCAGGTCTGTATCGCGCAGGATGGCCTGCAGCCAGAACATCTCGCTCTGGTTTTCGGCCATGCTGGATGAATCATCCTCGGCGTAGATGCGGAAAACATACCTGCCCCCGTCATGAGCATCCACGCGAAACATGGTGTTGGTGGCCTCGGTCAGGAAGCGCACCCGCGCCACATCCAGCCGGTAACCTGCCAGGGCGGTGAGGGTCAACTGGCGCAGGCGGCGGAGCTTCCCGCGCGGGGTCAGCGAATCGAAGGGGCGCATGGCTAACTGCCCATCGCCACCACCAGCGCGCGCCACCAGTCGTCCTTTTCGCCGGGGCGAAAGGGGATGTAGAGCGTGATGCGGTCGGCGATGCCCGCGTAGCGCGCTTTGAGCGCGGCGGCCAGTTCGGCCGGAGAATCGGCCATGGTGCAGAAGGCTGGCAGCATCTCGTCGGTGATGAGCATGGGCATCTCGGCCCACTCGCCGCGCGCGGCGTGGATCGAGAGCTTTTCGGCCACCGATTCCCAGCCGTGCAGGGCCATCACCGGGCGGTAGGAGGGCGTGCTGGCGTAAAAGGCCACCTGCGCGCGGGCAAAGTTGGCATCCTCCGGCGCGGTGGCTGCAAAAACCGACACCGAAATGCTCACATCGGCGCGGCTGCGGCTGGCTTTGGCGGCGCCTGCCCCAATGGATGGCAGGATGACCTGCTGGAGGTACGCGAGGGTGTGAAAGGGGTGCGCGTGGAAACCGTCGCACAGTTCCCCGGCCAGTTTGGCCAACCCGGTGTTCACCCCGGCGATGTAGATGGGGATGCCCCCACCCAGCCCTTCCCCATTTTTTACGAAAATGGGGAAGGGTAAGGGAGGGGGCTGAAAGAACGGCGACATGAGCGTCAGCTTGTAATACTCGCCACGGAAGTTGAGTTTTTCGTTGTGCTGGAAGGTGTTCCAAAAGGCGCGGATGGCCAGGATTTGTTCGCGCAGTTTGCCCACCGGGGACTCGGGCCACTCCATGCCGAAGCGCCGCTCGATGTGCGCCTTCACCTGTGTGCCCAGCCCCAAAATGAAGCGCCCGCCGGATTGCGCGGCCAGGTCCCAGGCGGTATAGGCCAGGGTGGCCGGGCTGCGGGCGAAGGAAACCGCAATGGCCGTGCCGCTCAGGATGCGGGTGGTGTGCTCCGCGATGAGGACGTGCGGCAGGAAGGGGTCGTGCTGGGTTTCGGTGGTCCACAGGGCGTCGAATCCCATCGCTTCTGCCGCCTGGGCAACAGCGGCCACTTCGTTCAGGTGCAAAGGGGGCAGGGCGGCATCCAGTTTCATGGAATCGCTCCTTCGTTCAGGCTGTCCACAAAGCCGAACAATTCGCGGCTTTCCTGCAGCCAGACGTTGGGCATGGTGGTGCGTTTGAGATAGCGCACGATGCCGGCTCTATCGACCACGATGGAGGCGGTGCGCTGGATGAGCGCGAAATATTTTTCCAGTTCGTAGATCTGGTATACGGCCCGGTCGGGGTCCGAAAGCACCGGGAAGGGCGCCTCTGTCTGGCGGGCGTACTCAGCCGCGCGCGCCAGGTTATCACCGATGATGACCAGCACCTCGGCGCCGGATTCCTTGAACTGTTCATAAAGCCGCCCCAACTGGGCGACATGCGAACGGCACTGCATTCAACCGTATTCGCGCACAAAGAACAGGATGACGTTGGATTTGCCGCGGTAACCGCTCAGGACGATTTCCGCGCCGGTGTGCGCTTCGAGTTTGAAATCGGGTGCGCGTGAGCCGATTTTGGCTTCTATGGAGTCTTGTTCTGACATGATGTTTTCCTTGTGTCACGATTCACCGCTGAGCCCACAGAGAACACAGAGAATTTCTTTCTCCGTGAGCTTTGCGAATTCAGTGGTTGATGCAGGTTGTTATTCTTCAAGCAAATAGGCCGCGATCCACCGTGTGGTGGCTACGAGCGCTTCGGTGTGGGTGCGCTCGTAGCTGTGCGAGGCGTCCACGCCCGGGCCGATCAGCGCCACGGCCACATCGCCGCCCGCGCGCCAGAAGGCTTCGCCATCTGAACTGTAGTTGTTGTAGATATCCACCTTAAAGGGGATGCCGTGCTTTTCGGCGATGGCGCGCAGTTTGGTCGAGAGTCCGTGATGGTACGGCCCGCCGCTGTCTTTGACGCACAGCGTGGCGTGGAACTCGTCTGACACCTGCCCGTCGCCCAGGGCAGCCATATCCACCGTCACCAGCTCGTGGACCTCGGCCGGTATGCCCGCCGAAGCGCCGTGCCCCACCTCTTCGTAGTTGCTGATGTGGAAGTATGTGTCTTGCACAGGGCGCAGCCCGGCATCGTGCAGGGCTTTGATGGCCGCCACGATGTTGGCCACGCAGGCTTTGTCGTCGAGGAAGCGCGAGCGAATAAATCCGTTTATCACTTCGGTGCGTGTGTCGAAGACCACGAAATCGCCCACGTTGAGGCCCAGCGCGCGGGTCTCGTCGGCGCTGGTGGTGCGGGCATCCAGGCGCACTTCCATGCTGTCGTCGTTACGCTCGTCCTTGTAGGCGGCCTGCCCGTAGGTATGACCGGAGGCCTTGCTGAACATATATGACCCGCGGATTTTTTCGCCTCCCGATGTGAGCACGGTCACGCCTTCAGACTCCGCCCCGCCCGGCACCAGCCCGCCGATGCGGGTCAGCTTGAGGCGCCCGCTGCCCTTAATCTCTTTGACCATGGCGCCGAGCGTGTCCACATGGGCGGTCAGGGCGCGTGGGGCGTCGTGCTTGGCGCCGCTCCACTTGGCCACCAGCGCGCCTTTGCGGGTGCGGGTGAGGTTCAGTTGGGAGAACTTGCCCAGGGTCTGCTCGACGAAGGCGATGCCTGGTTCGGCGTGGCCGGTGGGCGAGGCGGTATTGAGCAGCTTGACGAGGAAGTCGATCATGAAAGGGGTGTCGAGGGGGGGCAGGGACATGGGTGGTCTCCAGGGGTGAGTGGTAAAACGCCGGGTTACAGGTTCTCGAAGCGGGCGATCACCTCGCGCCAGGTATCGGGAACGGGGATGGTCTGGTGGGTGGCGTAATCGAAGGTGACCACAGCCGTCGCGCCGCTGGCGACTTCAAGCCCGGTATCCATGTCGCGGAGGGTGTATTCCATCTGCATCGATTTGTTGCCAATGCGGCTGATGCGCACGCCCACCTGTGCATCGGTGCGAAAGTAGAGCGGCTCTTTGAAGGTCACGTGCGCATCGGCGATGATGATGCCGATTTCCATGAAGGACTGCTCTTTGTCGAACAGCCCGAGATGGATCAAATAATTAACGCGTGCCTGCTCAAAATAGGTGAGGAAGCGCGCGTTGTTGACGTGTCCTTGCGGGTCCAGGTCCGAGTAACGGACTTCGATGAGGTAAAAGAAGCGGAAATTGGGCATGCCGGAATTATACCTTTTGGGGTGCGCAAAATAGTATAGAATACGCTTCTATGAAACCGTTGCGTGCCTCAGAGATCGGTTCGTACATGTACTGCCGCCGCGCCTGGCATTACCGCCGCCAGGGATTGGAGCCTGCCAACCAGTCCGAATTGGCCGCCGGGACCGAACTGCACCGCCAGCACGGGCGCAAGGTGATGTGGGCCGGGTTGCTGCGCGGCGCGGCCATCCTATTCATGCTGGCGGCCCTGGCGGCGTTGACAGCTTACCTGACCAGCCTGGCGCTGCCGTAAACTCCCTGCCAGCCACATCAAAAAAGCCTCGACTTTGGGGAATGAGAGCAGCCGAATTGGCTAAACCGGTGAGGAAAGCTTTCTTTTTGAGCCAGTTGCCAGTGGGTTCGTGTCCAAACACCCCTCGACCAAAAAGCCAAAGTCGAGGCGGTTTTTATTGCCGTGGTTTCAGAATAATTACCTTACAATTTGCCCCCAAAACAGCCAAAAGCCGGTCAGGTGGCTATAATTTTCCAATTCTGTATCCAGCCCAATATTCATTTTCTTCCGGTTTGTTGAGGATTCTTAATTATGACTGACGTCTGGGTCCGATCTGTTGCACCGTTATTGATCATTTTTCTGGCAGCCTGCTCGGCGAATCCGTCCCCCGCCCCAACCCCCCTCCCGACCCAGTCCCTTGCGCCCACCCCCCAACGCTTGCTGGTCATCGGCGATATTTCCGATGACCCGGCTGAAGTTATCGAAGGTACGCAGCCCCTGGCCGATTACCTGTCCACCCAACTGTCTGACCAGGGTATTACCGGCGGGCAGGTGCGTGTTGTGCGCACCACGGATGAGATGATCGTCCTGCTGCAAAAAGGCGAGGTAGACTTGTATTTTGACAGCACTTACCCTGCCACCCTCATCAGCGATGCCACCGGCGCACAGATCATCCTGCGGCGCTGGCGTTTTGGCGTGGCGCAGTACCAATCGGTCATTTTTGCCAGCAAGCAAAGCGGCATTACCCGCATCGAAGACTTGCCCGGCCACCTGGTGGCCATGGATGCGCCCTATTCCACGTCTGGTTTTATGCTGCCAGCCGTGCTGATGACTGAGCGCGGACTATCCCTGGTTGGCAAACCTGACTACAACGCCAGCGTTGACCCGGGCGAAGTGGGATTTGTATTCAGTTATGACGATGAAAACACCCTCCAATGGGTACTTAGCGGGTTGGTTCACGCCGGGGTGACCGATGATTATCACTTTGACCGGGCCTTCCCGCGCGAAGCAGTGGACCAATTGGTAGAATTGGCCCGCACCGAATTTACCCCGCGCCAGGTGGTGATGGTGCGCGCCGGGCTGGAACCGCAGCTGGTGGAGGCCATCGAACGCACACTGGTGGGCATGGAAGAAACCGAAGCCGGTCGGACCGCGCTCGAGCCTTTTCAGACCACGCAGTTCGATGAGTTTCCCGAGGGGATTGCATTGGCCACCCTGCGCATGAGGGAAATGATGAAATTGGTGAGCAATATCCGCCTGCCCTGATGCCGCCAACCCAGAAAAGAAGAAGCCCCCGGTTTTGGACCCCGGGGGCTTTTGGTGTGCGCGACGATGGGTTTATTTGAGCAGGTCGTGATACTCAGGGTGGCGCGACAGATAGGTATCGACAAACGAACAGCGCGAAGCGACCCGCAACTTTTGTTCGCGTGCGTATTCCATGCCAGCTTTTACCAGGCAGCTACCAATACCCTGTCCTTCCATCACGGCCGGCACACCGGTATATGTAAAAGTGATGGTTCCGCCTTCGCGCTGGTAATTAAGCACGGCAATTTGCCCTTCAAGCACCACTTCAAAGGTCTGGTTGGGCTGGTCGTGGCTTACGGTGATGGTTCGGGTGGTCTCTTCCATAATACTAAATCTCCTTACTAAGCGGCATCATGATAACCGCCTGATTGTATTGACGAATTTTGATGCGCATTTCTTACGGAAAAGTAACCCCGCACTGGTTAAAAGGTTGCTTTTTGCCCGCAAGATTGCGCAGGCCATTTGTTGGGCTTTTCGAGCAGGTCACGGACCCCGTAAACCGATTCGAAGTCAGCGAGCAGGGCGCGCGCCGGGGGTAGCAACGCAGCGGGCGGGGTGGAGGATTCGAGTTGTTCGACCAGGCGCTCGCGGAAGTTGGTCTTTGCCGAGGGTGGCAGCAGCGCTTCGAGTGCGGCGATGCGCCCGTGGGTCTGATCCACCGCGTCGAGCGCCGTGGGCAGGGGGATACGGTCAGATTCCACCTCTTTGAGCAGTTTGCACCTGTAGGCGCGGCAGGCGCGCGGGTAATGCCGCGAGGTGTAGATGGTGCACACGCCCTGCCAGAGCGGGCAAGGCTGGCTGAATCCGCGCTGGGTGGGGTCTGCGCGGAAAACCTGCATGCCCAGCGCTTCGGCCGGGTCCAACTCGGAAGGACGCAGCTTAACCCAAATGAACAGGCGCCCTGTGCAGCACAAGCCGCAGGCTTTGCACAGGGTGGCGGCGGGGGAATCGGTCATGCCGGGTTACAATACCTCGCCCCGGCCGCGTTTCAGGAACTGCCCATCCCCGGCTTTGCCAAGCCATTTATCCCCATCCACGATCATTCGACCGCGCAGGAAAACTTTCTCCGGCATGCCAACCAGTTCCCAGCCTTCGTACAGGTTGTAGTCGGTGCGCTGCTGGCTGTAGGCCACCCCGTACCTGACGCGCTTTTCGGGGTCCCAGATGACGATGTCGGCATCGGCGCCGGGCAGCAGGGCGCCTTTGCGCGGGTACAGCCCAAAGATCTTGGCCGGGTTGGTGCAGTTGAGCGCCACGAACTGGTTGGCGCTGATCTTGCCAGCCCGCACGCCATACGTCCACAGCACGGGCAGGCGGTCGCCCACGCCGGGCAGCCCGTTGGGGATCCTGGTGAAATCGTCGCGGCCGAGTTCCTTGCCGGGAATGGCCACAGGCTGTCCCTCATATTCGATGGGACGGGTGCCATCGAAAAAGAACGGGCAGTGGTCGGTGCCGATGGTCTGGAGCGCGCCTTCCTTGAGGCCTTTCCACAGCCGGGCGTTATCATCCACGCTGCGCATGGGCGGCGAGCAGACCCATTTGGCGCCGTCCGGGCGGCGCAGGTGATCCTCGGTGAAGAAGAGGTACTGCGGGCAGGTCTCGCCCATCACGGGCGCGCCGCGCTCGCGGGCGTACTGGAGCATGTCGGCTTCGCCCCCGGCGTTCATGTGCACGATGTAAACCGGGGCGTTCGCCTGGGCAGACATGGCGAACATGCGCAGGGTCGCTTCGACTGCGCCCCAGGCAGGGCGGGTGTGGGCGTGCCACTCGGGCGCGGCATGACCGGCCGCCAGGGCATCGGCGGTGAGCGTGTCTATCACGTCACCGTTCTCGCAGTGGGCCATCACCAGCATGCCGTGCTCGCGGGCCACCTGCAGGGCGCGGAAGATGCCGCCGTCATCGAGGCGCAGGCGGCCATTGTAGGCGGTGAACACCTTGAGCGTGGTGATGCCCATCTTGACGAGCGCGGGGATCTCGGCGGCGATGGCATCGTCGAAACGGGTCAGGTTCATGTGGAAGGAGTAGTCGATGGCGGCTTTGGCGGATTTTTGGAGCCAGTCATCCACCCCTCTCTTTATCCCACCCCATTTTTCTTGAGAATAGGGGGGGGCAGGGGGGGGTAATGGTACAAAATCCATTACGGTGGTGGTGCCGCCGAAGGCCGCGGCTTTGTGACCCGTGTAATGGTCGTCAGACGAGACCGTGCCGAACATGGGCAGGTCGAAATGCGTGTGCGGGTCGACGCCGCCGGGGGTGATGAAGCGTCCGCTCGCATCGACCACTTCGGCGTCGGGCCGGTCAATGTGGCAGGCTATGGCGCTGATGTGTTCACCTTCCACCAGTATATCGGCGCTGAATGTTTCAGCGGCGGTGATCAAGGTCCCGTTTTTGATGAGCAGGGGATTCATGCGTTTCTCCTTTCAGGGAATGTCGCCAAGCGCGGCGAGTAGCCCGCTGGCTGTTGAGATATACAACCGCCCGGTGATGAGCGCGCCACCGGTCACCCGGCTGCCATCCCCGGCGATGAGAGTCCACTTTGGGTTGCCGTTCTGGTCTGTTGCGGCGCATTCGATGCGCAGGCCCGTATCACCGCACAGGTAGGCCAGCCCACCCTGGTCTATGGCGATGAGTTTTGCGCTGTAGGTGGGGCTTTTGTAAACGCCCAGTTCGACGCCAGTCAGTTCATTGAGCCAGATCAACTCGGCGGTAGAGTAATCGCTGGTGTAAAGCAGCCAGATGCTGCCGTTGGGGGCTGCCCCGGCATCGAAGGGGTAGAAGGCGAACTGGGGTACCTTGGCGCGCATGGTGGTGCGCTCGACAACCATGCCGGAATCGGAGGGGCGCCACTGGTAGGCGCCGTGCCCCACCCGCAGGTAAGTGCGCCGGTTTGGGCCGACAAAAAACTCTGGCGCGCTGTACAGAAGCTGCGGGTCAGCCGTCAGGAACAGCCCGGAGGTATCTTGCAGGCCGCCAGCGCCTGCGCCAAAGACTTTGTCTTGCAGGAAGACGAAGCTTTCCATGGGGCTCAGGCGCGGCACCAGGTACAGGTAGTTGCTTGTGTCGCCGTTGCGCCACAGGCCTTTGCCCAGGGGTGAAACGGCCTGCACTTTGTCGATGACGGTGTAGTAGATGTTGCCGTTGCGCGCCACCACCGGGCCGCTGGTTGCCTCGCGGGTCGGTTGGGGTTGGTAACGCCAGCCGGGACGCGCGTTTTCGTCGAATGGAATGTGGGAAAGTCCACCTTTTTTGTCAGCCACGTAGATGCCGCCATAGGCGTCCAGCGCTGGGGTTCCGACCGGTTCTTCTGCGAGTTCCTTTTGCCAGAGCAGGCGACCATCCGGTTCGAAGGCCAGCAGTTGTTTGTCCACCCCGGCAATGATGATGATGCCATCGCTGCGCACCACCGGGCCGCCGGAAAAACCGGGTGGGTGGGATACGCTCCACAAGATTTGCGGCGCGCTTGGCCCGCTGACGGGAGCAAAGCGCGTACCCTGGGCATCGTGGCGCTCGGCGGCCCACAGGTGCAGCCCGGGCACTTCCATGCCGGGCGCGGCCTGAAGGGGGGCGGCCGGGCGTGTTTCCCAAATGCCCCAGCCAATGGCTGCCGCCAGGACCAACGCAGTACTGATTGCGAGGGCGCGCTGGCGCCGTGTGATGAAATCTTCGATGGACGGGAATGCGGTGAAATGCCACCATTCTGTAAGGCGCACGACGGCCGGTAACACGTTACGGTGGCGCATGCGTTCGGGCATCAGTTCAAGGCGTAACCCTTCGCCGAGCAGGTTGAACCCCAGGATCATGATGAACAGCGCGCTGCCCACCACCAGCAGGGCGGCCGGGTCGGTCAGTTTGACCAGCGCCTGTGAGAGCATTTGGCCCAGTTCGGGCAGACCGGCGGTGTTAACCTGCACAAAGTCGAAGATGTCAATCCATACGCCGCCGCCAATGAAAAAGCCGAGGAACCCCAGTTGGGCCACCACCAGCAGGGTGGCGCCCAGTTCCAGGGACATAAGCATCCACACCAGCGGCATAACGTGCGGCAATATGTGGAAGATGAGGATGCGCGGCGTGGAGGACCCCAGGACGTGCGCTGCCTCGACATAGGTTTGTTTTTTGATGGCGCGAGTTTGTGCAGACACCAGGCGGGCGGTGTCGGCCCAGCCGGTAAGCGATAAGCCAAGGACGAAAGCCGCCAGTCCTTTATCCAGCCCGTACAGGGTGATGCCTGCCAGCGCAACGAACAGCACAGGTACCGAAAGCGCAGCCGAGATTAGCCCGTCCAGCGCCCGCCCGCGCACACCCGTGCTCCAACCGGCCAGCAGACCGATGATCAATGCCAGCGCCAGGCGCACCGCCGCCACGCTGACCACCACAATCATGGTGGGGCGCACCCCCCACAGAATGCGGCTGAGCAGGTCGCGCCCAAACTGGTCGGTGCCCAGCGGGTAATCGATCATGCGGAAGGGCGGGTAAGGCGGGGTGCGAATGCCCTCACCATAGTCGAGGGTGTAATTGGTTTGCAGTGGGTCATGGGGCGCCAGGCGGTGTCCCCAGATGGCCAGCGCCACCACACCCAGCGTAAGGATCAGCCCAAGCAGCAGCGGCAGGTTTGTACGGCGCAGGTTGCGCAGCCAGTGTTCGATCAGCGCGGCCAACTGTTTCATGCGGCCTCCGGGGCTGTTTGCAGGCGCGGGTCGAGGGCGCGGGCGATGAGCGCGGCAAACAGGTCGCCAATGAAAAAGAAGGCGGCCAGCGCCATAATCAGGGCGGCCATCACCGGCGGGTTGGGCACTTCGCTAATGGTCAGGTTGGCAGCCAGCAGGCGTCCCAGCCCTGGCCAGTTGAACAACCGCTCCAGGATGATCAGTTCGGCAACCAGCAGGCGCAAGGAACCGGAAATGACCAGCACCACCGAGGCGGCTACGTTGCGAAAGGCCACATGCCGCAATATGGCCGCCTGGTTGTAACCAAAACTGCGCGCTGCCACGGTATACGGCTTGCTGAGTTCTCCGGCCAACAGTCCGGCGGTTAACTGGGCAATTTGCACCATGGGGCGCAGCATGAGCGCCAACACCGGCAACACCAGGTGCTCATCCCAGCCAAAGCCCTGGAAAGGGAGCAATGGCTGGGTGCCCATGCCTGAAAGCAGGTAAAAGACAGAAAAGGCGATCAGCCAGATGCCGATGTAAAACCCGGGCGAGGCCAGCCCCACGGTGGAAAGGACGGTCAGCCAGCCGGACGTGCGTGGTGGGTCATTGCGCACGGCGCCCCACCCCAGCAGGATTCCAAATACAATGCTCAACAGCAGCGCCAATCCCACCAGCCCCAGGCTGTTTACGCCCAGGCGGGCAATCGCTTCGGTTACGGGCTGGCCGTTACCCAGTGCGCCCCAATTGCCGCGCAGCACCCCTTGAAGATAATCGCCATATAACCCGGTGAACGAAGGCGACTCGCCAAAACGCTGGGCGTAATCGCCGCGCAGGAATTGGATGTTCATGCGATAGAGGATGAAGTAGGCGTAGCCAAAGCCTGCCAGGTTGGCAAGCGCCAGGATGGTGATGAGGCCGGTAAGGCGGCGCATAATAAAGGAAATCATGGGTTATTGATCCGATGCAGTATAAAAGCGGCGCTACCCGGCGCGCCGCAATCCGTCTGGATCGCTGTGCGTATTGAAAGGATTTGCCATTTCCTTGATGCCAAGCAGGACCAGCAGCAGTTCGGGCGGCAGGTCGGCGGGGGGCAGGTCGGTCTGGTAAAGCGACTCGTTGCCGGCCCGTTCGCGCAGCGAGCGCCACAGCAGGGCGCGCTCGTCGCCAGCCACCACCAGGTCGTTGAGGGTGCGGGCGTTCATCAAATAGTCGCCGGTGGTGTAGAAGAAGGTGATGCGCTTCCACTTGTCTGCGGCGATGGGGCGGGGGAGTTTTTCCAGCGCACCGAGCTGGATCTTGAAATATTCCTCGCGGGCGTGGGGATGGTCTGGCTCGTCACGCAGGAGTTCGGCGCGGGTGGTCAGTTCGTGCCCGCGCACCGGGGCGATGTACTCCACCCGCCCACCGCGCTCCCCGAAACCGGCTGGCTGGTAAAAAGCGAGGTGATCCACGCTGACAACTTTGGGCGCGCTGCGGAACGGGATGCGGTACCAGCCCAGCAGGCGGGCGATATCCAGGTCGCGCGGGCTGGGCAGCAGGCAGACGAGCACAAGCGAGGCGGGGTGCAAATTCGTCATTGCGGTTTCTGGCGGTCGAGCCATAGTTCGCGGTATTGGCGGTTCCAGTCGATGAGGAAGCGCAGCGCCAGCACCACGCCGGTGGCTGCGCCGATCCACAGCACGTCGCCGCGCAGGCCGAGCAGCGCCATGAGCGGGGTCGTGAAGATGGCGGTGAAGACGCTGGCGCGCGCGCTGTGGCGGATGATGAGGGTCAGCGCAATGAGCAATCCGAGACAAATGAGGAAACCGAGCGGCGCGGCGGCCAGCACAGCCCCGCCCGCGCTGGCCAGCCCCATGCCGCCGCGGAACCCGGCGAAGAGCGGCCAGCAGTGACCAACCACCACCAGCGCGGCGGTGAGCGGGACGATCCATGCGGCGGGGGCGTAAGCCAGCGCCAGCCAGGTGGGCGCGAACCCTTTGGCAATGTCGAGCACCAGCACCAGTGCGCCCCAGCCGAACCCGGCCTGGCGGATGGTGTTGGTGGTGGTGGCGTGCCCCGAGCCACTGTCGCGCACATCCACGCCTTTGACCAGGCGCGTGATCCAGATGGCGGGCGTCAGCGACCCGGCCAGGTAGCCGAGCAGGGCGAAACCAAGGGCGGGCAGGATGTTATCCAAGACCAACTTCCGCGTTGAATTCTTCGATGAGCGCGTCGATCTCACCCGCCTGGGCTTGCACGGTGGTCCAGTAATCCGGCTGGACCCACATCTGCTGGATCTCTTCGTAAGTCTTGCCCTGCTGCTCGACCCAGGTGTAATACTTGAGGTTATGCACGCGGCGGCGGTCGGGGTAGCGCAGTTCGAGCAGGTTATCGGTGGATTGCTGCATCAGCCAGCGGGCGTGGTCGGCGGCGGCGTCGCGCGCGCTGTATTCGCCAAACTCCTGGCGCATCTCGTGCAGGCGGCTGCGGTATAGTTCCATCGAGTCGGTCAGCACGGTCAGCACGATGTCGTGCTCATCCATTTCGTAGTATTTGGCCATCTTGATGGCCGTCAGCACGTTGGAGATTCCGGAGAAACCGAGCAGGTCGAGGTTGGCGATCAGCGATTCGGAGACACCCTTTTCAGCCAGGTAGGCGCGGCCATCTTCCTCGTTGAACAGGCGCGCCAGGTTGACCACGGCGTTATCGTCGATGGCCGCCACCAGGTCGGTGTTCTTGACGTTGTGGATCCACGGCACGTGCTTGTCGCCAATGCCTTCGATGCGGTGTGAACCGAATCCGTTTTCGAGCAGGGTGGGGCACTGCAAGGCCTCGCTGGCGGCGATCTTGCTCTCGGGGAACAGCTTTTTCATATAATCGCCGCTGGCAATGGTGCCGGCCGAGCCGGTGGCGCTGGTCATGCCGCGGTAGCGGTCGCCGGGGCGCATGGCGGCCTGGAGCACCTCTTCCATGGCGTGACCGGTCACTTCGAAGTGCCACAGGTAGTTGCCGAACTCATCGAACTGGTTGAAGATCATCAGGTCTTGGCCGGACTTGCGCAGTTCCCAGCACTTGTCGAATATCTCTTTGACGTTGGATTCGCTGCCGGGGGTCTTGATCGTTTCCCCGGCGATGCCGGCCAGCCATTCGAACCGCTCCCGGCTCATGCCTTCCGGCAAAATGGCGATTGATTCACACCCCAGCAGTGCAGAATCATACGCCCCGCCGCGGCAGTAGTTACCGGTGGAGGGCCACACAGCCTTCTGCGTGGTCGGGTCGAACTGCCCGGTCACCAGGCGCGGCACCAGGCACGAGAAGGCCGCCCCGACCTTGTGCGCCCCGGTGGGAAACCACTTGCCCACCAGCGCGATGATGCGGGCCGGCACGCCCGTCAGCGCCGGGGGCAGCTCGAGGTAATTCACCCCGCCGAAGCCGCCGCCCTGCGATTGCGGGGCATTGTGCCAGGTGATGCGGAACAGGTTGCGCGGGTGTACATCCCACAGCCCGATGCCGGCCAGTTCCTGCTTCACCCTGGCGGGGATTTTGGCCGGGTCTTTCATCTGGGCGTAGGTGGGGATGATAATGTTGCGTTCGCGGGCGCGCTGGATGGCGCGTTTGCGCCGCTCGGGGTGCGTGGTCAGGTCGATGGTGGTCATGGGAACTCCTTGGGGCATACGATTGTCTGACACTGAAATTATACCCATCCCGTAGGGCAATATGCAAAATTGCTTTTCCGGGACTTTCCCAAAGTCATACAGAGCTAACCGCCAAGGCAGCCAGGTGAGCAGAGTCCGCCAGGTTTTTTTGATTTTCCTGGCGCTGCTTTATAAAACCTGGTGTCCTTGGCGGTAAAGAATTTAACTTTAAGAACACCCTGATTGCTTCACGTTGTGCCGGGGGAAGCCCCCAGCATGGGGGTGAGATTTGAGAAAATAAAAGACCACCTGTCGGTGGTCTGAGTGTGCCGAGGGAAGCCCCCAGCATGGGGGTGAGATTTGAGAAAATAAAAGACCACCTGTCGGTGGTCTGAGTGTGCCGAGGGTGAGATTTGAACTCACGACCAAGGGCTTATGAGTCCCCTGCTCTGCCACTGAGCTACCTCGGCGTGGCATGGGTCAAGCGGGCTGTATTTTATTACGCAGGGGGCGTTTTGTCAACGGGGGCGCACGGATGATACAATACCCGCATGGGCACCCTCCACCTTGTTGCCACCCCCATCGGCAACCTCGAAGACATGAGTCCGCGCGCGTTGCGCGTGCTGCGCGAAGCACGCCTGATTGCCGCCGAAGACACGCGCCATACCCAGGCACTGCTCACGCACTTCGGCATCCATACCCCGCTCACCAGTTATTTTGAGCACAACAAACTAACCAAACTGGACGCCGTCTTGCGCGCGCTGGGCGATGGGGATGTGGCCCTTGTATCGGATGCCGGCACCCCGTCCATCAACGACCCCGGATACGAACTCGTGAAAGCAGCGCTGGATGCAGGCTACCCGGTCTCGCCTGTGCCGGGGCCCTCTGCCCCCGTGGCGGCCCTGGCCGCCTCGGGCCTGCCGACGGATGCCTTCGTGTACCTGGGTTACCTGCCCCGTAAAGCCTCAAAGCGGCGCGAGTCGCTGGCGCAGGTAAAGGACCTGCCTTATACGCTCATCTTTTTCGAGACGCCGCACCGCTTGCGCGATGCGCTCGATGACCTGTTGGCTGTCTTGGGTGACCGCCCCATGTCCGCCGCGCGGGAACTGACCAAGCTGCACGAGCAGTTCGTGCGCGGGAAGATCAGCCAGGTGCGGGACTATTTTGCGGCGACTGAACCGCGCGGGGAGTTCGTTCTGGTGGTGGGCGGGCAAGGTCGCGAGGCGGCCGAAAAATGGAGCGCGGCCCGGGTGCAAGAGTCCATTCAAATCCTCTTAAGAGATGGTCACAAAGCGAAAGAGATTGCGGCAACGCTGGCGGTACCCAGCGGCTGGCAAAAAAAAGAGATCTACGCGCTGGCCAGCCGGTTGAAATAGCCCATGAAACCCCTGCCCGCCGATTTTTTTGCCGGGGCGCGCGCCGCGCTGCCCATTTTGCTGGGCGTGTCCCCGTTTGCCATGATTTGCAGCGTGGCCGGGGTGAGCGTGGGGTTGACGCCTTTTGAGGCGGCCGGGATGTCGGTGGTGGTATTTGCGGGGGCGTCACAACTGGCGGTGCTGCAATTAATGCAGGCTGGCAGCCCGTGGCTCATTATGGTGCTTACCGCCTGGATTATCAACCTGCGTTTTACGATGTACAGCGCGGCGCTGGCGTCTTTCTTGCAAAACCTGCCGACCTGGAAGAAAGTTCCACTGGCTTACATGCTCTCAGACCAGGCCTTTGGGGTGAGCATGGCGCGCTTCGCAGGCAACCCACCTGCCCGCCCGGACTGGTTCTTTTTTGGAGCGGCCGGTATTATTTGGTTCACCTGGCAGGTGAGCGCGGTGATTGGCGCACTGCTGGGTACGCTGGTGCCGGCCAGCTGGGGCTTCGATTTTGCTTTCCCGCTCAGTTTTATGGCGCTCATGTTCGGGGCGCTGCGCGACCGGCCAGCCGTGGTCGCTGCCCTGACCGCCGGGGTGGCTGCGGTGCTGGCGCGCGGGCTGCCCAATAACCTGTGGCTGGTGCTGGCTGCGGTGCTGGGCATTGCGGCCGGTCTGCTGGCAGAGACATTGGCCAGGAAGAACCAGGAATGAACGCCCTCGCGCTGTGGTTGTTGTTTTTGGGGATTGGGCTGGGTACGTTTGCCCTGCGTTTTTCGTTTATTTTCCTTTTTGGCAGGTTGGACATGCCTTCCTGGCTGAGGCGCGCGCTGCGTTTTGTGCCGGCTTCGGTGTTGGCGGCGCTGGTTTTTCCAGCGTTCACACATCCGGCCGGGGTGTTCGACCTCTCCCTGGGCAACATCCGCTTGCTGGCCGGGCTGGGTGCGGCTGTGGTGGCGTGGCGCACCCGCAATGTATTGTGGACGCTCTTAACCGGCATGGTGCTTTTATGGCTCTTGCAGGCTGTTTTTTAGTCACTGCGCTCCACTACGGCAAATGGGATGATTGGGTGATGGCAAAGGGAATGAAAAGTGCTATATTGTCGCCTCGTCCGCCCCACGCGCGGTCGTGGCTGTGCGTGACCAATCCCAAGCCTGCATTCAGAACAAATACGCCACGCTCGTCGAAAAAGGCGTCATCCCGGCCCTGCCTGAGATGAAAACCTGGCAGGGCGATGCAACAGCCCGCCCCGACCTGGTGGATATGAACTGCTCTGCATTCACCAGCAACAACTGGCTTGTAACGATTCGCCAGCCGGTGAACCCGACCGCTGCTTCCAGCGTCACGTACATCGACATGCAAACTGGTTTTGTCTGGGCTGGGTATGTTGGCCCCGATGGCAGCGTGGTGGATGTGGAATACATTCGCTGAGCATGTCGGGCTTTTTCCCAACCCCTGTCTCCGCCTGCGTCTCACGGCGCAGGTTTTTTGTACGCGGGGACGCCATCTCGGTAATTGAAGTCGCGGGATAAAGTTTGTATAATTTTATGGAGTTCATGCGGCATAAATTCACAGTGTTGCAGGAAAACAGGGCCACCCCATGGAAACTTCGCACGGCTATATCGATCTCCAATTGCCAGATGGCAGTACACAACAATTTGCCATTTCCAAGTTGCAAGTAACGCTGGGGCGTGGGCTCACCAATGATATTGTGCTGCAGGATACAAAAATTTCGCGCTCGCATGCGTGTATCAATTTTGACGGAAAAGGTGGAATCAGCGTCAGCGACCTGGGCTCCACCAACGGCACTTACATCAACAATCAGCGCATCAGCCAGGCGGTGGTGGCGCCGGGTCAGACGGTGCGGCTGGGCGATTGTGTGCTGTCCTTTGAGCCTGCATCCGTACCAGACGATGGGAGCATGACGACCATCGAGTCTGAAACCGACCTCGACCGCACACTCATGCGGCCCATCCTGCCGGTGTCGCTCAATGAAACGGGCGTGGATCGCCTCGTCATTCACACCCCCGACCGCACCTGGGAAGTGCGCCTGGATGACCGGGTGGATGTGCTCACCGTCGGGCGCGCGCCCGACTGCGATATCGTGCTCGAAAATCCCAGCATCTCCCGTCAACATGCCCGCATCACCCGTGAGCACCTCACCGTTAAGATTAACGACCTGAACAGCCGCAACGGCATCTGGTTGGGCGGGCAAAAAATTGAAGAGACTGTTTTTGAAGATGGCGTGGCGGTGCGGATTGGTTATGCTCACATCGTCTATAAACGCGCTTTCCGCGAAGAGCACCTGACCATTGCCGGCACCTCGTTCAAAATTCCCGCCCGCAAGGTGCCGGTGGTGTTCGTGCCGGGCATCATGGGCTCGGAATTGTGGCTGGGCAGCGAGCGCATTTGGCCGAACCTCAAACTGCTCTTCCAGCGTCCCGACCTGCTCATGTACCCCGGCGACCCGCGCATGCAGCCGCGCGGCATCTTGCAGGAAGTGGTGGTCGTCCCCAACGTCATCAAACTTGATCAGTACAACCGCCTGGGTGATTACCTGGTGCAAGACCTGGGCTATGAGCGTGGTAAGGACTTCTTCGAATTTGCTTACGATTGGCGGCAGGATGTGCGCCTTTCGGCCCGGCAGTTGGGGATGTTTATTGACGCGCTGCCAGTCAAGCAGCCCATCAAAATCATTGCCCACAGCCTGGGTACGCTCGTCACCCGATCGTATGTGGCGTTATATGGCGGCAAAGATAAAGTGGAGCGCATCGTCCTGATGGGCGGTCCGCATTTCGGCACCCCGGCCGGGGCATCCAGCCTCATCTTTGGACCTTCGCTCTTGCCATTTGGTGTTATGGGCGAGTCTTTGCGCAAGGTGATTGCCACCTTCCCAACAGCCTACCAGATCTTGCCCGTGTATGCGTGCGGGGCAGACCAGTTTGGGCAGCCCTATAATTTCATAAAAGAATCTGGCTGGTTATCCCCACAGCAGCGCCCACTTTGGCAGTTGGCGCGCGAGTTCAAGAAGCAGCTGGGTGTCGGCCTTGGTGCGCCCACCACCTGTATTTTTGGTTACGGGCTGGGTACGGTGGATAAAATCAGCGTGGTGCGCCAGCCCGATGGCAGCATTACCAGCGCCAAACACCTGAGCGGACAAAACGGGGACGATTCCGTGCCGCAAAACAGCGCCATCCTTGAAGGCGCCGACATCCACCCCGTGCAGCAGCATCACGGCGCACTGTTTACCGATAACGACGTAAAAATGCGCCTGCGGCTGGAACTGATTGGCAAGCCGTTCATTTAGCCGCATAGAGTGGTTTATACTTGGGGGGCTATCACATACCACCCAAGGCAAAACACACCATGAACCTCGATGACCTGACCCATATCCAACGTCTTGATGCCCAGAACATGCTGGGCGAGATCGACAACCTGCCCGACCAGCTTGCCGCGGCTTTCACGTACGGGCAAACCTTGCCGCTGCCTGCCCCGCGCGCTTTCAAGCAGGTAATCGTCGGCGGCATGGGTGGCTCGGCCATTGGCGCCGACCTGCTGGCCGCCTATATTGCGGATGTCTGTGCGTTGCCGGTCGCTGTCCACCGCGATTACGGGCTGCCCGCGTTTGCCCGCGGCCCCGAAACGCTTTTCATCGCCTCATCGCACTCCGGGAACACCGAAGAAACGCTGGATGCCTTCGCCCAGGCCCGGGCACATGGCTGCACAATGGTGGCGGTATGCACTGGCGGTGAACTGGCTTCCCGCGCCGCGCAGTATGGCATTCCGCTCTGGCAATTCGTGCATGCCGGGCAGCCCAGGGCAGCTGTTGGGTTTTCGTTTGGGCTGTTGCTGGCATTGTTCAATCGACTGGGGCTTATCCCGCCACAATCTGCGTTGCTCCAATCGGCTGTGCAGGCCATGAAGGATCAGCAGACCACCCTGCGTATGGAAGTACCCGCGGCTACCAACCCAGCCAAACGATATGCCGGGCAATTGGTGGGGCGCTGGGTGACGGTTTTTGGATCAGGTGCCCTGGCGCCGGTAGCCCGCCGTTGGAAGGGGCAGATCAATGAGCTGGCCAAAGCGCCCGCCAACTTCGAGTTCCTGCCGGAAGCCGACCACAATACCCTGGCCGGCATCGCCAACCCGCACGACCTGCTGGCATCCCGAACACTCACCATGTTCCTGCGCTCCCCCGGCGATCACCCGCGCAATGCCCTGCGCGCCGAGATCACCCGCCAAACCTTCATGCTCGAAGGTTTGAATACAGATTTCTACATGGCAAAAGGCGACACCCTGCTGGCTCATGTCTGGACGGCTCTGCACTTTGGCGACTATATGGCCTACTATCTCGCAGTTGCCTATGACACCGACCCCACCCCTGTGGATGCACTGACCCAACTAAAAAACGCGCTCAAGATGCAAAAGTAACCGCAACTAGAGCGCGCCAGTTGGTTCACTACTGGCATGAAAAAACCCCGTCATCCAAACAATATGTGGGAGACGGGGTTCTTCTGTTTAGTGATCGTGATCGTGATCGTGATCGTGCCCGGAGTGGGCGTGACCGTGGTCGAGCTCTTTTTCTGTGGGCTCGCGCATGGCCAGCACGGTCACATCGAAGTGCAATTCCTTGCCAGCCAGCGGATGGTTGAAGTCGAGACGCACCATCTCGTCGGTGATGGTATCGATGCGGGCATACATGGGGTTGCCGCTCGGGTCTTGCACCTGAAGCTCCAGCCCCAACTCCAGTGGAATGTCTGTGGGAAATTCGCTATGCGGCACTTCGATAAAGGCCTCCGGGTCGCTTTCGCCGTAGCCGTCGGCAGGCGCAACGACCACTTTTTTGCTGTCGCCAATTTCCATGCCAGCCAGCTCACGTTCCAACCCCGGAATGATGTTGCCAGCGCCATGCAGGTATTCGAGCGGTTCGCGCCCTTCAGACGAATCGACTTGTTTGCCATCGACGTGCAGGGTGTAATCCATGGCAACCACGCGCCCGGCCTGCACCTTGTTATTGTTATTGGGATCAGTCATTATTTCAATTCCTTTCGTATCTTACTTTTCTTTTTACCCGGTCGACATCATTGTACCGTCAAACCATAGCTTCAAGTATTGGTGTTTTGTTTGAAAAATACCTACATGGGTTGTCGGCGGTACGGAATCATCAGCAGAAAACCGATGGCGATCAGTGTCTGACCAATTTCGACTCCGCGGGACTGCCAGATGCCAAAAAACGGCACCACCTCTGGCAACGGGTGACTGCCCATGCCAAAGACATCGGCCATACCGGCAAAAACGCATACCACATAGCCCGTGGCTACCAGGCGCAGCCCAATGTCGGCCAAAATGGAGCGCTGCGCCGCACCCCACACGGCAGACAGGCTGATATAACCGCCCACGCAGATGACAGCCAGCCCGAGCAGGAACACGCCAATTTGTACGAAGCCCACCACCGGAGAACGATCCAACCCTATCCAGTCTGGTTTGGCGCCGATAACGAAAATCAGCAACCCGGCAAGGGTGGTGATGACCCCGGCGCGTACGCGCGCCAGCGGGGGGGTGCCATTTAGGTTTATTTCCTGGGTCATGAGTTAGCCCGGCAGCGATTTTTTGAGGTGGTTGATCCAGTTACCGCCAAAAATGGCGCACAGATCATCGTGAGTATACCCGCGCTCTTCCAAAAATGGGGCTATTGCGTGCAGGTCGGCGATTGTATCCAACCCGTCGGGCAGGTGCTGTAGCCCAAACCCGCCATCGAAGTCGGTGCCGAATCCGACATGCAGGGCATCGCCAGCGCGCTGGCAAATATAGTCGAGTTGTGCTGCCACCAGCGACAACGGCACATGGGCGCGTGGGTCGCTGTTTTTCCAGCTCCACACCAAAAAGCGGTTGTACGGTACGATCCCAATGACGCCGCCGCGCGCGATGATGCCGTCGATGACCTGATCGGGAATGGCGCGGTTGCCTTGCACATCGCGGATGATGGAAAAAGCGTTGGCGTGACTGGCAATGATCGGGCCTTCATAGCTGTCCAGCGCTTGCAGGGCTGCCTCCCAATCCATGTGGCTGAGATCGAGCGTAAAGCCAATCTCTGCCATGGCGTCGAGCAGGGTAAAACCCTCTTTGGTCAGCGGCCCGGGTTCGCGGGTACCGCCGCAAAAGCGGGTGCCTGCCCAGGCTGGCCCAATGATGCGTACGCCGCGTTCCCACCATTCTGGCAGGTCGGCGGGGCGGCGCACTGCTTCGGCGCATTCCATCAGCGGCACAAGCCCCACCGGGTGTCCCCCGGCTTCGTTTTGCGGGGTTTCCCAGCCAGCCAGCACATTGCGCAGGGTGCTGCGGGTGGTGACCAGGCGAAATTTGTCCGGGTGTGAATCCGCCAGGCGGTGGTACAGGTCGAGCTGGCGGCTGTAAACGCGGTACGCAGTCTCCGGGTCGCTGAAACGCTGGGTATCCCATTCGCTCATGGCGTGTCGTTGCGGCGATGCGAACAGGGTGGCAAAAATGACAGCCACCCGCCCGCGTTGGAAATCAGGCCAGCCCAGGGTGCTGTCGCCGTTGACTTCGGCAATCCATCCCTGGGCGGCTTCGCGCTGGCGGGTTTCGGCGGCGGCGCGGGTGTAATCCCGCCCAAAGGTGAGCATGTTCCAGGCCAGGTCCTGGTGCGCATCCACAATGAGGTGCATAACACTCCTAATAAAGAGAGCGCACCTGGCGGTGCGCTCCCCGGTTTCTCAATTCCGCTTAGGCTTGGGGTTCTTCATCGTCTTCGTACTCAGCCGCCAGCGACTTCATGTCGAGGTCTGTGTATGCGGCAGAGTCCACCTTGCGCAGCGAAAGCCCGATGCGGCGCTGGTCTGAGTCGATGCGGATAATGCGCAAGGCAACGGTTTCACCCTCTTTGAGGACTTCCTTGGGGTGCTCGATGCGGTTTTCGCTGACCTCGGAGATGTGGATTAGTCCTTCGATATCACCTTCGAGGCGTGCAAACGCGCCGAACTTGGTCAGTCGGGTGATGACACCCTCAATGAGCTGCCCAACCTTGAATCGCCCAACCTTTTCGCGCCAGGGGTCTTCTTGCAGGGCGCGGATGGAAAGCCCAATGCGTTTCTTGTCTTTGTCAACGCTAATGACTTTTACCTTGACTTCCTGTCCCACTTCCAGAACTTCACTGGGGTGCTGTACGCGCTCCCATGAGATTTCGGAAAGGTGAACCAGTCCATCGGCGCCGTTGATGTTGACGAATGCGCCAAACTCAGCCAGGCTGGTCACACGACCGGTGCGCACTTCGCCTTCCTGCAGGTCTTCGATGACGCGTTCCTTAACCGATTGGCGGGTCTCAGGGGTGGCGGCGCGCTCAGAGAGAATGAGGCGGCGGCGTTCGCGATCCACCTCGATGACGCGCACGGCAATCGTGTCGCCAATCATTTTGGACCAACGCTGGTCGGGGGTGTCGCCTTGTGAGGCGTTGCGGCGCGAGAGGGTGATCTGCGAGGCGGGCACAAACCCGCGCAGCCCGTGCACGGGAACGATCAGACCGCCCTTGTTGTACCCTTCAATTTTGCCCTCGTAGTCCTGATCGGTTGAAACCATTTTCTCGACCAGTTCCCAGCCCATTTGTTCCTGAGCGCGGGTAAACGAGAGCACAACATTGCCGTTGTGATCTTCAGGGTTGACGACAAAGACGTTGATTTCTTGCCCAACCTGGAGGTTTTCCCGGTCTGCCGGGTCAATAGCTTCCAATTCACGGCCAGTAATGACGCCTTCAGATTTGGCGCCAACACTGACAAGGATTTGACTGGGGGAAATGCTGGCGATAACGCCTTTACGTATCTCGCCCTGGCTGGGGAATTCCAGCCCGGCATCGTGCGCTTGCATCAGCGCTTCCATATCCATCGATTCATTGGTATCGGACTGAGCGCTTGTTTCGTTGCCGCCCTCCTGCCCGATCAGGGCGTTCTCTTGATCCATCATCACGGTGACTAACTCCAGATTGAAATATTGCGAGGATTATAAAGGTTAATGGTACGGCTGACAACCCCTACATTCTGTGAAAGCGCCCGTAAAGGGAAGTATAATAATCCCTCTATGCCATCCATATATCCCTTTACTGCCATTGTTGGTCAAGAGCGCATGAAACGCGCGCTCATCCTGAACGCGGTCGATACACGTATCGGCGGCGTATTGATTCGCGGGGAGCGCGGTACGGCCAAATCGACCGCGGCGCGCGCCCTGGCCGCCTTGTTGCCCAAAGTAAAAGTGGTGAGCAACTGCCGCTTTGGCTGCGACCCGGACAACCCCAACACCTTCTGCACCGAGTGCAAGGAACGGGCCCAGGTCACCCCAGACCTGCCCTTCGAGGTGCGTCCCATCCCCTTCATCAACCTGCCAGTCTCCGCCACCGAAGACCGTGTGGTGGGTACGCTCGATATCGAGCAGGCCATCCAAAAGGGCGAGCGCCACTTCGAACCGGGTGTACTGGCCAACGCCAACCGCGGCCTGCTCTACATCGATGAGGTCAACCTGCTGGATGACCACGTGGTGGATGTGCTGCTCGATTCGGCTGCCATGGGCATGAACATTGTCGAACGGGAAGGCATCTCCTTCAGTCACCCGGCGCGCTTCATCCTTGTTGGCACCATGAACCCTGAAGAAGGCGACCTGCGCCCGCAACTGCTGGACCGCTTCGCCTTCTCGGTGGATATCACCGGAATCCGCGATGCGCGCGAGCGCGTGCTCATCATGGAGCGCAACCTGTCCATTGAAACCGATGCCGAAGCCTTCCGCGACACCTGGCTGCCGCGTGAGGCCGAGCTTTCGCACCAGATCGAGTTGGGACGCCAGCTGGTAGGCAAAGTGGCCTACACCAAACGCGACCTGCTCTCCATTGCCGCGCTGACCGCCTCGCTGAACGTGGATGGACACCGGGCCGACCTGGTCATCCTCAAGGCGGCACGCGCCCAGGCTGCCTTCGAAGGCCGCACCGCCATCACTGACCATGACATTGCCCTGGCCGCCGAGCTGGCCCTGCCGCACCGCATCAAACGCGGGCCGTTCTACCAGGCCGAGTTCAACGCCGCGCAGCTCCAGGAGCGCATCGAGCAGCTGGTCGGACAGGAAGGTGAAGGCACGCCCGCCGAAAGCGAGCAGGTGCCCCAGGAAGGCGCGCAGGAAAAAAAAAGTCGGTACTAGAAGATAACATGCAGGAGAGCCCTGACCAACAGGGCACTCCAGAACCCGCCCGTCAAGACGTGTTCGCCTCCTCCAGCGCCAACTGGTGGGATGGCGGTCAAAAGGTCAGGACGGGCGAAGTTTTTGACCCCCGCAAACTCGAAACCAAACTGGATAAACTGACCCGCCGGCGCGCCGGGCGGCGTTCGCGCACCCGCACCGACCGTAAACGCGGGCGCTACATCATGGCGCGCCCGGCCAACGGCAAAACCACCGACATCGCCTTCGACGCCACCATCCGCGCGGCTGCGCCCTACCAGAAGCGCCGCGCCGAAAAGCGCAAGCATGTGGCCTTCGCCATCGAGAAAATGGACCTGCAACGCAAGGTGCGCATCAAGACCATGGCCAACCTGGTGCTCTTCCTGGTGGACGCCTCGTGGTCGATGGCCGTGGCCGAGCGCATGAACGCCACCAAGGGGGCCATCCTGTCGCTGCTGACCGACGCCTACCAGCGCCGCGACCGCGTGGGGCTGATCGTCTTCCAGAAAGACCGTGCAACATTGGTGCTGCCGCCCACCAACAGTGTGCAACTGGCCCAGCGCGCCCTGGCAGACATCCCTGTGGGGGGGAAAACACCCCTGGCGGCCGGGCTGCTTATGTCGCTGGATGTGCTCACGCAGGAGAAGCGCACCCACCCGGACATCGAACCGCTGCTGATTGTGATGACCGACGGCGCGGGCAACGTTTCGATCGGCGCGATGCCGCCCCAGGAGGAGTCTTACCACTTTGCCGAGATGATCGCCCGCGAAAAGGTTAAATCGGTGGTCATCAATATGGAGCACGCTTCTTTCGATCAGGGGTTGGCCAAACAACTGGCAGATCATCTCGAAGCGCCCTGCTACAGCCTGAACGAATTGAAAGCAGAAAATTTATATCACGCTGTCCGGCAGGAAATGTCGGGGCGTTGAGCGCGTGGAAAAACCCGATGCCCGAACCTGCCACCAAACCATCCGCCAGCCAGACCGGTCTCGACCTGTTGGCCATGACCGATCTTTCGCCGCTGCAAAAAGCCATCATGCGCATTGTGCTGCGCAAGATTCGCATCAGCGAACCAGACCTGGTGGCCGCTGTGGCCGCCATGGATTGGGATGAGCAGCCGAAGTACGAGGCCATCCTCGCTGCCTTGGAAGATATGGTCAATAAAACCTACCTGAGCCGGGCTGCTGAGCAGCGGGTGTTTTTTTACGGACCCAACCTGCAGCGCAAGCAGGGTATTCGGTCGATGGATATGGCGCTTTCGGCGCGCGGCGGGTCGATGTCAACGATGTGGCAGGCGTTGCAGACCATCGATGAACGGGAGCAGGCTGCGGGTGGACGGCTGGGGGGCGCGGTGGGTGACCTGGGCGCGCGGGTGGGCCGGTTCGTGCGCGAGCGGGCCGGGGCGCAGGTGGTCCTCATCCTGATGATTTTTATGGCTGCGGCCAACCGCTTTACCCTGAGCGCGCTGGATGTGGTGGCGACGGGCGGTATTATCGGCGAATTGGGTACTGAGCAGATCCCGTGGGTGACGTTGGTTGAGATGGTGGTGAGTGTGCTGGTTTCGGGGCTGTACCTGAATGTGATCGACCACCTGCCGCGTGTGCGCATGGTCAAGCTGTTATTGTCCATCTTTGCGGGCATTTACCTGTTTTCGGCTGCGGCATTTTGGGGGTTGCAGGCGTTCTTCCCCGGCATGGTGGGCATCATTTACACGCTCATTTACCTGTTCCGCTCGCAGCAGATGCTCATTTTCCCTATTGTGTATTGGAACTTGTCGAACAATTTATACAACATGGCTGCGGCAAAACGGATCTTCCCCTTTTTTGTGGCGGCCGATACGGTCGGGAGCCTGTTGGGCTACAGCCTGTTCAGCCTGCCGCAAATGTTGGGGCTGCCTAGGCTGGTGGATAGCGCAAATGCCGATGTGCTGTTGCTGTCTAGCGTGATGCTCTTGTTGCTTAGCCTGGGGTTGGTGCAGGCTGTGCTGCGCGAAGGCGAGCAGCCCGATGACAACGTGAGCGCGCGCCCCTCTCTGCTCAAAAACCTGCGAGATGGTTTCAAACTGATCGGCGAGGTCAAGCTGTTCCGTTACCTCGCCCTGGTGGTGACGCTGGTCTGGATGACTTTTTCGCTGCTCGCTTACCATTTTTATGTGGTGCTGGGCAACACCGGCAACTATGCCACCAATTACAGCCTGTATGCCATCTTCTCGACGTTGGTTTTCCTGGGACTTCAGGTACGCGTCACCAGCTTTTTCATGAGGCGCGTATCGACGCGCAGCGCTTTTATCGCACTGCCGGTGGGCATGTTGGTTATGATCCTTCCGGCTGTGTTGGTGCCCGGGTTGTGGACGGGCATGGCTGTGTATTTTGTGGCGTATGCCCTGTACAGCGCCTGGGATGCGCCGGCCTTCAGCACTCTGCAGGGGCTTATCCCCGAGGAACGGCGCGGGCTGGTGGTGACCATTGTAAGCAATTATGCCTATGCGTTTGGTTCAGTGATTGGCAGCCTGGTGGTAGGGCTGCTAGTTTGGCTGCCACGTTGGGTGCCAGCCATCGCCCTGAGCGATGCACAAATCACCACAGGCTATCTTGGACTGGCGCTGGTTACGGCCGCCGCTGCCATTTGGGCCGCCTGGCAGGTGCGCCGCTATTACGAAGAGAGCATGCTCTCATGGCGGCTGACGCGCCGCTCACGCGCCGCCAGCGTGCTGGACAAGCTGGACTTCTGAAACAATGGTTTTGCAGGCAATAACCCATACACTGCAAACACTGCTTCACCGGTGGTGGGAGAATGCGCGCCGCAAAACTTGCCTGACAGCAATTTCCTTGCCAAGCGCGCCGCTTTTGGGTATCCTTGTGGTGGGAGTGAATAGGTCCCGGTGGGTCTCGCGGTCTTCAAAACCGTTGTTGGGTCGCGTTGCGGTCCTGGGTGGGTTCGACTCCCATGCACTCCCGCCTGCTCTCAGGGACGGAGGAACATCCCAGCCTCCGTCCCTCTTATTCACACCATATCGACCCGTCCTTGCCATTAACCGTTCATCATTTACCATTCCCCACCCTTCCCCATGACCCCACCCGAACCTGAAGTGCTAACCGCCCTTGTCGAAAGAATCCTGCGCATCGAAGACATCACAACCGGTGACGCAGAAAGTAAATTCGTGGCGCGCTATCGCGGGCGCCTGCGCATCGACTCGATTGAAGCCTACGACCAGTTGTCCGATGCCGTGGCCCCGTATAAACTCACCCCGCTATTTCGTATCGACGAAGAAGATGGAAGCCATCTCGTTTATCTTATGCCTGGCGTCATCAGCCCGGAGATCGGCAACATCAAACTCACCATCGCCCTGCTAATTTTCACCATCATCAGCGTCATGATGGCTGGCATGACCCTCAACGAACCGCTGCCGCCAGACCTGCCAGGCGCCATCCTCGCCATTGCGCGCAACATCCTCAGTGGCTGGCCGTTCGCGCTCGCGCTCATGTCCATTCTGCTGGCGCACGAATTTGGACACTACCTGGTGGGTCGCCGTAACAAAACCCCGGTCACATTGCCATACTTCATCCCGCTGCCATTCGTGGGACTGCTGGGCACCATGGGCGCGTTCATCAACATGAAAGCCCCACCGCGCAACCGCCGCGCCTTGTTCGACATTGGTATTGCCGGGCCGCTGGCCGGGTTGGCTGTGGCCATCCCGGTTCTCATCATCGGGCTTAGCCTGTCTGGCGTGTCCACCCTGCAAGACCTGGCGCACCCCACGCGCGCCATCGCGGCCAACTTCTGCCCCGAACCAGCCCCGGTCACCGGTGGTTACACTTGCCCCGGCGATAACCTCCTGGAAGGCAATTCGCTGCTTTACCTCGGGCTAAAGTACCTTGTCAAAGGCCAATTACTGCCTGCCCCACCCGCCTACGACGGCCCCCCACTTTTTTACTGGCTGCGATACTACTTCACCGGCAGTCCGCTGCCCATTGGCGGGCAAGACGTGATATTGCACCCGGTGGCCCTGGCCGGTTGGGCCGGACTGCTCGTCACCGCGCTCAACCTCATCCCGGCCGGGCAGCTGGACGGCGGGCACATCGCATACGTGCTGCTGGGTAAGCGCGTGCGCAGCTTCTTCTGGGTTGTCATCGCCATTTTGGGTGTGCTGGGCCTGTTCTGGAGCGGTTGGTGGCTATGGGCGTTCATCCTCTTCTTCCTGGGCCGCGGGCACGCCGACCCCCTCGACACCATCACCCAACTCGATTCACGCCGCCGCCTGGTGGGGTGGTTGATGATAGGGGTGTTCGTGCTGGTTTTCATCCCCGTCCCGTTTGTTACATTTTAGCGAGGATATGAAACGTATGCGCCGCCTGAGCCGCATCGCCATCCTCGGCCTTATCCTGTCCCTGGTGTTGGGCGCGTGCGCGCCGCTTACCCCCGCGCCGGAATCCGTAACCCCAACCACGGCCAGCGCCGCACAAACCGCCACCCCGCGTCCCACATCCCCGCCCGCACCCACCCCGCGCCCCAGCCTGGGCGTAGATTCCGCTGCCCTGCGCGGACAAACCGTGGTGGTTTGGCATGCCTGGACGGGCGACGCCGCGCAGGCTTTCCAGTCCCAGGTGGCAGGCTTCAACCAATCCAACGCATGGGGCATCACCGTTACAGCCTTCTCGCAATCCGATTACAACAGCCTGCTCGAATCGGCCAACGCTGCGCTGCAAGCGGGCACTGCGCCCGATGTGGTGGCCGCCCTGCCCGAGCATGCCCTGGACTGGCACGCTGCCGGCCAGGTGGTGGATTTAACCCCCTACATGCACGACCCAGATTACGGCTGGGATGACGCTCGCGCAGACGATATACCGACGGTCTTTTGGGCGCAGGATGCAATTGCCGGGGTCCGGCTGGGCATTCCGGCTGCCCGTTCTGCGCGTTTCCTCTTTTATAACCAAACCTGGGCCCGCGAGTTGGGCTTTGCCGATGCGCCCGCCACAGCCGAAGATTTTCGCAAGCAAGCCTGCGCGGCCAACGCCACCTTTCGCCAGGATGCCGATTTGCAAAACGATGGACTGGGCGGCCTGCTGCTGGACTGGCAGTGGCAGGGCGCCTATGCCTGGCTGCTGGCTTTTGGCGGCGGTGTGCTGGACGAAAGCGGCGCCTACGCTTTTGACACCCCCCCCAACCTGGACGCCCTGACCTTCCTGACCGACTTGCGCACCCGCGGCTGCGCCTGGTATTCCACCGAGGTGGATGCGTTTGTCATGCTGCGCGAGCGGCGGGCGTTGTTCGTGTCTGCCAGCCTGGAGCAGGTGACCGACCAATTGCGCGTCATGCGCCAGGCTGGCAGCAACGACCAATGGACGCTCATTCCTTTTCCCGGCAGCGCCGGGCAGGCTGTGGCGGTGTATGGGCCATCGTATGTGCTCCTGCCTTCAGGCAATCAGGCCCGCCAACTGGCGGCCTGGTTGTTCATCAATTCATTGCTCGAGGCGGATAACGTGACCGCCTGGGTGCAGGCCACCGGTACCTTGCCGCTTACCCGTTCTTCTCTGCCGGCGTTGGCGGTCTACCGCGGCGGGCGCCCGCAGTGGGGCGCAGCAGTCGATGCGCTGTCCTCTGCGTACGGGGCGCCGCAGCGGCCATCGTGGCGGCTGGTCAAGCTGGTGCTGGCCGACGGCGTGGAAGATTTATTCCGCAGCAACCTGCCTCCCGATCAAATCCGCCCGGTGATACTGCAAGGCATGGATGCGCTGGCGCAGGAACTGGCAGACGGCGAGTAGGTTTTGTGCCATAATAAGATCGGATGTTTCGGCATCCGGTCTTATATTTTGTGTGGAGCTTTACGGCCAGGCGCATTGAGAAGCGGCGTGAATGCCACAAACACAATGGCCGCCTGGCGGTCGGATACTCACCTTTTCGAACGGAGGTAGATTATGGAATTCGCACAACTGGGACGCACCGGGCTCAAAGTATCCAGGCTGTGCCTGGGCACCATGAACTTTGGCCCGCACACCACCGAAGCCGATTCATTCGCCATCATGGATCGGGCGCTCGAACTTGGCATCAACTTCTTCGATACGGCCAACGTCTATGGCTGGAAACTGGGCGAAGGCGTAACAGAGCAGATCATCGGACGCTGGTATGCGCAGGGCGGTGGGCGGCGCGAGAAAACCATCATCGCCACCAAGGTATACGGGCGCATGGGCGAGTGGCCCAACCAGAGCCGCCTTTCGGCGCGCCACATCCGCGAGGCGGTGGAAGGCTCGCTGCGGCGCATGCAGACCGATTATATTGACCTGTACCAGTTCCATCACATCGACCGGCTGACCCCGTGGGAAGAGATATGGCAGGCCTGCGAGGTGCTGGTTCAGCAGGGCAAGGTGCTGTACGTTGGCTCATCGAATTTTGCGGGCTGGCATATTGCCAAAGCCAACGAGTCTGCCCGGGCCCGTCACTTTGTGGGACTGGTGAGCGAGCAAAGCCTGTACAACCTGAAAGACCGGATGGTCGAGTTGGAAGTCATTCCGGCGTGCAAGGATTACGGGCTGGGGCTTATTCCGTGGAGTCCGCTGGCAGGCGGGTTGTTGGGCGGCGTGCTGGAGAAGATAGAAAAGGGACGGCGCGCGTCTGACAACCTGCAGAAAGAGATCGAAAAACACCGCACCAAACTGGCGCAATGGGAAGATTTCTGCAAAACGCTGGGTGAACAACCCGCCGATGTTGCCCTGGCCTGGCTGCTGGCCAACCCGGTTGTCACTTCGCCCATTATTGGCCCGCGCACCCTGGCGCAATTGGACGGATCGCTGCGCGCGCTGGAGATCGCGCTGGATGCAGCTGCCATGCAGCGGCTGGATGAGATCTTCCCCGGCCCCGGCGGTGAGGCGCCCGAAGCCTACGCGTGGTGACACGGCCGCACACCGTATGTTCAGAACTGTGTAAAATGGGAGGGCAGGAACGCCCTCCTTTTTTTCTTCACGCGCTGGAGGGCTATGTTCCACAACCATGAGGAGTCATGAAAAATTCAACCCTGCAATACATACTAACCGCCACAGGCGCGTTGCTGTTTGGATCGCTCATCTTATTTGTGGTCATGCCGGTTTTTTGGGGCCCGGTCGAATTGCCGCAAATGGCCGCCAGTGGTTTTGGCAGCCAGACTGCCCGCGCGCAGGTGGTGGAAATCATCGAAACGGGCGAGATCGACCTGGGCGGCACCACCCAACCTTACGAAGTGATGCGCATCGAACTGTTGGAGGGCGAATACAAGGGCATCCTGATGGAAATCGATTATGGACGCCGCCAGCTACGCGCCGAGGGAATCGCATTTGCGCCCGGTGACGAGATTTTGGTCACAGTGGGGGTGCGCCCAGACGGAATCGTGACGGCGTACTTCACCGAGTTTGTGCGTATCGGCCCGTTGCTGGTACTGCTGGGCGTGTTTGTGACAGCCATCCTGCTCATCAGCCGCTGGAAGGGTCTGCGTTCGCTGACCGCCATGGCCTTCAGCCTGACTGTCATCATAAACTTTATCATCCCGCACATCCTGAGCGGACAAGACCCGGTGCGCGCCAGCATCATCGGCGCGTCTGTGCTGCTGGCTGTCACGCTTTATGTCACATACGGTTGGACGCTCAAGACACATGCCAGCGCCCTGGGCATGCTGCTGGCGCTGGTCATCACCGGCACCCTGGCCTGGGCGTTCGTGCTCTTAACCCGCCTGAGTGGGCAGGGAAGTGAGGATGCGCTCTTCCTGCTGCAGATGTCTGATGTGCAGATCAACCTGCGTGGGCTGCTTTTGGGCGGCATGATCATTGGCGCGCTGGGCGTGCTGGATGACCTGGTGACCACCCAATCGGCTGCGGTGTTCGAAATGCACGCCGCCAACCCGGCCCTGGGGTTGCGCGCACTCTTTGGGCGCGCCATGCGCATCGGTCAAGACCATGTGGCTGCCACGGTCAATACGCTGGTTCTGGCGTATGCGGGCGCTTCGCTGCCCATGCTGCTGCTCTTTACGCTGGGGCGCGGCAATTATGCCCGATTGGTCAACTTTGAATTTGTCGCAGAAGAGATTGTGCGCACACTGGTTGGCTCATTGGGGCTTATTGCCGCCGTGCCGCTTACAACCCTCATTGCCGCAGCGCTGGCGCTTTACGCCCACCGCCTGGGGCGCCTGCGCACTGTTCTGGGACCCGAAACCGGCGGTGAGGAGCACGGACACGTACACCATTGATCCCCGCGTGATAACCTGCACGTGGCGCAAGCAACCCGGTTTTGCACGTGTTTGATGAAACCCACCCCATTACAGAAAGGAATACAAGGGGGTGTTCTGCAACTTTGCCCAACGACCTGCGTAAGTGAAGTTAGACAAGCGCAACTGAAGGAGCAAGCGTGAACGACGAAATGGACTGGGTCATCCAGGCGCAATGCGGCAGCGACGAAGCTTTTACCCGGCTGGTGGAAACCTACCAGAACCCGGTCTTCAACCTTTGCTACCGCATGCTTGGCGAACCGGAACTGGCTGAAGACGCCTCCCAGGAAACTTTCCTGCGCGCATACCAGCACATCCGTCGCTATGATAACAAACGCTCGTTTGCCACCTGGCTGCTCTCTATTGCGGCCCACCATTGCATCGACCGGCTGCGGCGCAGGCGGTTCTTCTCCATCTCCATCGAGGATGAAGGACAAGACGATGAGGGCCGCCCCATGGAACTGCCAGACACCGGCGCAGTAGACCCGGCCCAGGACGCCGAGCGGCGCGAAGAACAACGCCTGCTGCACGGGCTGCTGGCCAAACTCAACCCGGTTGACCGGGCTGCGCTTGTGCTGCGTTATTGGTACGACTTTTCAGAAGTAGAAATCGCGGACGCCCTCTCACTAACGGTCAGCGCGGTCAAGAGCCGCCTGTTCCGCGCCCGCAAAGAGATCGGACAGGGCTGGCTTGCGTCATCTGCTGAACTGGATGCGGAAAGGATGCCTTATGGATCACCGGCTTTTTGAAACCTGGCTGCTCGAAAAACCCTCCCTCACGCCCGACCAGCGCCATGCCCTGCAGGCGCACTTGCGCGGGTGTAAATCTTGCGCCGCCCTGACCGAGGTAAACCTGGCCTTGCAGCGTACCAGCACAGCGCGCCCTGCGAAAGGTTTCGGCAATCGCTTTCAGGCGCGCCTGGCCGCCCGCCGGGTGGAACAACGCCGTCAGGCGGTGCTGGGCGGGGTCGTGCTGGTTGTGGGCGCGCTGGGGTTGCTGGCCTGGCTGCTGCTCCCTTTCTGGCCGGTCGTGCAAACCGAGCCAGCCCAGGCCTTCACCGTTTGGGCAACCAACCTCATTGTGCTGTTCACCTCAGCTCAGGCTTATGGACAGGCAGGCGCGGTCTTGCTTAAGGTATTTGGCGGCATGGTGCCGGCTTTCGTTTGGATGATCCTCTTCTCAGCCCTGGCTGGTTCAGCCACGCTCTGGTCGTTCACCATTTGGAAAACAACCCAGGTCACACGCCACGCGTGACCAGACCAAGGAGTGCGTTATGAAACACGCAATAAAATACTTCACAATTGTGCTCGTGCTGGCGGTCTTGCTCATGCCGTCCAGCCCGGCCCATGCCCGCGGACTGACCGAAGGAAGGGTCGTTTTTGGCAACACCTACACCCTGGAAAGCGGACAAACCCAGGACGGCGATGTGGTCATTCTGGGCGGTGTCGGCAACATTGAAGAAGGCGCCACCGTCAATGGTGTATTGGTTGTCATGGGTGGCAGCCTTTCTGTAAACGGTACCGTCAATGGCGATGTGGTCGTGGTTGGCGGGGCTGCCACGCTGGGCGCCCCGGCCCGCATTACAGGCGATGTGGTGGCCGTAGGCGCCGCCCTGCAGCGCGCAGAAGGAGCGGTCATCGATGGGCAGGTCATCATCAACGCTGGCGGGCCCGGCCTTGACCTGGAAGACCTGCCGCCGTCTGTGGTAGCCCCGCAAGCCCCCTCGGTTGAAACGCCCCGCCTGCCAGACCTGGACAGCCCGCTGCGCGAAGCGTTCAACCCGGTTGGACAGGCCCTGGGCATCTTCTTCCGCGCCCTGGCGCTGGGTTTCCTGGCCCTCCTGGTGGCGCTCTTCCTGCCCCGCCAGACCGATTACGTCTCCAATGCGGTGGTGCGCCAACCGGTACTCTCCGGCGGGCTGGGGCTGCTCACAGTTGTCGTCTTCCCCATAGCGCTGGTGCTGCTGACCATTACCATCATCCTCATCCCGGTTGCGCTCTTGGCTGTGCTGGTGCTGGCTGCAGCCATCGTTTGGGGCTGGCTGGCCATCGGCATGGAGGTGGGCCAACGCCTGATGTCCATGCTGAAGGTGGAATGGCCGCTGCCGGTTGGCGTGGCGCTGGGCACCTTCCTGCTCACCCTGGTCACCGACACGGTGGGCGCCATCCCGTGCATCGGCTGGATTGCCCCGTTGGCTGTGGCCTTGCTGGGGTTGGGCGGGGTGCTGGCCACCAGTTTTGGTACGCGCGTTGTTTTACCGCCAGATGGCTTTGCCCCGGTAACTGCACCCGCCTGGGAGCGCCGCACCGAGCCGGAAGCCCCCGCTGAACCTGCGCCAGAACCGCCTGCCCCGCCGCGGCCGCGCACCCCACCGGCCGGGCGAAAAATGGCCGCCAGCGATGACGAACCGCTGCCGCCTACCAGCTAACCTGACTACTTCCCTCCCCCCTTATGCCGCCTCTCCCTTTCAGGGAGGGGCGGCGCTTTTTGGGGCTGCCACCCCTGGGCGGTGATAGAATCGGTTTGACGGTAAGCTGTGTGCGGGGCGTTGAACCGATCTGTAAAAAGGAGCGTATGAGGATGACCGAGATCCACCCCAGACCCGTGCCCATTATTCACATTAAGGGCAGTCATCGCGACATTGGCAGGCAAATTGGCGCGGCTTTTCCAGAAAAAGTGCGGCATGGCGTGGAAAACGCCCGCCAGTTTTTTGCCGATACATTTAGCCAGTTGCACCTGACGTGGGAGGGAGCGCAAATCCAGTCGCGCAAGTACCTGCCTTTTGTGCAGGAGCGTTTCCCGCAATACTACGAAGAACTGCTGGGCATTGCCGAAGGCGCGGGTGTGCCGCTAAATGAGATAGTGGTGTTGAATGCCATGGAGGCGGTCACGACCGATGCCCTGCATCTCACGCGCTGCACCAGCATGGCGGTGGCGCAGGAGCGCTCGGCGAACGGGCACGTGCTGCTGGCGCACAACGAGGATTGGGTGCCCGAAGATGAAGATGATGTGTACCTGGTGCATGCCGCGCCCGATGACGAACCGCCTTTCCTGGCCATGTCTTATGGCGGGCTGCTGCCGAATATTGGGTTTAACGCCAATGGCATTGCGCAACTGATCGATACGGTGTACCCCACCGATGCGCGTGTGGGGGTGCCGCGCATTATTGTAGGGCGGGCGGTGCTGGGGTCGCGCACACCAGGCGAGGCCATCCGCGCTGCGCTGGCGGCTCACCGGGCGGCTGGCTACAATCACCTGATTGTGCATGAGAGCGGGGAAATGTATAACGTGGAGGTTTCTGCGCGCCGTTTTGGGGTGCTGGGCGGCGAGGATGGGCTGGTTGCGCATACCAACCACTATCTCTCGAATCACATGCGCGAGATAGAAAAGGAGCCTTACGAGTTAATTGGCACGCGGGTGCGGTATTTTCGCGCCCGGCGTCTTTTGCAAGGCGCCCCCGCGCACACGGTCGAAACGTTGCAAAACATCCTGCGCGACCATGTCAACTTCTCCGATTCGATTTGCAACCATGCCATGGATGGTGACCCGCTCGATCGCGAAAAAACCATCAATGCGCTGGTCATCGACTTGACCGAGCGCCAGATGTACGTGGCCTGGGGCAACCCGTGCGCCAACCAGTTTCACACGTTTGGGTTAATGGAGTAATGGGGTCAGGCTTCTGCACGCAGGAACCAGGTGAACAGCGCAGCGGCGAATGTCAGACCCGCGGTGAGCATGAACACGGGCGGGAAGCCGGCGCTGTCGGCCAGTGGCCCGCTCAACAGCGTGCCCAGTGCCCCGGCAGAGAAAATGAATCCCAGCGTGAGGCCCGATGCAGTGGCCATGCCCATGGGCAGGCGGCGCTGGGCCAGCACCACCACAATGCTGTGCACGGCCCCCGTCAGCGCGCCAGAGAGCGGCACCAGCAGGTAAAGCCAGCCAGAAAGCCCAACCTGCGAGATGGCCAACAACGGCACACTGGAAAGCAGCAACATGACCATGGCCACCCGTTGTTTGCCGAACCGGTCGGCCAGGTTGCCGCCAACCACGTTGCCCACAGCCGAGCCGCCCATGAACAAGCCGGAGATAATGCCATAAATGACCGGGCTGGCGCCCAGGTCGCTGAGGTATTTGGGGATGAAGGTGATCATATTTTGCTGGGCCCAGGCCTGCAGCGCACCCACCAGCGCCAGGGCAGCGATGATCCCCCACGCGGCCTGCCCGCTGCCACCCCCGGCGCGCATGGCTGCCTTGACCGGGCGGTGCGCCTGGCTGTGACGGAGTTGCCAGGCGGCGTTCAGCCCCACCGGCACAGCCAGCGTGGAAAGAACCAGCAGTCCCGCCAGCCCAAAACGCCCAATCAGCGCGCCGCCCACAATGGGGCCCAGCGAAAGCCCCATTTGTCCAAAGAAAAAGAAGAACGAGGCGGCTGTTGTCTCGCGCCCCGCGTAGTGATTGCGCCCCACCAGGGTCGACTCCATGGCGCCGGCCGGGTGGAATGCGGCTGATCCCAGGCTGGCCAGGATGAGGAAAACCAGCGCAGACGATCCCGGCACCACCATTGCCAGCCCAAAAAAGGCGAACATCCACAAAATGCCCAGCCCGGCCATCCAGCGCGTGCCCAAACGGTCGGCCAGCCAGCCAAAGAGCGGCTGCGAGGCGGATGCGGCCCAAACATAGCCGGTGCTGATGGCCGCCAGGGATGTGTTGGTCAGCCCCAGGGAGGCGCTCAGGAAAGTCAGGATGATGGGGCGCTGGGCGTTGAGGAAATCGACCGTGAAGTGGCCCAACCCCATGGCGGAAAATACTCCGTCAGTGAGGATGCGCAGGCGGTCATTGAGGGGCGTGAGGCGTTTAGCGGTAGAGGCGCTGCTGTTGGATGTATTCATAAACGTTTAGATGCAGGTAATAACGGAAAGTCTTACCCTGGGCAATGCGGCGGCGAATATCGCTGGCGGCAATGGTCAGCAGGGGCGCTTCGATGAAACGGGTTTTGGCGCGCAGCCTGGGCAGGGCGCGTTCCAGCGCGGCGAGGTTCAGTGTGTCGCCGGGGCGGCGCATAACGCCCAGGCTGTGGCAGGCATCCAAAAATTCAAATGGGCGGTGCCAGCGCGGCAGGTCGTGCAGTGAATCACCGCCCATGAGGTAGGTGATTTGCGCATGGGGGTATTGCGCCGCCGCCGCCTGCACCGTTTCCAGCGCGTAGTGCGGGCCGGGTCGATCCATTTCGATGCGCGATATTTCAAATTCGGGCGAGTCAGACAGCATCAGCGCCAGCATTGACAGGCGATGATGCAGGGGTGTGATGGGCTGCGCCAGCTTGTGCGGGGGGGTGGGGGTCAGCACCCACAAGACCTGGTCGAGCGCCAGCTGGTCTTTGGCTTCAGCCGCCAAAATGAGGTGCCCGAGATGCGGCGGGTCGAAGGTGCCGCCGAACAGTCCAATTTGCGCGTGGTTGCTCATGGGGGTAGTATATCGCGTTACCGTCCGGACAGTGGATTGTCGACCAAAATTATCCAAAAAGTGTGTGAGCGATGGGCGGGTCGTTTGCTATATAATGATTACAGCCTGTTCGCTGTGTTTCGTTGTAAAGAAAGGAAGCCGCATGCCTGCCGAACTTTTTCTCAATGGCGTCGATGCCAACACGGGCGGTTACCTGACCGAAGGCATTACCACCGAGTTGATCGCCCGTGTGGCCCGTGGGCACACCCTGGGCAAAGATGAAGCGTTCGATGTGCGTTACCGCAGCAGCAATCCAACGGGTCCTGGCGTGGTTGAAGGGGTCGATCCAAACGACCTGGCCTCGGCTGGATGGAGTGTCATCTTCCCGGCTGACCTGCCGGAAAAATCGGCTCAGGCGCTCAAAGAGGCGCTTAAGCCGCTGCTCGATCATCGCCGTGCCCAGGCAACCAAGCACAATGAGGTGCTTTATCGTGAGGTGACAGGCGCCAGCGGCTACCTGAATGGCGAGGGCAAAAACGCCTTCCTCAAGCGCTTTGGGCGCGGGCCTGGCCCGGCCGTGCCAGAAAAATTCCCGTATTACACGCTCATTGTGGGCAGCCCGGATACCATTCCGTTTACCTTTCAATACCAGATGGATGTGCAGTACGCCACCGGGCGGCTGTATTTTGAGCGACTGGAAGATTATTACAACTATGCAGTCAGCGTGGTGCGCGCTGAAACGGGCGGGCTTTCACGCGGCAAGAAGGCGGCTTTTTTTGGCGTGTCCAACCCAGATGACCGCGCCACGGCCATGAGCAGCCAGCACCTTGTTACGCCGCTCTTCAAGGGCTTCAAAACCACGCACGAAGACTGGCAAATTACCCACATTACGCCAGAAAAAGCGATGAAGTCCACGCTGGCGGACTACCTGGGCGGGTCTGAAACCCCGGCGTTTTTGTTCACAGCCAGTCATGGTATTGGATTTCGCATGGGTGACCCGCGCCAAGTTCTGCACCAGGGGGGTATCCTGACGCAGGACTGGCCCGGCCCGCGCGTGAGCCAGCCGGTGGGCAGGGGAATGTACTTTTGTGGTGAAGACATTGCCAGCGATGCCGATGTGTTTGGGTTATTTGCGTTCATCTTTGCGTGCTATGGCGGCGGCACGCCCAAAATGGATAACTTTTCCCGCCAGGCTTTTTCCAGCCCGCGCCAAATAGCCCCGCGCAGTTTTTTGGCCGGGCTGCCCATGCGCCTGCTCAGCCACCCCAAAGGCAGCGCGCTGGGCGTGTTTGCCCACATCGAGCGTGCCTGGGGTACTTCCATTATGTGGGATAACCAGGTAGCCGATACACACACCTTCGAGAACCTGATCGCTGCGCTGGCGAGCGGAGAAACGGCTGGCACAGCCGCGGATCACTTCAATAAGCGCTATGCCGAAATCGCCAGCGACCTGACGACCGAGCTCGAAACCACCTCTGAAAGCAATCAGGATGAGGTCAAAATTGCCGGGTTGTGGACAGCCAATAATGATGCGCGCAACTATGTTTTGCTGGGCGACCCGGCCGCGCGCCTGGCCACAGGCGCGGCCGAAACCCCAAAACCCGCGCGCGCCAGCCTGGGCGAAATAGCCGCCCCGCAACGCATCGCGCAACTGGCAGCCACATTCCAGCCGGATGTCACCAGCTTTGGCGCAGAAGTCAAAGATGCTGCGGGCGGCCCGGCCGAGCATCTGTCTATAAGTGACCTGTTTCGCAGCCGTGAACCGGATGCGCAGGCAGAGCCGCCCGTTGGTGATACCCTCAAAAGCTTTGTTGAAAAGCTCCACACGCTGCTCGACCAGGCGCTCGAAGAAGCCGCCTTTATGCAGGTGGTCACCTATCTGCCTGAAAGCACGCCAGGGTCCGTGACCTTTGACCGCGCAACGCAAAAATTTGCCGGGGCGCACAGGCAGGCCGTGACCTGTGTCACGCCGGATGGCGGTATCCAGTCTGTGGCGCCGGTCGATGCGCAGGGGCAGATCGACACTGCCCTGTGGCAGGTGCATCTCGATGCGGTGCGCCAGGCCCAGGAGAGCCGCGCAGCATTGATCAAGACTCTGGCGCAGGCTGCGGTCAGCCTGTCGGACCTGCCGAAGTGATCCCTGCCTTGCGGCGCGCTGCCGCTCCGTTTGTGGGGCGGTGCGCTAAGGTATAATCATCCTGCGCGTTGAAAGGCATACCAGCCCGGTTCAAGCAGGAGAATTTATGTCGTTGATCGTGTCCGTACATTCCTTTCGCGGCGGCACCGGCAAGTCGAACACCACCGCCAACATCGCCGCGCAGTTGGCCGCGCGAGGTCTGCGCGTGGGTGTGGTGGATACGGATATCCAGTCGCCGGGCATTCATGTCATTTTTAACCTGGATGAGGGTGAGATCAGGCACTCGCTCAATGAGTATTTGTGGGGCAAGTGCAAGATCGAGCAGACCGCCCACGATGTGACCGCAGAGCTGGGCGGAAATGTGCCCGGCAGGGTGTACCTCATCCCGTCCAGCATCAAACCGGGCGAGATCACGCGTATCTTGCGTGAGGGCTACGACCCGGAAAAATTGAACGAGGGCTTCCGCGACCTGGTCGAACGAGTCAAATTGGATGTGCTGCTCATCGACACCCACCCCGGATTGAACGAAGAGACCCTGCTCTCGTTGGCTTTGAGCGATGTCATGGTGGTCATCCTGCGCCCTGACCAGCAAGACTATCAGGGCACCGGCGTAACGGTGGAAGTAGCCCGAAAATTGAGCGTGCCGCGCCTGCTGATGGTCATCAACAAGCTGCCGCAATCCTTCAACCGCGAGCAGGTGCGCGCCCAGGTTGAAAAAACCTACCAGGCAGAGGTGGCGGCCATCTTCCCCCATGCCGACGAAATGATGACCCTGGCCAGCGCGGGCATATTCTCGATCAAATATCCCAACCACCCCATGACCAGGGAGTACAAGTTGCTGGTGGAAAAAATCCTCGCCTGACCGCTGCCCCCAGGAACACCCTGGGGGTTTCTTCATGGGAGACCGTATGAGCTTTCGATCGCGCACCTTATTGTGGGTCACCCTGCTGCTGGTAGGGGCGGTGCTGGCAAACACAGCCCTGCTGGCGGGCAGCGCCCGGCAAAACCTGCTCGCCCAGCAGTCCGCCGACGGCTTGCTCATTGCCAGCCTGCTGGCCCGCACCACCAGCATCGTGGATCAGTTCCCGCTGCGCATGGAGCAATCCATTGCCGAGCAAATGGTGGTCGAGGCGACGCTTTCTGCCCACTTGGTGGCCATTGCCGAGCGGGCCGGCCTGACCCCCGGCGAGATCAACGCCGTGCTGCGCGACATCACCAACCGCACTGTGCTGGAAGAGTTTTGGATCACCGATGAAACGGGGCGGGCCTACCTTCATAATGTCCCCAATGTCAATTTCACCTTCAACCCTGACCCCGCGGTCCAGCCACAAGCCTCGTCTTTTTGGCCGCTGCTCACCGGCGAGCGCGCCGTGGTGGTGCAGGATGCCCAACGCCGCGAGTTGGATGGGCAGTTCTTCAAATATGTGGGCGTCGGCGGGGTGGACAAGCCGCGTATTGTGCAGGTGGGCTACAACTACGCCACCCTTGACGAATTGCGCCAGAGCGTGGGCGTATCCCGCCTGGTCGATCAATTGATTGCCAGTGGTGAGATAAGCGCCATTCGTGTGGTCACCGACAGCGTCGACACGCGCATTTTCCAGACCGGGTCTGGCGTTCAAGACGCGCTTACCCCGCAGGATGTGGAGAAAATTGCCCTGGCGGTTCAGGGCGGGACACCACCTCAGCCGTACATCGAGGGTGGCGTGCTCAAAGTTGTGGCGCCGGTAAAATCGGCTGTGCAGGCAGGTGTCATCACCGGGGCTATTGTTGTGTACCTGCCCACCGATCGGGTGCAAAAAGTGGTGTCCGACCAATTGATCAATACCGCCGGGCTGGCCGCTGTGGTGTTGGCCATAGGGATTTCTATTTCGCTGGGGCTGTCGCGCCTGGTCACCGGGCCGGTTGAGACCCTCATTCGCGCTGCGCAGGCGGTCAGCCGGGGTGAATACAAATCGGCCCGCTTCAAACCCATGACCGAGCGGCGCGATGAACTGGGCGCACTGGGGCGCGTATTTGACCAGATGGCGCGCGAGGTATCCACCCGCGACCGCCGCCTGGCCCTCATGCGCACCATCATCCCGGCCGGGGTGGCCATGTCTGCAGAGAAGGATTTCAACCGCCTGCTGGAGCAAATTGTCATTCAATCCCAACTGATCACCCATGCCGATGGCGGCACACTTTACCTGCGCACCGAAGATGACATGCTGCAGTTCATGATCGTTCGCAACACCTCGCTGGGCATTGCGCTGGGCGGCACCACCGGCCAGGCGGTCGATTTTCTCCCGTTGTCGTTGTACAACCCGGATGGACAACCCAACCAGTCGCAAATTGCGACTTGCGCGGCCCACCAGGGGCAAATCGTTGCGGTGGATGACATTTACGCCACGCGCGAATTCGATTTTAGCGGTGCGAAATCTTTCGATTCACGAACTGGCTATCGCTCGCGTTCCATCCTGGCAATGCCGCTCACGGGTGAAGACGAACGGGTGATCGGTGTGCTGCAATTGATCAACGCCCGCGATGAAGAAACGGGCGAGGCGCGCCCGTTCGAAAAGGATGAGGTCATCGAGTCGCTGGGGTTCCTGGCTTCGGCAGCACTGACCGGTTACATCCGTGAGCAGGCCCTGCGCGAAGAGATCAACAAACTACGCATCGAGGTGGACCTGGTGAAGCAGGCCAGGCAGGTGGCTGAAATTACCGAAACTGATTACTTCCAGCAGCTGGCGGCCAAGGCGCGCCAAATGCGCAACAAAAAGGCGGATTAAGGCAGCGCCAGCTGGTCAATTTGCCCGGTGGCGAAGTAATAAATAAAAATGCCCAGCAGGGCGAGCATGGGCAATACACCCAGCACAATGCCTGCCACAGCGGTTAACCGGTCGCCGGTTCGCCCCTGTCCGCTGCCCATTTGCCGCAGGGCCAGCCCGCCCAGCGCCGCGCCCAGCAATCCCACCGGACCGCAAATGAACGAGAAATATAAGATGGGCGGAATGAGCGCGGCAATTACGCCCAGCATGCCAATAGCCAGGCTGATGCGCGCCATATCGTTGCGTTCTGGAGAGTCGGGTTGGGGGTTTTCAGTCATTTGAGCATCCGTAGGAAATGAAGTCAACCGGGGTTGGCGCGGGCTACTTAATCCAGCCCGCTTCGCCCAGCCATTGCAACAGCGCCAGCCAGGTCTGGGTGATCCAATCTCCGGCGGCAGGCAGCAGCGTTTGCCCTACCTGTGCGATTCCATTCCAGGCGATTGGCAAAATCAACAGGCTGAATGTCGAAAAGCAGATGACGGCCAAAATTGCCAGTCCGCCGATCCATAGCCCTGTAAGAGCCATCCAGCGCCTGCCGCCGGGCGCCAGACGCTGCAAGGCCATCCAGCCGGTCATCATGGACGCGATTCCACCCAACGCTGCGGCTGGATAACACACCAGGGCCGTCAGCGGGATGGGCGCCCACCCGATGCATAACGAGAGCACCGTCAGGGTCGAGATGATCAGGCTGGTGAGGGCGAGGCGGTTGGGTGAGGGCATCCACAGCTCCGAATAATGCAGAAACCGCCGCCTCGATACGGAGGCGGCGGTTCGGTTTTGGAGTCGGGGCGAGAGGATTTGAACCTCCGACCTCTTGCACCCCATGCAAGCGCGCTAGCCGGGCTGCGCCACGCCCCGAAACCTGCGTGGGGCGGTAACCTGTACCGCGAAGCGCAATTATAGCCGCATTCATAAATTATGGCAATATGTTGCATGCCCCTACAGCCCATGATAGAATAATTGCACCGAGTCGCCGAGGAGCAGCATAAAATGGTAGAAGTGGTTATAGATAGTGTGCGCGTCAGCCTCATGTCCGCCCAACGCCTCATCGTCCTGCGCCAGGCGAATGCAGAGCGCTTCCTGCCCATTTGGGTTGGCCCTTACGAAGCCGAGGCCATCACGGTTGCCTTACAGGAAATTGAAATGATGCGCCCGCTCACGCACGACCTGCTCAAAAATGTGCTCACCACCTTTGGCGCGCGCATCAAACGTATCGAGATTGTAGCCCTGCGCGATGAAGTATTCTACGGCAATATCGTGGTCGAAGGGCGCGATGGACAAACCATCAATATTGACTCGCGCCCCTCGGATGCCATCGCCATTGCGGTACGCGCTCATGTGCCCATCCTGGTGGATCCGCTCGTGATGAGGGAGGCGGGAATCACCCCCGAGCAGAACATCGAATCCCAGTCGCCGGCTTCCCCCCCGGCCCCGCTTGCTCCGCGCCCGCCTGCATCTTCACCTGCGCCTGTCCCTGGCGAAGATCGTCTGTCCATCTTCGAAGACTTCCTGTCCTCGCTCGACAAGCCGCGCTCTGATCCCAATGATGACGACAAAGACGATGATAAAAAGCCCGGCCAAAACTGACCCTGCCTGACCGCAAAACCCACCGAGGACACGGAGTAAAATAAACACAACGTGTCTTTTTTTATCCCCTGTTTACCATCATGAATGAATACCTGCCCCCAGACGAAGTAACCGCCACAGCCGGTGTGCCCCATAGCCGCGAGGCTGAAGAGGCCGTGATTGGCGCGGTGCTCATCAACCCGGAAGTGTACTTCGACCTGGCCCAATTTTTGGAGCCAGACGATTTCTACATCCACCGCCTGCGCTGGGTCTGGGATGCCTTCAAGAACCTGCACGAGCGGCGCGTGCCGTTCGACATCCTGACTGTTTCAGAAGAGCTCTCCAGCCAGGGGCAGTTGGAAGAAGTGGGCGGCGCGGCCTTCCTGACGGCCCTGCTCAACCAGGTGCCCACCACCCTGCACGCCGAAGCCTATGGCAAAATGGTCGAGTCGGCTTCCATTCGCCGTAAAATGCTGGCCGCAGCCAACAAAATCGCTACACTGGCCTACGACGAAAGCGAAGTGGTCGATACGGTCATGGGCGAGGCCGAAAAAGCCATTTTCAATGTCAGCGAACGCAAACTGCGCCACGATGTCGAGACGATCCGCACGGTGCTCAGCCAGTATTACGACCGCATGGGCGAGCTTTCACTGCGCGCCGACGATGTGGTTGGCGTACCGACTGGTTTCATCGACCTGGACCGCATGTTAGGCGGCCTGCAGCCCAGCGATTTGCTCATTTTGGCCGGGCGCCCCGGGCAGGGTAAAACTGCCATGATGCTCACCATTGCCCACAACGCGGCCTTGCTGCATAAAAAGCGCGTGGCCATTTTCTCGCTGGAAATGTCCAATGAGCAGGTGGTGCAGCGTCTTATCGCGCAGGAAACAGGCATCGACTCGCAGCGCCTGCGCACCGGCAAACTGACCGGGGATGACTGGCCGGTCTTTACCCATGCCATTGAGACCCTCTCTGAAACCCGCGTTTTTTTGGATGACACACCTTCCCTGACGCCTTTGCAATTGCGCACCAAATGCCGCCGCCTGCACATGGAATACGGCATCGACCTGGTGATCCTGGACTACCTGCAATTGATGACCGGCGAAACCCGCAGCGACAACCGCGTGCAGGAGGTCTCTTACATCTCGCGCTCGCTCAAGCAGTTGGCGCGCGAGCTGAATGTGCCCCTGCTGGCGGCCGCACAACTCAGCCGCGCCGTAGAGCAGCGCGCCGATAAAGAGCCGCAGCTCTCCGACTTGCGCGAATCCGGATCGCTGGAGCAGGATGCCGATATCGTCATGTTCCTCCATCGCGGCGACGAGAAAGACCCGGCGCTGAAAGACGTAACCCACCTGAAGGTGGCCAAACACCGCAACGGTCCGGTTGGCACCATCGATCTGATCTTCCGCGCCAGCCTGACCCGATTCGAAAATGCGGCCACCCGCCGCATCGACTTGAACGCCTGAGATGCAATGAACGGGGGATAGCCTGTGTTGACCGTTCTGGTTTAAGTGTCGCGTTTGAAACCCGCCCGGCTAATAAACCATGCGAATGCGGCCAACCCGCTGCCGATCCAGTATGGCGCGGGAATGGCAATGAACTGGAAGCTCATCCCGGCCAGCGAGGGCCCGATAATAGTCGTCAGGCTGAGCAATGCCTGCTGGCCGCCCATCAGCCGCCCCTGCTGCGATTCGTCCACCCGGGCCGAGACCACACCCGAAATGGACGGGATGCTAAGCCCGCTGCCGAGCGCGGCCATCCCCACCGCCGGGTAGAGCACCCAGGGCGCGGGTGCGGCGGCAATGCCCGCCATGCCCAGGGACATTAACCCCAGCCCGTAGAGCGCCAGCCGCCGTTCTTTGAAGATGGGCTGAATGCGCCCGTATAAAAACCCCTGCACAAAAACAGCCACCACGCCCACATAAGCGAAGAAAAACCCATTCTGGCGTGGGTCCCAGCCGAAGCGGGCGCTGCTGAACAACGGGAAGTTGGTCTGCAGGCCGCTGAAGGCCAGGTTGAGCACGAAAATGGCGAGCAGCAGCAGGCGGATGGGGGCAATTTCGACGATGGCGCGCAATTGCGCCAGGGCGTTGAACGAGACCGGTTTAACGGAACGCCGGGCCGGGTCGAGCGATTCCGGAAGAAAGACCCAGCCGTACAGCACGTTGAGGAGGGCGATGGCGGCGGCGGCGAAGGCCGGCACGGATAATCCCCAACCGCTCAACAAGCCGCCGAGGGCTGGCCCGGCCATCAATCCCAGCCCAAAGGCTGCACCCACCAGCCCCATGCCGCGCGCCCGGTTGTCTGCATCGGTCACGTCGGCGATGTAGGCGTAGGCGGTGGTCAGGTTGTTGCCGGTCAGCCCGTCGAGCAGCACGGCCGCCAGCAGCACCCATAGCGACCCGGCCAGACCGAACAGGGCGTAGGCGATGGCTGTACCCGCCAGGCAGGCCAGCAGCACCGGCTTGCGCCCGATGCGGTCTGAGAGCGACCCGAGTAACGGCCCGCTGAACAGTTGCAGGAAGGCGTAGAACGAGCCCAGCCCGCCGGCGATGGCAGCGTTGCCGCCGTTTTGGGTGACGAAGAACGGCAGCAGCGGCACCATCATGCTGTAGCCGAGCATATCCACAAAGACGGTGATAAAGATGAAGACCAGCGGGGGGCGTTTCATGCGGTGATTATAAAACGTCCCGAAGGGCATCTTGAAAACCTTCGGGACGTTGCGCAGCGCGGTTACTGGGGATTGGGCGTCTCATGCCTGAATTTTCAGGCTTTCCAGTCATCGCGTTCCTTTTGGCAGGTCCACACTCCGTTTTCGAAAGCCGGGCCAACGCACAGGATTTTATCGGCGCGCCAGGATTGCCCGTATTTTTTGGGGAAGCACAGGCGGTTTTGCATGCCGACGCTTGGGCGCGAAGTGCTTTTCAAGAGGCAGACGGTGCCGTCATTGTTGCCGAGCAGCCACATGGTGTAACTCATCTTGCGGGGAATGGGCCTGGCGGCAACAGGGTCGTTGGTTTCCTGCGAGGCCAGGATCAAATGGATGGTGCTCCCTTTTTGGATGTTGTACTCTGCCAGGGTTCTGCCATCTTGAAGAACCTTCCTGGCAAAGAGGAGGATTTGCTGGTCAGGGGGAATGCCCTCCTTTCGTCAGGATTAATGCCCGTGACTGGCGGCGCCGAAGGCATGCTCGAAGACCAGGCGGGCGTAATAACCCAGCGGGAATCCGCCCTCGTGGGCGATTGCCTGCCCGCGCTGGGATGAACCGCCGTTCTTCAGGTTGGCATCGAGGAAGCGCAGCATCTGCCCCCAGGCTTCGCCCTGCACCCCGCCCGCGCGGATCGAGTCGATATCGGTTACGAAGGCGTGCGGCTGCCCCTCATACACGGTGATCTCATGCGGGATGCCCGCGGCTTGCAGCCCGGCTTCAAACGCACCCACTTCCTCGAGCGGGATGGAAGCATCGGCCCCGCCGAAGATGCCCAGCACCGGCCCGGGCAGGTTCTTCAGCACGGCCGGGTCGGTCTCGGACGAGCCGTAGAACACGACCGTGGTGGCCATGCGGTTGTTGTGCAGGCTGTAAAGCAGCGAAGCCCGCCCGCCATAGCAGAACCCGGCAATGCCGACCTTATCCTGGGCCACATCGGGCTGGGTCTCCAGCCAGGCATAGACCGTGTCGAGGTCGGCGTTGACCTGCTCGGGGGTGTTGGTGATGACCTGGTAAATGGCGCGCGGAATCCAACTGGTGGCCGAGCCGCGGAAGGTGTCGGGGGCCACCACCAGGTAGCCCTCCTCGGCCAGCCCATCCGCTTTGCCAACGATGCTCTCGTTGATGCCGAAAAATTCATGGATCATGATGACAGTGGGGAAGGGACCTTCACCCTGCGGCCGGGCGATATAGGCGCGCACATCCGGGCCGCCGCCCACGCCGGGGATGGTGGTGTTGGTGACGGCGGCCACACGATCTGCACCGCCAATGCCCGCCAGCGGGATGGACAGGAGCAGGATGGCAACGAGCACCGCCAGGGTGATGACGACTCCCAGCAAGACGCGTACAAAAACTTTCATGGATCACCTCCGAAAATTGTGATGGAACTATTTTAGATAAATTTACTCTCATTTGCTATCGGCTTGGAATGCAAATTATTACCATCCATGTGGATGGTAAACGGATGGTCTGACCCTTGACAGTTCTGCGATTCGGCCGATAATACGCCGCATAACATCTATATACCATCCAATTGGATGGTAAACGGAGGATAAAATGCCAGACAGCGAAAAGATCACCATCAACATGAATGCGGTCGATCTGGGGAAGATCGACCTGCTGGTGCAGGAAGGCGTGTACAGCAACCGCACCGATTTCATCCGCACGGCCATCCGCGGCCAGCTGGAAAAGCATACTTTCGAGATCCAGCAATCCGTCACCCGTCATTCGTATGTGGTGGGTGTCTTGATCTATGACCGCGATGATTTTGAGAAGCGCAAGGCCAAGAATGAGAAAGTCGAGATGACCGTTGTGGGCATCCTGCGGCTGGCGTGCGATATTACCCCCGAACTGGCGCGCGAGGTGGTTGAGTCGATCCGGGTGCGGGGCGTGTTCGACGCCTCGGACGAGCTCAAGACAGCCCTTGCAGACCGGATGCGCTAGAAAAAAGACGAAGCCGGGACCAAACTCTGTCCAACGCAGCATCACCGTCGAAAAGAGAATCTGCCTGGTCGCCCCGCCTTTCACCGCCCCGGAAAACTAACATGCGCCTGAGAAAATCGCAAAATATCCACCCCGTTTTTATTATTCAATATGATATTGACTATTTTGAAAAACATGATAGTATAAATACATAAAATAAAAAACGAATTGAATTTTATTTAACTCGAAAAACTGATATTACGGCAAAATGTAAAAAATTGGGGACGCGGAAAACGCAGAGCTTCGATGGTCTTTCAGCGTAAATCTGTGCTTGTCCGCGTCCAAGCCTTTATTGCCAATACTGTCAAGTGGATAAATCCGCCGGGGGTGCGACGCACTCTTGCCGCTAATCAAATTCACGTTATTTACTGCGCACCAAGGAGATTTTTTATGGAACAGACCACCCCCCTCCCCAAAAACTGGGCCGCCCGCTTCTTCACCATCTGGACCGGGCAGGCCTTTTCGCTGTTCGGCTCTTCGCTGGTGCAGTTTGCTCTGGTCTGGTATCTCACACAAGAAACCGGCTCGGCCACCGTGCTGGCCACCGCCTCGCTGTTCGGCTTGTTGCCGCAAATCCTGCTCGGGCCCATCGCCGGCACCTACGTGGACCGCTCCAGCCGCCGGGTGGTGATGATCCTGGCGGATGGAGCGGTCGCGCTGGTCACGCTCACCCTGGCCGGGCTGTTCTGGATGGGGCAGGTGCAGGTCTGGCACATTTATCTGGTCCTGATGATCCGTTCAGCCGGGAGCGCCTTCCACTGGCCGGCCATGTCGGCCTCCACCTCGTTGATGGTGCCCAAAGAGCAACTGCCGCGCATCGCCGGGTTCAACCAGACCCTGCAAGGGCTGGTCAACATCGTGGCCCCGCCGGTTGGCGCGCTGCTCATCAGCGTGCTGCCCACCCAGGGCGTGCTGATGATCGATGTGGGCACGGCCCTGATGGCCATCCTGCCGCTGTTCTTCATCAGCGTCCCGCAGCCACCCCGCGCCCAGTCCAACGCCGCCACCCCTGAACCGGAATCCAGTTTCTGGGCCGATATGCGCGCCGGGTTCGCCTACATGGCCGCCTGGCCGGGGCTGCTGGCCATTGCCGGCATGGCCACGCTGCTCAATTTTCTGATGGCCCCAACCAGCGCGCTCTTGCCGCTGGTGGTTACCAAATTCTTTGGGCTGGGCGCGCTCGAGCTGGGCAGCCTGGATTCGTTCTTCGGCATTGGTATGATCCTGGGCGGCGTGACGCTCGGCGCCTGGGGCGGCTTCAAGAAAAAGATCGCCACCTCGCTCACTGGCATTGCTGTCACCAGTTTTGGCATTCTGGCCATCGGGTTTGCCCCGGCCGGCATGTTCTGGATCGTGCTGGCGGCCATGTTCCTGGTCGGCTTCACCATGCCCATCGTCAACGGGCCCATCCACGCCCTGTTCCAGACCGTGGTTGCGCCGGAGATGCAGGGGCGGGTGCTCGGGCTGATCAACAGCGCGGCCATGGCCATGATGCCGCTCAGCATGCTGATCGCCGGGCCGGTGGCCGATACGTTCGGCATCAAGACCTGGTTCTGGTTTGCGGGGTTTGCCAACCTGGCCGTGGCGCTGATCGCGTTCTTCGTCCCGGCCATCATGAATGTGGAAAGCAACCACCGCCACGCCGCCCCGCAGCCAGGGACTTCCACCGAGCGCCCGGCCGTGGTTTCCGCGGACTGAACCGGGGAGATCACAGCGTGGCAGGCCAGGCAATCCTTTTGGTCGAAATCGCCAAATGCCCCGCTCGCAGGCGATTCCAGTCTGTTTGGCCAGCAATGTACGCGGGCGCACACCAATGGCGCAGGCTACAATCTCGCAGCGCATTTCGCGCCCGTTGCGGGTGCGCACACCGGCCACCTTGCCGTTCTTGCCGGTGATTTCTGCCAGCCGTTTTTCGATGATGCGGCTCTCGACCTCGTCGAGCACGTTGCCCCAGTAGCGCTTGCCGCGCAGCAGGTAGTGCACCTGCGCGCGCCGTAGGAACAAATGCCGCACTGCATACAGCGGCTGGGGTCTGGGACCACATGCCTGGTGGCCATCGCTTCGCGGCGGGTTTTGTCTGGCCTAAAAAAGTCCAACATGCCCATATTCAAAAGGACGTTCGAAAAAGGAAAAAATTACGGGTCAGCAAAAACTGCTACAAATCATTACAGACCCGAACCCCAAAAAAGCGTGGCTCGACATAAAAAGAAACAGGGCTGCCTCGATGACAGCCCTGTTTTATTCGCAAGATTATGCCTTACGAAACCGGCACCACGTCCGCAGCCTGCAGGCCTTTTGGACCTTCCTCAACCGAGAACTCAACTTGCTGGTTGGGCTCCAGCCGTTTGTAGCCGTCCATGTTGATGGCAGAGAAGTGCACGAACACATCTTCAGCGCCATCGCGGCCGATAAAGCCATAGCCCTTGGTGGCATTGAACCACTTCACGGTTCCAACGTAACGTTCAGACATCTTACTTTACTCCTGCTTGAATTGAATTTCTTCCGGCAAGCGCCGGTTTGGTAAGATTATCACGGCTACTTTTTGATGTCAAGAAAAAATCCCAGCCGCTTCATAAGGGTGGCATAGTGGGATATGGCGTGGATGAACGGTGAAGAAAGGCGGGTGTGCGCAATGCCCTGCCTGATGACGCCAGACAGGCTGTGACCGTCTTCAAAGCGGGGCAGCATCAGTGTGGCGCGTCCCAGTTCGCGGGTGGTATGGGCATCGCTGCCCACCGTGCCGGGGATGTTGCGCGCGCGGGCGAAATCCTGCGCCCGGGCGTTGTAGGCCGCGCGCCAGCAGCGGGCGTTGAACGTTTCGATGGCGTCCACCCAGGGCAGGATCTCCAACAAGTCGCCCAGCCGCCAGTGGCCGCCACGCATCACGTCGAATGGGTGCGACACGCTGATGAACGCGCCCTGGGCGCGCAGGCGGCAAATGGTCTCCTGCGGGCTGAGCCCGGGCGGCACTTCCTCGGTCACAAAAGCGGCCAGAATTTCGCCGTGTGTGGTCATGATCTCTTCGCCCACAATAACCAGTTCCGGGTCGAGCGCCTGCGCGGCCAGGGCGCCCGTGATGGTGTTGTGATCGGTGACGATGACCCGGTTCAGCCCTTTTTGGCGGGCCGCGCGTACCAGGTCAGCCGGGCGGGTGAGCGAATCTTTGGAAAAGGTGGTGTGACAGTGAAACTCGACGTGCAGGGTATCCATGGCGGGCATTATATCCTGAAGTGCTGCGCCCCAAATTTCCCTTTTGCCCGGTTTTGATATAAAATCAATAACATGGAAGAGGAAAAGTGGATTGACCGCCCCTTGATCCGCGCAATAGTTTACTCTGTCATTGCGGGGATAATCTATCTTGTTTTACTGGTCATGGACGCCAGGCATTACACGGTAGCTCGCATGCTGGTGGAATTAAGTGTGCTGGCCCTGGGCATCGTTTTCTGGTTCTTTTTTTTCTCCCAGTTTGTCATGCCAGTCCACCGTTTGTCTGAGCGCCTCAAAATCTTCCTGCGGCTCTTCGAATACCTGTTGGATTACCACGGCCCGGCGCTTTTTATCGAAAATGGCGTGTTGCGCCAGTCGCCAGGCGAACATTTGCGCAAAGGCCCAGGCATCATCTGGCTGGATTCGGCCAGCGCCGCCCTGTTACGAAAGAAGAACCGCATGACACGCGTAGTTGGCGCCGGGGTGGTCTTCACTGAGGATGGGGAGATTATCGCCGGGGCCATCGACCTGCACCCCCACACCTGCACCTTTGGCCCTTCAGAATCGGAGCGCCCTTTTGACCCCAAGCGCGAACTGACAGATGAAGAGAAACGGGGTGAGGAAAAGCAGGTGTCTGAACTGCGCCAGAAGATAGAAGATGACTACACCGCCCTGCAAGACCGCCGCTGGCAGACGCGGGCCCTGACCCGTGATGGAATCGAAGTCACCGCGACCATCACTGTTATCTATCGCGTTCAGGGCGAGCCCAATGACGGCACAGATGCCTTCCCCTTTAGCAAGCATGCTGTTCAACAGTTCATCACCTCGATCATCACCCCGTTTACAGACCGGCGCGATGTTTTATGGAGCGAATTGCCTGCCCAGATGGCTGTGGATGTCTGGCGTGATTATTTGCGGCGTTTCAGGCTGAGCGAATTGTTTCAACTGCGCCCCAATGAAGACAAAACGGCGCTGCAGGTTATTGGCGAGATGATGAAAAACCGCCTGCAAAACCTGGAAGTTGTCGATCTCGACGAATTTGGGAATCCATCCAACCGGCGTATGCCAAGCCGCGAAGGCAGGGTGCTGCGCCAGATGGGGCTGAAAATTGAAGCGGTGACCATTAAGTCCATTCACCTGCCGCAGGAGGTGCAAAGCGGACTATTGGCCCAATGGCCGCACGAGTGGCTGAAAAATGCCCAGCGCGAAAATAAAGCCCTGATGCAAAAACTCAGCCTGATGGAGCGCGAAGCCAAGCAGGATGCCCTCAAGCAATATACCTCAGATGCCAGCCTGATCTTAAGCAAAAAAGCCGACGAGCCGCTCTCGATTGAAGCGGCGCTCAGCGATCTGCTGCACGGAACGCGCCAGGGCCTCGAGCGGGGCGGCGATGTGTTGCGGCACACCAAGGGCGAAATTGAGGAGATTGAGAATATTCGTTCGTGGCTGCACGAGCGCCAGGGGGAAACCTCATGAAATGGCTCGGGCGTGTCAGCCGGGTTATGACCCAGGTTTTGATCAGCTTTCTTAATACGATTTTCTCTTTTGATAGTGAAGCTGCCTACGTGCGCCAGATTGTGCGTGTGGTATTTGGTTTTTGTGCGTACGCGTTGCTCGTTGTCATCGATTTCGATTTGGAACATTTCATCAAGCCATTTTCCGAACCCACCCCGGCAAATTTCATTGCGCTTGCCGCATTTTTATTACGCCCGGTGGTGGTGCTTACCCTGCCTTACCTGATCGCCAAATATACTGCCTCTGTCTACCTGGCGGATATTTTCCAGCGCGAGGGCCGCGACATTAAAACCGCCGAAAAATTCATCCGTCAGGCTGCTTTTGGCGAAGGCCTCGACACCATCACTGTCCGCAATGGAAAAATTTTAGCAGAGTCTGATGATTCGCCCATATTGCTTTTTGGCGGGCCGGGGTATGTCCAGGTGGAACTGGACAGCGCCATTTTTACCGAAAGGCCAATCCGTATAGAAGAAGGGTTTGACTTTTCCAAACTGCAGGCGAAAATAAGTAGAAAAAAACCGGTCGAAAAAAGTAAGGATATCTACCGCGTGCTGGGTTCATCCAATACCAGGGTGCTGCTGCACGACTTCGAGCGCATCCGCCAGGTTGTCGATTTACGCGAGCAACCTCACAGCAAAGAAGCGAAAGGGCTGGAGGCTTCGGCGCGCACACGGGACGGCTTGCAAGTGGGGGCCAAGGATATCAAGTTTGTGTTCAGCATCCGTCGCCGGCCCATTGGCAAAGAATCTGAAACACCAGATTGGCCAAACCGCCCCGATACGGCCTATCCCTACTCCCCGCTGTCCATCCGGCGCCAGGTGCTCGACCAGGTGCGGGTCATCGATCGCAACAAGCCTCCAGATATGGCGCCTCATTGGAGAAAACCCCTGCCGGCGTCCATCAGCGGGCTGGTCATTTCGCAAATGGGCTCGTTCATTGGCAGGATAGACCTGGGTGATTTCTTCGCTTATATTGGCTACCCGGAACTCGACCGGTTGATGGCCCAATGGAAGGAAGTGGACGATGCCGTGCAAAATGTGGTCGGCGGAATGCCCGCATCGGTAGTGCGAACTATGGCCCCACCGGCGTTCATTTCGCGCGAGCGGTTTACGGCTTTGTTTGACGAAGAAGCTGGCTTCGCCCAAACTGCAGAGAAAAAAGGGATCGAAATGCGCTGGATTGGCGTGGGAACCTGGGTGACACCCCACCCGGTCATTCTCAAGAAGCACCTCGAAGCGTGGGAGGTGAGCAACGAAAACGTGCGGCTGCGCAGTCAGAACTATCAGAACGATCATGTCAATGCGCATAAGCGTAATGAACTGCTGCGGCTGATACGTGAAGCGCCGATTGGCACGTATGCTGGTTTCGAAAACCGGGAAAAACAGTACGAAAAACTTGTCAAACAACTGTTCCAGGATTACCTGGAAAGGTTCGAGCGCGTATTGGAAATTTATACAAAAAGCAGCGAAACCCCGCCGCCCACGTTCGAAAAAACCCTCGGGGTCTTGCGCAAGATTCAGCAAGAGCAGAACATGCGCTACCATACTTTTGGAGAATGATGAACGCCCGCAGCGAATTGACGCCTGAAGGAACAGCCCTGATCATCGGCTCGGCCGCCATGGATGTGATCGCCCACCTGGCGGGTGAAATCCAGCCGGGCATTTCCAATCCGGCGCGCATCCGCTCGTCGTTTGGCGGGGTGGGGCGCAACGTGGCCGAAAACCTGGCCCGCCTTGGACAGCCCGTACAGTTCATCACAGCTGTGGGCGCAGACCGCAACGGCGAAGACATCCTGTCCCATGCCGCCAGCCTGGGCATCAACGTGTCGGGCGCGTTGCGTGTGCGAAAATTTCCCACCGGTTACTACGCCGGGCTGCTCGACAAAAAGTCTGAACTGATCCATGGTGTGGATGATATGCGTATCATCAGTGCCCTGACGCCTTCATACCTGGGACGGCACAGGCGGCGCTTTGAGGAAGCGTCCATGGTTTTTATGGATTGCAACCTGCCGGATGAAAGCATCGATTTCATTGTGGATATTTGCAGCCATCTGAAGAAACCACTCGTCGCCGACCCGGCCGCATCTTCGGTGGCGCTGCGCCTGCTGCCGCACCTGCCGCGCCTGCACATGCTTGCCGCCAACAGCAAGGAGGCCGGCATCCTGACCGGCCAGCCCTTCGACTCTGCCGACCGCGAATCTGCCCTGAACGCCGCCCGCCATCTCTCCAGCCTGGGGGTGGATGTGGCCCTGGTTACGCTGGCCGAGTTTGGTGTGTGCTATGCCACCTCTGAGACCAACGGGCACATCCCTTCCATCCGCACTACGGTGGCAGACCCAACCGGCGCGGGCGACGCCATGGTGGCTGCCGTTATGTTTGGGCTGCTTAACAATATGAGCATCGATGATGCCATTTGGTTGGGCGTCTCGGCGGCTTCGCTGGCGCTGCGTACGCCCGGCACAGTGTACATCGACCTGACACTCGAAAAACTCTACGAACAACTTCCGTTTTAAGAGAAAACCATGACCACAGAACATTTCTTCCTTGCTCCCGAGGTTAAAAACGCTCTGCGCCTGGCACAACCTGTTGTGGCCCTGGAATCGACCGTGATGACTCACGGGCTGCCACAGCCCGATAACCTGCGCCTGGCCCGCGATATGGAGCAGGAGGTCCGCGCGGGTGGCGGGGTGCCGGCTACCATCGGTGTGCTGGATGGGCAAATCCGTGTGGGGCTGTCTGCGCTCGAACTGGAGATCCTCTCGGCTGCGCCCGGCCCGCTCAAGGTCAGCCATCGCGACTTTGCCACAGCCATTGTCAAAAAGAAACCGGGCGGCACCACTGTTGCCGGAACCATGTTCGCGGCGCACAAGGCTGGCATTGCGGTCTTTGCCACGGGCGGTATTGGCGGTGTGCATCACGAAGCGTCTTATGATATTTCCACCGATCTCCAGGCATTGGCCCAAACTCCCATGATTGTGGTTTGCGCCGGGGCCAAATCCATTCTCGATCTGCCCGCCACGCTGGAGTACCTGGAAACCCTGGGCGTGCCGGTGGTGGGTTTCGGCACAGATGTGTTCCCGGCTTTCTTCACGGCCAAATCGGAACTGCCGGTAAGTGTGCGGCTGGATACGCCCGAAGAGGTGGTCGAGTTTGCCCGGGCTCACTGGGGGCTGGGGTTCAACGCGGCGGTGCTGGTGACCGTGCCCATCCCGGAGCGATCATCCATTCCGATGAAGGATGCCGATGCGTGGGAGGCGCAGGCTTCGAAAGAGGCGCAGGCGCAGAAGATTCGTGGGCAGGCGCTGACGCCTTTCCTGCTCAAACGGGTGAATGAACTTTCGGGCGGCAGGTCGATGAGCGCCAACCTGGCCCTGCTGCTTAACAATGCCAGTGTGGCTACAAAAATTGCGCGCGCCTGGAGCGCATCCCGGCGTACGCCCAAGCCGATCTGATGCGCATGGGTTGGGATAAAGGGGTTGTCCAAAAAGTCCCCTAAAGAAGCGCGCGACCACTATATCTGGCGGTCGCGCGCTTGCTTAATCCGTAAATGTGGCGGTGACGGGTTATTAAAATACCCTTTCTGGACAGCCCCTTTTATTTGCCTAACCGGTGATGCGCGATTTCTCGATGCGCTCGAATATATCTGCCAGAAAGGGGTACGTCTCGGGATCAAGCTCCAGTTTGTAGTAGAGTGCAACACGCCGGGTCAGTTCTTCGGGCGGGGCGACCAGCATGAAATCCCACAGGCTGGACTGGTCCGAGACAAAACAGTAGGAGTAGTTCATTTTGAGCACTTTTTCGAAGAAATCGACAGCGATGTACTCGTACTGGCCGATCTTTTCGGTGCTGGGCATGCTGAAAGGCACGAATATTACAGCCCAAACTGGCTGGTGGGAGTTATTTTGCGACCATGCCGGCAGGTAGTTGTACGGTCACTACTTCGCCGCGCACCGTCACCTCACCTTCTGCCACAATCCACGCTTCGACCACCACTTTGCGCCCTTTCACCTCGCGGATGCGCCCGCGCACTTCCAGCGTGGGGCCCAGCGGGGTGGGGCGCAGGTAACTGACATTGAGCGCGGCTGTGACGTAGCGCAACACCGGCGCGCTGCCCATCTCCCGGCCTTCGGTGTGGTAGGCCGCTGCGAAGGCTGTGCCCGTGCCGTGACAGTCGATCAGTGAAGCGAGCAGCCCGCCGTAAACATAACCGGGTATGGCCGTATGATCAGGCTGCGGGGTGAAATACGCCACCGTTTCAGCACCATCCCAGCGGCTCTTGATCTGGTGACCGCGCGCGTTCAATCGTCCGCAGCCGTAGCAGTGGGCGGTATCGTCGCTATAGTAGTCTTGAAAAGCGGGTTGACTCATGGGCGGGGTGTGCGTGTGGGCGTGGGCGTAGGGGTGCGCGTTGGTGTCTGCGAAGGCCAGCGCGTGTCTGTGGCGCGCGGGGTCAGCGATGGGCGCATGGTGGAGGTTGGGATGGGTGTGCGTGAGGGCGTCAGCGTGGGTCCCACGGTAGGCGTGTTGGATGGCGTGGCCGTGGGCGGCGGCCCAAAGGTGGCCGTGGGCGTCAGGCTGGGGGTGGGTGTGCGCGATGGGGTGGGGGTGCGGGTGATGGTGGGAGCGGTGGTGGGCGTGGCGGTGGGCGGGTCGCCGACCACGACGAAGCGTCCAACCACTTTCCACTCCATCCCGACAAAAATCTGTACTTCGTAATTTCCCGCAAGCCAGTCTTGCTGGGGCGGCTCCCAAAGGGTGTAGCCGTAGCCGCCGGTGCCCCCGTTCCACGGTAAGGTCTCAAAATTGATGAGCACCCCGTCGCGGTACCACAGGGCGGTCCATTGTGTGTCCGGCGTCATGCGGTCATACGAGTAAATGGCGTAGATGCGCCGCACGGGGTTTCGGAAGGTGAATCCGGCATCCAGGGCTTGGAACTCGTCATTGATGCGCGTGGCAAAAGTGATGGGACTGAAGACTGCGCCAGGATTGGGTGTAACCACGCTGGTAAACTGGGCCTCGATGACCGGCGGCAGGAAGGGCGTGGGCGTGATGGTGGGCGTATCGGTCACCGAGGGGGTATTGGTGATGGTGGGGGTGAGCGTGATGGTGGGAGTGAGCGTGATGGTCGGTGAAAGTGTGATGGTGGGCGAGAGCGTGAGGGTGGGGCTGGGCTCGTAAAAGCGATAAGCCACCGGTTCGCCGAAGCGTCCCAATCCGTAGGCTGCACCAGCCAAAAGCAGGGCCAGCCCAAGCATACGCCAGCCGCGCTCCATGCGCCGTTGGCGGAGTTGGAAATAGGGCGTGCGGCTGCCCGACTGAATGGCGCGTGCGCCTATCCAAATGCTGATGAGTACGCCAAGCACAGCCAAAAAGACTGCGGTTTGTATGCCTGCGCGGATGTCCATTACAAAAATTATAACGCCAAAGGCGCGTATGTAATACCCGCGCAGGTGGGTATAATTCAACCCATGACCGAACTCGTTTTCCTCAAACTGGGCGGCTCGCTCATCACCGATAAAACCCAGCCCTACACACCGCGCCTCGATCTTCTGTCCAGCCTGGCCGCTCAAATTGCCGCTGTGCAATCTGAACGCCGTTTGCAATTGGTGCTGGGTCACGGATCAGGTTCGTTTGGGCATACGGCGGCAAAAGAGTATCGAACGCGGGATGGGTTTGCACCCAACCTCGCAATGCAGGCGGGCCAGGCACGCTACTGGCATGGTTTTGCCGAGGTTTGGTACCAGGCCAGCGCCCTGAATCGGTTTGTGATGGATGCCCTGCATGCGGCGGGGGTTTACGCGCTTACTTTTTCTCCCGCGGCCAGCGTGGTGGCCGATGATGGGCAGGTGGCCGCCTGGGTTTTGGACCCAATCCGCGCGGCGCTGGAGAGCGGAATCCTGCCGGTGGTGCATGGCGATGTGGTTTTCGATCGGGCGCGTGGTGGTACGATCCTTTCGACCGAGGATTTATTCGAATACCTGGCCGCAGCATTACACCCGCAGCGCATCCTGCTGGCCGGGCTGGAGGGGGGCGTTTGGGCCGATTACCCGGCCCGCACACAGCGGGTGGAACGCATCACCCCGGCAAATTTCGAAGCAGTGCGGGCGGGGGTGGGCGGCAGCCACGGGGCCGATGTGACTGGCGGCATGGAATCCAAAGTACGGCAGATGCTCGCCCTCGTGCGGCGCGTCCCGGGCCTGACGGTGCAGATCTTCGGCGCCGACGAACCTGGCGCCCTGCGCCGCGCGCTGGAAGGGGAAACCCCGGGCACGCTTATTTCTGCCTGAGCGAAAGTTTGTATGACAAATGTCTGGAATTTGGGGGATGTAGCTCTATTGATTTAATTGTGAAATTTTTCCATAATAAGCATAGTCTCAGGGGCGGTTTGGCATAAGCCCCTGTTAATCCATTGTTCAGCCACCCAAGGAGAAGCCATGGCCCGTAAATTCACGCCCACGCCCCTCGCACTGCTCAACCCGGTTCCATCGGATATTGAGATCGCCCAGGCGGGCACGCTCAAGCCCATCACGCAGATCGCGGAAGAGTTGGGCATTATGCCTGAAGAGCTGGAAATGTTCGGCCCGTACAAGGCCAAGATCAAGCTCGAGATCCTCGAACGCCTCAAAGGCCGCCCGGACGGCAAATACATCGATGTGACGGCCATCACACCCACCCCGCTCGGCGAAGGCAAGACCACCACCACCGTGGGCGTCAGCCAGGCCCTGGGGGCGCACCTCGGCAAGAACGTGATGACGGTCATCCGCCAGCCTTCGCAGGGCCCCACTTTTGGCATCAAGGGCGGCGCGGCGGGCGGCGGTTACAGCCAGATCATCCCGATGGAAGATTTCAACCTGCACCTGACGGGTGACATCCACGCCATTACGGCCGCGCACAACCTGTGCGCCGCCGCGCTGGATGCGCGCATCATGCACGAAGCCAATACCCCCGACGACGAAAAGTTGTTCAATGCCCTTTGCCCGCCCGATAAACAGGGCAGGCGCAAGTTCTCGCCCACCATGCTGCGGCGGTTGAAAAAACTGGGCATCGAAAAAACCGACCCAAACGATCTGACCCCTGAGGAGAAGAGTCGTTTCGCCCGCCTCAACATTGATTACAGCGGCGTGCAATGGCGGCGCGTCATCGACATCAACGACCGCATGCTGCGCGAGATCACCGTGGGGCAGGGCAAGGAAGAAGCCGGTTTCGAGCATAAATCTGGTTACGACATTACCGTAGCCTCAGAGATCATGGCCATCCTGGCCCTCACCACCGACCTGTCCGATATGCGCGACCGCCTGGGCCGCATGGTGGTGGCGCTCGACCGCGCAGGTAACGCCGTCACCGCTGAGGATATTGGCGTGGCTGGTGCGTTGACCGTGCTTATGAAAGATGCCATCAAGCCCAACCTGATGCAAACGCTGGAAGGCACACCCGCCATTGTGCACGCCGGGCCATTCGCCAACATCGCCCACGGGCAGTCGTCCATCATCGCAGATAAGATTGCCCTCAAACTGGCCGGCTACGTTATCACCGAGTCTGGCTTCGGCGCCGACATTGGCATGGAAAAGTTCATGGACATTAAGTGCCGCTACTCTGGACTCACCCCGCATGTGGTGGTGCTGGTCGCCACAGTGCGCGCGCTCAAGATGCACGGCGGCGGGCCCAAAGTGGTGGCTGGCAAACCGCTCGCCCCCGAATATACTGACGAGAACCTCGACCTGCTCCAAAAAGGCCTGCCCAACATGGTGCAGCACATCGAGAATGCCCTCAAATACGGCGTCAACGTGGTCGTGGCGGTCAACTCCTTTGCCCATGATACCCCCGCCGAAGTGGAAATGGTGCGCAAAGCCGCCATCGAAGCTGGCGCCATGGACGCGGTTGTCTCCCGCCACTGGATGGAAGGCGGCAAAGGCGCGGTTGCGCTGGCCGAAGCGGTTGTTAAGGCCTGCGAGAAGCCCAGTAATTTCAAGTTCCTCTACCCGCTCAACATCCCGGTCAAGGAAAAGATCGAAACCATCGCCCGCGAGATCTACCGCGCCGACGGCGTGGATTACACCCCCGAAGCCGAAGCCAAGATCGAACAATTCACCCGGCTCGGTTTTGGTGACCTGCCGCTTTGCATGGCCAAAACGCACCTCTCCTTCACTGATAAAGCAGAATTCAAAGGCGCGCCGCGTGGCTTCCGCGTCACCATCAGCGACATTCGCGCCAGCGTGGGCGCGGGCTTCCTCTACCCGCTGCTGGGCACCATGCGCACCATGCCCGGCCTGCCCACCCGCCCGGTCTTCTATGATGTCGATCTCGACCTGGAAACCGGCAAGGTGCTGGGGCTGTTCTAGGCAACATTTCACCGCAGAGTAAAAAGATAAATGGGCGGGTTACCCGCCCATTTATCTTTGGTTTCGGTCCAGGCTTGGTCACCCCTCAAGGGACATATTAATCCGCTCGGAAAGGCGTAAAAATGCCTCCCGGATGGTAGGTTCCACTTCCTTTTCAGGGTGTTCCAGCAGCGTCTGCCAAAGGTTCGCAAGTTCGGCAATCATCCCTCTTTCCAGGATGCCCCAAAGCGGGTTGATCTTGTAGCTTCGCCCGGTTTTTATGGCGCCAACAATGTTCCTTACAATGGTATTGTCCGAAGACTGCAATTGATTCCACGCATCCACGCGGCACGGTGTGCGGAAAGCATGTGGCGAAGCCGGGAAGCCCGATGCCTTTGCTTCCAGGAAGCGTACCAGGCTGAGGGCTGTGGCCGCTTGCCGCGAGTTTTTCCAGACCACTAGGTTGGTGCCGCCCACAAATGAAGAGCCAACAACTGAGGCCGACCCCCAGTTTTCCACATCCCCAGGATTGCGTTGTTGCGCCTGGAAGTAATGCGCTGGCGTTCCAATGGCAACCAGTCTTTCGCCGCTCAGGAATTTATTCCACGCATCCTGGTTTTCTGCATATCCAGGCGCCATGAAGCGCTTCAGGCTAAAATACTGCACCAATCCATTCAGGGCGCGTTCCTGATCGAAGGCAACTTTGCGGCCGCTGGAATCGAGGAAATGCCCGCCCCCGCTCCAAACCCAGGGGGCCGCATCGTGCATCAGGTTGGGTTCGCGCCTGACAATCAGCGACAGGGGCGCCGGGTAACCGGCTTGCTGCAAAGCCGTCAGCGTGCGGTACATGCCTTGCGCCGAGTTGAAATCCGGGGTGATGTGTGCCGCATCCAGGATGTTGTGCCGGAAGTAGATAATGTGCACATCTGACAGCCAGGGCACTGCCCACACGTTCACATCCCCCGGCAGTGAACAACTGACCCAGGTGGCATCCAGAAAGGCCTGCCGGTCGCCCAACATGCGAAGATCCATGGCGGAATAAGGTCGCAGTACGTTCATCGATGCCAGGCTGGCCGTCCAGGTTGAGCCGATTTCCGAAACATCGGGTGTGCTGTCAGACAGCGCCATTTTGACAAGCTTTTCCCACCCGCCGACCCACTCCAGGGCGGTCAATTCGACATGGACATTCTCCAATCGTTCGAACTCATCCAGCCAGGGCTGGATTTGCTGGACTTCAGAAGGGGTACCCATCAGGGAAAGCGCGATCGTTCGCATGGCGTTAGTATTAGTCTCATCCAAACCAGGCGTCAAACGCCCGAATGATATAATCCTGTTCAGCTTCAAGTAAGGGAACATGATGGATTATTCACCCGCCACAAGCGCGATCATTGAGGCCAGAACGCTTCTCCAGTCTGGGCAACTTACCGAACAGGCGCTTACCGCAGCCTGTCTGTCCGTTATCGAAGCGCGCAACCCTGCCCTCAACGCCTTCTCGCTCATCATCAGTGCAACCCATGCGGGCGGTTCGGCAGTCGGTCCGCTGGCGGGCATTCCGCTGGCAGTTAAAGACCTCATCGACCTGGCCGGCCACGCCACCCGGGCCGGGTCGCCGCTGCACTTTGACGACACGCCCGCCCTCAAGGACGCTGCCGTGGTCGAGAAGTTGAAGGCGTCCGGGGCACACATCATCGGTAAGACCCATACGCACGAGATCGCGCTCGGCATCACGGGCATTAATCCGCACACGGGCGCGGTGCGCAACCCGCATGAACCCACGCGTATCACTGGCGGCTCATCGAGCGGCAGCGCGGCGGCTGTGGCCAGCGGCATGGTGCCGGGCGCCCTGGGTAGCGACACAGGCGGCTCCATCCGTATCCCGGCCGCGCTGTGCGGCGTGGTGGGGCTCAAACCCACCTTTGGGCGCGTCAGCACCCGCGGCGTGATGCCGCTTTCGTGGAACCTCGATCACGTGGGACCCATCACCCGCAGCGTGGAAGATGCCGCCCTGCTGCTCAATGTCATCGCAGGTTACGACCCGCTCGACCCGGCCAGCGTGAACACACCCGCGCCCGATTTCACCGCCGGGCTGGGAAAAGGCATTTTGGGCTGGCGCGTGGCTGTGGCAGCCGGCCCTTTCATCGAGGAGTCTGATGCCGGGGTGCTGTCTGCTTTCCGCGCCGCTGTGCAACAGTTTGCCAGCCTGGGCGCCGAAGTGAGCGAGGTGGAGATCGCCCACCTGCGCAATATGGCTGCCGCGAATGGCACCCTGGTCATCGCCGATGCGGCCGCCGTCCACCGTGAAAGGCTGGCAGCGCACCCGGACTGGTTTGGGGCGGACGTACGCGAGCGCCTGGAGCGTGGACGCGCAGTGACTTCCACCGACTATACCCTTGCGCGCCGCACCCAACAGGAAGCCCGGCGTTATTTCGACTTGCTGTTTGCCCACTACGATTTGCTGCTGCTGCCCACCACGGCAAGCGTGGCTGCGCCCATCGAAGGGCTGGATTCTGCAGCCTATGCCCCACGCCTGACGCGCTTCACCGCCCCCTTCAACCTGACCGGACTGCCGGCTCTCAGCATCCCTTGCGGGCGTGTCGATGGACTGCCGGTGGGGTTGCAAATCATTGGCGCATCCTGGCACGAAGCGCACGTGCTGCAGGCGGGGCACGCCTTCGAAAGTAACAACTGATGGATCGCACTTGTCCCTGTTTGCAGATACACTTTTGGCATATAATCCATGCCATTGTGTAATTCCATGACCAGTCCTCCCACTTCACAAACATTGGTATAGCCGCCGCCGACAGGCTGGCCATGCCCGCATTGCGGGCAATTTTTGGCGTCTCCAGACGTTCTTGCTTTAACGAAGCCAATTGCAGGGGCTGGAGCCCCCGACTTTTATGAAGGTCCCATGCTTTTCTCAATCTTGTTACTTGTTGTTATCGTTTACCTGGCCTGGCGCGCCGCGCCGCGTGAAGACCAGCAAAACGCCAATGTACACGGCGCCGGTCAGGTGGGGCTGCTGGCTGCCCTGGCGTTGTTCGGTGTGGATTACTTTACCTCCTACTTCTACGCCACCGGCGAAATGCTGCATGCCTTGCACCCTTATGGCATGGAGCAGTATGCTTATATTGCCGTAGCGGTCATTGGCAGCGCCAACCTGGTGTTTGGTGGGCTGTATATGTACTCGTTGGGAATATTCAACGAAGGCGGCGGATCGTTCACAGCGGCCATGCGTTACCTGGGACCCTCCATGAGCCTGATCGTTGCGGTGATTCTGTTGCAGGACTACGTTTTTACCATCGTAGTGTCCACCCTCTCCGGGGTCGATCAACTGCTTTCGCTCGGTAATGCCGGGGGTATCAATTGGATATGGCATTTCTTGATCGGCGCGGGCATGGTCGGTGTAACCTGGTACATTACGATCCGCGGTCGCGGCGAATCGGCCCAGGTGGTTTTTACCGGGCTGGGCATTTTTGTGATGATGACCCTCGCTATGGGGGTGGGTCTCATCCTGGCGATGGCCGCCAGGGTGCCGCCCCTGCCGGCCGAAGAAGTGGGGCAGGCCAAATCCATTTGGGAGGCGCTCTTTCACTTGCTGGCCGCTTCCATGAAAGGCATGGTGGCCCTCACTGGCCTCGAGGCCATGTCGAACGGCATCCAGTTCGTGATTGACGAAGATGCTGGATTCGTCAAATGGGGCAAAAAGCGCTTTCCAAAACTCGGCTGGCTGTGGCATTTTTATGGCGGTAAATCTGGCATAGGGCGCTTCGTGCAGACCTCGTTCCTCTTTTACGGGGCGCTGACCACGCTTTTCCTGACCTATTTCGCCGTCCATTTCCAGGCTTTCGATGGTGTGCTGGGGCGCACCCTGGTGGGCAACCTGGCTTTCATAGGCTTCACGCAATTCCCAGGCGGCGAAATCTTGTTCTGGACCTACCAAATCTTGGCGGTGGGTCTGCTCACAGCCGCTTCGATGACCGCTTTCCAGGATTTGCAGGCCATCACCTGGCGAAATGTGGCTATTGGCGAAATCCCCGAAGTGGTGGTATACCGCAACCCCAAGGGCACCTTTACCCGTCCGGTGACGGCTGCGGCCATTACGGCCATTATCATCCAATTTTTGGTGCGCGGTGAAACCAGCGCGGCCATCCCATACTATGGCGTGGGGGTTTTCATGCCTATTGCCGTCATGGGGTTGGCGCTGCGCCAGCATGTCAAACATCACCTGGTGGGGCGCCGGCGGCGCATTGGGCTGCTGGGCACCACATTTGCCACCGCGCTGGCCACATTCATTTTTGTGGGGCAAATTGTCAGCAAATGGAATGAAGGCGGATGGGTGGTGCTCATCACATTCAGTGTGCTCATCCTGCTCGCAAACATCATGCTCATTTCCCCGGCTGGCTATCGTGACCCGGAAGACATCCACCGCATCATCCGCGAGAAGTCGCGCATCCAGGGGCAGATGGGCAACATTGTGGAGTGGCAGTCGCTGCGCATGCAGGAATACCGTTATAGATTGCTGATGGGCGTTTCAGGCTTCTTTGCGCTGTTCGGGTTGTTCAAGCCGCTGCGCTTCGAGGAAATGCCTGTCCCGGCTCCGGCAGGGGATTTCGAGAGCGCCATGCACCACGACCATGATAAAACTTTTACCGAGCAATACCTCGACAGCCAGCCCAAGGCCCAGCCGCGCCTGGGCGGCGCGCCGGGCGAGACCGAGCGCCCGGACGGTGACGAATAGCCAATGCTGCGCTCCAGCCGCCCCGCACTTCGCGGGGCGGTTCGTTTGCAGGTGCGGGAAGGTATAATAGCTGGGTGCCCTTCAGGAGGTAGTTTCAGATATGCGGCAATTTTTCCTGTTCATTTTTATTGGTATATGGCTCGGCGGGTGCGCCCTTGGCGCGCCTGCCGATGTGCCCATGCCGCCCGAACCCACCTTGCCTCCTGCCGCGCCAACCGCTGTACCGCTTACCCCCCGCCCAGCATCTACGCTGCCTGCGCCAACCGCCACCTTTACGCCCGTCCGCACACCGACCGCCTCACCCACCCTGGAACCACGCCCCCCGGCCAATGCCACCGCCCTGCGCCTTGAGATCGGCGCTGAATACAGTCCGCTTTACTGGTTGCAGGTGGTATCTTTCCCCGAGCGCTATGTTGGCGAGAAAGTGGTCATGGAAGGCTTTGTGCTGGAAGTGATTGACCTCTACAACTTTCGAATACGCCTGCCCGACAACGCGCCCGCCTACGTTGTTTCATCCGTACCGCTCAGCGGCCTGGCCGTGGGCGAAAAGGTGTCCGTCTATGCGGTTATGCAGGGGCGGGTGTGTGCTTATAATGGCGCCATCGAAGCAGTGTGTCAGATCTTGCTCTCAGATGCGCGTGTAGGGCGCTGACCGGCCCACCTTCGCAAAGGATTATAATCTCAGGCATGATTCTCGTTTCAGGCGGCACAGGGTTTGTTGGGCGCGTGCTGGTGCGCCAGCTGGTTAATGCCGGGCACCGTGTGCGCCTGCTCATTCGTCCTTCAAAGAAGACGCCCAACGTGCCGCGCGGTGTGCCGGTGGAGGTGGCCGTGGCTGGACTGGACGATGTGCGTGGCTTGCGGGCAGCCATGCGCGGGGTCGATGTGGTTTATCACCTTTCCGGGTCCGAACAGCGTGGCGCGCGCGCGCGCCTTTTTGATGTGGATGTGCGCGGCACGCTCAATATGGCCCAGTCCGCTGCCGATGCCCAGGTGGAACGCTTTTCTTATGTCAGCCACCTCGGCGCAGACCGGGCTGCCGGCTACCCGGTGATGAAAGCCAAGGGCATCGCGGAAGACCACATTCGCAAAAGCGGCGCGCCTTACACCATCTTTCGCACCGCCTTGCTGTTTGGGCCCGAAGACCACTTCACCACGGCAATTGCGCGTCTGTCCCACTTGTTTCCAGTCTATTTCGTGCCCGCCGGAAACCCGCTTCTGCAACCGCTCTGGGTGGAAGACCTGGTGACCGCCATGATCTGGTCGCTTGACAACCCGCACACCCTTAACCAGGCGTATGAGCTGGGCGGCAGTGAGTACTTCACTTTCCGTCAGGTTTCCGAGATCGTGCTGGAAAAGACCAAATCCAGACGCCTGTTGCTGCCGCTTTCGCTATCGTCGATGCGCGCACTGACTGTGCTGTTGGAATATGCTTTTCCCGGGTTTCCCACCTCAACGTTCTGGATCGATTACCTGTCCATCAACCGCACGTGCCCGGTGGATAGCGTGCCGCGCAGTTTTGGCTTCATGCCGGCTCGCTTTACTTACCGGCTCGATTATCTCAAATCTGTCAATTGGTGGCAGCGGCTGCAACAAAGCCTGCGCCAGTCGGAGAAGCATGCCTGATTGGACCATCCGCCTGCTCGAATCGCCCGAAGACATGGCCCTGGCTGAAGAATTACAGCGCCAGGTGTGGCCGGGCAGCGAAACAGACATTGTGCCGGGCCATGTGCTGCTCACGGTGGCGCACAATGGCGGGCTGGTGCTGGGCGCTTTCGCCAACGGGCAACTGGTGGGCATGGTTTTTGGGTTCCCCGGCATCGAACCCATGCCCGACGGTCCACGCGCCAAGCACTGCTCGCACCAAATGGGTGTCCTGCCGCAATACCGCAACAGCGGTTTGGGGTTTGCGCTCAAACGCGCCCAGTGGCAAATGGTGCGTCACCAAGGGCTCGATCACATCACCTGGACGTATGACCCCCTGCTGAGCCGTAACGCTTACCTGAACATTGCCAAACTTGGGGCGGTCTGCAACACCTACTTGCGCGAAGTGTACGGTCAAATGCGCGACGGGCTGAACGCCGGCCTGCCATCCGACCGTTTTCAGGTCGATTGGTGGGTGTTTACCCGGCGCGTCGAGCGGCGGCTGGGCAAACGCCCGCGCGGAACCTTCGATGTGCAGCATTTCCTCAGCGCCAACATCGCGCCGCTTTACCCCGTCCATGAGACCCCCGGTGGCTGGATTGTTCCGCCCGATTCGCTTCCCGATCTCTCAACCCGCCTGGTGCTGGCCGAAATTCCGCCTGACTTCCTCTCACTCAAGGCGTCAGACATGCCCCTGGCCGCCGCCTGGCGCTCGTTTACACGCCAATTCTTTGAACACGCCTTCCAATCTGGTTACCTTGTAACCGACTTCGTTTTTGAACGCGGCGCTGGAAGGTCACGCAGTTTTTATGTGCTGACTCACGGCGAGAGCACGCTCGACACGCTGGCAGACTGACCGAATTTACCGACCCATTTCAAAAAAAGGAGTGTGTTATGGATTTCACCCACCTTGCCCTGGTTGCCCTGCTTGTTGAGGCCATCATCCAAACCCTTAAGCCGGTTTATGACAGAGAAAAAGGCTTTAACCGCGATGCCATCTTCTCGCTCATTGTGGGTATCGCCATTTGCCTGCTCACTGGGGTCGATTTTTTTGCCGAGCTGGGCTTGCCCATCGGCATCCCTTTTGTAGGCTCTGCGCTTACGGGCGTCATTGCCAGCCGCGGCTCGAATGTGGTGCACGATATTTTCAAGCTCGTGCAGGCCAAAGCCAACCCGCCCGATTACGGGGCAGTAGGATAAAAAAACAAGCGCAGGTTGCCGGCCTGCGCTTGTGCCTGTGGGATGGTTGAGGGAGCCTGGGGCAGGGAAATGGGGTTGCGGTTTACCTCCTGACAGCCTGGTTGTTATTATTGGATGAGGACGCCCCCAGTGGGTGGTAGGATGGTTCTGGTTTGGGGCTGGGGCGAAAAGGCAGCGTGTTTTGGGCATCATCATCGAGATAAGCGGTACTGCGCTGCGCCGAATAAGCGGCCGGGTGCGGCGAAGCAGGCGTGGGACGCTGCATGGGCGGGCGGTTACCGCCGGGTTGGTTGGTGCCGTAGCGCCTGTCAGGGCGGTAGGTGTCTTCTGCCATACTGAAGATGCGCTCACCGGCAATGGAAAACGTGCCAATCAAAAGCAGGCGGATCACCCACACCAATACCGCCACGAAAATTGGCACACCGGTCAGCAAGGTGTCACGCGGTAACACCGCGCTGCCCAAAGGCGTGTGGCTGTTAATGGCCACAGACACCCCCCACCAGGTGAGCGTGGCATTCATGGCAGCGGCCAGCAGCCACGCGCCAAACAGATACCATACCTCTGCTGGTTCATTGCGCCCCTTTTCGGGGGTGAACAGGCGCGCAATCCCGGCAAAGTCGATGCCGCAGAATGCAATCGAAAGAATGGTAGCCCAGCGCACACCCATGAACTTCAGATCGTCGCCGAGTAAGTCTGTCAGCGCGAAATCTGTGGTGGAATAATTGAACACCTCGAACGCCAGCAGCGCCACCAGAAGAATGACCGCAAACATGGCGCCGCGGCTGATGTTCATGCCACGCAAAATTTTGATTGGGGAAACAGAAGCTTTCATTACGTTCCTTCTCCTTATGAGTGAGCCAGAAAACAATACTAAATAAATTTTAGAACAATTGTTCTAAAATTGCAATAGCCAATTTTTTGAAATTTGATTGCATCGCAAACTTCCCAGGCAGGTTGTAACAAATTTCCTAGCCCGGCGCTGTATCTCCACGCATAATATGGGCAGAACAATCGCCAGGAGGCAGCCATGAGCAACGACAAACTGATCATCCGTTTTTGGGGGGTGCGCGGCAGTTACCCCGCGCCCGGGCCTGATACGGTACAGGTAGGCGGCAACACCTCGTGTGTCGAGGTGCAAGCGGGCCCGCATACCCTCATCTTTGATGCCGGCACCGGTATCATCCCGTTGGGGCGCGCCCTTGCCCGGCAGTCTGCCCAGTCTAAAACGCCTGTGAGGGCAGTGTTGCTTTTCAGCCACATGCACCATGACCATACCCAGGGTTTCCCACGGCCAGCGTGGTGACCCTGGAAGAAAGCGAGCTGGTCTGGATGAGCGGGCGGGATTTCCACCTCTGTCTCGAACGCATGCCAGAGGTGGCGCAAAACCTGGTGCGCATCCTCTCGCGGCGGGTGCGCCTTGCCAACGAGCTTATCCAGGCTTTGGCGCACCTCGACGTGCATGGGCGTGTGGCGCGGCAACAGCTGGCTTTTGCAGACAAGTATGGCGAAACCGGCGATCATGGCGGCGTGCTGATCCCAATTCGCCTTACTCAGGGCGATATGGCAGACCTGGTTGGCGCCTCGCGCAAACGCGTCAACCAGGTGATGGTCACCTTCCGCGAACAGGGATTGATTGTGTTCGATGAGCGCGGCTACGTCACTGTGCAAGACCGGCAAACCCTGGCCCGAATGTGCCGCTAACCTGGCGTAAACTCGTCCCTAAACGCTTGACGTGTAGCCAAACTCGCTGTATATCCATAGTATGGCCAACTTGGAACTCCTCCTCGACGCTCGCGCCAGGCTTGGCGAAGGTCCTGCCTGGGATGCCCATGCCGGACTGCTCTATTGGGTAGATATTCTGTCCGGGCGGGTGCATATTTATAACCCTTGGGATAAAACCGATCGATTTCTTGAAGCTGGCGAAATGGTGGGATGCCTGGCCCCCATGCGCAGTGGCAGCTTCATCCTGGGGGCGCAGAACGGATTCGCCACCCTCGACCCTGTCACCGGCAAACTGACGCACCTGCACAACCCGGAGGCGCACCTGCCTGGCAACCGCTTCAATGACGGCAAGTGTGACCCCGCCGGGCGTTTTTTGGCCGGCAGCATGGACATGAACGAAAAAGACCCCACCGGCGCACTGTATGCGTATACACCCGGCGGCGCGGTCTGCACCTTGCTGCGCGGGGTACGCATTTCCAACGGGCTGGCCTGGAGCCCTGACTTTCGCACCCTGTATCACATCGATACGCCCACCAGCAAAGTGATGGCGTACGATTACGATCTGGAAAACGGCGCAATTGCCAACCCGCGCGTGGCTGTCAGGGTTCCCCAGGCATTGGGATGGCCGGATGGCATGACCAGCGACTTGAATGGGATGTTGTGGGTGTCCATGTGGGGCGGCGCGGCGGTGACGCGCTGGGACCCGCATACTGGCAACCTGTTGGCCAAGTACCCCATTCCGGCCCGGCAGGTAACCAGTTGTGTTTTCGGCGGGCCGGGTATGGACGAGTTGTTTGTGACCTCGGCGCGCGTGGGGCTGGGCACGTCTAATTTAACGGCTTATCCTTATTCGGGTGGGTTGTTCCGTTTGATGGTGGGGGTTACCGGGATGCCGACTTTCGTTTTTGACGGGTAGCGGCGTGGGGGCATTGCTTAATCGAACAAAAGGCGTGCAGGTTGTCTAATTTGCGCTTCGGGCGTAAAATCTACATGCCAGAAAACAGTAGACACTGGCAAGGAATGTGTGATGTTCGCTAGCGAAGAGAGTATGTCCGGTTCATCTGAGGTTCAACCTCCCAGTACACTGGGCAGGCGTTTTACGTATTTATACCTGGGTTGTTTGCCACATAGGCGGTGAGTATTGCCCCCTGTGTGGTGCGATTCCACGCACAGGAGGCTGCCATGCTTACCATCTTTAAAACTGTTGATACGGGCCTGTCCCCAATCGACTATCCGACCAACGGCTGCTGGGTCAATGTGATTGACCCGACACCCGAGGAAGTGGAACAACTGAATGCTTGGGGGATTTGGAGCGAGCTGGTCAATTATTCGCTCGACCTGGACGAAATGCCGCGCGTGGAACGAGACATGGACGAGGGGTACACGCTGATTTTGTTGCGTGTGCCTTATTATCAGGGTGCCAACAACGACATCCCGTACTCTACCATCCCGCTTGGTATCATCATGAAAGATAATATGGTGGTGACGGTATGCAAACATCCCAACGATATTATCAAAGTGCTGAATAATGGAAAGTATCGCGGGCTGAAGACCGGCAAACGCTACCGCTTTGTGCTGTATGCCCTGCTGGAGACGGCCACACGCTACTTGTCGGTGCTGCGCGATGTGAACCGCGCCATTGATGCAGTGGAAGACCGCCTGCAAAAATCGACCCGAAATGAGGAGTTACTGGCGCTGCTCAAGTATCAGAAAAGCCTGGTGTACTTTACCACAGCGCTGCGTTCCAACGAGGTGATGATGGAGCGCCTGCAGCGCATGCAAATGTTTGCCCAGTATGAAGAAGACCAGGAGTTGCTCGAAGATGTGTTGACCGAGAACCAGCAGGCTATACAGACAGTGAACATCACCACCGAGATCCTCAGTTCGATGATGGATGCGTTTGCCTCGATCATTTCCAACAACCTGAATGTGATTATAAAGGCCCTGGCAGCGCTGACTATTGTGCTGAATGTGCCGGTGATAATTGCCTCGTTTTATGGCATGAATGTCGATCTGCCAATTCAAGACAATTCGCTGGCTTTTGTGATAATTATGGTGGTTTCGGTCGGGTTGGCTGCGCTGGCGACTTTCATATTCTACAAACGCGATTGGTTTTAGCCACTTGCCAGTGGCACAAAAATCCCCCGCAGGTACCAGGGCTGCGGGGGATTTTTGTATCAGGCTTCGGGTTGGGGTTCTTCTTTAGGCGGCGTTTCGCCAGCCGTGGAGGGGTTCATCATTTCGGCGCGCTCACGGTCGGACTGCAGGGCCATCAGCCCGTTGCGCACCTGGGTCAGCACGCGGTCGAGGTCGGTGTCGAGGTGTTTGAGCACGTCCATTACATAGTCGTCGGCGTCGCGGCGGGTGGCGTCGGCGTCGGCGCGGGCCTGGGCCAATATCTGCTCGGCGCGGTGGCGCGCACCCGAGACTATTGAGTCGCGCTGCATCATCTCTTCTGCTTTTTCACGCGCCAGGGCCACCGTGCGGGCGGCTTCTTCCTGCGCCTGGGCAATGATGCGGTCGCGCTGGTTAAGTAGCTGCTGCGATTTCTTCACCTCGTCGGGGATGGCGATGCGCATCTGGTCGATCAATTCGAGCATGCGGTCTTCGTCTACCACCACGTTGCGGGTGAATGGGATGCTACGGCTGTCGTTGAAAAGCTCTTCGAGGCGGTCTACAAGGTGAAGGATATCCATGGGGTCCCTCCGCGGGCGCCGGGATGTTATCTATCTATTATATCAATTAATCACGCAGTGAGTTTTCCGGGCGCTGGTTGTCTGGCATGCCCAGTAATTTGCGCTTGAGCGCGGCTTCCACGATGGGCGGCACCATGCTGGAGACATCGCCGTTGAGGGCGGCAATTTCGCGCACGGTGGTGGAGGAGAGGAAGGTGTGCTCCTCATTGGTGATAAACGAGACGATCTCGATGCCGGCGTCCAGGCGATGGTTGGCCAGCGCCATGCGGAACTCGTACTCGAAATCGGAAAAGACCCGCAGCCCGCGCACAATGACCTGGATGTTGTTGGCCCGGCAAGCCTTGACGGTCAGCCCGCTGTAGCCGATGACCCGGACCTTGAGGTGGTTGTGGAAGACTTCGCGCACCAGCCCCATGCGTTCTTCGGGTGAAAAGACCAGGTTCTTGAGCGGTTTGTCGTACACTGCAATTAGCAGTTCGTCGAAAACGCGCGAGGCGCGCTCGGCAATGTCGATGTGCCCGTAGTGGATGGGGTCGAATGTGCCGGGGAACATGGCTCTGACCATTGCGTGTGCATTCTCCTGTTAGCTGACATCCCCGCCCTTGCCCCAGAAGCGGTCCACAGCTTCGGCCAGCAGGGCGTGATCGGGAGCGGTGAGGTCGGGGTCGGTGTCGAAGATGGATTGGGCGAAGCGGCGGGCCTTTTCGACCAGGGCAATATCGGTCAGCGAGGCCATCCGCAGTGTGGAGGCGAACCCGGCCTGGCGCGTGCCCAGGAATTCGCCCGGGCCGCGCTGCTTAAGATCGAGGTCGGCCAGCACAAAGCCGTCGTTGCTCTCGGCCATGGCTTGCAGGCGCTCGTTCTCCACCTTGTCCTCATTATCGGGGATGAGCAGGCAGAACGATTCGCCGCCGCCGCGCCCCACGCGCCCGCGCAGCTGGTGCAGCTGGGCCAGGCCAAAGCGCTCGGCGCCTTCAATGAGCATGACGTTGGCGTTGGGCACATCCACGCCCACTTCGATAACGGTAGTGGAAACCAGGATGTCGTACTTCCGGTCGCGGAAATCGCTCATCACCTGGTCTTTTTCGTCCGGCTTCATGCGCCCGTGCAGCAGTCCCAGTTTGAGCGTGGGGAAGATGTCTTTTTGCAGGCGCTCGTGTTCTTCCACGGCAGATTTGGATTCGGATTTTTCGCTCTCCTCGACCAGCGGGTACACAATGAACGCCTGGCGCCCGCCCTTCACCTGGCCGCGGATGAGTTGGTAGGCCCGCTCGCGTTCGCGCGGGGTGAGCACGTGGGTCGAGACCGGCAGGCGTCCGGCCGGCATCTCGTCCATCACCGAGAGGTCGAGGTCGCCGTACAGCGTGAGGGCCAGCGAGCGCGGGATGGGTGTGGCCGTCATGACCAGCAGGTGCGGGTTGTCGCCTTTGGCGCGCAGCGCGGCGCGCTGGTCCACGCCGAAGCGGTGCTGCTCATCGATGACCGCGAATTGCAGTTCGGCGAACTGCACCGGCTCTTCGATGAGCGCGTGCGTGCCCACCAGCACCTTAATCTCGCCGCTGGCCAGCCCGGCCAAAATATCGGTGCGGTCGCCGGCGTTGGTATCGCCCACCAGCAGGCGCACCTGGCCGGGGCGCAGGTAGCCCTCGGCGCCGTCTTCGCGGCATAGCTGGCGGACAAAGTTTTTGTAATGCTGCTCGGCCAAAATGCCCGTGGGCGCCATGATGGCCGCCTGCGCGCCGGACTGGATGATGATATCTGCAGCCAGCGCGGCAATGACGGTCTTGCCAGAGCCCACATCACCCTGCACCAGGCGGTTCATCGGCTGGCCGCTGGCCAGGTCGGCGCGGATCTCGCCCAGGGTGCGCTGCTGCGCGCCGGTGAGGGCAAAAGGCAGGGCCGCGGCGCGGGCTTCCAGCCAGGCATCGTCCACGCCAAAGGTGCGGGCGGTGGCGCTTTTCCAGTCGCGTTTCTGGCGCAGCACGCCCACCTGCAGGTAGAAGATCTCGTCGAAGGCCAGGCGCTCGCGCGCATCCTTCAACTCCTGCTGCGAATCGGGGAAGTGCGCCTGCTGGATGGCCACGCCCAGGTCGTCGAGTTTGGCGGCGTCGAGCAGGCTGCCGGGCAGCGGGTCGGCCACACGCGGGGCCCAAAAACTGACCACGCTGTTCATCTGCTGGCGCAGCCACTTTTGGGTGATGTTGGCCGTCAGCGCGTAGATGGGTACGATGCGGTTGGTGTGCAGGTTTTCGGTCTCTACGTATTCCCAGTCAGGGTTGTTGATGATCAGACGCCCCAGGTATTGTTCGATCTTGCCGGAAACGGAAATGGCCGTGCCTTCCTTGAAGCGGTTGGCCAGCCAGGGCTGGTTGAACCACGTCAGGCGCAGCGCGCCGGTGCCATCCGAAAGGACGACTTCGATGATCTGCATTTTGCCGCTGCGCACCGGGCGGCTGACCACGCTTTGCACCATGCCGATTACGGTCACCTGCTCGCCGTACCACAGGCGGTTGATGGGTTTGAGCTGGCTGTAATCTTCGTAGCGGCGCGGGAAGTAGTAAAGCATGTCGCCCAGGGTGCGCAGCCCCAGTTTTTCGAGCGATTGCGCGTTCTTGGGTCCCACGCCCTGCAGCACAGTCAAAGCCGCGTTGAGCGCAGCCGGGGTCTGGCTGGTCTGTGCGCCGGGCACCTGTTCGGCGCGGCTGGGGCGCTGCTTTTCGTGCGCGGCGGGTGCAGATGGGGATCGGGGGCGCTCAGTGCGTTCCGGGCGGGGTTCGGCTGCCCTGGCAGTGGGCGGCGCCGGGGGCGTGTGTTCCGGGGCAGACCCAGCCCGGGCCGGCCTGGCCGTTTCCGGTACGGTTTCACCGCTGAGGGTTTTGATGCGTTTCCACAATCCCTTGAGCGAATCAGCCCGCCCTTGCGGGGGCAGCCCCTGGTAGGCGTTGAGCCGTGTGGTGACAGCTTCGATGATCTCTTCGGGCACGCCTTCGTTGCGCGCTTCGCCCACCCAGAAGTCGAGGATCTTTGACAGCCCGCCAATGACAGCCCGGTTCTGGTAGCCGCTCTCGTGTTCGAGGCGGAAAAATTTTTGGAGTTTTTCCAGTGATGACAGCATGAAGTTATTTTATCATGGGGAAAAGGTTACTTTTTCAGCGCCGCAAACCCCAGCCCGCGCGGGCCAACGTGTGTGCCGATGACGGTGGTGACCATCAGGGTGCGTATCTCACGCGGGGCGTTTTGCGGGGCGGCCCGCATCAGCGCATCCAGCAGCCACTTGGCGCGGTCTTCGGCGTTGGTGTGCAGGATGGCCAGCTTTTCGAGCGGGCCGCACTCCAGCAGCATTTCCAAAATCCGTTCATTGCCCTGGGCGGTGGTGCGGGCTGCGCCCAGCGGCTTGACCACTCCGTCGGTGAGCGCCACCAGCGGCTTGATGCTGAGCAGTCCGCCCAGCATGGCCACCGCGCCCGGTACACGCCCCGAGCGTTTGAGGTATTCCATGGTGTCGAGCGAGGCGCGTACCACCATGCGCTCGCGTGCCGTCTGGATGTCCGACAGCACGGCGGCCAGGTCTGCGCCGCGTTTGGCTGCCTCGAGCCCGGCCAATGCCTGGAAGCCCAGCCCCAGCGAAAGCGAGCCGCTGTCGATCACGGTGATGCGCCCTGGGAAATCTTGCGCGGCCAGGCGGGCGGCATTGACGATGGTGGTCAGTGTTCCGGCGGCATGGATGGACACAATGTGCTGCCGGCCGTTAGCCAGCATATCCGCGTAAGCGAGGGCAAACTCTCCGGCTGATGGCGCGGCTGTGGTGGGAGCGCGGCTCATGGATGGCAGGCGCGTGTAAAAATCGGTGCGCGAAATGCCCCGCCCGTCGGCATAGGGTTGTCCTTCGAGCACCAGCACCGCCGGAATGACTTTCAGGATGTGTTGTTCTGACAAGTCCAGGGGCAGGTCTGCGGTCGAATCGGTCACAAATCCAAGTTTCATGCGGCGGACTTTCTTTTTGGGGTGTCCATCACCACCATTCCCAGGGCATCTTCCCCTAAAAACCTTGCCAGGGTTTGGGGCAATACGTGTTCAGTGAATGGTACTTGCGGGAAGGTTTCTGCCACGAACTGGCGCAGGGGGCGCAGGCGCAAACGCGATTCGCGGCCTTTGGCCAGGGCGATGTGTCCGGGAGTGTCATATTCACCAATGAATTCCTGCAGCGATTCGAGCAGGTGGCGGGTGGTGCGCACTTTGAGGAATGGAACCAGGTGCCCATCTTCGATGGAAAGGATGTTGATGATGCCCGGGTTTTCTGGGGCTGCGGTCGGTTTGGGCGTAAGCAGTCCCAGCCGGTCGAACATGGCGGGGTTTTGGACGCAGTAGATGCTGTACAGGTGCGGCAGGGCGGCCCGCACGGTCGATTCGATTTCGCGCACGGGGCTGCCTGTTTCGGCTTTCTCTGCGGCCATCTGCACCAGCAGCCCCAGCCCTGCGCCGGTATTGCGGGTATCGATGACGCTGACAGGCACCCGCCCGCCATTTTGGGCGGCAGCCAGCCGCGCTGACTGCGCCAGGGGGTATATGCTGTCAGAAAGCGTCAGTACCACAATCGAATCGTATGCGTGCGCCAGCGATGTGTACAGCGCGAGCATTTCGTTGGGTGTGGGCGCCGGCGCATATAGGGCGTCTAAAGGAATGACCTTCACACGATGATTCCCGGTGAAGGTCGGGTGTGGAAACTGTACCGTGGTGTCTGTCAGGATGCAGGGGTTCGACATAGTTATTGGGGCGGCCGCGCGGCCGCCCCACAATTGCTATTCAATCGAGAGAATGAACTGATAATGTGGTTGCCCGCCGTCTTGTACTTCCACTTCCAGTGCGGGGTAGTTTTTGCGCACCAAGTCTGCAATGCGGTTTGCCTCAGCGTGCGACAGGTCTTCGCCATAGTAGAGTGTGATGAGCTCGAAGTTTTCGGCTTCGGTCTTGTTCAGCAGGGAAAGGCAGGCCGCTTCGAGCGAGTCGGACGCGATGACCAGTTTGCCATCGAGCAGTCCAATGACCTGCCCTTCACGGACGCCCACCCCGTCAATCTCGACTGTGCGTGTGGCAATGGTGATTTCGCCGGTCTTCACCTGCGCCACGGCCTTACGCATTTTTTCTGCAATGGCAGACACCTCGCCATTTGGGTCCAGGTGGAGCATGGCGGCCAATCCTTGGGGGATGGTACGCGTGGGAATGATTTCGACCTGTTTGACTGTCACTTCCTTGGCTTGTTCTGCCGAGAAGATGATGTTTTTGTTGTTCGGCAGGATGATTACCCGGTCAGTGGGCAGGTTCTCGAAGGCATCGAGGATGTCGCGCGTGGAGGGGTTCATGGTTTGCCCGCCTTCCACGATGCCTGCCACGCCCAGGCTGGCGAAGATGCGTGACAACCCGCGCCCCGGAGATACAACCACAACAGCAATTTGCCCCGGCTCGATGGCGGTCAGTTCGATCTTTGCGCTGCGCGCTTTGCGATCGATCTCATCCATTTGAGCCAGCAGGTTTTCCATGGCAACCTTGGTGATGGTGCCGAGTTCCATGATGTAGTCGATGGGTTCGTAGCGTTTTTCCAGCGGGGTATGGATGTGCATGCGGTACATGCCATCGCCTTCTCCCACCTGAATGGAGGTGCCCATATCTTCGAGCCGGGTGTAAAATGCGGGCAGGTCGAGCATGCTCTGCGGGATAAAATCGACCACGACTTCCCAATCCTGGCCTTCTTCCACTTCTTCCATGGCATTCTCCAGGTTCATGGCCGAAAGTGGATGCACCGACATGACCGGTGCATCCAGCGGCAGCCCGTCGATGTAACGCAGCATGCCCTCGATGATGAAGTACAACCCTTTGCCGCCCGAATCCACCACCCCGGCTTGTTTGAGCACGGGCAACAGGTCGGGGGTGCGCTGCACCGAAGCGTCGGCAGCAGCCACGCAGCGCCGCAGGATTTCAACCGGGTCTTGGGTGTCTGCCAGGGCGGCTTCGGCCTCGGTGGCGATATCTTTGGAAACGGTTAGGATGGTTCCTTCAACCGGGCGCACTACGCCTTTGTAAGCGGTGATTTTGGCTTCGGTGAAAGCCGCGGCCAGGGCTGCGCCATCTACAAACTCCCTGGCATGCAGGGCGCGCGCAAAACCGCGCCATAACTGTGAAAGGATGACGCCCGAGTTACCGCGCGCGCCCATCAGTGCGCCCTGGGCTACTGCGCCAATCAGTTCACCGGCGTGGGTGGTGCCCAGGTTGGCCGCTTCGTTCCAGGCGGAGGTCATGGTCAGCATCATATTGGTGCCGGTATCGCCATCGGGCACCGGAAAGACATTGAGGGCATTGACCGTTTGCTGGTTGGTCTTTAGCCAGGTCATGCCGGCTTCCACCAATCGCTTAAGGTCTTGCCCATCAATTTTGCCGCTTTTAAAATGCTGGCGCTGGCGTTCTTCTATTTTTTTAGGGTCGATTGACATCGAGCAAGGTTCTCCTGCAATAAAGATTTTTTACCGATCTTAATCCGGGTTGCTGACCCGCAACCCCTGTACATGCACATTGACTTCATGCACTTTGAGTCCTACCGTCTTTTCGACCTGGTAGCGCACTGCGTTGGCCACGCTGCTAGCCACCGAGGCCACGCGTGTGCCGAACTCAACAATAACATACACATCGATATCCAATTTTTCGCCATCAAAGCGTACACTCACACCGCGTGTCGGTTCGCGGGTGATCGAGTGGGCCAGCCCTTCGGCCAGGTTGCGCGCAGCCAGGCCTACCACGCCATAAGATTGAAGCGTGGCGTGATACGCGATGGAGGCAACGGCGTTGGGGGAAATATGAATGCTGCCTAAGGTTGTGCTCTCTTCGCTCATGTCTGTCTCCGTTTTTTTGCCTATGTGCCCCAGCAGGAACACGCAGGTGGAAAAATGCCGATGCCCTAATTGTAAACTCATCCTGCCTTGGCGTAAAAGACTTTGGCGTGTGTATTAACAACTTTGCTTGTATAAAGATGCGACTTATGTTAGAATATTGCGCCTGTGACTAAAGGTCACGCTGGTATCATTGCAAGAAAGGATCTCTGACCCATGGCTAAGTGCGCTCACTGCGGTAAATCCACCACTTTTGGACACAATCGCTCGTTCTCCCTGCGAGCAACCAACCGTACCTTCCGCCCCAACCTTCAGAAGGTTTCCACCCTGGAGAACGGCAAGAAGGTCAAAAAGACGCTGTGTGCCAAGTGCATCCGCACGCTGGTTAAGACTGCATAAGTTTCCCGAGCCTTCCCTGACAAGAGTCGCGGCACCACCGCGATTTTTGTTTTTAACTTCTCTACCGGACAAAATGACCGAACGATAATTTTTCGCTTTTACTTGTCATTTCGAGCCGCGTAGCGGGGAGAAATCTTGCGCACATGTGGGAAAATTTTTCGCTGTTGCTC
>DAOUAP010000023.1:0-147565 GCA_034433165.1 Anaerolineales bacterium | reverse complement strand
TTTCAGAAGTTCCGAAAATTGCGCGACTGTCACGCCGGTAAACGATTGAAAGTGTTTGGGTTTTCTGTGTAGTTTTTCGTATGTCAGCATATCTCAATTATGCACGAGGTTTTGTGTTTACCAAAAGAGCCTGGATTTTTGGGCAGTTTTGATGGACACCTGGTATGCCACCAAAGATGTTATGCTCCAGATTGAAAAGTTCGGGAAAATCTACCACTGTCCACTCAAAGATAACCGGCAGGTGGATGATTCTGGCGGTGAAAAACCTTACCAACGGGTCGATAGTTTGACCTGGAGCGAATCCGAGAAGCCGCAGGTTGGTTGGTCAGCCCCATTAGCGCTCTTGATCACCCATCGCACAAATTTTATGTCCATCGATGCATTCGCGATGGAATCAAAAAAAGACGACCACTTCTGCGGTCGTCTTTCCTTTGTCGGGGCGGAGCGATTTGAACGCTCGACCTCACGGACCCGAACCGTGCGCTCTAGCCGGGCTGAGCCACGCCCCGAAATTACCCTGCCATCCCTTGTGAGGACAGCCGCAATATTATAGCCACCACCCCGATTTTTGGCAAGGCGTTTGGTATAATTATCTTCTGCCCAACGGCAATCGAGTGCAAACCCCGAATCGACCCGATACGCAATACGTATCCCGTATTGCGTATTTTGATGAGGACATTTATGGAAATCGGTACGATCCAACAGGTAGATATCGACCAGCAGATGCGCGATGCCTTCATAGACTACGCGATGAGCGTCATCGTGGCCCGCGCCCTGCCCGACGCCCGCGACGGGCTCAAGCCCGTTCACCGCCGCATATTGTACGCCATGTCAGAGCTTGGGCTGCGCGCCAATTCACCCTTCAAGAAATCTGCGCGTATCGTGGGCGAAGTACTTGGCAAATATCACCCGCACGGCGATTCGGCGGTGTACGAATCCATGGCCCGCATGGCCCAGGATTTTTCCATGCGCTACCTGCTGGTCGATGGCCAGGGCAACTTTGGCTCGGTGGATGGCGATGCCCCGGCAGCCATGCGTTACACCGAAGCGCGCCTGCATCGCCTGGCCGAGGAAATGCTCGCCGATATCGACAAAAACACGGTCGACTTCGGCCCCAACTTCGACGACTCGCTCGAAGAACCCACCGTGCTTCCCAGCCGCGTGCCCAACCTGCTGCTCAATGGCACCTCTGGCATTGCGGTGGGCATGGCCACCAACATCCCCCCCCACAACCTGCGCGAACTGTCCGCAGCCATCATCCACTTGATCGACCATTACGACAACATCGACGATATCACCGTGGCGGACCTGATGAAATACATTCCCGGGCCCGACTTCCCCACAGGCGGCATGATTATCGGGCGCGAAGGCATCCTGCAGGCCTACGGCACCGGTCGCGGACGCCTGGTTCTGCGCGGCATGGCCCACATCGAAGAGATGAAGGGCGGCCGTCATCAGATCATCATCACCGAGATCCCATACCAACTCAACAAATCCAGCCTCATCGAGCGCATTGCAGAATTGGTGCGCGACGACAAAATTGATTCCATCTCCGACCTGCGCGACGAGAGCGACCAGCGCGGCATGAGCATCGTCATCGAGCTCAAGCGCGGCGCCCAGCCTAAAAAGGTGCTCAACCAGCTTTATAAGTACACCGCGCTCCAGTCCACATTTGCCGTGCAGACCCTGGCCCTGGTGGATGGCGAACCGCGCCTGCTGCCGCTCAAGCGCGCCCTGCACATTTTTATCGAACACCGCCAGGAAGTCATCACCCGCCGCACCGAGTTCGATCTGGCCAAAGCACGCGCCCGCGCCCACATCCTGGAAGGTTACCTGGCGGCCCTCGCCAATCTGGATGCCGTCATCCAAACCATTCGCGAGGCTGCCAACGCCGACGTGGCCAAAGAACAGCTCATGTCCCGCTTCAAGCTGAGCGAGTTGCAGGCCCAGGCCATCCTCGACCTGCAGCTGCGCCGCCTCTCGGCCCTGGAGCGCTGGAAGATCGAGGAAGAAGCCAAACAGATCCGCGAGCAGATCGCTTACTTTGAAGACCTGCTGGCCAACCCCGGCAAGATCCTGGCGCTCATCAAACAAGACCTGACCGAGTTGTCTGAAAAATTTGGCGATGAGCGCCGCACACGTATCGCGGCTGAAGCCAGCGAGGAACTGAACGAAGAAGACCTGGTGCAAGATGATGCCGTGCTCATTTCCATTACTCAACGCGGGTACATCAAACGCGTGCTGGCCAGCACCTATCGCGCGCAAGCCCGCGGCGGGCGTGGTGTGACCGGCCACACCACCCGGGAAGAGGATGAAGTCCTCATCATGTTACCGGCCCGCACCCTGCAAACCGTGCTTTTCTTCTCGGACAAGGGTAAGGTGTACTCCGAAAAGGTGTACCAGATCCCGGATGCCGACCGCACCGGCAAGGGCATCCCGGTCATCAACGTGCTCGCGCTCGGGCCCAATGAACGCATCACGGCTGCCATCACCGTGCCCGATTTCGGCTCGCATGATTACTGCACCATGGCAACGGTGAAGGGCAAGATCAAGCGCGTAGACCTGGAAGAGTTCGCCGCAGTGCGTCCTTCCGGGTTGATCGCAATAACCCTTGAAGGCGATGACCAGCTCGGCTGGGCGCATCTGACCAGTGGCAAGGATGAGATCCTGCTCATCACCGAGAAGGGACAGGCCTTGCGATTCAGCGAAGACAGCGTACGCGCCATGGGCCGCGCCGCGGCCGGGGTGCAGGGCATTCGGCTGAGCAAGGGCGACCGCCTGACCGGCATGGAAGTGGTCGAACCAGACGGGTCGCTGCTGATTGTCACCACCGAAGGTTATGGCAAACAAACGCCCCTCGACCAGTACACTGCCAAGGGGCGCGCCACCGGCGGCATCGCCACCATCGACCAGAAAGCCCTCAACCTCACCGGGCCCATCACCGCGGCTCGCGTGGTCCAGCAATCCGATGACCTGACGCTCATTTCCTCCAGCGGCATCGTCTTGCGCCTCAAAGTGAAGGAAGTGAAGCAGGCTGGGCGCGCCACACGCGGCGTGCGCATCATGCGTGTGCAGCAGGGCGACGGCGTAGCCGCTGTGGCCCGTATCGCTGCCGCTGACCTGAAGCGGGTCGGCGCGAAAGTGAACGGCAACGGCGACACCCCGCCGCCCGATCCCCAACCCACGCTTTTATAGCGCGACCATGCGCAGCAATAAAAAAAGCCGCCTCAAAAGCGGCTTTTTTTATTGAGCGCGTGTCTAAAGCGGCAGGTACAAACTGCCCGTCACCAACAGGAACATGGTTCCCAGAATACACACCATCATCAAGAACATGAGCGCGATGAGAAATCGCTGCACGGCAGTCATACCCAGGAAGTTACTGCTACTAAACACCGGGCCCTCTTCGGCAGGCGCCGCATCCCTGACAGACTGGTCATCTGCAGAGGGTCCTGGCTGTTTTTCTTCATCATCCTTGAAAAAGGAGTAAGACGAATCTTTGGGATTGTTGAACATGGGTCGCCTCGCGGGGGTTTTTCACAGTATATCACACGCGGGCCGGGCGCAAATGCAGCTCGCCATGGCGAATGGATTGCAGGATTCCTGCACCGGCTTCCACCCTCAATCCGCCATCGGCATCCAGTCCGCGTACCACACCCACCAGCGGCTGCTCGGAATCGCGCCAAACGTGTACCGGCTCGCCAATAAAAGCCAGCCGTTGTTCCCAATCTGCTACAAACCTGGGCTGGCCCAACATGGCACGGCGCGCCACCAGCGCGTCGAGGATATCATGCAACAAAACCAGGCGATCCACCCCGTGCCCTGCCTCCCTGTCCACACTGGTGGCGGGGAATAACACCTGGTCGTCAGGTGGCACAGACTGGGGCATCACGTTTACGCCCATGCCAAGCACCACGCTTTCCATGGTGTCGCCCATCCAAACCGCTTCCACCAGTATCCCGGCCACTTTTCGCCGGTTAACAAGCACATCATTGGGCCACTTGATCTGCGCTGAAAGCCCGTGCCCGGCGAGCGCATCGCACAGGGCCAGTGCGCCCAACCCGGCAAGAAGGGGTACCTGCGCGAGGGGTTGCAGCCCCTCGCGCAGCACCAGGCTAAAGGCCAGGGCTGCGCCGGGTGGTGTGAACCACGTACGCCCCAGGCGTCCACGTCCATTGGTCTGCGCATCTGCCACAACCAGTGACATATCCGGGGCGCCGCCTGCTGCCAGGGACAGGGCCTCATCATTGGTAGAGCCAATGGTGGGAAAAAAGTGCAATCCACCCAGCGGTAAACTGCCCAGGGCTTCGCGCAGGTCGTTTTCGTTCATCAGGGCAGCACGTACCACGGATTGATAAACCCGCCACCCTGGCGCACTTCAAAATGCAGGTGTGCGCCAAACGAGTTGCCGGTGTTGCCCGCCAGCCCAATCAACTGGCCGCGCGAAACGCTCTGGCATACAGAAACATTTCGCTGGCTGAGGTGGGCATAGAGGGTGGCATAACCATTGCCATGGTTGATTTGAATGACATTGCCATAGCCATAGTTCCAGCCACCCGCCGACATGGTGACCACACCGCTATCTGCAGCGTAAACAGATGCGCCCTCCCCCGCCGCAATATCGATGCCCAGATGCCCGGACCAGTAATCGTTGCCAGAGAGGTAATTATTGGCAGCCGGCCACACGAAGGCGCCAGACCCCACCGCGCCGCCCGCGCAAGCCGAGCCGCTGGTTTGGGCTGTGCCCGAACGGCCAGACGCGATGGTGGGGATGAGCCACTGCTGGAATTCACGCTTGCCATCGGGCACCATCACCCACTCACCCGGCTGCACTTGGGGGTTTGTCAGGTCGAATTTATTGCCCGGCCAGTTGAGAATGTCATCCACATTGGCTTTGAACTTGTCGGCAACATCCTGCAAGGTGTCGCCTTCCTTGAGCTGGTAAAACACACCATTGACCGGTGGCACGTTGAGCACCTGGCCGGGACGCAAAGCATGTGGATCATCGTTGAGCGAATCGTAATTAGCCCACAGCAGCGTTTCAGGCGTAACATTGAATTCCTTGGCAATCGCGAAAACTGAATCGCCACGTACCACCGTGCGGCGGATTGGTTCATAGCGCGGTCGCTCTGGGATGTCGGTCTTGATGGTCAGGGTGCGCTCAATAGACTCAACGGTACCGACCTGCTGAACAGAGGGCAACGCCACCGACCCCACCGGCGCTTCCGGCTCAGAGGTGGGCACGGGGGTAGGCAGTGGGTGCGCCTCCGCGCTGGACTGGATCTGCCAGTAGGCAAAACCGAGCAGCGCTGCAACAAGTATCATCGTTACTCCCCAACTGATAACGGTAAAGGTGCGGGAGGATTCCATCTTTCTTTTACCTCACATTGCGCTTATCTTATTCGTTGGCCAGGCTTTCCAAAAATTCCTGGTTGTTTTTGGTACGTATCATGCGCTGCACAATAGCCTCGGTGGCCACGGTCTGGTCCATGCCTGCACCACCTGGCGGGTTGGAGACCATTTGGGCGTACATGCGGCGCATCAGCCACACGCGCTGTAAAATATCTGGTCCCAGCAGCAGGTCTTCGCGGCGGGTAGACGAGCGTTCGATATCCACAGCCGGGAAAATGCGACGCTCCTGCAGGCGGCGCGAGAGGTGCAGTTCCATGTTGCCGGTACCCTTGAACTCTTCGTACACCACATCATCCAGGCGCGAGCCGGTATCCACCAGGCAGGTGGCAATGATGGTGAGCGAACCACCTTCTTCAATGTTACGCGCGGCGCCAAAGAAATGCTTGGGGGGGTACAAGGCAGAGGGGTCCATGCCACCAGACAGGGTGCGGCCTGAGGGGTTGACTGTCAGGTTGTAGGCGCGGGCCAGGCGGGTGATCGAATCCATCAGGATGACTACATGCCGTCCGATCTCCACCAGGCGCTTGGCACGCTCCAGGGCAATTTCGGCGGTGCGCACATGCGAGGTGACCGGCTCGTCGAACGTGGATGCAATCACCTCGGCATCCACCGAGCGATCCATGTCGGTCACTTCTTCGGGGCGCTCGCCGATCAGGGCCACCATCAGGTGCACGTCGGGATATTTGGTGGAGATGGCATTGGCGATCTGCTTGAGGATGGTGGTTTTGCCGGCTTTGGGCGGCGAGACGATCAGGCCGCGCTGGCCGCGCCCGATGGGAGCCACCAGGTTGATCATGCGGTTGGCCAGCCCGTCTGGTGTGGTTTCCAGGTCAAAGCGTTTTTCAGGGAAAATGGGGGTCAGGTTTTCAAACCGCGGGCGGCGGCGGGCTTCTTCGGGATCCACGCCGTTGACGGTTTCGACCTTCAACAGCCCGTAGTGGCGTTCCGAGTCGCGCGGGGCGCGCACATGCCCCAGGATGAGGTCTCCCTCGCGCAGGTCATAACGCCGCAGTTGGGCCTGCGAGACGTAGATGTCGTTCTCGCCCACCTGGTAACGCTCGGAGCGCAGGAAGCCTATCCCTTCGCTCATGATTTCGAGGATACCGCCGCGTATCTCCAGCCCTTCGCGCAGGGCTTCGGCCTGGCGCAGGCGCATGATGAGCACTTCTTTCTTCATCCGGGCTGTATTGGGGATGTTGAAGTCACGACCCATTGAGCGCAGGTCGGCAAGGGATTGGTTCTCAAGTTCCAGGATGTTCAGCATATCTTTTTAAAACCTGTCTGTGAAAGGGAAATAAGCCAGCTTGAGCCCCCGGGCTCGTGGCGTTCAGCGCAATTGAATTGTTGGGTATTGGAAATCGTTCACGAGAAGTTTACAGTGGTGACCTTGCGCACCCCTAGGTTGGGCAAGGAGTACTGGTTCGGTTGTGAAGGCGTCAGGGGGTATTTGAATTATAGCATAGTTTGGTCAGATTTCCCTCATACAGCCAACAGGATACGGTTTTGCAATTGCCACAGGTGATGATACAAACCACGTGCAGCCAACAGGCTGGCATGGCTGCCGCGTTCCACCACACGCCCGTGGTCGAGCACCAGGATCTCGTCAAAAGTCTCCAGCCCAATGAGGCGATGGGTGATGAGCAGGGTGGTGCGGCGCTCGGTGGCCCGGGTGAGCACGGCCAATACTTCGCGTTCGGTGAGAGGGTCGAGGTTGGCGGTCGGTTCGTCGAGCAGCAGAATGGGCGCATCTTTGAGCAGCGCACGGGCAAGGGCCAGTCGCTGGCGTTCGCCCCCGCTCAGACGTGCGCCCTGCTCGCCGATCCAGGTTTCGTAACCTTGCGGCAGGGTGGCAATAAAATCATGGATCTGGGCCTGGCGGCAGGCTGCTTCGATCAATACATCGGTGGCGCGCGGGCGGGCCAGCAGCAGGTTTTGCTTGATGGTGGCGTTGAAGAAATAAGCGTTTTGCGAGACCACCGCCATCAGGCGGCGCACGTCCTCGGCTTTGTAGGCGCCAATCGGGTGGTCGTCCAGGCGGATGGCGTTGGGCGAATCCCAAAAACGCATCAGCAGGTTAACCAGGGTGGATTTCCCGGCCCCGCTGGGTCCCACCACGGCCAGGCGCTTGCCCTTTTCAAGCAAAAAACTGACCTCTTGCAGGGCGGGCGCATCCAGCGCGGGGTAGCGGAATGTCACCCGGTCGAAGGTCACCAGCCCGTGCGAAGGGGCAGGCAGCGGCACGGGCGGGTCTTGCACTTCGGGGGTTGAATCCACCACCTCAAAGAGACGGCGGGCCGCCGCATTGGTCACACCCAGCATTTGGGCAGCCTGCGGCAGTGGCATGACGGCTTCGAAGGTAGCCAGTGTGATGAGCACCATTGAAGCCAGCATCACCCCTGGCAGCAGCCCATCGGTCACCAGCGGAATGGACAGGTAAAGCACGCTCCACATGCCCAGGTTGCTGAGCAGCACACCCAGGGCATTGCCCAACCCGGTTACCACCGACATGGCGCGCTGGGCCCGGGCATACCCGGCTCCGGTTTGGGCAATACGCCCGCGGCGGTCTGACGCGCGCCCAAAGACCAGCAAGTCTGGCAGGCCTTGCACACCGTCCACCAGTTGGGTGTGCAGGTCGGCGCGGCGGGCGACCATGGTACGTCCTGGGCGCAGGGCAGAGAATTGCGTCAGCAGCGGGGCTGCCAGCCCAAGGGCAAGTAAAAACCCAAACAGGGTCCAACCCAGGGCAGGGTGGAACGTTCCTAAAAATAACGAGGTCCACGCGGTAACGACCAACGCCACCAATGGCGGGGCCACCACGCGTACATAAAAGTTTTCCAGAGCCTCCACGTCGGCCACCACACGTGAGAGCAGGTCGCCGGTGCGGTATTGCATCAGGCGGGCCGGGGCCAGCGGCTCGATGGACTGGTAGAACCACAGGCGCAGGCGCGCCAGCAGGCGAAATGTGACCCCATGCGACACCAACCGCTCGGCATAACGAAGCACGCTACGCGCAATGCCAAAAAAGCGCACGCCCACAATGGACAATTGAAGCGGCGCGATTGAGCCAAAAATGGCTGCCCCGGAGATGAGGTAAGCCGAGGCGCCCATGAGCCCTACGCTGGCAGAGACGGTCAGCGCGCCCAGCAACACAGAGGCCGCCACCCGCAGCCAGTCGCCATCCAGAAAACCCAACAGGCGTCCGATGCCCGCGCGCCCGACGCTGCCGGATGGGAAAGCGGGCGTTGCGCCAGAAAATTTCTCCGCAAATACGCCCAGCCGCCCGCCGGGTTCAGATGCTGGCGCGGGCGCGGGTTGAATGGGCACCTGGCTGTAAGCCGCCACCATTTGGGCGTAGGCCCCGTTTTGGGCCAAGAGGGCAGCATGTTTGCCTGTCTCGACCACGCGGCCGGAATCGAGCACCACAATCTGGTCGGCGTTGAAAACGGTGTTAAGCCGGTGCGCAATGGTAATGACCGTGCGCCCAGACATCAAGCGGCGCACCGCTTCTTCGAGCAAGGCTTCTTGATGCGGGTCGAGGCTGGAGGTGGGTTCATCGAGGATGAGGATGGGCGCGTTTTTTAGGAAAGCGCGCGCCAGCGCCAGTCGCTGGGCCTGCCCGCCGCTCAGGCGAGCGCCGCCCTCGCCGATCACTGTGCCGTAACCTTCCGGCAGGGATTCGATGAAGTCGTGCAGGTTGGCCGCACGGGCCGCCTCGCGCACAGCTTCATCTGATGCGTTGGGATTGGCAATGCGGATGTTGGCGGCGATGCTATCGTGGAACAGGTAGGGCTTTTGCGGCACCCAGGCGACATGCTCCCGCCACGCCTCGGCCGGGATATCCGCCAAATTCACCCCCTCCACGCTAATGCGCCCGCTGCCCGGCGCGGCGAAACGCAGCAACAGGCTGGCCAGTGTGGTCTTGCCCGCGCCGCTGGCCCCCACCAGTGCCACCCGCTGCCCGGCGCGAATGGTGAGAGAAACATCGCTCAGGGCCGGGCGCGTTTCGCCGGGGTACGTGAACATGATGTTATCGAAGGTGATGGTGCTCGGCTCCGACGAGGTGAGCACCGCCGGGGTTTCCGGCTCGGGCGGCAGGGGCGTATCAAGAATCTCGTAGATGCGCCGGGCCGCACTGGTACCCGACATGCCCGCGTGAAAACGCAACCCCAACATGCGCAGCGGCACATAGAGTTCGGGGGCAAGGATGAGGACGAACAGCGCCGGTTGGAAAGGCATGAAACCATACAACAGGCGCAGCCCCACCTCTACGGCCACCACGGCCGTGCTGATGGTTGCGATCAATTCCAAGGCAAACGCGGAGAGAAAGGTGACGCGCAGCACCCCCAGGGTGGTATCGCGGAACTGGTCGCTGGCGCGCGCGATGGTGCGGGCATGGCTTTTACCCGCGCCAAACTGCTTGAGCGTGGTGAGCCCCTGCAGGCTGTCCAAAAAATGGGCCGAAAGGCGGCTGAGTGTTTCATACTGGCGCTTGGTGAGGGCTTCGCCGGTCTTGCCGATAAGAATCATGAAGAAGGGGATGAGCGGCGCGGTCAGCAACAGGACAATGCCGGAAAGCAGGTCAATGGGGAATACGAACAACAAAATGCTAAGCGGCACCAGGGCCGAAATGACCAGCTGCGGCAGGTATTGGCTGAAGTAGGCGTCCAGGGCTTCGATACCCTCCACCGTGGTGGCGGCGATTTCGCCGGTGCGTTCGCCGCGTGTGTAGGCTGGTCCCAGTTTCACCAGGTGATCGAACAGGCGCTGGCGCAGGTCGGTTTTGATGCGCACCGCCACGGCACTGGCGGCCACATCCCCAACCCAGGCCAGCAGGGCGCGCCCCACGATCAGCGCGAGCATCAGTTGCAGCGTGGGCCAGACATCGTCCAGCCAGAGGTTTTCGAGAAAGACATCATTGATGATGCTGCTCAGCGCCCAGGCCTGGAAAATGGTCAGCAGGCCCGCGCCAAGCCCGGCCAGAATGGTGAGCAATAACGGCAACGGGGTGGAGCGAGCCAGGGTAATAAGTCGTCGATGCATAACCAGGATTATAAACAATAACCGGGGCAGGCTGCGTCCTGCCCCGGTATACTCTAACAAATTTCCTAACTACTTGCGCATGCTCTGCCCAACCACACTGGTGATTTTGCAGTTGAGCGCATCACAGCGCCGGGATGGCAGGGTTTGAAATCCCTCACGATTTAGTAGACCAGCGACTTCTTGTCAGTGGTCACGCGCTTGCGGAACATCCAGTACGTCCAACCCTGGTAGGCCAGCACAATCGGGACGAAGATGAGCGCCACAATGCTCATGACCGAAAGCGTGTATGCCGAAGAAGAAGCATTGTAGATGGTCAGATTCCACTCGGGGTTAAGGCTGGAAATCATCACACGCGGGAACATAAGCATGAAGAAGGTCACCTGGGTGAGCGCAATGTGCAGCGAGGTCATGATGAATGCCCAGCCTTCGCGCTTGCCCTTGATGAAATACCCCGTGGCCAGCAGTGCCAGCACCGAGACTATCGGTGTGATCCCTGGGTTGACACCCAGTTTTGAGAGAACATCTGTATAGATGTAAGTGCCAATCGCCAGCAGGATGACCGCCACGGTGGCCACGATCCACAGCGTCCAGGCAAATTTGCGGGCCCGTTCGCGCAGTTCGCCATCCAGTTTGAGGGTCAGGAAGTTCGCACCGTGAACGAGGAAGACAGTGACCGTTGCCAGTCCGCCAAGCAAGCCGTAGGGGTTGAGCAGGGTAAGTGTCACGCCCAATCCGTTGGGCAGCCAGGTGGGCGGCACAAGGTTGCCGCTGGCATCGATCGGCACGCCCCTGGCCAGGTTGGCGAAGGCCGCGCCCAGGAGCAGGGCGCACAGGAACGAGCCGATGGAGATCATCCAATCGAAGGTGTTGCGCCACCTGGGAGCGGCATCCTTGGATCGATATTCGAAGGAAATACCGCGGATGATCAGCCCCACCAGCAGCAGGAAGAGCGCAATGTAAAAACCGCTGAACATGCTGGCATACCACATCGGGAAGGCCGCAAAAGTCGCGCCACCAGCCGTCAGCAGCCAGACTTCATTGCCATCCCACGTGGGGCCAATGGCATTGATGATGGCGCGGCGCTCTTCGTCTTTTTTGCCAAGGAAGGTGAGCAGCATGCCCACACCGAAATCGAAACCTTCCAGGAAGAAGAAGCCAATCCACAGGATGGCGATCAGGACGAACCACAAAATTTGAAGCATTTCATGAGACATGAGGTATTCTCCTTGTTATGTCATTGCGAGCCCAAAGCCAAGCAAGCGGGCGAAGCAATCTCCCACAGCCGAAAGGCTGCCTCCCACACTGGCGCGGCTCGCAGAGACAATATCATTAGTCATCCGCGCCAACCAAGGCGGGCGCAACATCCACCGATTCGTGCATGGCGGCATCCGGCCCGGCGGTGACGTACTTCTTCATCAGGTAGAACATGGCCCCAGCCAGCGCGCCATACACGGCAGTATAACCAACCAGGCTGATCCACAGGTCCACCACGGTCAGGTTGGGCGATACGGCATCCTGCACGCGCAGCAGGCCCTGAACAATCCACGGCTGGCGTCCCATTTCGGTCAGCACCCAACCACTCATGTTCGCAATGTATGGCAGGGCAATGCCCCACACAGCCCATTTGAGCCACTTGGCATTTTCCACTTTGCCCTTCAGCGAAGCCCACAGGAAGAACACCGAAACCACAATCATCACGAAGCCAATCGTCATCATGAAGCGGAAAGCCCAGTAAGTGACCACCATCAGCGGCACATAATCGCCGGGACCATACTGCGCCTCATACTGCGCCTGGATGGTGTTTGTGCCGAGCACTTCGCACTCAAAGTTATTGCACGCCAGGAAAGACAACACACCCGGGATACCCAGCTGGCTGGTGCGGAACGACCACACCTCCTGCTTGCCGGTCAGGTCGCCGATGGTGAGGATCGAGAAATCTGCCGGGGCCGAAGTTTCCCAGTGCGCTTCGACCGAGGCGAACTTCATGGGCTGGGTTTTATACATGAACTGACCAATCTCATGCCCGGCCACAAACAGCGATGTGCTGGTCACCAGCCCCACCACAGCGGCCATCTGGAACGACTTGGTGTACAGGCTGACGTTCTGCTTGCGCAGGATGTGATACGCACTGACGCCAAGGATGAAGAAAGACGCCGTGGCCAGCCCGGACGAAATGGTGTGCCAGAACATCATCCAGCCCTTGGGGTTGGAAATCAACGCAAAAAAGTCCACCAGCATCGCGCGACCGGTCACCGGGTCGAGCACATAGCCCACCGGGTGTTGCATCCAACCGTTGGCCAGCAAAATCCACAGCGCGCTCAGGTTCGAGCCAATGGCCACCAGCCAAATAGACGCCAGGTGCACCCGCTCAGACACCTTGCCCTCGCCGAAGATCCAAATGCCCAGGAAGGTGCTTTCCAGGAAGAAGGCCATCAGCGCTTCCACCGCCAGCGGCGCGCCAAAAATGTCGCCCACAAAGCGGCTGTACTCGCTCCAGTTCATGCCAAACTGGAATTCCTGCACAATGCCGGTCACCACCCCAATGGCAAAGTTGATCAGGAACAGTTTGCCCCAAAACTTGGACATCTTGCGATATTCCTCGTTGCGGGTCTGGTAGTAACGGGTCTGCATAAAGGCCACAAACCAGCCCAGCCCCAGCGTGAGCGGGACGAACAGGAAGTGGTACACCGTCGTCAGACCGAATTGCCACCGTGAAAGAATTAATGGGTCCATATTTCTGCATCTCCTTATCAGGATAATTGAGGCGGCTAACGCGCCGCAAAGTCTAACCGTACCCAAAATGGCAGGCGCAGCCCGGGCAGCCTGCCCGCCAGACCAGCCTACCCGGCCACCAGTAGGTGACTGGCGGGTTCCTCCCGGGCAATCTCCGCAAAGTTCATGGCAGCCATCTCACGCGCCATGGCCGCCTGCACGCGCCCCCAACGCCCGCGCACCGGGCAGCCATGCTCAAACGGGCAATCCACATTGCCGCTCTCAAAACATTCCGAAAGGCACAACCTGCCCTCGAATGCCTCCACCACCTGCAGCAACGTGATCTCCGCCGCCGGGCGGGAAAGCGTAAGCCCGCCATCGCGGCCGGGATATGTGGTTACCAGCCTTTCGGCCGCCAGCCGCGCCACAATGCGCGCCACAAACGCATGCGGAATCAACATCTCATCACGAATGAACGCCGTGGAAAGCTTGGTTCCTTCCGGCTGTTTAGCCAAAAGGAGGATCACCCTCACGGCGTAATCGGTCTGGCGGTTGATCTTGATCATATAAACCTTTACCAATATTGTAAAGATTTACCCGCCCATAGCCATGTGCCAACTGTCACGAACGATACATTACATTTGTCATATAAAACAAATATGTCACTATTATATGACAAGACGCAAGGAATAACACCCAACAAGCCCCCCCGTCACGGCTTTCTTAAAATTGTAGTGCGTCGCACCATTTTTCAAAGCATTTCCGATCCATCTGGTGCGACGCATCCGCCGTAAATTTACTACAAGATAACCCTGAACCCTCGTTGCTTTTCGCAACGTTGGTAAATCGACAGGACTGGCAATTAGAGCGTCATGGCGTAGCCATCGGCGCGCGGGTCTGACCCCGCGGCCAGCACCCCGGTCTCCTCGTCGCGCAGGATGACCTGCCCGCGCCCAAAGGCGGCCCGCCCCCACCCGCTTACCGGCTGCACCGGGTGGCCCATTTCCGCCAGGCGGGCCATCGTATCGAGCGGAATACCCTTCTCCAGCAGCACCGTGCCGCGCTTTTCTTCCGCGTCGATACAGAAGCGCGGCATATCCAACGCGGCCTGTGGGTCCAGGCCATTTTCCACCAGGTTGAGCAGCACCTGCACATGCCCTTGCGGCTGCATGAACCCGCCCATCACACCGAACGAAGCGAACAGCGACCCATCCGATTCGCGCATGGCCAAAGCCGGGATGATGGTATGGTATGGCCGCTTGCGCGGGGCCAGCGCATTGGGGTGCCCCGGCTCCAGCCTGAAGTTGTGCCCCCGGTTTTGCAAAGTGAACCCCCAGCCTTTTGGCACAATGCCCGTGCCAAAGCCCATGTAGTTGCTGTTTATGAACGAACAGGCATTCCCGGCCGCATCGACCACAGAGAAATAGACCGTGCCCGAGGCCGCCACCGGCTTTCCGCGCTGCGGATCCACAGTAGCGCGGTTGGGGTTTATCAGCTTGCGGCGCACGGCGGCATATTCCTTCGAGAGCAGTTCCTCGAGCGGGATTTCGGCAAAGGCCGGGTCGGCCACGTACCAGCGGGCATCGGCAAAGGCCAGGCGCAGCGCCTCGATCTCCAGGTGCAGGCGCGGCACCGAAAGCGGCTCCAGGTTCGAGAGGTCGAAGCCCTCCAGGATGTTGAGCGCCATGAGGGCCGTGATGCCCTGTCCGTTGGGCGGGCACTCGAATACACGCAAGTCTTTATATGTCACGCTGGCAGGCTTCTCCCAGGTGGAGGTGTGCGCGGCCAGGTCGTCCGGGGTCATCAGGCCGCCAGCCTGCGCCAGCACATCCACAATGGCGCGGGCGATCTCGCCCTCATAGTAGGCTTTTTTGCCGCCTTTGGCCACCGCGCGCAAGGTGCGCGCCAGCCCCGGGTTGTGAAAAACTTCGCCCGGGTTGGGCCCGCGGCCATCGAGGGTCAGTTCCAGCCCGTTGGGCGCGATGCGCAATTGGCGTTCTGCGCCGCGCCGCCAAAAGTAAGAGGTCAACGGGGCAATGGGCACGCCCTCCTCCGCCAGGCCAATGGCCGGGGCCAGGATATCTGCCATAGACAGGCTGCCGTGCCGCTCGATGAGGTCGCACCAACCCGCGCAGGCGCCCGGCACAGTGACAGTATGGGCATGGAACGGCGGCAGTTCGCCGTTTTGGGCAACGCCCAGGGCTCTTTCGAGCGTGAGGGCGGCCGAGGCGCGGCCCGATCCATTGAGGGCAGTCACCTGGCGGGTGGCGGCATCGTAATACAGCGCGAACATGTCGCCGCCAATGCCCGTGGATGTTGGCTCGGTGACGTTGAGCGCGGCCGCTGCAGCCACGGCGGCATCGGCCGCGTTGCCCCCGCGCGCGAGAATCTCCAGCCCGGCGGCGGTGGCCAGCGGCTGGGATGTGGCCAGCATACCCCGGCGTCCGTAGACCGGAGAGCGGCGGGAGGTGAAATCGGGTTCGGGTGCAGGCATGTGAATCCTCCTTGCAACAAGCAGTCTTTCGATTATTATCACGCAAACCCGGTAAAAGTGGCCGCGACTTCGGAAATTGGCAGCACCTATAATGCTGCGAATGTACCGCGCAATGGCGCGCTTTGTTTTATGTGCAGGGAGAAGGCGGCAGTAAAAACAAGCAGCCCTGGAGGCTATCATCCAACCCAAAGGCTACCCCAGCCGGGCCGAAGGAAGATATTTGAACATTCGGGAAAAATCCGACGGTTCGATTTTCCATTTTTGCGATTTTCGCAAAAGGTGCGTCGACAACAACCCGTAACAGCAGCAAGGGTCTATAATGGTGTTACTTTACTGTGCTGCGCAAGCATCCAAACCGGGTTAGCCTTTTTGCCTGGTTTTTTGCCAGGTTCGGTTTAGGCATTACAAATATCTTGGTTTCTGTAATGCGAAGCACGCAGGTTTTTGGGGGTGTTGCCCCATAAAAGTTGACGTCATGCGCCGGGTTTGCGAAATTTGCATATAGGTTTTCATCAATGCAGAACTTGGCATCCAGGTCATCCCGCTTTACATCAATATTGGCGACAGGGGCTATCTCGATATCGTCGAGATTTCGCGGCAAGGGTTTTACACAAACCTGCCGAAAGGAAAAATCATGGATCCAGACTCGAAACGTGCGCTCATTGCAACCCCCCTCGTTATCCTGGTCGGCACTGGACTGGCCGCCGCCGGGAGTGAAAACACACATACCCTCAACGGAGTGCCGCTCTTCAGTATTGGCATCGCGCTGGCCTTCATCATCCAGTGGGTTGCTTTCATCCCGGCCTTTGCCTGGCAAACTGAAAAGTTCTATGACCTGACCGGCAGCATCACCTACCTGACGGTCGTGCTTTCTGCGCTGCTGCTGACCCCCGGCGCAGATGCGCGCGCCTACATCCTGGTAGGTTTGGTAGCCATTTGGGCGGTTCGGCTCGGCACTTTCCTTTTTGGGCGCATCCAGCGCGCAGGGGAAGATCGCCGTTTCAGAGATATCAAACCCTCCTTTTTCCGCTTCCTACTGAGCTGGACATTGCAAGGGCTGTGGGTTTCCTTTTCCCTGGCGGCAGCCCTGGCGGCCATCACCTCGCAGACGCGGGCTGCGTTGGATGTCTTTACCCTGGTTGGCGTGGCGGTCTGGCTGTTTGGCTTTGGCTTCGAAGTGGTTGCCGACCTGCAGAAAAGTCGTTTCAATGCAGACCCGGCGAACAAGGGCGAGTTCATCAAAACCGGCTTGTGGGCCTGGTCGCGCCACCCCAATTATTTTGGGGAAATTGTGCTGTGGATTGGCGTGACCATTATTGCGCTGCCGGTCCTGCAGGGTTGGCAATGGCTGACGCTCATCTCGCCCGTTTTTATCACCCTGCTGCTAACCCGCATCAGCGGTGTGCCCATGCTCGAGGCGCACGCCGATTCGAAATGGGGTGGACAGGCGGACTATGAAGCCTACAAATCCAATACCCCGGTCCTCATTCCGCGCCCGCCCACGAAATGACAAAAAAGTCAAACCTCCCCCGCCTGTAGGGGAGGTTTGACCTGTCCAAGTAGCCAGGGTTTTGCCTGCCATGCTGGGCCGCGCGCCTGCGCGGTTTGCAGCCATCAATAACTGACCACCGGCATCTGGCACACATACGCTCCCGTGTCCAGTTCTTTAAGCACAAAACTGGCCCCATCTGCGCGGCCCAATTGGATGCCGGCATTTTTCCCCAAATACCCCACCCGATATGTTCCCGTTTGCGGACCATCGAACAAGCGCGGAAAACGCACAATGGTCCAGTCCAGGTTATTGGCGCGAATGATGGCGGCATTGGCCGTCGAATCTTTCAACATGTCACCAGCCAGCACGGTCAGCAGCCCCTTCATCACACCAAAGACAACTATTTTCACGCTACACACCTTTTTTTTCCTGCTCCACCACACGGCGAAGCACATCCAAAATGACCTCCGGCGGTTGTGCCCCGCTGAAAGCATATTTATCATTGACGATGAAGAACGGGACGCCGCTGATGCCCAGGCGGCCCGCCGTTTGCGCCTCGGCGGTCACCTGCGCCCGAACCGTTTCACCGCGCAGATCCATCCGCAGCCTGTCTGCTGGCATTCCGAAGCGTATCCCAATCCCGATCAGGGTTTCCATGTCGCCAATGTCTTGGCCGTGCTCGAAGTACGCCGCGTAGACCGCATCGATCACAGCCTCGCGCATTTCCGGCGGCGCAAGGGTAATCAGGCAGTGCGAGAGCAGGGAATTGGGCGCTTTGGTGATCCGCTCCATGTTGAAGGTCAGGCCGGCGGCTGCACCCATGCGGCGCGGTCCATCGAAGGCCTGATCCAGGCTGACGCGCCCGTTAAATTTGGCCAGCATGTACGGGATAAAATCGTACCCCTCTGGCGGAATGGATGGGTTAAGGAAAAATGCCCGGTATGCCACCCAAACAGGCTGACCTTGCCATGCTTGCAGCGACCGCTGCAAATGCCGCTTGCCAATGCGGCAGAACGGTCAGACGGTATCGTGGTAAACGGTGATGTTCATGCCAGTTTCTCCTTGATGCACGCATAAAGATATGCCGCGCTGCGCACCGCGCTTTCGGCGGGCAGCATCATCCACGGGCCGCGCGCCGCAAATCCCGACTGTTCGACCGCATCGGCAATCCCCGGCGCCAACAAGCGCAGCGCGTCGGCCGGGTTTTCCGCCAGGGTCAGTGCCTCGCGAATGCGCCGTGTCATCTGTTCCGCCGACCAGAGCGCGGTCGCAGCGCCAATCTGCTCTTTGCCGTCCGGAAAGTAATAGTACAACGATCCCTTGGGCGCGCCGCTCTCGCAGATGATTTCGTTAAGCCCGGTGGCGTGACAGCCCTGTTTTTCGAACAGGCGGGCCGCTCATTTCATGCGAAATCTCGCGGCAGGTTGGGTTACTTTTCTGCTACGCGCAACGTAATTTGTGCAGCGGTCTGCGAGCTGCCACCCACCATGAGCAAAAACTCTCCAGGTTCCACCACCGGCTGCATGCTTTCATCAAAATAGCACAGCTGTCCGGGCCCCACTTCAAAAGTGACCGCACGGGTTTCCCCAGGTTGGAGCGTGATGCGCTGGAACCCCTTAAGCAGCCGGACCGGTCGCGTGACACGCGCACTCAACACATCGCGCACATACAGTTGGATCACTTCATCCCCGGCGCGGCGGCCGGTATTGGTGACATCCACCGCCAGGGTGGCGGTTTCACCGGCACAGATGGTGGCCCGGTCGAGACGCAGGTTGGCATAAGCAAAGGTGGTGTAACTCAGCCCGTGCCCAAAGGGGAACAGCGGCGCTATTTCTGAAAACAGGTAGCCACGCCGGGACGAAGGCTTGTGATAATAGTAAGCCGGAATTTGGCCTGCCGAGCGCGGGAATGTGATTGGCAGTTTGCCGCCAGGGTTCACCTCGCCAAAAAGCACCTCGGCCAGGGCGTGGCCGCCTTCCTGCCCGGGATACCAGGCCTCGAGGATGGCTGGCACGTGCTCGGCTGCAAACGAAATGCTGGCCGGGCGGCCGTTGATGAGCAGCAGGATGACAGGCTTGCCCGTCGCGACGATGGCGCGCAGCAAGTCTTCCTGGCGGCCAGGCAGGTCCAGGCTGTCGCGGTCGCCCAGGTGCTGGGCCGACCAGCCCTCGCGACAGGTCTGCTCATTGTCACCCAGTGCCAGCACAATGACCTCTGCCTTTTGGGCAGTTTGTACGGCTTCTTCAATCAGGGCGGAATCACGCTGCGGGTCCGATTGCAGCACCTCATCCAGCACCCACAATTCGGCGGCAGTACCGGGAGACTGGGTCAGCCCGCAACCCTGTGCATAGAGGATATCGACGGAATCGCCCGCCCTGCGGCGCAGGCCCTCCAACACTGAAACCGGCTGCAGCGGGTCCCCGCTATAACCCCCAAGCCGCACCACTGCGGCATTGGGACCGATTACGGCCAGCGACCGGATATTCGCTGGCTCGAGCGGGAGCAGCCCGCCCTCATTTTTGAGCAGGACGATGGATTTGCGCGCCGCTTCGCGCGCCAGGGCGCGGTGTTCGGCGTTGTTGGTGATGGCGGCCGCAGCGTCTTCATCGACGAACGGGTTTTCAAACAACCCGAGCATGAACTTGATGCGCAGCGCCTTTGCCACGGCCAAATCCAACGCCGTGTCGGGGATGCGCCCCGCACGCACGGCTTCCTCCAGGTTCATGAAACAGTGCCCCAGTTCCAGGTCTACCCCGCTGCTGAAAGCCTTTTCTGCCGCTTCGGCAGCGTCTGAAGCGATGAAGTGCAGCCGGTACAGGTCGTCCACACCCCAGCCATCAGAGATGACGAAGCCCTCGAAGCCCCATTCGCCGCGCAGCAGGTCTTTGAGCAGCCAGTCATTGACATGTGAGGGGATGCCGTTGATCTCGTTGTACGAGGCCATCACCGCGCCAATTTTTGCCTCTCGCACCACAGCCTCGAAAGGCGCAAACAGTTCTTCGCGCAGGGTTCGCTCGGCATAGTTGGCCGGGGCGCAATTGGTGCCGCCTTCGGGGTGGCCGTGTGCGCAGAAGTGTTTGGCGGTTGCCAGCACCTTGCCAGGCGCGCCGGTGAAGCGTTCGCCCTGGAAACCGCGTACTGCCGCCACGCCCAGCCGCGAAACCAGGTGAGGGTCTTCGCCATAGGTTTCTTCGGTGCGCCCCCAGCGCGGGTCGCGGGCCACATCCAGCACAGGCGAAAGAACATAATGCGCCCCACGCGCGCGCATTTCACTGGCGGTGGCGCTGAAAATGCGCTCGTGCAAGGCCGGGTCCCACGCGCTGGCCAGGGCAATGGCCTGCGGGAAACTGGTGGCCTCATGCGCCATGTAACCGTGCAACCCTTCGCCAAAAACCAGCGCCGGAATGCCCAGGCGGGTGGCTTCGCGCAGGTATGCTTGCACCGCATTGAGGAAGCGTACAGTCTGCCGGGTGCCGCGCGCGCGATGGTGCCCGTTCAGGATGCCCAGCCCGTGCGGAAAATTCTGGCGCATAAGCTCCGGGGAAAACACGCCATCGGGCGTATCCAGCCCAAAATCGCTGACCAGTTGGGCGCATTTTTCGGCCAGGGTCATGCGCGGCAGCAAATCAGCAATGCGGGTTTCGATGGGCAGGTTGGGGTTCTGGTAAGGCGCAGATTGGGTCATGGGGATTCCTTTCATTTTTTTGGAACTTGTTAGGGGACGCTGATGTGTTCAAAGAACCGTGACGGAGCATGCGCGGGTGCGCTCCCCCAACCGGGTGAGGCAACACAAATCGCCTGCCGGGGTTTCAGGAATACTGGCGCAGCTATCGGTCAAAATGGCTACGTTCATTTTGTTCTCCTGTTCAAAAATTTATTATAGCATCCACCGTATCGCGCCCAACGGCCTTTATGCTACAATGACTCAAAACCTTCTTCTGCAAAGGATAAGTGATGGATCGCCGGCGCTGCCAAGACCTGTTGCTAGAAAACGAAAGCCTGACCGACAACCTGGACGACGATTCCGCCCGCGCCCTGCTCGACTGGGGTCTGGCCCGCCTGGACGAGCTGCCCGCAGACCAGGGCGCACCCCAAGATGAGCACTTTGCCGCCCTGGTGCAATTAATGCGCGGGGTCAACCGCCTGGCTGCCAGCCTGCCGGATGCAACCGCCGAAGACCTGGCCGCGCTGCTGGCGCACCACCGGTCTGCCTTTGGCGCGGCCCGCTTGGCCGATGCCCAAGCATGCTCGCAGATGGCCCAATCGCTCGCAGCAATGCCGCTGACCGAAGCCGTAACCGCTTTGCTGGACTGGACTCACCAGACTGCCACACCCCCCCGCACCGGAGACCAGCCGCATGGCGCGCAGGCGCAGTAACAACCTGCAGGGCGCCGGCGCCGGGGGCGCGCTGCTGCTGCTTTTGGTGGCGCTCATTGCGGTTTTCCTGCCCGGACTGAGCGCCGACGCGCCCCAACCGCTGCCAGGCGACCCGCCGGTGACGCAGCCTGCGCCCGTCACCGAGGGATTTCCGGGCTGGATGCAGGTTTATTTCTCCAACCCCAACCCGCCTGATGACCTGGCCAACGGGCTGGACCAGGTGGTGGTGCCGCTCATCGACAGCGCGCAATCGAGTGTGGAACTGGCTTCGTTCGACCTCAACCTGCCGAGCGTGCTCGATGCCCTGGTGCGCGCCAAACAACGCGGGGTGGATGTGCGCGTCATTATCGATACCATGAGCGGCGAAACCCGCCTGGACGCCAAACGCTCACCCACCGGCGAGGAATTGGACGCCGTGCGCGTGCTCGAACGCGTGCGCATCAAAGTGGTGGATGGCGGCCGCTCGAACGGGCTGATGCACAACAAATTCATCGTCATCGACAGCCGCGTGCTGGTGACCGGCTCGATGAATTTCTCGTACAACGACACCTACCGCAATAACAACAACCTGCTGGTTATCACCGACCCCACGCTCATTGCCAACTACCGCGCCAAATTTAACGAAGGCTTTAGCGCCAGGCGATTTGGCGCCCGGGCCGAATTCGGAGCGCAGGTTTCGGTGCTCAACATCGACGGGGTGCAGGTGGCCAACTACTTCTCCCCACCAGACAGTGTCATGGATAAAATCGTTGCCCTGACAGGCACGGCCCAGCAGTCCATCCGCTTTATGGCGTTCACCTACACCCACCCAGACCTGATCAACACCATGATCGCGCGTCGCCAGGCTGGCGTGGATGTGCAGGGCATCATCGAAGCGCGCGGCGTATCACAGGGTATGCTGGTGCCGCTCTACTGCCACAACGTGCCCGTGCAGGTGGACGGCAACCGTTTCACCATGCACCACAAGGTCATCATTATCGACGAGTTGATCGTCATTACCGGGTCTTACAACTTCACCAAATCTGCCGATGATGCGAACGACGAGAACGTGCTCATCATTGCCAACCGCGCCCTGGCCGCGGGCTACCTGCAAGAGTACAACCGCCTCGCCGCCGCCGCGCGCGACATCGACCGCTCTACCTTTACCTGCCCGTAGCCCCAACCCACCACAAAGGAGGACTTACCCATGGAAGATTACGAGAAACTTGGTTCGTTCTACCTCGGCCGCGTGTACGATCTGAATGCCCAAAAGGCCAAAGACGACCTGCTGCTGTACGACTCCAAAGACCTGACCACCCACGCCATGTGCGTGGGCATGACCGGCAGCGGCAAGACCGGCCTGTGCATTGGGCTGATCGAAGAAGCCGCCATCGATGGCATCCCGGCCATCCTCATCGACCCCAAAGGCGACCTCTCCAACCTGCTGCTCACCTTCCCACAACTGCGCCCGGAAGATTTCCTGCCATGGATCAACCTGGACGATGCCCGCCAGAAAGGGCTGGCCCCGGCAGATTACGCCGCCAAACAGTCTGACACCTGGCGCAACGGGCTGGCCAGCTGGCGGCAGGATGGCGCGCGTATCCAGCGCCTGCGCGATGCAGTCGACCTGCAGGTCTACACCCCCGGCAGCAGCGCCGGCATTCCGGTTTCCATCCTCAAATCTTTTGCCGCACCCGAACCCTCGATCCGCAGCGATGACGACCTGCTGCGCGAGCGCATCAGCACCACGGTCACCAGCCTGCTCGGGCTGGTAGGCATTGCCGCCGACCCGGTGCAAAGCCGCGAGCACATCCTGCTCTCCACCATCTTCGACACCGCCTGGCGCGCCGGGCAAGACATGGACCTGGCCGCGCTCATCCAACAGGTGCAATCGCCACCCATCAGCAAGATTGGTGTGCTTGACCTGGAAGCCTTCTACCCGTCCAAAGACCGCTTTGGGTTGGTGATGTCATTGAACAACCTGCTGGCTTCTCCCGGCTTCAGCGCCTGGCTGCAGGGTGTGCCGCTCGACATCGGCAGCATCCTCTACACCCCCGGCGGCAAACCGCGCATTGCCATTTTCTCCATTGCGCACCTGGGTGACCCCGAGCGCATGTTCTTCGTCTCGCTGCTCATGAACCAGGTTTTGGGTTGGGTACGCGCGCAGTCTGGCACCACCAGCCTGCGGGCCCTGGTGTACATGGACGAGATCTTTGGCTACCTGCCGCCAATTGGCAACCCGCCTTCCAAACTGCCGATGCTCACCCTGCTCAAGCAGGCCCGCGCCTTTGGCGTGGGTGTGATGCTGGCCACCCAAAACCCCGTAGACCTGGATTACAAAGCCCTCTCCAACATCGGCACATGGTTCATTGGCCGCCTGCAAACCGAACGCGACAAGGCCCGCCTGCTGGACGGACTGGAAAGCGCCGCTGCCGGGGCAAAATTCAACCGCGCCCAAATCGAAAAAATCCTCTCCAGCCTGGGCAACCGTGTCTTTTTGATGAACAACACCCACGATGACGCCCCCGAATTGATGCAGACGCGCTGGGCGCTCTCTTACCTACGCGGGCCACTCACCCGCGACCAGATTAAGACCCTGATGGACCCCGTGCGCAGCGCCGCCCTGTCTGGCGCGGCAGCCGCCACCCCTGGAACAACAGCGCCCCATGCGGCCGCCATGAATGCCCCGGGCGCGGCATCGACAACCCAGCCCACCCTGCCGCCCGGTGTGAGCGCGTACTTCCTGCCCGCGCGCGGCAGCACCCCGGCTGGCAGCACCCTGGTGTACGAGCCGCAGCTTTTCGGGGCGGCGCGCGTCACCTTCGCCGACGCCAAATCTAAAATCAGCGCTGCCCACAACCTGGCCTACCTGACATCCATCCAGGATGGGCCCATCCCGGTTGTGTGGGACAACGCCGAGGCGACCGACATCCCCGCCACAGACCTGGAAAAAACGCCCCAAAACGGCGCCCTGTTTGGCGAGTTACCGGCAGCCGCCAGCCAGGCCCGCAATTACGCCGCCTGGAGCCGCGATTTTGCCGCCTGGCTGTACGGATCGCAAAAATTGGAGGTGCTGCGCAGCCCCAGCCTGGGCGAAGTATCGCAGCCCGGAGAAGATGAACGCGATTTTCGCATTCGCATGGGACAACAGGCCCGCGAAAAGCGTGATGCACTAAAAGAGACTCTACGCCAGAAGTACGCCACACGCTTCGCCACCCTGCAAGAGCGCCTGCGCCGCGCTGAGACCAACAAGGAAAAGCAGGAATCGCAGGCGCGCCAGGCCCAACTGCAAACCGCGCTCTCCTTTGGGTCCACCCTGTTGGGAGCCTTCACCGGGCGCAAATCGGTAGGCAGCACACTCAGCAAGGCATCCACAGCCGCCCGCCGCGCCGGGCGCGCCATGGAAGAGGGCAAGGATGTTTCAACGGCCGGCGAAACCGTGGAATCCTTGAAACAGCAGATCCAGGACATGGAACAGCAGTTCCAAACCGAGTTGGCCGCCCAAACCGAGCGTGTGGACCCGCTGACTGAAACGCTGGAAACCCTCGCCATCCGCCCCAAAAAGTCCGACATCATGGTCCAGTTTGTCTCGCTCGCCTGGGCACCCTACTGGCAGGATGTCAGCGGCGGGCTGACCCCGGCCTGGTAAACCCCATCCCCTACCCTACCGGCGCGCAGGCAGTCCGTATCGCCTGCGCGCTTGCCATTAACTTCCTGCTTATTGACCTTGCCCCTCTTTCCTCTTACAATACTTTTATGAACGATTTACCTGCTCGTATCGCGGGCTTTTTCCGCCCCGACCATGACCCTCCGCAGCCGCCTGACCGTCAGCCAGTGCCCCTTTATTGCTACCCAACCTTATCCTGATTACGGAGGAAAAACCCCATGCCCGAACCCTTTGTTTCCAAACGCGCGCCCATTTACAAAGACGTTCCCGACGAAAAATGGAATGACTGGCGCTGGCAGCTTAGCAACCGCCTTAATAGTCTGGAAGAGATCGCAAAAGTCCTCAACCTGACTGAAAGTGAACGCAAGGCCCTGCAGACCCAGGGCTTGTTCCGCGTCGATATCACCCCGTATTTCATCTCGCTGATCGACCCGGAGGATGTGGATGACCCCATCCGCATGCAGGTTATTCCGCGCTCCGAGGAAATGCAAGCCTTCACCGCCATGATGGAAGATTCGCTGGCAGAAGACAAGCATTCGCCCGTGCCCGGGCTGGTGCACCGCTACCCAGACCGCGTACTCATGCTCGTCACCACGCAGTGCGCTTCGTACTGCCGCTACTGCACCCGCAGCCGCATTGTGGGTGACCCGGGGCAAACCTTCAAGCGCGAAGAGTTCGAGATGCAGATCGACTACCTCAAGCGCACCCCGCAGGTGCGCGATGTGCTGCTCTCTGGCGGCGACCCACTGGTGCTGGCCCCAAAAATTTTGGAAGAACTGCTCAGCCGCCTGCGCGAGATCCCACACATCGAGATTGTGCGCATTGGCTCGCGCGTGCCGGTCTTCATGCCCATGCGCGTCACCCAGGAACTATGCGACGTACTGGCCAAGTATCACCCGTTGTGGATGAACATCCATGTCAACCACCCCAACGAGATCAGCAAGGAACTGGAAGACGCCTGCGACCGCCTGGCCCGCGCCGGTATCCAGTTGGGCAACCAGTCAGTGCTGCTGGCCGGGGTAAATGACAACGTGCATATTCAGCGCGAACTGGTTCACAAACTGGTGCGCATCCGCGTGCGCCCATACTACCTCTACCAGTGCGACCTGGTGGAAGGGGCGGGGCACTTTCGCACCCCGGTGGCCAAGGGCATCGAGATTATGGAAGGGTTGCGCGGCCACACCAGCGGCTATGCCGTCCCGCAGTACATCATCGATGCGCCCGGCGGCGGCGGCAAAATTCCGGTCATGCCCAATTACATGCTCAGCATGTCAGACCACAAGATCATCCTGCGCAACTACGAGGGCTACGTGACCACCTATGAAGAGCCCACCGACTACCTCCCCAGCATGGCCGCCAAGTTCAAGGGCATCAAACGCCCCGAACCCGGTCAGGAGGGCATCTACGGATTGCTTGATGGCAAAGACCTGTTCATCAAGCCGGAAGGTTTCGACCAGCTGCACGACCGGGGCGGCATCCAGCACCGCCTGAAAGACCCCGGCAAATGGAAGCCGCTGGGCATTGGCGCAGGTGACGAGCAAACGCCCGACACCAATGGCGATTGATCAGGAGATTATGCCAAGCCTACTCCGTCTTTTGTACATCTTGATTTTGATTGCCGTCTCCCTGGCAGGCTGCGCGCCTGCCGGGGGGGCGGTGCGCCCGCTGACCGAAAGTGAGTTGGCCACCATCGTTGCCGCCACCAGCGCAGCCATCCAGACCCAGATCTACCCCACCGTGCTGGCCGAACAGCTTTCGGCCGTGCCAGGTGTGGAAGGCAGCCCGGTCATGCCCACCGCCACGGCATCCATCACGCCGTTTCCCACCTTCACGCCGCCGCCCTCGCTCACCCCGCTGCCCACACCGCGCGTCTCATCCCAAACCAGCACCCCGGTGGGCATGACCGGGCTAATGGCCACCGTGGCCGCCCAGACCGCTGCAGCATCTGGATCGGGCACGCCGCCGCCACTGGCAACCGGTTCCGGCACCCCTGTGCCGGATTACGCCTGCCAGTACATCGGGCAAACCCCGTCTGATTTCGTGGTCTATCGCGCCGGAAAAGACTTCGACGTATTCTGGACGGTCAAGAACGTCGGCGCAAAAACCTGGGAAGCCGCCAATGTAGACCTGGTTTATGTCAGCGGGGCCATCCTGCACCGCCGCGATGCATACGACCTGCGCGCCAACGTACCGCCGGGCGCTTCGGTGGCAATTGGCTTCGACGCCTTCGCGCCCGACATCGAAGGCGGCTACAGCACGATATGGTCACTGGTACTGCGCCAGGGCAGCCAGGTGATTCAGTTTTGCCGGGTGACGTTTGCATTCGATGTGCGCCCGTGGGGCGAACCATGATAAAAACAAAACCGGTCGAAGTCGAGTAGGAAGGAGCGCGAATATGCACTACCGCCGTTTGGGTCGTTCTGGTTTGAAAGTGAGCGAGATTTCGCTCGGCGCGTGGGTGACGTTTGGCTCACAAGTGGATGAGCAAAACGCCATCGAAATCATGCACGCAGCCTACGACAACGGGATCAACTTCTTCGATAATGCCGACATGTACGCCAACGGCCAGGCCGAGGTGGTGATGGGGCGGGCCATCAAAGGGCTGCCGCGCGAGGCGCTGGTCATTTCCAGTAAGGTTTTTTGGCCCACTTTCCCCGGCCCCAACGGGCGCGGGTTGTCGCGCAAGCACATCGTCGAATCGGTCAATGCCTCGCTCAAACGCCTGGGCACCGATTACCTCGACTTGTACTTCTGCCACCGCTTCGATCCGGATACTTCCATCGATGAGGTGCTGTTCACCATGGACATGCTCGTGCGCCAGGGCAAGATCCTGTACTGGGGCACCTCGGAGTGGCGCGCCTGGCAGATCACCGCCGCGTTCCTCTCGGCCAAGGACAATCACCTCATCCCGCCGGTGGTGGAACAGCCACAGTACAACATGTTCCACCGCCAGCGTGTGGAGATCGAGTTGGAGCAGATCTGCAAGGATTACGGTATTGGTCTGACCACCTGGAGTCCGCTCTATTACGGCATTTTGACCGGCAAGTACAATGAAGGCATCCCGCAAGACAGCCGCGCCGCGCTGGACGGCATGGCCTGGATTCGCGACCGGATTACAGACGAGCGCGTCGGCATCGTGCGCAGCCTGGCCAAGATCGCCGATGACCTGCACATCAGCACCGCCCAACTGGCCATCGCCTGGCTGCTGCGCCGTAAAGAAGTGAGCAGTGTCATCACTGGCGCGACCCGCACCGACCAGTTGCTGGAAAACATTGCCGCCGCCGAAGCCACCGACAAACTCTCAGAAGAAGTGCTTGAAAAAATCGAAGCGGTGCTCGGCAACTACCCGGACGTAGATTGACCCTGCAGGGAATATTAAAAGCGGCGCCCGTGGCAGGAGCGCCGCTTTTTGTTGCATGTTACGCCGCAGGGGGCAGCGGTTCGCCAAAATTGTTGGCAGGGGCCGGTTTCTTGCGCAGGGTAAAGAAGCCCACCGCAACCGGGATGGCGATAAAGATGATTCCGCCGCAAACCGAGGCAAGGCCTGTGGCCAGCGCTGCCGCAGGGTCGCTGCTGCCGCCAATGTCGATATTTGCACCCGGCACCGCCGAAGCAAACGCAGAAATAAGCCCAAAGCACAGGCTGAAGCAGCCCGGCAAACCACAGCACAGCGCGGTGACCACAGTGGCGATAATGCCGCCCGTCTTCTTATCCATATAATCCTCCAAAAGTTTAGATTTGTATCAGTATACAGTTAAGCGCAACATGATACAACAACCAGACGGCCCAATTTCATAATAAAATTATGACATGACGCGTAGAAACAATGAACAATGGATAATCGATTTGCGGGCCGGCGGGGACGCCCAGTCTGCCGCCCTGTCGGACCTGCGTACCGCATTGATGGCAGGATTGCCTTACGCCCTCTCGCGCTGGCTTTCTCCAGGCGACCCGTTGTTCGAGCCGCTGATCGAGGAAACCGCCCAGGATGCCCTGCTGAAAGTGCTCGACAATCTGAACAGCTTCGAGGGGCGCAGCCAGTTCACCACCTGGGCGTACAAGATCGCTGTCAACCTGGCGCTCAGCAAACTGCGCCGCCGCCAGTGGCAGGATGTTTCCCTGGATGAGCTGGTAGGCGAGGATGCCGAGATGATCAACCCCGGGCTGGATGCCGACCCCACCGCCGGGCCAGCCCAACTGGCCGAGCAGCGCGACCTGCTGGCGCGCGTCAACCGCATCATCCAGGAAGAGCTGACCGAAAAGCAGCGCACCGCCCTGATGGCCCGCCTGGTGTATGGCATGCCGGCCGAGCGCATCTCGGAAGAAATGCGCATGGAGCGCAACGCGCTCTACAAGCTGCTGCATGACGCGCGCGAAAACCTCAAACGCCGCCTGGAGCGTGAAGGATTGACCGCCCAAGATGTGCTGGCAGCCTTTTGATCCGTTAATTATTCGTAAGAATTGGCCAGCCTGACACGTCAAATCACACGTATGGACACACAAGAGCCAACCCCTCCCTTCTCGCATGATCACTCGCATTTTTTGCCCCAGCCCGACCCGCCCAAGAAGGTGGTCCGCCGCCTGATGCGCCTGGTAGACTGGAACGAGCATGACTACTCCTGCGATGCAGCCTTTGACCTGCTCGATGAATATACCGAGATGGCTGCACGCGGCGAAGACGTCTCGCGCCTGTTGCCGCTGCTCAAACGCCACCTGGAACTGTGTCCCAGTTGCGAAGACGAGTACGAAGCGCTGTTGAGCATTTTGAAAAACCACCAGGATTGATCATCCGCGAATCAAAAAACCCGGCCTTGTAGCCGGGTTTTTTGATTCGCATGTTACTCGGAGTGGAACATCTTTTCCCCGGCGCGAATGGGCGCTTTCAACCGGTTTTCGGCCGGGGTGAGCGGGCAGGACCAGCGATCGTTGTAGGCGCAATAGGGGTTATAGGCCAGGTTGAAATCGACGTGGAACGTGTTGCCGCCCAACGGTTCCGGTTCCAGGTAGCGGCCGGCCGGGTAGGTCTCGATCTCGGTCAGGCTGTCAGCAAAGGGCAGGAAGAACCCGTAATCCGCCTGGTAGATGGTAAGTCGTGCGGTTTGTCCTTCGACTTCAAAAGTGAACTGCCCGTAGCGCACATATTCCTGGTAATCGCCAGTAGAAGTCTGGATGGGCACAATCCGTTTTTCGTCAAACTCCTCCACGCTCACGGTCAGGCGCAGGGCGGGGTTTTCGGGGAAGTAGTTAAGCCCTTTGAAATTCTTTTTCTGCTCGGGCGTGAGCGGGCTTTGCCAGTGGCTGGCGAAAAAGGCATCTTTTTCCTTGCGGACGGCTTTGAGATTACTCATATACGCAATCTTACCGAAAGAATGGTCAATCAACAAGGTCAATACCATGACAAAGGTACGGGTGATGCGCTGCCGGGGCAGAAGGCCAAGCCCTCCGCCCCAGCTTAGAGACTATGCGCGCAGTTTTGCGTCGAGTTCGCTTTCCAGGCGGCGGACGATCTTGCTGCGCAGTTGGGCGGCGTCTTTGTCAGTCAGGGTGCCGTCGAAGGACTGGTAGGTCAGCGCATAGGCCAGCGATTTCTTGCCCGCGCCAACCTGCTCGCTGCGGAAGACATCGAACAGGGTCACCTTTGCCAGCATCTTGCCGCCAGTCTGGCGGATGAGCGCCTCCACACGGTCTGCGGGCAGGTTCTCATCGACGACCACGGCGATATCCTCCAGCACGGGTGGGAATTCGCTCACAGCGCGAACGGGGTGCCCAAGCGTGGGCATGAGCGGGATGATGGCTTCCAGGTCAAGATCAGCCGCCAGCACGGGGGAGACGAAATCGTAGTTCGACTGGACGGCCGGGTGCAGTTCGCCGAAGACCCCCAAAGGAACGGGGTCTTCCCCCAGGGGCTGGTTCCCCGCCAGGATGGCGGCGCACTTGCCAGGGTGGAAGGAGGGGTGATTCGCCGGGGCGTAGGTGACGCTGATATGCAGGGAGTCCATCAGGGCTTCGATGATGCCCTTCATATCGTAGAAATCCACTTTGACGCCCACTTTGGCATCCCAGCCGGGTTCGTAGCGTTTGCCGGTGATGGCGATGGCCACGCGGCGCGGCTCGGCGGGCAGGGGTTGCCCGGGCTGCGGTACGAACACCACGCCCACCTCGAAGAAGTCCAGCGAATCGGACAGGCGGGCGTTGCGCTCAACGACGTTCAACACTGAGGCGAGCAGGCTGCGGCGCAGCACGCGTTTTTCGGGCGCGATGGGGTTGGCGAGCTTGACATATTCAATCGTGGACGCGGACACGCCACCGGGCAGCAGGCGGTTCTCGATCTCCGGCGCGGTCATGCGGTGGGTGATGATCTCCTGCAGGCCCAGGCTGGCCAGGATGTCGCGCACGCGTTCTTCACGCTCCAGCGATGGGTTGCCGCGCTGGGGGGGCAGCGGGTCTGCGATGCGCGTGGCGGGGATGCGGTCGTAGCCGTACAGGCGCGCGATCTCTTCCATCACGTCTGCCAGACCGACGATGCCTTGGCCGATGTCCATCCGAATCGGAGGTGCAGTAACGAACAGGGTTTCGATATTCGAAGATTCGTTATTCGATATTTGAGTATTCGAGTTATCGCGTATCAAATTTCGAATCTCGCACTTGAATTCCAGCCGCTCCAGCATTTCTTTTACTTCGCCAAGCGGGATTTCAATGCCGAGGGCGCGTTTGATGTCTTTCTCGGTAATGGCAATGGTCGGGTCGGCGGGCGGCAGGGGGTAGTTATCAACGATGCCTGGGGCGATTTTTCCGCCGCTCCAGGCGGACATCCACTGCAGGCAGCGCTTGAGTCCGTCGAGCGCCAGATTGGGGTGCACGCCGCGCGAGAAGCGGTAAGACGCCTCGGAAGACAGGGCATGCTGGGTGGCCGTGCGGCGGATGTTGATGAAGTTCCAGGCCGCCGCTTCGAGCAGGATGTTGGTGGTGGCGTCGCTTACTTCGCTTTCCGAACCGCCCATCACACCCGCCAGCGACAGCGCACCCTTCTCGTCACAGACCAGCACGTTGGCGGCGGTCAGGGTGCGCTCCTGCCCGTCGAGCGTGGTCAGCTTTTCGCCGGGGGCAGCCGTTCGCGTGGAAATCGTCACGGGTTTGCCATCTGCGCGCTTTGTCAGCACGTCGTAATCGAAGGCGTGCAGCGGCTCGCCGATCTCGAACATGGTGTAGTTGGTGGCATCGACGATGTTGCTGATGGGGCGCATGCCGATCAGGCGCAGGCGGCGCTGCACCCAGTATGGGCTGGGCCTGATCTGCACATCGCGGATGAGGGCCAGCGTGAAGCGGGGATTGAGTTCCGGGTTGGCAATCTCGATCCTGACAGCGTCCTGAATCGAATCACCCGAAACCTGCAACGCCAGATCGGGCCTTTTCAGCGGCCTGTGGGCGAGCGCCGCCACTTCGCGCGCCACGCCCAGAATGCTGGTGTTGCGCGCCATGTTGGGGTTGATCTTGATTTCGAGCACGGCATCGCCCATATAGTCGACGAGCGGCGTTCCGGCGATGGCTTCGTCGTCGAGGAAGATGACACCCTCGTGCTCTTCGCTGATGCCCAGTTCTTTTTCCGAACAGACCATCGAGTAGCTGTCCACGCCGCGAATCTTGGCGCGTTTGAGCGTGGTCAGCGCCAGTCCATCGGCATGACCATCGTAGATTTGCGCGCCTTCCCTGGCATACGCCACCTTGATCGGCTTTTCGAGCCTGCCCTGTCCCTTGAACGGGTAGAGGTTGGGCGCGCCGGTCAGCACGATGTGGCGGTCTTTGCCGTCGAACAGGTCGCACAGGGTCAGGCGGTCGGCGTTGGGATGCGGGTTGACCGCGTAAATCTCGGCCACCACCAGTTTTTCGGGGTCCCAGGCGATGCCGCTGACCTTGAAGCCGTGGTCGTCGCGTTCGGGCAGGGGCAGGCCCGCGAAGCGGATGTCTTCCACTTCCATGCCAGCCATGGTCAGTTTATCGGCGATGTCAATGACGGAGAGACCGGTCAGGTCAACGAAATCTTTCAACCAGGAAATGGGTAGTTTCATTCCTGCCTCCTAGAACTGCTCGAGGAAACGAACATCGTTCCCCCAGAAATAACGAATATCCGTGATTTTGTGCCGCAGCATGAACTGGCGTTCGGTGCCCATGCCGAAGGCGAAGCCGGTGTAGCGGGCGGGGTCATAGCCGCCGTTGGCCAGCACGTTCGGGTGCACCATGCCGCAGCCGAGGATTTCCAGCCAGCCGGAGCGTTTGCACACCGGGCAGCCCTTGCCGCCGCACACGAAGCATTCCACGTCCATTTCGGCGCTCGGCTCGGTGAATGGGAAGTGGTCCGAGCGGAAGCGCGTTTTGACATTCTGGCCGAACATGCGCTGGACGAAGTCTGAAAGCGTGCCCTTCAGGTCGCCGAAGGTGATGGGCTCGCCGACCACCAGGCCTTCGATCTGGTTGAACTGCACCTCCGAACGGGCCGTGATCTGCTCGAAGCGATAGACCATGCCCGGCAGTGCAATGCGGATGGGCGGCGGGTTGCGCGGATTGGTGGCCGAGAATTCGCGCATGGCGCGGATCTGGCCCGGCGAGGTGTGCGTGCGCAGGACGAGCTTGCTGGCTTCGTCCGTTTCGCCGGTGTCGATGTAAAAAGTGTCCTGCATCTCACGCGCCGGGTGGTGCGGCGGGATGTTGAGCAGTTGGAAGTTGTACTCGTCACTTTCCACTTCGCAGGCGGTGTAGACCTGGAAGCCCATATCCGCCAGCACAGACAGCATGCGGCGCAGGTTCTGGGTGGCCGGGTGCAGGCGCCCGTGTCGGAAGGCGCGCCCCGGCAGGGTCACATCCAGTTTTTCGGTGGCCAGTGATTTGGCCAGCGCGGCCTGCTTTACCGCCTCCAGTTTATCGGCAAACGCCTCTTCGAGCGCCACCTTCACCTGGTTGGCGCGCTGCCCCACCAGCGGGCGTTCCTCTTTCGAGAGCGCGCCCATCTGGCTGAAAACGCCCATCACCGGCGACGAGCGCCCAATGTTGGCGATGCGCCAGGCTTCGAGCCCGGCCTCGTCTTCGATGACCGCCAGCGCTTCGAGCGCGGTCTTTTCGATCTCGTTCAATTTATCGAGCATGCCTACCTCCGTTCAATTTTCCCGTTCCGTAGGGGCGAACCATCGATTCGGCCCTACCCGTATACAAAAAGAAAACTCCCGTCCACATTGGGACGAGAGAGAGTCTCGCGTTACCACCCAAATTAGCCATTGCTGGCTCACTTTGCGCCGACCATCATCGGCTTCCCCGATAACGCTGGGAATGCGGCCCGGACTACTCTCAAGTTTTCACCCGGGCGGCTCGCGGGGGAACTTCCACCGGGGTCGGTTGAGTGCGGTCTCAGCGGCATCCGCGCCTCTCTGTCAACTTCTGCCAGTGTACTTTCCCCGGTCATCGCCGTTGGAAAGGCTCGCCTGTTGCCAGTAATTATCGTCATAATGGCGGGCATGTCAAGGGGCGCAATCGCAGGTAAAATCGGGGCATGACCCTCGATGTTTCCCGCGTAAAAGCCCTGTGTTTTGATGTGGATGGGACGCTCAACGACACCGACGACCTGTACACCGCCAAATTTGCGCGCTACTTCCGTCTGGTGCGCTTCCTGCTCAAGGATCAGGACTACGCCCGCGCCGCCCGCGCCCCATGAAGCACTTTATGCTCGTCCCCGGCGTGGATGCCATGCTGCGCCAGCTCGCGGGCCGCTACCCCATGGCGGTCGTCAGCGCCCGCGACGAAAAATCCACGTGTACCTTCCTCGACCAGTTCGGCCTGACCGGTTACTTCGACCCCATCGTTACCGCGGTCACCGCCGCGCACACCAAACCCTATCCCGACCCCGTCCTCTACGCCGCGCAAAAGATGGGCGTCCGGCCCGCCGAGTGCCTGATGGTTGGCGACACCACCGTGGATATGCGCGCGGGCAAAGCGGCCGGGGCGCAGGTTGTGGGCGTGCTGTGCGGTTTCGGCGAGCAGGCCGAACTCGCCCGGCGCGGCGCGGATATGATCTTGCAGACGACGGCAGAACTGGGGGATGTGCTGGTGGGGGGGGGGAAAAGAAAAGAGAATAGAGAATAGAGAAAAGTAGAAAGCAGTCGAATCTTTTCTACTCCCTAACCCCCTATTTCTTGAACGACGACGCGATCAGCCGCAGAAAGTTGCCAAAAAGCGGGTTGCCGAACAGTTTGGCAATGGCCCGCGTGGACGAAGACCCAGCGCTCGCCCAACTCTTCCAGGTTGCGCTGCACTTTTTCGAGCATGGCCAGCCGTTCGGGGATGCCGGTTGCCACCCAGGCATCCTTGTGGGCCTGCAGGTCGGACAGGGCCGCGTCCATTTCGGCGGGGGTCGAGGCGCGCAGGTGCGTCCGCGCTTCGGGAGCGGTGAACGATCCACGCGATGGGGATGTCTGCGATGCGGACATGGTTTACCTTTATCTCAATGGAATACGCCCATTGTACTTCAACTGCAAATCAACACGCCACCCGCAGCCTGCCGGCCGTTATACCGGCTGCCCCAGCCGCCGCGCCGTAAGCGTGATCCACGCCAGGATGGGCGCGCCGACAAATTGCATAAAGGGGTAGGCCGCGCTGAGCAGCCCGACCATGAAGGCATCCGCGCCGTAGCGGGCGGCGGTCATGGGAGGCATGATGATTGAGGCGTTATTTTGAGATCACAACCGTGCCGTGCGCAGGCAGCGAGCGGCGCTCTTCTCCCGCGGCCAGCGAAACGTACGGGTCGCTCCAGCGGAAGATCCACTTGGCGTCTTCGGGGGTGGCGTTGACGCAGCCGTGCGAGCGCGGCTCGCCAAAGGCGTTGTGCCAGTGCGCGCCATGAATGGCCACCCCGCCCTGAATATACACACACCACGGCACGGCCGGGGTGGAATAGCCTGATGCCTCACTGCCAGCCGTCATGTTCTTGGAGATAATCTTCCAGTGGGTGAGCAGCGTACCGGCCGGGGTGGCGTATGCGTCGGTGCGCAGCCCGGTGGCGGGGTCGTAGATGCGCCCGGTGGACACGCGGCAGAAGTACACCTCGCGTTTGCCTTCATAGCAGGAGAGCATCTGGCGGGCCAGGTCGAGCGCCATGGTCTTTTCTTTGGGATCCACCTCCGGGCTGATGGCGGCCACATCGTCATCGGTCAGCACCTTGAAAGCGGCGGCATCGCCCCAATAGAACTCGCCATAGGCGCCGTAGCCATAGCCGCGTCCCTTTGCATCTTCGTTCCAGCGGTATTCCACGAAACCGTTGTCGGTGCGAATGCCATCCATCCATACCACCTGGCCGTAGTACAGGCGCGGCGGAAACTCGTATTGGATATGGTCGAGCAGCCAGGGCGAGGCAATGTTGCCCTCGTGGGCCAGCTCTACATACGGCACGGTCACTTCAGCCCAAAAGCCGCTTTGCCCGGCCGGAATTTGGGTGATGGGCGTGTTTGGCCGGTTGCGCGTGGGCTGCAGCACCGAACCGTAGATGTAGCCCTCTGGCGTTTGCACATAGCGCTGATTGGACGGCCCGCCCGTGACCGAGCCAAGCACTTCGCGCTCCCACACCACCAGGGTATCAGGTTCCAGCGCACGGATGGCCGTATTGAGCGCCGGGTTGTTGGTGGGGCGGCTGCGCAAACTGACGTTGGTATCGGTCACGCGCCCGATGATTTCAGCCGCGGGAAACTCCGGCAGGCGTTTGGGCGCAGCGAATCGGTCCAGGAGCAGTCTGGCGGGGGGGCGGAAGGCCAGCGCGCCCAACCCTACGCCAGACAGTTTGAGAAAATCGCGGCGAGAAATGGATTTGTGCATGACCCGAACCCTTTACCACAACCCGGCAATGCCCAGCCAGCGGTTGCCAGGCAGCAGGCCAACACCCACCACCACCAGCAGCAGCGAGACGACCACCGCAATCAGCCCGTTGCGGTAGCGGATGGCATCCTCTTTCTTCTTCCACATGGCGGGCAGGTGCGCCACAGCCACCGCAGCCAGCATAACGACCAGATGCTCCCAGCGATGGCGCAGGGCAAAGCCGCCATCGATCATCATGCCATTCCAGATGAAGTAGATGAAACCAAGGGTGAGCTGCAGGTCCATGGTGCCGCCGAAGGCAGCGGCCAGTGCATTGGACGTTTTATCATAGGGCTGTTTTTTGAACCAGCCGAGCGCAAACCGGATGATGAGGGCCGCCGCCGCCAGTACGGTCAGCCAGCGCACAATCGAGTGCAGGGTAAGGATGAACAGCATGGGTTATCTCCTTGCGAAAAGCTTTTGGACGCGCCTGCTAAAAGAGGAACGGGATGAGCGCCTTGCGTCCTTTGGGAAAGTCTGGGAATTTTTCATGATACCACTTAAGCGTGTTCAGACTGCGGGCAAACAGGTAACTGCCCATGCCCAGCACCGTCAGGTAGGCAAACAGGTGCTGCGAGAGCATGGCAATGCCCAGCCAGGTTAGGATCTCGAACAGGTAATGCGGGCAGGCCGCCTGTTCGAACAGTCCACCGCGCGGGATGACATAATCGGTGGTGTTTTTGCGCAGGTCGGCTAAAATTTTATGGTGCCAAAAGTTTCCGGCAATGCCCACCACAAACAAGGCCAACCCACCTCAAAAAACACCATTGGGCGCGGCCAGAGGCCAGCGGTTGAGGTAGGTCGTGCCAATGGCCACGATGGTATAAAAAGTCATGATCGTAAGCGCGGTGGACAGATCCATAAGTCCTGAATATTTATGCAGAAAAAGCACCTCCAGGCTGCGTTTGCCAAAGTGGATCAGCACGGCGGCCAGCACAACGAACTGGACCAGGCTGAAAGCGGCCAGGTGCGGGGCAGAGACGGCCAGCGCCCCCAGAAACGGCACAAAGTAAAGCAGGAACATCCCGGTACGCCCGCTCAACCCGCGATTGAGCCTGAATTTAGAGTAAGGCATACGCATCAGGCCAGTATGTTCGCCCACCCCCATCGAAAGTCCGAGTGATGCATAAAGGATGGTTAGAATGATGTGCGGCAAAGTCCATTCGGGCAGGATCATGGCAACCTCAATATAAACGATATGAACGGCGTGCGTCCGTTTCCCGTATAATTTTAACGTAAATGCGCGAGCGATACCACAAATAAAAAGGATGAAGCGGATAATGAAAATCCAATCACCCGGAGAGTTGCCATGACCCATACCAACATTTTGACCGAGATACGCGGGCGCGCGGGATTGATAATGCTCAACCGCCCGCAGGCGCTCAACGCGCTCAACGACGCCTTGCTGGCTGAACTGAACGATGCCCTGCACGCCTTCGAGTCCGATCCGTCCATCGGCGCAATCGTCATCACCGGTTCTGAGCGGGCTTTTGCGGCCGGGGCCGACATCAAAGACATGGCCGAAGCCAGCGAAGCCGAGATGCGCGAGCGGCGCTTTATCGGGCGTTTTGAGGAACTGCGCGCCATCACCAAGCCGGTGATTGCAGCGGTCAGCGGTTTTGCGCTGGGCGGCGGGTGCGAACTGGCCATGGCGTGCGACATGATCGTTGCCAGCCAGAGCGCCAAATTTGGTCAGCCAGAGGTGACGATTGGTGTCATCCCAGGCGCGGGCGGCACCCAGCGCTTAACGCGCGCAGTGGGCAAGGCCATCGCCATGGAAATGATCCTCAACAACCGCACGCTTTCGGCGGCCGAGGCAGAACGCCTGGGGCTGGTCAACCGCGTGGTGCCGGTAGAACGCTGCCTGGACGAAGCCCTGACCCTGGCCGCCCAAATTGCCGAACGCGCCCCCCTGGCGGTGCGCGCCGCCAAACAGGCCATCAACAACGCCTACGATTTGCCCCTGACCGATGGTCTGGCAGATGAACGCGAGCGTTTCTTTGCGTTGTTTTCCACCGAAGACCAAAAGGAAGGCATGCGCGCGTTCATCGAAAAGCGCAAGCCTGGGTGGACAGGGAGATAAGGACTTATGCCAACTGATTCGCTGACCGTCTCGCTCCAGCGTCTCAAATTGGGACTGCGCGCCCTCAACCTGGGCGGGCGGGCGGTCATTGCGCACGCTTCACTCAAGGCGTTTGGGCATGTGGATGGCGGCGCACCAACCGTGGCCCAGGCGCTGGTGGAAGCGCTGGGGCAGGTGATGATGCCCACCCACACCTACAAGACCATGATCACCCCGCGCGACGGTCCGCCGGATAATGGCATCACCTACGGCGATGGGCAAGACCTCAACCGCATGGCCGAGTTCTGGTCGCCGGATATGCCTGCCGACCCGTTGATGGGCGCCATCCCCGAGTCGCTGCGTCTGTACCCCGGCGCAAAGCGTTCCATGCACCCCATTCTTTCCTTTACAGGCGCGGGCGTGGATGACGCCCTGTCCGCGCAAACGCTGGAAGATCCCCTGGCCCCGATTGGCGTGATCGCAAAGCAAGACGGCTGGGTACTGCTGATGGGGGTGCTGCACCCAGCCAACACATCCGTGCATTATGCCGAGAAGCTGGCCAGGCGCAAGCGGTTCATCCGCTGGGCGCTGACCGAACAGGGCATCATCGCCTGCCCGGGCTTTCCGTGCTGCTCGGCGGGGTTCTTGCCTCTGGAAACCGCCCTCAGCCCGTTCACCCGCCAGGTGCAGGTCGGGCAATCCATTCTTAGGGCCGTGTCCCTCGCGGATATATTCCGCGTTGTAATTGACACCCTGCGCCGCGACCCGCGCGATTTGTTGTGCGTGAATGAATACTGCGAACGCTGCAAACAAGCCCGCAAGACACCCTGGGGCTAGAAGAGTTTCCTGCCGCAATGCTTTCCTTTTTTGAAATTTTGGGTATTGCCACGTTTGCCGTCAGCGGCGTGATCGAGGCTGAACGGCGCGGCATGGATTTTGTGGGCGCGTACGCCATTGCGTTTCTTACTGCGCTGGGCGGCGGCACCCTGCGCGACCTGCTGCTCAACCGTCACCCGCTCTTGTGGGTGGATCAGCCGGGCATCCCCGTGCTCATTTTTGGCATTGCGCTCGTCACAGTGGTGATGCTGCGCTTCAACTGGTTTTACCTCAACGACGAGAGCATCGTCCTTCCCGATGCGTTGGGGCTGGGACTGTTCAGCGCGGCGGGTGCCTCCATTGCGCTGCAGGCGGGCGTTTCACCTGTCGTGGCGGTGCTCATGGGCATCATCACGGCTACCTTTGGCGGGGTGCTGCGCGACATTGCCTGTAATGTGGTGCCGGTCATCTTTCGGCGCGGGCAGTTATACGCCACCTGCGCCTTTTTCGCTTCGGCCAGCTTTGTGGCGCTTGATTTTTTGGGGGTAGCATACAGCGCTGCGGTTCTGGTGAGCGTGGTCATTGCAGCCGGGCTGCGCTTGTGGGCGGTCAACTACGATGTGAAACTACCGCTGTAACCTGCAGAAGCGGCTGAACTGCAAATTCCCCAAATGCGTTTACAATGTGGGTTCACGTTAGGTGCTTTATCTTTACATCCAGGAGGTACTCGTTATGAAATCGAAACCCCATATCCTGCCAGCCATCCTTGTGCTGGTACTCGCGGCCCTGGCCTGCCAGGCCAGCGGGTTGCCGGGACTCTCACCGGGCACCAGCGAAACCACCGCGCCACCGCCCACGGCCGCCCCGGCCGTGGTGGTCGATACCGTGGCGCTCGCCAGCGACCAGCTCTACAAAGTGACCGGCAGCCTTGCCGCCACCAACAGCGTTTTTGCCGATTATTACGAAGAACATGCCGTGGCGCTTACCGACATGCACGGCTTTGTCATCCGCGATGAAGAATGGGAACTTCCCATTGCCTCACAGGTGCTGGGCTTCATTGATATCGATGAAAACGCACTGACCGGTTCCTACACCCTCTACCTGCCACTGCTGCCGCAGGGGCAGTTCAACGATGTCGATAACAACGGCAGCCCCAACACCGGCGTGCAAATCTTTGCCGTGGCATACAGCCCCAACCTGTATGGCGGTCCGTTCGCCGAAGGTGACGACCGTTCGCGCGGCTGGCCAGGTTACCTGGCCTCGGTGATAGCGGATAGCGAAAACAGGTACGAAATCACTGGCGGCAAACTCATCGTATGGGCGCCAGACGACAAACAAGGCTTCCCAAGCGGCTTCGGTCCCGACGCCCTGCTCTTTACCGCCGATGACCCCACCGCCCTCCTCCCAAATGGTTATTCAGTGGTGGACCTCGACACCGATCCCTTTACAGTTACCCAGGGCCGCGAGGCAAACCTGCCGCTCATCGAGCCAAAAGATGCCGCAGTTAAAGACTTTTCCGAACTGTCTTACACCGCAGCCTTTGAAGAGATGTTCACCTTTGTCAGCACCAATTACGCTTTCAACGGCATCGATGGCAAGCAGCCCAACTGGGACACCCTCTACGCCGAACTGAAACCGCGGGTCGAAGCCGCTGAAAAAGACCGCAACAGCCAGGCCTTCTACCGCGCCATCAAAGACTTTACCGATGCTTTCCAGGATGGCCACGTGGGGCTGAGCGGCGACCTGCTGATCGAAGATTTCTGGAACAGTCGCAGCGGCGGCTATGGCTTCACCGTGCGCCAGTTGGATGACGGCGCCTACCTGGTCAACCGGGTGATGGCGGGCAGCCCGGCCGAAAAAGCCGGCATGCGTGTTGGCGCAACCGTAAACCGCCTTAACGGGCAGCCCATCGGGCAGGCCGCCGCCGCAGTGCGCCCGTTCTTCCCAGAATCATCCGAGATCAACCGGCGCTACGCCCAGGCAATCTGGCTGCTGCGCGCCGCCGTCGGCGACAAGGCCGAAATCACCTTCACCAATCCGGGCGGCAGCGAACAGACCGTCTCCCTGACCGCCATCGACGAAGTGGACAGCCTGTTCGACGAAATGGGCTGGAACGACAGCGACTTCATCCTGCCAGTCGATTCAGAAGTGCTCGCCCGCAATGGACAGGAGATCGGTTACATCCGCATCAACACCAACTACGATGACCTCAACCTGCTCATCCGCCTGTTCGAACGCGCCCTCAAAAATTTTGAAGAACGCGGCGTCAGCGGGGTCATCATCGACATGCGCGCCAATGGCGGCGGCGCACCGTTGGGGCTGGCGGGCTTCCTGACCAGCAACGAGATTCCCACCGGGCAAGACGAATACTACAGCGATAAAACCGGCCGCTTCGAGCCGGAAGGGCAGCCCGGCAAGATCATCGCCAACGAAAACCAGTACCGCGTGGGCCAACTCGTCCTGCTCGTCAACCGCACCTGCGCCAGCGCCTGCGAATTCGAGTCCTATGGTTTCAGCCAGGTGCCCGGCATGGTCGTAGTCGGGCAGTACCCCACCGGTGGCATCTTCGCCGAAGTTTCGCGCGGACAAATGAAACTGCCCGAAGGGTTGGAAATGCAAATACCCACCGGGCGCACCATCCTGCCGGATGGCAGCATCTTCCTCGAAGGCGTGGGGGTCGTCCCCACCGTGCAGGTGCCCATCACGCGCGACACCGTACTCACCGATGAAGATGTGGTGCTCGATTATGGCATCCGCGTCATCCTCGGCGAAATCAAACCCTAGCCGCCATGCAAACACCAGACACCTTCCCCATCGCCTGCGGCGGAACAATCACCGACACCACAGGCCTCCCCTCCGCCTTTTACAAGGGCGAGCGCATCTACTTCTGCACAGCCGCCTGCCTGCGGGCTTTCGAACAGGCGCCCGAAGCCTTCATGACGGGCGAAATTGAACATCCTGTTGAAGAAGAATGAGGACGCGCCACCGTTAAACGAAGCGGGGGCTGGCCTTTCGACCAGCCCCCGTTATTTATTTTACCTGTGCGAATCATTCTCCCCGCAGCCCGCCTCCGTTAATTCAGGCGCAGGCTACCCTTTGGGTGGCGCCGGCGCCGCTGCCGGGGCCTCAGGCTCTGCCTTGGGCGTCCTGAACTTGACCCAGGTGACCGGCAACATCAACAGCATGGCCGTTAGCGGCACATAGAACGGCATGCGCGGCCCGAACGTTTCCCACAGCATCACGCCGATATAAGGCGAGGGCAGCGAAATAATGCCCAGGCTAGTCGAGAACAACCCAAAAGCCGTACCGCGCAGCTTGTTGGGGACGGCCCGCGCGATCAGCGCGCTGTACGCCGGGCCCACCAGCGCCTGCCCAATGCCCAGCAATGACCAGGCCGCCACAAACCAGCCAAAGGCCGTCACGTTCAGCATCACCAGGATGGCCGCGCCGACCAGCAGATTGCCCAGCACAATGCCCACGCGCTCGCCATATTTATCTGAAAGTGCGCCGCCGGCCATCATAAAGACCATCGAGTCCACCGAAGCCACCGCCCCCAGCACGCCCAGCTCCGTCTTGGTGATGCCCACAATATTGTTCAGGTAGAGCGGGAACAGGTTGCCAACCATGCTGAAGGTCACATCGCCCACCCCATCAGAGATGAAGATCCAAGTCACCAACCCGCCAGACACCAGGAGCGCCACAATATCGCGCAAGGTGGTCTTGAGGTGCGCAAACGTGGGCTTTTCAGCCGGGGCGGTTTGCGCCAGCCGGATGCGCCGCGCCATGAGGATGCGGATAAGCGTGGCAGCGCCGTACAACCCGGCCGCCACCCCAAACATGAGCCGGAACCCGGCCGTATCAGCCAGCCAGCCGCCCAGCGGCGCGCCAATGACACCCACCACCAGAAAGATCCCCTGCACCAGCCCAAAGACCTTGCCGCGTGATTCTTCAGGCGCCTCTTCGGCCACCAGGGCATTGAAGCTGGGCCCCACGAACGAGGTGGCCACCGAAAGCCCCACCATGGCCAGCAGCAGCCAGCCCCATGATGGCGCGACCACGAAAATGAGGTACCCCACGAACCCGGCCAGGCTGCCGATGGCCATAGCCTGCACGCGGCCGAGCGCATCCGAAAGCCAGCCGCCCAATATCTGGAACAGCAGCGGGGCGATCATCGAGAGCGTAAAGAAGATGCCGATCTGGTTCATGTCCGCGCCGAGCTGCTGCACATAGAGCGGCAGCAGGGGTCCGTACATTTGCCCGCCAATGTTGGCCAATACCATGCTTAACAGCAGGATGGCGACCGTGCGGGTGATGAGGGGCGCTTTTAAGTTCATAGCGAAGCCTTTATTTTATTTTTGAAAATTCAAATATTTTTATTGAAATTTTATAAATTGTAAATATAATATTCAAAAAAGTCAATAATTTTTTTGACACAAGCAAAAACCGCCTCCCACAGGGGCGGCGGTTTTTCATCGGTTCAAAGCAGCCCTTCTTCCAGGCGCAACAGCCAGTCTTTGGTCTTCAAGCCCTCCCCGGCGCCATAACCGTGCAATTTATGGTCCGAGCCCAGCACACGGTGGCAGGGCAGCACAATGGGCATGGGGTTGGTCGCTTCGGCCCGCCCAACGGCTCGGGCCGCGCGCGGGTTGCCCAGCAGCGCTGCGATCTCTTTGTAGGTGCGTGTTTCGCCATAGGGGATGTCTGCTGTGGCCTGCAGTGTGCGCCGCTGGAAAGGTGTCAGCACGCCCCAGTCGATGGGCAGGTCGAAGGCGCGGCGCTGCCCCCCGGCGTACGCGCGTAATTGATCGGCGGCTTCGACACCCCGGGCCGCATTCACTTCCACCCGGCACTTGAATCGCCTTGCGAGGTGCGCTGTAAACGCTGCTTCGGTCTGCGGGAATGCGACAGCCACCAGCCCGTTTTCGCTCATGGCCAGCCAGATGTCGCCCAGGGGGGTGCCTCCCGTGTGGGTGATGTAAAGCGTGTCCATGATTTGATTGTACAACAAAGGCGGTCATTTACAGCCGGTCACCCGGTAGATGTAGGTCGGCGGCATCCAAAAGGCTGCGGCATACCAGCCTGGCCGGGCTTCGATTGTCGCGCGGTCAAAAGCCTGGCCGCTGCTGCCCACAAAAACGAAGCCGATGCCATCCCTGCAGAGCGCATCCAGTGTGCTCGGGTCGCCAAAATCGGTGTCGAAGGGGCGCAGCAGCGCGGCCCGGCCGCTCAGGAGGGGGATCCACACCCCGGCGTCCGAGCCGGTCAGGGAGGGGTTGGGCGTTTGGGGTTGCACGTACATCCCTGAAGCGGCGGCCAGGATGCGGGTGTCGGCGGGCAGGCGGGCGCCGATCCAGTCCAGGGCGACGGCATCCGGCGCGGTTACGAGCACACAGCAGGCCGGGCGCGAATCGTATGCGCGGGCGGCGGTGAGCAGCACCACGGCCAGGCACGCGCCGGAAAGCAGGGGGCGCATGCGCGGCCGGGCGAGGCGGGTCAATCCGTCCAGCCCCAGCGCTCCCAGCATTGCAAGTGGCAGGAAAAGGGCTGTTTCGACGAAAGGACGGTCGAGCGCGGTCTGCCCGGCTGAAACGAACCCGGCCGGGATGAAGAGCGAGCCGAGCAGCCCGGACAGGGTGAGCAGGGCAGCCTGAGCGGCGCGCGGGTGGGTTTTGAGGGCGGGCGGGACCAGGAACAGCACGAGCGCTGTAACGGGCCAGTGTTGGGTAAAGCTGGTCTGCACGGCCGGGCGCAGCATGGGCTGGGCATGGACCAGGGCGGCCAGCGCAGCCGCCGTGATAGCGGGCAGGGCGCGGGCCAGGGCGGGGGTTCGTTCGAGGCGGGCAGCCAGCGCCCAGGCGGCCGCTGCAATGACCAGGACGACCAGCGCGCGCGTGTGGAAGGCGGCGGCCAGCGCCGCCGCCAGGGCGAAGAGCAGCCACCGGCGCGGGCGCTGCGCACCATCCAGCCCGGCGGCCAGAGCCAATGGCAGCACAGCCAGCGCGGCCAGCAGCGGGTATTTGCCCCAGTTGAGGGCATAGGCAGGCATGACCCAGCCCCACGCGCCCAGCAACGCTGCCAGCAGCGCAGGGAGGTTGCCCGCGCCCAGGCGGTTTGCCAGCGCGAACAGGCTGACGGGCAAAACGGCCAAAATCACCGGCCCGGCTGCCAGCACCAGCGGGATGGGTTGTGCCCCGGTCAGGCGGGATGCGGCAGCAATGGCGAAGTGGAACCCGAGGTGATAATAGCCGGTTGTGCTGCCGCGCAAAATCTCAACGGGGGCAACACCCTCCAGCAGGGCGTAGATGATGCGCAGGTGCTCGGCTGAATCGAAATAAGAGGGCACAACCAGGAACGCGTTGGCTTGCAGGCGCAGCAGGAGCGTGGCGGCCGAGAGGGCCGCCAGGACCGCAAGGGTTAAATATGTGACAGAACGGCCCGCAAGGCAGGCGCGCAATGGCAGCATACAGGACACGGACGGCTCATTGGTCTGGTAATGAGGAAGGATAGGAAGGATAGGAAGGCTGGGTCGCTTCAGCGCCACGGGTATCGATGGGCGCGGCTGATGGCATCACCAGGCTGCCCGTGACCAGCAACCGGTCATCGGCACGGGTATATACGTCAACATTTACCCGGGTTCCCACCGGCAAAAACTGACCTGAGCAGTACAGCAGCCCAGGGGTTGCCGCAACCGGCCGGCATTCATAGCGCACCCCAGACTGTGCGGTAACGGTCAGGTACAGGTCGGCAAGTGTTGGGTCGGGGGTATTCAGGCTAAAAACGGTGTCGCCGTTAAGCGAATCGGTGCCAATTGCCTGCATGCAAATCACTCCCAATTGCCCGGTGCAGAACGGAAATTCGCCTTCCAGTCCCTGAACAGACGTTTCGGAAGCCGTGATCGGCAGCGTCTCCGTGACGGAGGGGGTGATCCTGACAGGCGGAGTGTCAGTGGCGGGCATTTCGTCCGGCGCGGCGCGGCGCCAGGGCGACGCCAGCAGGATGCTAAGCAACAACAGCCCCAAAAAAGCGGCTGCAACGATTTCGGTGCGATAGTTTTTCATAATCCCTTCAACATCGGCATTTTGATGCCGTGCCGTTTTGCCGCGGCAATGGCGATCTCGTAACCGGCATCGGCGTGGCGGACGACCCCCATGCCGGGGTCGGTGGTCAGCACGCGCTCCAGGCGGGCGGCCGCCTCGGGCGTGCCGTCGGCTACGATCACCTGGCCGGCGTGCTGGCTGAAACCCATGCCCACCCCGCCGCCGTGATGGAACGAGACCCACGTGGCCCCGCCCACAGCGTTGATCATGGCGTTCAGGATGGCCCAATCCGAGATGGCGTCCGAGCCGTCTTGCATGGCTTCGGTTTCGCGGTTGGGGCTGGCCACTGAGCCGCTGTCGAGGTGGTCGCGCCCGATCACGATGGGCGCGCTCAGTTCGCCGCGGGCCACCATCTCGTTGAACTTAAGCCCGGCCTTCGCCCGTTCGCCATAGCCCAGCCAGCAGATTCGGCTGGGCAGCCCCTGGAACGGCACCTTCTCGCGTGCCATGTTCAGCCAGCGGTGCAGGTGGGCATCCTCGGGGAAGAGCGCGGCGATGGCCGCATCGGTCTTGTAGATATCCTCCGGGTCGCCGGAGAGCGCCACCCAGCGAAAGGGCCCCTTACCCTCGCAGAACAGCGGGCGGATGTAGGCCGGCACGAAGCCGGGGAACTCGAAAGCATCGGTTACGCCGTGATCGTAAGCTTGCTGGCGGATGTTGTTGCCGTAATCGAACACCTCGGCCCCGGCGCGCTGGAAGGCCAGCATCGCTTCGACGTGTTTGGCCATGCTGGCGCGCGCCATGTGCTTGTATTTTTCAGGGTCGGCCTTGCGCAGTTCGTCGGCGGCGGTCACGCTGAGCCCGCTGGGGACATACATGAGCGCCTCGTGGGCAGAGGTCTGGTCGGTGACCACATCGGGGATGACGCCCTTGGCAGCCAGCTCGCGGTACACATCGGCGGCGTTGCCGATCAGCCCGATTGAGAGCGGGCATCCCGCATCCCGCGCCTCTTCGACCAGTGTCATCGCCTCTTCGAGGTCACTCACCACCGTATCGACATACCCGATGGCGCGCCGGCGCTCGGCCCGCTCGGGGTCCACTTCCACTACCAGGCCCACGCCTTCGTTCATGGTGATGGCCAACGGCTGCGCGCCGCCCATGCCGCCCAGCCCGGCCGTCAGGCAGAATTTCCCCCGCAGTGATCCCCAGCCCTTGAGTTTGGCCAACGCGCCAAAAGTCTCGTAAGTCCCCTGCAGGATACCCTGTGTGCCAATGTAGATCCACGAGCCCGCGGTCATTTGCCCGTACATGATGAGCCCCTGTTTTGCCAGCGCGTCGAAGTGCTCCCAGGTGGCCCAGTGCGGCACCAGGTTCGAGTTGGCGATGAGCACGCGCGGGGCATCGCGGTGGCTTTTGAAAACCACCACCGGCTTGCCCGATTGCACCAGCAGGGTTTCATCTGCCTCGAGGTCTTTGAGCGACTCGAGGATGGCATCGAACGCTTCCCAGTTGCGGGCGGCCTGCCCGCGCCCACCGTACACCACCAGGTTTTCGGGTTTTTCGGCCACTTCGGGATCGAGGTTATTCTGGATCATGCGGTAGGCGGCTTCGCTAAGCCAATTCTTGCAGGTCAGTTGGGTGCCGCGCGGGGCGCGGACAACACGCGGTGAGGACATGGCACTCTCCTGTGTGAAATGGGTTTTATTGGTCGAGTGTTTCGTAGGTTTCAAAAACCTGTTCGATGACCGGGCCGGCTTCCGGGCGGAATGTTTTCTGCGCAAACAGGCTGATGCGCAACTGCTGCCGGTCAAGCGGGGTGAGCAGCAAGGTCTTGATGTACAGGCTGACCGGCTGCCCGGTGGCTGCACGTCCCTGCACCTCCGCTTCCACCAGCCCGGCGCGTGTATCGCGGCTGTTGCGCACTACATCGTTGGTGAGCATTTGCTCGACCCTGTATTCATTTTTAATGAATTGGTAATACAGCGCCCGTAATTGATCCACGGTGAGGGTTTCCTGTGTATCCAGGCGCACTTCCACGTAAGTCAGTTGGTCGTTCCCGGGCAGGCGCATGTCCATATCGAGCGCGAACACGCGGAATGTGTTCGGGTCGCGCTGCTGCAGGCTGATGAGCAGGCGCTGGAGGGCTGCATCGTTGAGGGCTTCGTTGAGCGTCAGGCGGGTGAATTCTTCCTGGTTGATTCGAATCACCACCCAGCCCGGAGGAAAAGTGAGGGTGTAGCCACCGGTCAGGTCGGTGAAGCGGGTGGCGCCATCGGGCAGGGTGTCGAGCAGGGTGCCATTGGCCGCTGTGCGTGTACGGGTCGGTTCCGGAAGAGCGGTCACGGGTGATTGTGTGGGGACGCTGCCGGCCAGTGGTTCAGGCGTGGGAATGGGCGTGGGTGTGCCGGTCGGGGTGGGCGGCGCGGCAGTCTCGGTGGGGGCGGCCGCCATCCTCGGGCGCGGGGTGACCGCACGGGTGGCGGCGGGATCATCGGCGCCCATCAGGTTGGTATTGCTGAGGTAATACATCCCCAGGGCGATCATGCCAAGCAGCAGCAGCATGAACAGGGCGCTGTACTGTTTGAGGGTTCTGTACATTTTTCCCTGCCAGTTCAGCGTGTTTCGCGGTATGACTCGATCAGCGCGTCCATGAACATTTCCACTTCGCTGCGCAGTTCGACGGGCGCGCCAAAGGCGACGATGAGCAGCTCGGTCTGGTATGGAGTAAAGACTGCGGCGCTGTAATAGATGGTCGATTTTTGTGCTGTTACAGCCCGTGTTTCGAGAACGGCGCGATAAATACCCACACTGTAACCGGCCGTGGTGGTAATCTCTTTTGAAAGCAACGCTTCAACAATTCTTGAATCTTTTTGGCGCGCTTTTTCAAGGCTAAGGCGCGCGTCCCTGACGGAGATCACTTCGCGGTCGTCCAGATAGATTTCCACGTTGGTCAGATAATCGCTGACATCGACGCGTCTGGCAAGGTCGAAGGCAAACAGGCGATAGGTTTCGCCATCACGCTGCCGGTAGGCCATCAGGTAGGTTTGCAGCAGGCTGTCGTTGATGGCTTCGTTAAGCATGAGATTGGAGTATTCCTTCTCATTGACCCGCACCAGGGTCCAGTTGGGCGGAAAAACCAGGCTGTAATTGCCCTTGAAGTCTGTGAAGAGGGTCGAGCCATCGGGCTGGGTAATCAGGGACGATCGCGATGTGTCGGGGTGTGAAACAGCGGGGGTGGATGTTTCTGGGGTACGCGGTGTGCTGCGCGGTGAAAAGGTGGGCAGTGTGAGCGTGGCAGCGGGCTGTGGGGCCACAAGCGCCGGTCCGCTGCCAGATTGGGTTGCGCAGGCAGCAAGCATGGATACGGCCAAGGCCAACAGGAAAACCTTGCGTCTTTTCATGTGTCATTTTCTCCATAAATACAAATGACGAATAATTGCGGCAAAGTCAGTATAGCATAAATAAAAAAACTCCCGGACAGGCTGCCGGGAGTGGTTATGATTGATTTCGCCTAACGAGCGGCGGCAAATTGTGCAAAGTTGGTGCTGCGCAGGCGATTTACCAGCTCATCCTGGGCATCGCACCACACCGGCCGCAGGGGGCACTCGTCGCCGAATGTGCATGCATCCACATCGTTGACGCACTCATTAAGCGCAATGGGCCCGTCGATGGCCTCGACCACCTCCAGCAGGCTGATCTCACTGGCCGGGCGGGCCAGGGTCACGCCGCCGCGCGCACCGCGTGAGGTGTGCAGCAACCCGGCAATGCTGAGCTGCGAGATGATCTTGGCCAGAAAAGAGGGCGGAATTTGCTGCTCGGCGGCCACCCGGCTGGTGGCTGCGCGCTCGCTGGGGCCCAGCTTGGTCAGGTACAGCACAGCGCGGATGGCGTAATCGGCTTGTTTGGTGATTTGCATGACAAACCTCACTGAAGAACAGATAATTTCGGCTAATAATTGTCCAGTTTTACTCATTTTAGTGGCGTGGGCAAGGTTGCACAAGTGATGTACATCACGGATAAACTATGACCTTTTACTCCGAATAAGTATGACAAAAGGCCGGGTGCGTCCCCGGCCTTTTGTTGGCGGTGCGCCTGCATGGCGCGCGACCGCCCGGGCTGCCTGTTCAGGTTCTAGCGGGTGATGTTAAGGTTGCCTGCGCCCATCTTGACCACAAAGGTCAGCATGGGGCCGGTGCCTTCCTGGGTATAAGTGTTGCCGCTTTTAGACCAGCCAGATGGCACACTGGTGTTGCTCAACCCGGCCTCGACATTCATCCTGGCGCTGACGCCCTCCGGGATGATGAGCGTCACGTTGCTCACGCCGCTTTCGATGGTGATGGTTGCTTCACGTTGCAGGTCCCCGTTGAAATCGAGGGTATAGTTGCCCGCGCCGCCGCTAAAGCTCATGCTGGTCATATTGGCGTTGCCCAGCCCGTACAGGGTCACGTTCGAGGCGCCGGTTTCGTAGCGCAGCAGGCTCATTATTGCCTGGTTGGGCTGGCTGAAGCGCAGTTCCACATCGGCTGCGCCATCCTTCACGGTCAGGCTGGTAAGCGCGAGGCCGCCCAGTTCGAATTCGCCGCCATACGCGCCAGCATTGATGAACAGATCCATGGGCGTTGCGCCAAGCTTCAGATCCCATTCGTTCTTGAGCCCGTCAAAATTGGGAATTCCGTTGACCTGAAATTCGCCTTGCTTGATGAAAACTGCGCCGCCTTCGGTGGTGATCTCGGGTTTGAAGCCGGGCACGTTGTAGGTGGCGGTGCCGCTCACCAGCGCGTCGCTTGCGCCGGGGTTGAGTTTCATCTCACCGGCGCCGAAGTTCAGCGTGAGCGATACGCCGCGCGCATCGGGCGCGGGGATGCTGATCTCATCCACCTGGGTGGGGCCGGGGGTGACAGAAACGCCCCCCGGCAGCGTGACGGAAAAGTCACACGCCAGGCTGACCAGCGCGAGCGTCAAAATGGCAATTAAGATTTGTTTGGACATGGTATGCCTCCTGGGATTGTGATTACACTAACAAGCATACGCAATTCCCCCGCCCAGGTTGCAACCGGATCGCCGCTACCCGCAGCCATACACCCTGAACCCGTCGCCGGTGTCCTCCACCCGAATGTCGCCCCGCTCGAGCGCAATGCGCGCGGTGATCCACAGGTCGCCCACCGCGCCCGAAGCGTTGATGAGCATGCCCCAGAACAGCGCACTGATCCAGCCGGGCGGGGCGGCCCAGATAACGGCGAAACCGGCCAGGGTGAGCACGATCAGCGGGGCGAGGCCCACCACAAGGTACTGCCCGCGTGGGAAGTACCAGCCCGGGGCGCAGGCGTAGGCATATCCCCATCCCACACCAAACCGTGGCCGCTGGCGGGTGAAGACCCAAAAGAACAGCCCATGCACCCACTCGTGCAGCAGGATGGTGACGGCCATGATGCCCAGCAGCGCGCCAATGAGGGCCAGCCCGTCGAGCGCGCTGGCAACGATGATGGTCTCGCGCAGGTCGAGGTCCGGGCGGATGGACTGGACAAAATAGCCAAAAACCACGCCAAAGGCGATGAACAGGGCCAGCCCGGCCACCTGCATGAGCAGGCCGGCGCGCCAGTCGCGCTTGAGGTCGAATTCCCAGCGCAGGGTGCAGGTTTCGGGCAGGCTGCGGCTGGCGGTCATTTTTGGATGTTGAGGGCGATTTCGAGCGCCTGGTAAATGGAGCGCGCTTCGATGATCTCGATGGTGTCGGGCCAGGGTTCGGCTTTGCGCAGGCGCTTGGGCACGATGGCAGTCTTGAAACCCAGTTTGGCGGCTTCGCGCAGGCGGGTTTGCATTTGCGCGGGCAGGCGCAGCTCGCCGGCCAGCCCAATTTCGCCGATCAGGGCGCAGTCGGCGCGCACGGGCAGGTCGCGCATGGACGAGGCGATGGCGGCCGCGATGGCCAGGTCGGCGGCGGGCTCGTCGATCTTGAGTCCGCCCACCACGTTGACGAAGATATCCTGCTCGCCCAGTTTGAGCCCCATGCGGCGCCCGAGCACGGCGGCGATCATGAGCAGGCGGTTGTAATCCACGCCGTTGGGGGTGCGGCGGGCGTTGCCAAACTGAGAGGCGCTGGTAAGCCCCTGCACCTCCACCAGCAGCGGGCGCGTGCCCTCCATGGTGACGGCGATGGCCGAGCCGGGGGCGTTGATCATGCGCTCGGCCAGGAAGGCTTCGCTGGGGTTGGGCACTTCGATCAGCCCGCTCTCGCGCATCTCGAAAACGCCCACTTCTGCGGTGGCGCCAAAGCGGTTCTTGACCGAGCGCAGCAGGCGGTAAGCCTGGAAGCGGTCGCCTTCCAGGTAGAGCACGGTATCCACGATGTGTTCGAGCACGCGCGGCCCGGCGATGGCGCCTTCCTTGGTGACGTGCCCGATGACGAAGACGCTGATGCCGCTCGATTTGGCCAGCTCACGCAATTGGGAGGAGCATTCGCGCACCTGGGAAACCGACCCGGCGCTGGAATCGAGATCGGGCAGGTAAATGGTCTGGATGGAATCGACCACCAGCAAGTCCGGTTTGATCTCGCGCACGTGGTCGAGGATGGTTTGCAGGTTGGTTTCGGTCACCAGGTACAGGTTCTCGGGCAGGGGCGCGGACTTTTTATCCAGTATGTGCAGGCGGTCGGCGCGCATTTTGATCTGCCGTTCGGACTCTTCGCCGGAGACGTACAGCACACGCTGGCTTTTTGCCATGGACATGGTCATTTGCAGCATGAGGGTCGATTTGCCGATGCCCGGGTCGCCGCCCACCAGCACAATGGAGCCGGGCACAATGCCGCCGCCCAGCACGCGCGCAAACTCGCCAATGGCCACCGGGATGCGCTCCTCGGCATCGGTGGCGATGTCGCTGATGCGGCGGGGGGTGGTGCGGCCGGTCAGCCCGCGGGCGGCGTTGGGGCTTTTGGCGGGCGGGGCTTCCTGCACCACTTCTTCGACCATGCTATTGTACGAGCCGCATTGCGGGCATTTGCCCATGGGGGCGGCGGCCACGCGGCCACATTCCTGGCAGACATAACGCGAGTAGGACTTGGGCATGAGGTTACTCCGGAAGGATTGTTGGGGAAGTATAACCGATGAGGGGGTGCCGGTACACGGGGAGGGGTAAACGGGAAAACGTCATGCTATCGGTTGTGCGGATACCCAAATGGTTGTATAGTTGCGTCATTCAATCAAAAACGTGGAGGAATCTGACAACATGCTCGAACTGGAGATCTACCAATATGTGCTTGTGGTGCTGGCGGCGCTAGCGGCCGGGGCGATCAACGCCCTGGCAGGTGGCGGCACACTGATCACATTTCCAATGCTGACCGCAGTGGGCATCCCTGCTCTTTCGGCCAATGTGACCAACACCGTGGCGCTTCTGCCAGGATACATTGGCGGCACGCTGGCTCAAAAGAATGACTTGCGCGGGCAGGCAAAGCGACTGTGGCTGTTCATCCCGGCCGGGCTGGTGGGCGGGCTGCTGGGTGGGTGGCTGCTGCTTATAAGTGGTGAAAGGCTCTTCCGCGAACTTGTTCCGTTCCTCATCCTGCTGGCCTCGCTGCTGCTGGCAATCCAGGACCCGGTGAAGGCCTGGTTGGCGCGCCGTGCAAAAGATGGGGCCGTCAAGATGCACGAAGGCTGGGCCGCGCTGCCGGTGGGACTGGCGGCCATCTACGGGGGTTACTTCGGCGCCGGGCTGAGCGTCATCATCCTGGCGGCGCTCGGCTTTGTGGTGGACGACAACCTGACACGCCTGAACGCCATCAAGCAAGCCATCTCATTCGCTACCAACCTGTCCGCGGCAATTTTCTTCGTTTTTTCCGGCCCGGTGGTGTGGGGCGTGGCGCTGGTCATGTCTGTGGGCGCGCTGGTCGGCGGGGCGCTGGGCGGTAAATTGGCCGGAAAGGTTAAACCCGCCACCCTGCGCTGGCTGGTGGTAGGCATCGGCGTGGTGGTTTCGATTATTTACTTCGTACGGGGGTGATCCTGAAGAGTGAGGCGTGAGGGGTGAAGCATGAGTTCACTTTTCACTCGTCACGTTTCATTGCCTCAAGCCATCATTTGTTCGGTTAATTGCGAGAGCAGCGCGGCAAATTCCTCATTGGGACGTTTCTTGAGGATTTGTTTGCGGGCTTCGCGGTCGAGGGTACGCAAGCCCAGGTATTGCACGGCGTGCTTGCGGAACAGGCGCTGCCCGTCCTCTGCGCCGTAGAATTGGATGTTGCGCGCCAGGTGCATTTGCATCACACGGCGCACCTCTTCGGGCAGTACCTGCACACGGTCGAGACGGCTGAACAGCCACGGGTTGCCGATGGCCGCACGCCCGATCATGACCGCATCACAGCCTGTGTGATCCTTCATGCGCTGGATGTCGGCCACGCTGCGCACATCGCCGTTACCGATGACGGGGATCTTGACCAGCGATTTGACTTCGGCGATGGCGTCCCAATCCGCCTGGCCGCCGTAGCCCTGGTTCTTGGTGCGGGCGTGCAGGGCAATGAGCGATCCGCCGTTCTCTTCCACGATGCGGGCCACCAGTTTGTAGGTTTTGCAGTCGTCCCAGCCCAGGCGCATCTTGCCGGTTACTGGCACTTTTAGCGCCGCACTGAGCTTGCGGAAGGTGCGCGCGATCTTGAGCGGGGTACGCATCATGCCCACGCCCGCGCCGCGGCTGACTATTGTTTTGGCCGGGCAACCCATGTTGATGTCGATGATGTCGGGACCCATGTCCTGTATGCGCAGGGCCGCCTCGAGCAGTTCGTCCGGGTTGTCGCCGTAGATCTGGAAAACGACCGGGCGCTCGGGTTCCTCGTAGGCCAGTTTGTGCGCGGTGTAGTCGCGGCGGGTGAGGATGTCGCGGGCCTGAATGAACTCGGTGTAGCTCATGGCCGAGCCGAGCGACCGGCACAGCGAGCGGAACGGCCAGTCGGAGATGCCATCCATGGGGGCCAGGATGGTATCCCCGTAAATGGGCGCATCGCGGACGTAAAAGGCGGGGGCTTGCATCTACTGTTTCTTCAACCGGTCGGTGAACTGCTTGCGGAACTTGGCTACTTTGGGCGCAACCACCACCATGCAGTATGGCTGGAAGGGGTTGTGGGCGAAGTATTCCTGGTGGTAGTCTTCGGCCATGTAAAAGGCATCGAAGCGGGTCACTTCGGTCACGATGGGGTTGGGCCACAGCCGGGCCGCCGTGATCTCGCGGATGACAGCTTCCGCCGCCTGCTTCTGGGCTTCATCCATGTAAAAGATGGCCGAGCGGTACGAGGCGCCCACATCGTTGCCCTGGCGGTTGAGGGTGGTGGGGTCGTGGATGGAAAAGAAGATGTTGAGCAGGTCACGGTAGCTGATGGCCTGCGGGTCGAAGGTGACGCGCACCACTTCGGCGTGGCCGGTGGTTTCGCTGCACACCTGCTGGTAGGTGGGGTTGGGCACGCGCCCGCCCGAGTAGCCGCTCTCGACCGAAAGGACCCCTTTCAGGTCATCGAAGACAGCCTCGAGGCACCAGAAACATCCACCGGCTAATATCGCAGTTTCGGTTGTGTTACCCATAAAATACCTCCAAAAAACCCGTAGGGGCGACCGGCCGGTCGCCCCTACGGGTTTTTGTGCGATCAGGCGCTTGGTTCGGGCGCTTTTTCAGCCGCTTCTTCGCGCACCAGGATGATGTCGCCGGTGGCGTTCAGTTCCACAGAGATGTGGTCGCCGTCCTGGAAGGCGCCGGAGAGCAGGCTGTCGGAGAGTTGATCCTCGACCTTGTACTGAATCACGCGGCGCAGCGGGCGGGCGCCCATTTCCGGGTCGTAGCCTTCTTCGCCCAGCTTGGCCAGCGCCTCGGGGGTGGCGGTCAGGAGGATTTCGTGTTCCGTGAGCCGCCCGGCCACCTTATTGAGCTCCAGCGAGACGATCTTGTTGATGTCTTCCTTGTTGAGCGCGCGGAAGACGATCACGCTGTCGAGGCGGTTGATGAACTCGGGGCGGAAGGCGCGCTTGAGCGTTTCGGTCAGTTTCTTGCGCATCTCCTCGTAGCTCAGGCGCTCCTCGGTGGCTTCGTCGCGTTTGAGCTGGAAGCCCAGCGCGCCCTGTTTCTTGATCAGGTCGGCGCCCACGTTGGAGGTCATGACGATGATGGCGTTGCGGAAGTCCACTTTGTGGCCTTTGGCATCCGAGAGGTGGCCCTCTTCCATGATCTGCAGCAGCATGTTGTGCACTTCAGGGTGGGCTTTTTCGATCTCGTCGAAGACCACAATGGAGTACGGGCGGCGGCGCAGGGCCTCGGTGAGCTGGCCGGCATCTTCGTAGCCAATGTAGCCGGGAGGCGCGCCCACCAGGCGGCTGGCGGTGTGACGTTCCATGAACTCGGACATGTCGAGCATCACGGCGGCGTCTTCGCTGCCGAACATGAAGCGGGCCAGGGCCTTGGTCAGCTCGGTCTTGCCGACGCCGGTGGGACCGAGAAAGATGAACGAGCCAATGGGGCGGCGCGGGTCTTTGAGCCCGGCCCGCGAGCGGCGCACGGCCTTCGAGATGGCGGCGATGGCTTCGTCCTGCCCGATGATGCTGTCGCGCAGTTCGTTTTCCATGTTGAGCAGGCGGGTCGATTCTTCCTGGGCGAGCTGCATCAGGGGCACGCCCGTCCACATCGAAACCACCTCGGCGATGTCTTCGGCGCTGACGACCGGGCTGCTGGCGCGGTCCCAGCCGGTGCGCAGTTTTTCGAGCTGGCCTTCGATCTCGAATTCCTTTTCCTGCCACTGCTTGATCTCGTCTGCGTTGCCTTCTTCCTGCGAGAGGGTGCGGTTGTGGCGGGCTTCGCGCAGTTGGCTGAACAAGTCTTTGGCCTGCTTGGCGGCCGGCGATTTGTACATGCGCACGCGCGAGGCGGATTCATCGATCAGGTCGATGGCTTTGTCGGGCAGGAAGCGCTCGGTGACGTAGCGGCTGGAAAGGTGCGTGGCCGCCTCGAGGGCTTCGTCCGAAATGGTCAGTTTGTGGTGTTCCTCGTACGCGCCGCGGATGCCTTTGAGGATCTCGATGGTCTCAGCTTCGCTTGGCTCTTCCACCATGACGGATTGGAAGCGGCGCTCGAGGGCGGCATCGGACTCGATGTGCTTGCGGTACTCTTCGAGGGTGGTGGCGCCAATGACTTGCAGTTCGCCGCGCGAGAGGGCCGGCTTGAGGATGTTGGCGGCATCCACGCTGGAGCCGGCCGCGCCGGCGCCCACCAGCATGTGCACTTCGTCAATGAACAGGATGGAGCCGGCCTGCTTGAGCTCGTCGATGATGCGTTTGAGGCGCTCTTCGAACTGGCCGCGGTACATGGTGCCGGCCACCAGCGAGCCCACGTCCAACTGCAGCACGCGCTTGTTCATCAGCGGGGCGGGCACGTCGCCTTCCACAATGCGCTGGGCCAGCCCTTCCACAATGGCGGTCTTGCCCACGCCGGGTTCGCCGATGAGGGCCGGGTTGTTCTTGGTGCGGCGCGCCAGGATCTGGATGACGCGCTCGATCTCCATCTGGCGGCCAATGACAGGGTCGAGCCGGCCTTCTTCCGCTTTGGCGGTCAGGTCGGTGGCCAGCTGGTCGACCAGCGGGGTCTTGGCATCTTTTTGCTCTTTGCCGCGCTGGGGCGTGGGAGGCGGCCCACCCGCGGCAGCCGGCGGCGGGTTGCTGGATGCGGATTCCTGCAGCACGCGCCGGGTCTGGCGGCGAATCTCATCCGGCGTGATGCCCAGGCGGCGCAGCACTTCCAGTGCGGTGCCTTCCGAGCGAATGAGCCCGAGCAGCAGGTGTTCGGTGCCGATGTAGTGATGACCGAGGCGGCGGGCCTCTTCGATGGCGTATTCCAGCACCTGCTGGGTTTCCTGGGAAAGTTCGATCTTGTCGCTGGCGCCGCGTCCCTGACCACTAAGACGGTTCACCATTTCGCGGACGCGCTCCACTTCCAATCCCATTTCACGCAGTACGCGGCCCGCCACGCCGCCTTCTTCTTCGACGAGGCCAATAAGCAGGTGCTCTGTGCCAATCAGGCTGTGGCGGGCGCGCTCGGCTTCCTGGTGCGCCAGGCTGAGCACGCGCCGCGCGCGCTGTGTAAAACGTTCCATACCAGACATAATAATTCTCCTGAATCGTTCAGACAAACGATGTCTTCGAAGATTCTACCAAAAAAGGCTGTCGATTCGGCGTATGAAAATAATTAGAGTTTACAGGTGATTTTTAATGCGCTTTAGCGGGTGTCACCATCACCGCGGATGGCGCCACGCTCGAGGCGGCTGTAGAGTTTTTGGATGTTGTGGGCGGCCACATCGTCGAGCGAGAGTTCCAGTTCGGTGCACACCTGGGCAATGTACCAGAGCACATCGCCCAGTTCGGCTTTGAGCGCGGCGCGCGTATCAGCGCTGATTTCTCCCTCTTTGTCGCGGAAGACCTTCTTTATCTTACCTGCCACCTCGCCGGCTTCGTTGACCAGCCCGAGCGTGGGGTAGATGACCGGGTGGCCGATGGCCGGGTAGGCGGCTGTTTTGCGTGATTTTTGTTGGTATTCGTTGAAGTTCACGGGGATGTTCCTTCTGGGAATAGGTAAAACGTAAAACAAAATGGCGCTTTACCGGGTCTCATCCAACCGTTTTTGGATGGCGGCAGCGATCTTTTCCATGAGCGGTTTGTGGCGGGCCGGATCGAACGGCGGGGCCTGGTCCCAGTTGTAGAACCAGACCGGGCCACGGCGCAGGTCTTCGGGCTCGGCGTGGTAGCGCGGGATAATGTGGGCATGCAGGGCCGGTTCGCTGTTGCCGAGGATCTCGTAGTTGATGCGCGCAGCTGTGGGGAAGACCTCCAACAGGGCATCGCCGATGAGGGTCATGTCGCGCAGGAAGGCGGCCCGCCCGGCTTCGTCCAGATCGTTGAGGCTGGGTGCCACCGGGTCGGGCAGCAGCAGGCAGTAGCCGTTGAGCACCTGGAAGTCGCCGAAAACGGCCCAGCCGGAGGGCATGCGGCACAGCACGGTGGGGTTTTGCCCGTTTTGGGCCGCTGCGACGCGGCGGTGGATGAGGGTGGTCATGGTTTTTTGCCCAGTTCGATGACGAACATCTCCAGGGATGCGTCGAGCGACATGCCGCCTGTTTTGGCGTCTTCGTCCATTTCCAGCAGGCGGCGATGGATGCGCTCGAGTGTGTTCATCTTGAAGCCGCGCGCCTGCCCAAAGACTTTTTCCGCCACGTAGGGGTGCGCGCCCAAAGCTTTGGTGACCTCGCTGAGGCTGCCGCCCTCGTCCATCACCTCGCGGGCGATGAGCAGCAGGCGGAACTGGCGCACGATCATGCCGAAGATTGAGAAGGGCTCATCGTCCTCCAGCAATTGGCGCAGCAGTTTTTGGGCGCGGCGTCCATCGCCCATACCAAGCGCATCCACCATGTCGAAGACGCTGGCCTGGGCGGTGACAATGCTGGCCGCTTCGACATCCTCCAGCCCAATGGGGTGGGCAAAGTTGACGTAGGTGAGCAGTTTGGTGATCTCCATGGCCGCCTGGCGGGTGTTTTCGCCCACCATTTCGGCCAGGCGGTTGGCGGCGGCCGGTTCGATTTTTCCGCCCTGGCGGATGGCTTCATCCACGATCCAGCGCGGCATGTCGCGCAAGCGCGGCAAGTTGTATTCTTGTGCGGTGGCCCGCCCGGCGTTTTTGGCGGCCCATTTCAGCAGCCAGTGGGCAGACTTTTCGCGCTCTTTGATCTCGCCGGGTTCGATGACGACCATGATGGCGCTGGGGGGCACGGCGTCGAGCAAGGCCAGGAATTTTTTATGGCCATCCTGCCCGGTGTATTTTTTTGAGGGGCTGTCGAGCAGCACCAGGCGCTGGGCCGCCAGGAACGGCATGGCATTGACCGCGTTGTTAAGCTGGTCTTCAGTCATGCTGCGCGCATCGAGGCGGGTGGTGTTCATGTTGGCGGTGGTGGGGTCACCCATGGCCTTGATGAACGATTCCGCTTTTTGGGCGATGGCGAACTCGTCGGAGCCGAACAGGATGTGGATGTGGGCGTCGCTCATAAATGGGGAGGCTGGCTGCGGGTGGCGCGGCGCGGGCGCGGCATTAGGCCCGGGTTACGATGCGGTGGATGGTCACACCGCCCTGCCAGACCGGGTAGACATCCACAATGGCCATGTTGCCGGGGTCGCCGCTGGTGGTGTAGCGCTGCTGGATGATGGGCGCCAGTGGTTGTGCGATCAGGAATCCCAGCGCGGAGAGCAGGATGATATTGGGCAGGCGCTCGAGCCGCTCGCCAAACTTGCGGGCGCGCCCCATGCCCAGCCAGGCCAGGGTGCCGGCGACCGCGCCATAAACGATGTAGTTGGTGCCGCAGCCAGGGTGCAGCGCCAGGTGACTCTCGCCGTTACGCAGGCGCGTCAAAGCCTCGGCAACGGCTTCGCGCACAGCCTCGGTGGGCAGGTCACCGATGATGATAAAGCCGGTGGGGTTCGAGTGCCCGCCCATAGGCCGGTTGGGGTATCGCTGGGCCAAAATGTTGAGGGCGGCGTGTTCGAGCCCGTGGTTGCGGCGGGTTTCCAGGATGAGGGGGGCTTCAAGGATGGACATAGGCGCTCCTTTCAGTGAGATTATACTCACTTGTGCCGCAGCAGGTTATGGGGATTTACGCGCTGGTGGGCTGTCATTGCGGGGTGTGCCTGGCGCATGCGACTCAAAAAACAGATGCCGGACCCCTGACCGGCATCTATTAACCAGGTGATGGCGAACTGCCTGTTATTTTTACGGGCGCGCTTCTTCCAGGGCGCGAAAGGTTTCGAGGAGCGCGAGCAACACTTGGTCTGTGTAGGCGTTCATTTTTTTGAGCATGCCGACCCAGGCCGTGCCAGAGGGGATGTTGGCTTCCTGGTATACCTTCATAACGGCATCGAGCAGAGTGTTGCGAAAGAAAAGGTATGCCTGGGTTGCTTCTACCACGCTCAGGTTGTGGCGGCGCGCGCGCGATGCATATTCATAACCGATGGAATGGGCTTCGGCAGTGGATTGGGCGTCATCGTCGCTGGAGAGGTAGACCATGAGGCCATTGACGAGTGCCATGCCGCCATGCCGGTAGTGCAAGCGGGCTTCAGAATCCAGTTTTTTGTACCAGCCTTGTTCCTGCAAGCGTCCTTCGGCAATTTGCAGGCGCACCTGCCCCACCGCGGCTTGCATGGCGCTGAGCGGGCCAAGTGTTTTGCCTTCGCGGGCGGTTGAGGCCCACAGTTTCATTTCGGCGCGTTTGTAACGGCGGTGACCTCCACCCGTGCGGTACACAGGCAGCAATCCCTGGTCTGACCAGTTGCGCACGGTGCCGGGGTGTACCCCCAGGATCTCCGCGGCTTCGCTCAAAGATATCCATTCGCCTGGGTTGTTCATGGCTTAGTCTGCCATGGCCATGCGCTCGACCACAGGCGGCGCGTTCACTTTACGCTGGAAGGCTGAAACATCCAGCCGGATGAGCAGCACAACTGCGACAGCCAGCATGAGGGCCTGGATGCCAAATACGATGACGTAGCCGAAGATGAAATCTCCTGAAACCTGGGTGGCCACATCGCGCACCACCCCGGCCATCAGCGAGCCGATCAGGCGCGAGAGTGCGTTGGAAAAGCCCCACGCGCCAATGAACAAGCCCACCTTGCCGGGGGTGGTGAGGTCGAACATGAGCGAGAGGTTGGCCACGGTTAAGAGCCCGGTGCCCAGCCCCAGCAACACGACACCGGCATAGAAGATGCCAAGGCTTTGGGTCAGTCCGCTCATCACAATGACCAAAAAACCGGCCAGCGCGCCCAGGTTGCCGGCCTGCGCAACGAGGCGTTTTCCCACCTTGCGCGATTCGAGGAAACCGGCCAGTAAAATGGCCGCCAGGACAAATACGCCCCAAATGGAGGTGATGCGCGTGGTCTGCGTGACTGTCAGGTTAAACGCTTCGGCACCGAACGGCTCGAGCAGTACATCCTGCCCCAGGATGGCTGCCAGCAGTAGCATGAGATAGATGAAAAAGAGTTTGGCTTGCGGGTTGGACAGGATGACATCGGCCGTCTGGCGTATGGAGTAATTTTCGCCGCTGGCGGCCGGTTGGGCTGCGGCGCGCGGTTCCAGGCGTGCCAGTCCGGCCAGCCCAAGGGCCAGCGCGGCGATTCCCACGGCCCAAAAGGCGTTCTGGAGCGCTTCGGGGGTGTACGGATCCACGATGCGGCTGATGCCAATGGCGGTGAAGATGATGCTGACGATCATCATGAACCACATAATGGCAATGGTGCGCCCGCGTCCGTTTTCACCGGACAGTTCGGAAGCCAGCGCCAGGTACGAGACGCTGGCAAAGTTGTAACCCATGCCCCAGGCACCAAACCCCAGCGCGGCCGCAAGCAGCCCCAGGGCGGGGTTTTCGGCCATCAGGAAGGCCACCTGCGGCGCAATGACCACGCCTGCCACGCACAGCAAAAGTCCAAGCAGGATGTAGGGCGTCCGCCGCAGCCCAAATAGGGGGTGGCGGTCTGAGAATGAGCCAATAGCGACCTGGAGCGGCGAAAAGACATAGGGCAGCGAGGCCAAAAGCGCAACGATGGTTGCCGAAATGGCCAGTTCCTTGATCATGACACGGTTGAGCGTGCTGTTGATGGGAACGAGAGTGATGGCGACCGCCACATGGATGAGGCCAAGTTGGATGCGTTTGAGCAGCATAGGGTGAGATTGCCTCTGAGGGTTGGGAGGGCTGGAAAAGTGGCGTAAATTTACCCAACCCGGGCAGTAAAGTCAATGTAAGTTTTGATAGATTTTTTTATATATTTTTATAATATTAAGCGGGATATTAAGTCAGAAGTCGGTGACGAGAGTTTCCCCTGCACGTCACCGGCTTCTCTGCGCGCCGCCCCTCGCGTCGCGCCCGGATTGCATCAGACAACTTGTATCCAAGATATCATCTGGGCGTTGCCAAATTATTGCCAAAACACGGTCACAACGCCTCTGGATGACCGTGGCGGGCGCTGGCCGCGAACAGATCCAACGTGTTTTTTAGCGGGACATCATCCAGGCTGGCATACAACTCGGACAAAAGTGTCTCCACTTTCTGCAGCGCGGCTGTGGTGTCGCGCCCGGTGGCGGTTTCCAGCCTGAGGCGCATGGTATACGCTCGCAAGCGCGGCCACAACCACAGTAATGGTTCCGACTGGTCAATGACCCGATTAACAGCATCGAGGGCAAGTTCCGGTTGCCCGATGCGGGCCTGTTTGCACGCGTCGTACAGGTCAATGAGGGCCACCAGGTCGCTGCGAAAGCGCTCATGCAGCAGATGCGCCAGGGCGGCGGCTTCGCGTTCGAACCAATCGTACTGCCCCTGGGCGCACAAAACCTCCAGTTGAATTATGCGTGAAAAAACGCTGAGGGTTTGCAGCCCGTATTGCTCGGTCAGGTTTATGGATTGCTGGATGCGCGGCAGGCCTTCGGGACGGTTGAGACGCGCCATGCAAATTCCAATGCGGCCAATATGATCGAGGGCAATGTAGTGCTCCGGCGCCAGCGCCAGCCCGGTTTGATAGCATTTGAACGCTTGCTCGTAATCGTGCAGGCGCAGGTAAATATCGCCCAGGCATTTGTGCCCCAGCGACTGGATTACGATATGCCGGTGACGATCGCCTACAGCAAGGGCTTGCCTGGCATGCTGCCAGGAAGCGCCCAGTTGGCCATTTTCCAGCGCCAGGTGTGCGGCATAACTGTGACAATAACCCAACATGCGCCAGACTTCGATGCGCTCGGCCAGTTCAATCCCCTCGCGGCAAGCCCGGTAACCCTCGGCATATTGACCGAGATAATAGCAAGCCAGGGCCAGCGCCGAACTGGCCGCCACCCGCCCATATAGCCAGCCAGATTGCTGGTGACAATTCAAGCTTTCGCGAGCCAACGCCAGTCCGGGTTGCGGGAAACCTGTCAGGCTGAGCGCAAGGGATAAGTGGTAGAGGGCATTGCCACGCGCGCGCAGCAGCGCCGGGTCGGTAACCGAACTGGTGGCTTGCTGCACACATTCAAACCATGGGATCGACTGGGAAATTTGCCCCAATTGCATGGTAAATGCGCCCATGTGAGTTTGTGCTTCCAGCAGTTCGTACAGGCTGTCACTTTTTTCAAGGTGCGGCAGGGCTTTTTCGACATACTGCCGTCCTTCTTCAAATTGCGTGGCGGTCATGCAGGCGTCACCCAGTCCATCGTAGGCGCTGCCGATCAGCAGGTCGCTGTTGCGCTCTTGCCCGAGGGCCAGCAACACCTTATTGAGCCTGAAAAGCGTTTCGGAGTCATCCTGGGTGAAGGCCATGTCGCTCCAACTGGCAAACAAAGCATGCAGCTGTGCTTCGCCCAGGTTGGGAACGCGCAGTATCAATCGCTCGGCGCGTTTGTAAAGGCTGGTCGCTTCGCGAACCGATGCCAATTGCTGGGCATAGCGGGCCGCCTTTACCCAGTAGTCGAAAGCCTGCGAGAACATGCCGGCCGCTTCGAAGTGCTGCGCAATTACAGCCGCCTGCGAAAGCCCAAACGCGGGCAGGCCTTCTTGCAATACCTCGGCCAGGCGGCGGTTGAACAGGTAGTTGTGCGCCGGGCTGATATCTTGCAGCAGGCTTTCGCGGAATTTTTCGTGCGCAAAGGTGTATTCACTGGCGCTTTCGGGTGTCTCGCGCTGGATGAAGTGCAACCCTTCCAGTTCATTGAACACCTGCGCCACACTGTCTTCGGGCAAGTCCACCACCCTGGACAGCATGCCCACTTTTAGGCTGCCGCCATACAAGGCCGCAGCATGCAACACTGCCCGCCCTTCGTTGGACACCGAGCGCAGGCGCATCTGGATCATCTGGTTGACGCTGCTGACCAGCGGCAGGCGGGTGATCTCTGCCAGGCCAGGCCGGTTGGGGCCATCGAGGAAGGCGCCCAAGGTTTCCAGGATGGCAAACGGATTGCCGCCTACTTCGCGCGCCAGCCGGTCGACGAAGCCCGGCGGGGGCGTTTCGCGGAGCATGTAGTGCGCCAGCTGCCCGATCTCATCCGGGTTGAGGTGGCCAAGCTGGATGGCATTGATGCGGTTAAGATACGATGCCGAGAGCAGGCGGTCGAGCGATGTGTTGCACTCTTCGACACGCGAGGTGAGGATGAGGAAACCGTGCCGACCGGTGAAAAATCCCTGCTCCAGCAGGTAGGCCAACATCCCCAGCGAGGTATCATCCGACCAATGCACATCGTCCAGGAATATGAGCAGGGGCTCAGCCTGCGAAGCCACCAGCAGGATCTGTCGGATAGATTCCAGGAGGACGCTCTTGGGGTGATCGAAATGGCTGCGGTAGGATTCCAAGTCTGGGCGCAGGGCGTACAGGTCTGGCAGCAGGCGCGAGAGCGGCCCAGCCCACGCAGCAGGCAGGGCGCGCCACTCTTCGGGGCGAATGCCGCGGCGCAGCATATTGACCCAGGCCTGGAAAGGCAGGTTGGCGGCCATGGGGCGGCATACGCCCATGAGCAGGCGCGGCCCGGGCTTTAGCCGGCTGTAGAATTCCTGCACAAGGCGCGTTTTACCGGCCCCGGCTTCGCCAAAGATGATCACCCCACCGCCGGAGACGAAATTGCGGCGCAGGTCGGTCAGAGTGGATTCGCGCCCAACAAATGGCGCTTTGAGCGTGGGGCGCAGCGGCCAGGTGAAGGTTTCGCGGCTGGCCGGGCGCGTCTCGTCGAACAAGCGCGGGCGCAGTGCGGTGATTTCTTGCGGCAGGGGCGAGTCCAGTTCAGACCGGTACGCTGCCTCGATCGCGCGATAATGCTGGCGGGCTTCTTGTTTGAGTCCGGCATTAAACAAGGTGGAGAGGAAACGGGCCTGGCGCTCTTCGTTGAAACGGTCGATGCGAATGGCGTTATTGAGACGCTGCAGGGCCTCTTCGACCGGGGAAGCCACCAGGGCATGCTCGTAGAGCCGGTCGAAGGTGCGCAGGGTCATCAGGCGTGCAGTGGTGTTGATTTCATCACGCCATTTGGCCAGAGGTTCAGAGAATTCGGCGTCGCCGCTGATGAAGAACCCCGGCAGGCGATAGATGGCGACGAGCCGGGACATCAATTCATACAATGAGGGCGGCAGCGGCATTTCAGGTGGAATGCGCCACGGGGTGTTGGAGATGGTTTGCCCAAGGCGGGAAAACTCGAGGTAATCGACCTGGGTGCGGCTGAAATCGAGCGTGGCGGTTTCAGGGCTGGCGCTGAGCAGGGAGAGGTCGGGCAGGGTTTCGCGCAGGCGGGCCAGGGTTTCGCGCAGGCGGACGCGCCCGGTTTCGATGCGCGCGCCAGGCCACAGCAGTTCGGTCAGCGCGTCGCGTTCCACGGCGCGCCCCTGGGCGGCCAGGTAGTAAATCAACGCGCGGTTGGCGCGCCGCTGCAGGGAGAGCAGTGCGCCATTCCATAACACTTCGGGAGCGCCGAACAGGCGAATTTCGAGCATGGGCGATAAAAAAGGCCGGTTGGATGCCGGCCAGGTGGGTTATTGCATGGTGGCGCGCGCCGACTGGAGGATGTCGCTGGCTGATTGGAGCGTGCCTTCGCTGACCTCGCCGAGCATTTGGGCCAGCTCGAGCAGGCGAGTTTCACCGGTCACTGGTGTGACCTGGGTGCTGGTACGGCCGTTGTTGATCAGTTTTTGCACCTGGTAGTGCTGGTCGCCAAAAACTGCCAGTTGGGGCAGGTGGGTGATGCACATCACCTGGTGCTGGCGGCCCAGCTGCCACAGTTTTTGGCCCACCACGCCGCCCACACGCCCGCCAATGCCCTGGTCAATCTCATCGAAGATGAGGGTGGGCACCTGGTCGGCGCGGGCCAGCACATTTTTTAGGGCCAACATGAGGCGGGCCGTTTCGCCGCCAGAGGCAATTTTTGCCAGCGGTTTGAGTCCTTCGCCAGGATTGGGGGCGATCAGGAATTCGACGCGGTCGAAGCCGCTGGCGTCGAAGGCCACCGGCGCACTGCCCTCCAGCGGCAGGCCAGCCGGGTCTGGGCGGGTTTGGAAGTCAGTATCGAAGCGCGCGCTGGACATTTTCAGGTCGCCCAACTCGGTTTCGATGCCTTTAGCCAGCCGGGCGGCAGCGGCTTTCCGTTTTTGCGAGAGCGCCTGGGCCTGCCCGCCCAAGTTTTTGAGCAAGGCGGCTTCGCGCGTTTCCAGTTCCTGAATGCGTTCGGCAGCGCTGGTGATGGTCTCGAGCTGGGCGCGGGCTTCGGCGCCGAACTGGATGGCAGACTCGATGCTGCCACCATACTTGCGCTGCAGGCGGTTGAGCAGGTCGAGCCGTTCTTCAACCTGCTCGAGACGCCTGGGGTTGTACTCCACATTTTCCAGGTAGTCGCGCAGGTCGCGGGCGATGTCGGAGAGAGTTTCGAGGGCGGCTTCGGCGCGGGCTGCCAGTTCGGACTGGGTTTTGTCCACCCGACCCAGGGCCGAGAGGGCGGCCACGGCCTGTCCCAACTGGTCGGTGATGGCGGGGGTTTCGGGTGTGCCCTCATCGAGAATGAGCAGGGCTTCCTGGGCGTTGGCTGAAAGGCTTTCGGCGTTGGCCAGTCGGTCGCGCTCGGCTTTCAGTTCGGCTTCTTCGCCCGGCCTGAGGCGGGCGGCTTCGATTTCCTCCACCTGAAAGGTGAGCATTTCGATGCGGTGTTCGGAATCGCGCTGGGTGGCGCGCAGGTCGGTAAGCCCCCGACGCACAGACTGGATTTCGGCGTAGGTTTGGCGGTAGGCGCCCAGGGCGGTTTCGATGTCTGCGAACCGGTCGAGCAGGCCCAGGTGGGCGCGCACATCCAGCAGTGAGAGGTGTTCGGTCTGGCCGTGCACATCCACCAGCAGGGCGCCGATCTCGCGCAGCAGGGCGACGTTGACGGTACGCCCGTTGACACGCGCAATGGAGCGCCCTTCGCGGCGCACTTCGCGGGCCAGGGTTACGTAGTCGGGCTCGTCGAGCAGGTCTTCGCGGGTGAGGATGGCGTGAGTGGCTGCCTTGACTGCCCCGGTGAGTTTGAAGACACCCTCGACCACTGCGCGGTCGGCTTCAGTGCGAACCGCGGTGGTTTCGGCCCGCCCGCCCAGCAGCATTTCGACCGCATCCATGATGATGGATTTGCCCGCGCCGGTTTCACCGGTGAAAATGATAAGCCCGGCCCCAAACTCGAGGGTGAGCCGGTCGATGATGGCGAAGTTTTCGATGCGCAGTTCGGTGAGCATGGTTTATTTGAAGAGCTGGATGCCCGAAAGGCGATAATAAAGCGTGGGCAGGGCCGTGAACAGGTAAATGCCCTGGAAGATGATCCCGAACACATTGAAAGCCATGAGTTGGATGAGCAGCAAGGGCAGGGCGCCCAGCGCTGCCCCAGTAATAATGGTGAGGAACAACCCCCTGGCGCGCCGCCGCCCGGTGATTCGCCGCACAATCTCGGCGATCAATCCACCGGCAGCCGGGGAAGCCAGGAAGACGATGAAGAACGCAAAGAAGCCAATGAACCCGGCCAAAAGGAAGATGAGGAAGCTGGCGAGGCCCGAAAGCGCCCCGGCTACTACGAACCCGAGCAGGTAGTCGTACCACTGGGCGGTTTCAAAGATTTTTTGCTGGCCGCGCACACATTCTTTGCAGCGGTAGCCAGTGGGTGTGCGCACAGCGCATTTAACGCAAATGTATTTTTCGCAGGCGCGGCAGCGCAGGGCGGTTTCGACTTTTGGGTGATTGGCGCAGTAGGTGGTTTCGGTCATCGACGCATTCCAATGGTGGGGTTTTGGTTCATGTGAGCGGTCAGGTTGCGGTAGAAGTAACCAGGGTCGCCAAAGCGGACAAACTGGGCGGTGTCATCGTCGGCAGAGACATCCACATGGTCTTCTTCGGCCAGGTGAATGGGCGTTTGACCGTCCACACTGAGCACACTGTTGTCGCTGTGGTTGGTGATGCGCACCGCCGAGCCTTCGGAGAGCACCACGGCCCGGTCCACACTCAAGTGGGGGGCAATGGGGACAATGAGGATGTTGCGCAGCTCAGGCGGCAAGATGGGCCCACCCGCGGCCAGGGCGTAAGCGGTGGAACCGGTGGGCGTGGCGGCGATCAACCCGTCTGCGACGTAGGTAGTGAGCATGAGCCCATCCACGCTGGCGCTGAGCTGCACCGGGCGGATGTACTGCCCACGGCTGACGACGGCATCGTTGAGGGCGTGCCAGGAGCCAAGCAGTTCGCCCGCGCGGATGTGCTGCACTTTGAGCATCATGCGGCGTTCGATCCAGCCCTCTCCGGCAAAGAGGGCCTCGAACATTTGCCGCCAGCCCGCAGGTAATGCCTGGAACAAAAATCCCAGCCGCCCGTGGTTGATGCCTAAAATGGGCACGCCCAACGGGGCACACAGTTGGGCAGCGCGCAGCATTGTGCCATCACCTCCCACGGCTACCAGCATGTCGAAGTCGCGCTGTTTGATGCGCTTGCGCAGGTCTTCATCGTTGAGTGAGCCGTGAGGCGCCGGGCAGCCAGTCTCTTGCAGGTAACCGGCCATAGCAGCAGCCTCAGCTATGGCGGCGGGCAATTTGGGATGCGTGGTGACTACGATGCGCCGGGGAATGAATTTTTCTGCCATTTGTTCTAATTATAAGCGATTAGGGCATTCAGCATCTATCCGTCTGCCAGACTTTGGTCGCACGTGACGCGAAATCCGCAACGGGCGCAGCGGGCGGGCAGATCGTGCGAGCGGGGTACGTTGCTGCGGTGTTCGTCACGGCGCATGTCATCAAGCGTATCGCGCAGGGCTTGTTCCAGTTCGGGGGTGTAATCCACCGCAAAGTCGCGTTCTTTGTAGTGAATGATGCCGTAGGGCGGGCGTTTGCCGTAGGTTTTGTGCACCAGCAGGCAGTAGGCCGCCACCTGGTAAATATGGCTGTCATACGGGGCCGAAGGGGCGCGTCCGCTCTTGACCTCGACGGGGATGATGGATCCATTTTGTTCCACCAGGTAGTCTGGTTTGCCGGTCAGCCCGGTCTTCACATCATAGAGCGGCTTGTCCACCTTGCCCCAGGCGCGCGTATCCGTGTAAATGATGCGCCCGCCAGGCAGCCCGGCCTGCTTGCGCTGACGTCCAGACTGCCAGAACAGCACCAGCGCGACCACAAACAAAACAAGGGTCAGGAAGATTTCCATGGGGGTTCCGCCATTCCTCCGATTGTCAACGCCTGTGTGCGCGGGTGCGGCGCGTACAGCCCGCGGTAGTGTTCGGGCAGCAGGGCGGCGATCTGGCACATCACCTCGTCGGTGTATTCCTGCAGCCGGGCATCGCGCTCCCTGGGCGGCAGCGGCGGCAGGGTGAAGGGAATCCCGGCTGTCAGCGTGACCGGCGATTTTTTGAAGCGCTTCAGGTTGCCCAGGATGACCTTGTCCTCGGTGCCCGTGATGGCCACCGGCACCACCGGGAACCCGCTGCGGGCCGCCAGGAAGGCCACCCCCGGCTTGCCCTCGATCAGCGCCCCCACCCGCGAGCGCGTGCCCTCCGGGGCGATCACCAGCGCGTTGCCGTCCTGCATCAGCCCGATCATCCTGCGCATCGCTTTCAGGTCCGGGTTGAAGCGATCTACAAAGATGAAGTTCAACTGCCGCGCCAGCCAGCGGATCCAGCCGTGCTTTTCCCACTTTTCCGCGACCGGGATGAACATATCCATGCGGTCGAAGACGTAGTGGAACATGACGATGTCTATGATGCCGATATGGTTCGAGGCCACCACCATGCCGCCGGTCTGCGGCACGTTCTCTGCGCCGGTCACTTTTACCTCGGCGATCAGGTTGACGATAAAGCGAATCAGCTTGCGGACGAAGGCTTGCATGTCAGTTCGCTTCCAACGCCTGCACGCGCGGGTGACCGGCGTACACGCCGCGGTAACTTTCGGGCAGCATGACGGCAATGCGGCACATGATCTCATCCGTCTGCTGTTGCAACAGTGCCTCGCGGCGTTCACCGCGCGCGGCCGCCAGCGTGAATGGCTCCCCGGCGCGTATCACAATGTGGGTGCGGCGCAGGCTTTTGAGGTTGCCGGCCACCAGTCTGTCTTCGGTGCCCGTCATGGCCACCGGCACCACCGGCACGCCCGTGCGGGCCGCAAAAAAGACCACGCCCGGCTTGCCCTCCTGCAGCGAGCGGGTCTTCGAGCGCGTGCCCTCCGGCGCGATCACCAGCACGCCGCCGTTCTTCATGCGCCGCAGCACCTCGCGCACGGCGCTGATATCCGGGTTGAAGCGGTCGATGAAAAAGCCGCCCACGGCGCGGGTCAGGCGTCCGTACAGCCAGTGATTCTTATACTTTTCGGCGGTCGGCAGGATGACATCCTCGCGGTCCACCGCGTAGAACAGGATGGCCGTATCCAGCCGCCCCAGGTGGTTGGCGGCGATCACGAACCCGCCCGTTTTGGGCAGGTTCTCCAGCCCGTGCAGTTCCACGCGCGCGATGAGCGGCAGGATGAGGCGAATGAGGAAACGGATGATTTTTTGTGCCATGCGTTCAATTATACGTTAGTGCGCGCGAGGTTGAGTGAGCGTAAACAAAAATTAACCGCAGAGAGCGCGGAGAAGGCGTTAAAAAACCCAGCGGACTCCATGCCTCCGCGGCAAAAATTTGCGTCATTTGCAAAATTCGCGTTCTTCGCGGTTAAAAAAATCACACCTGCCGCAAACAAAAACTCCCGGCGCGCAGCCGGGAGGAAAAAACGAAAGACACTGTCCTTAACGCGAATAATGGTTAGCAGCAGAAGCGCGATGCACCCCCGGCGGATTTATCCATATTCACGTATCCTTATGAAGCGTATTTCTGCACCATTTGCCGGTAAATGCCAATATCAGTGCTGGTCATGTTCACGATCTCGAACCCCACATTATAGACGGCTGGGGCAAAACGGTCGGGCGCGCACCAGCGCGAACGCGCCACAAACGAGATGAACGGCTTGTTCGAGACATCCCGTTCCAAATCCAAGCGCAGCCTAAAATCGCGTCCCACTGGCAGTTCCTGGCTGCTATCCAGCTTGAACCCGTTCGAACTCACGTCAGCCATGTGCCCCAGGGTGCGGTTGGTGCTGTCATCTGTTACCGGCATATAGTAATGAAAATCATGACGTTCAGATGCACGTCTCTCCTTCATACGGCCTCCTATACACGCAACTTAAATAAAAGTATAGGCCAACCCTGGCGCCATTTCAACAGACATTCATCACAAAATAATTACCGTTTGTCTGACAAATGTCATGCCGCAGTCAGGATGTGGGTGAGGATGGTCGCGCCGCTGCCGCCAATGTTCTGCGCCATGCCCACGCGCGCCCCGTCCACCTGGGTGGGGCCGCACTCACCGCGCAACTGCTGGACGACTTCCACGATCTGGTACATGCCCGTGGCCCCCACCGGGTGCCCGCGCGCCTTCAACCCCCCACGGGTGCAGATGGGCACGCGCCCCGCGGGTGTGATCTCGTTATCCAGTCCCAGGCGCACGCCCTGGCCGCGCTCCGCGAAGCCGCACGCCTCCAGCGAAAGCGCCGACATGATCGAGAAGGCGTCGTGCAGCTCAAACACATCCACCTGCCCCGGCCCCACCCCGGCCTGGGCATAGGCCTGCTTTGCAGACTGATACGCCGCCGCCAGGAAGAGCGGGTCCCTGCGGTCGTGGATGGCGATTGAATCGGTGGCAGCCGCCGAGCCCGCCACCCGAATGAGCGGCGCCGCGCCACGCGTCAGCCCTTCCAGCGGCACAATGTAGGCCGCCGCGGCCCCATCGCCGATGGGCGAGGCATCCAGCAGGTTGACCGGCGTGGCCACCATGCTCGACTTTTCGAACTGCTCGGCCGTAATGCGGTCGTGCAGGCGCGCGTACGGGTTGTGCATGGCGTTCTCGTGTGCGTTGATGGAGAAGGGCGCAAAGTCGATGTGCTTCCAACCGTACTCGTACATGTAGCGGCGCATGATGAGCGCGTTGAGCCCCACGAACGACACGCCCTGCTCCACCTCGAAATCGGCGTCGGCGGCCGTGGCCAGCGCGGCGGTCACATCCTTGGGGTGAACGTCGGTCATCTTTTCGACGCCCACCGCAATGGCGGAATCCATCTCGCCAGAGGCCACCGCCATCAGCGCCGAGCGAAAGGCCGCCGCCCCCGAGGCGCAGGCTGCCTCGATCTTGACGGCGTCGCGTCCACGGTTGCCCACCCAGTCGGCGATCATGATGCCCAGGCTGTTTTGCTTGTCCACCATGCCAGAGAGCATGTTGCCCACAAAAATGCCGTCTGCGCCTTCACGCCCAGCGTCGGTCATCGCGTCCAGCGTGGCAAAGCCGGCCAACTCGCGCAGTGAATAATTCCAGTGTTCGTCGATCTGAGTTTGTCCAATCCCAATGATGGCAACGGGGCGCATAAGGTATCTCCTGTTACGAATATTTTATACCGAGTGGCTATCAGGGCCTATCAGAATTAACGCGGGCTGGTATTTTTCAGACCGGTGTTTGATGGTTGAAATGTAGACAAAAACTCTCTAAAATAAGAGTGTTATGTTCAAACAAAGCCCGGAGGTTACTGATGCCCACTTCATTCAACTGCCCCAACTGCGGAGCGCCGCTCGACTACCAGGGCCACGACCCCATCATCCGCTGCCCGTATTGCAACAGTTCGGTCATTGTGCCCGAAAACCTGCGTGCGCGGCCCACATTTTCTTCGACCCACGATAACTTTACCCTGAGCGGCATGGGCGATATGGGCAGGTTGGTGCAGCAGGCACGCCGCATCAACGAGGTGAAACAGCTGGCCGAAGCCGGTGAAACCGAGCGAGCCGTGGCACTCTACCGTGAAATTACTGGCGCGAATGAAAATTCCGCCCGCCAATCGGTCAATGCACTGGCAGCCGGGCGGCCGGTGATGCTGACGGGGATAAGTTCCAGCCGGGTTGCGGGCATGTCCAGCACCCCACCGCCGCCAGCGCCACCCCAGGCGCCCCGCACCCGCGGGGGCATCGGCGGGCTGGGATGCGTGATCACGTTGCTGGCTTTATGCGGGTTGGTGGCCATGGTGCTGGCCCCGCTGGCGATCTTTGGCGTGGGTTCGTTCACAGCGGCGGAAGATTTTTTCCGCGAGGCAGGCGTCGATCCCGAAAACCTGGACATTCCGGGCGTAGAAATCCCCGGTTTGTCTGGTTTTGCCCGCCAGGAATTATCGTTTGGCGGCGAGGGTACCGGCCCCGGCCTTTTTGGCGATGTGCGTTCAATTGCTGTGGACCCGGTTTCGGGAAACATCTATGTTGGCGAGCATGATGGCGGGCGCATACAGGCTTTCGATGCGCAGGGCAACTTCCTCACACAGTGGATTATCACCGGGGAAAGCGACCCTTACATTCTTGACCTGGCCGCCGACCGCAGCGGCCGGGTGTACGTGGTCGTCTTTGGAAAGATCCTGCTTTTTGATGCAAACGGGCAACCGCTGGGTGAGATCGAAGCGCCCGAGCGCGGCTATATTGACAGCATCGACCTCGCCGCCGATGGCAGCCTGGTGGCCATTTCACGCGGTGAGGATATCGTCTGGTACACCGCCGATTTCCAGCCGGTGCGCGTATTGGAAGCAGCCGTATCGAGCGTCAGCAACGACTCGGAATTGAGCTCCCACATCGCCGTGGACGGGCTGGGCAACCTGTATGTGCTTGGCCGATTTAATGATTCCGTGTTTGTTTACGGACCCGATGGCAAGTTCAAAAACCGCATTGGCAGCGGCGGCGACCAGCCCGGCCAGTTCCGCGCGCCGCATGTCATTGAAGTGGATGGAAAGGGGCGCATCTTTGTGAGCGACTCGCAGGGGGTGCAGGTTTTTGAAAATGATGGGCGTTATATCAATGTCATTGATGTCTCTTATTTTGCCTATGGGCTGGCATTCGATGATCAGGGGCGGTTGTACATTACCACCAACCAGAAAAAAGTCGAAAAGTATGTTTTGAATGACTGAGTTTTACAAAAGCAACCGCTCCCGCAAGGTTTGTCCTCGCGGGAGCGGTCGGCACAGTCTTTACAGCCGCTGAAGTTTACATGCCCGCCATAAAGGCCAGCGCCACAGTGCCGGGACCCACATGCGTGCCCACCGCCGGGCTGACCGGGGCGATCATGGTTTCAGTTACATCCAACTGCAATTTGATCTTTTCCAGCAGCGCCTTGGCGTCTTCCTCAGCCGCGGCATGCTGGGCCGCAATGCGGATGGGCGATTTGCCCTTGCACTGCTCGACCACCAGTTCGATGATGCGGTCGTGAGCCTTCGTCTTGGTGCGAATGCGCTCCACCGGTTCCACACGTCCATTGGCGACCGTCAAGATCGGTTTGAGGTTGAGCGCAGAGCCAATGAAGCGCTGCGCACCGCCAATGCGCCCGCCGCGGTGCAGAAATTCCAGCGTATCCACCGCAAAAAAGACACCACTCGATTTCCGCCCCGCCTCGGCCACGGTCTTGGCGCCGTCGATGCCAGCGCCACTTTCGATGGCACGCGCCACCGAAAGCACCTGGAACCCAAGCGCCATGATGGTGGTGCCAGAATCGATGATATGGACCTTTTCTTTACCGCTTTCCAGGCTGTCGCGGGCTTGCAAAGCCGACTGCATGGTGCCAGAAAGCTTCTCAGAAAGGAAAATGCCCATCACTTCGTAGCCTTCGTCTAAAAAGCGCGTAAAGGTTTGCTGCATTTTGGCAATTGAAACCTGTGAGGTGGTCGGCATGTTCTTGGCGGTCTTCAGGCGCATGTAGAATGCATCGGGCTGAATATCCACGCCGTCTTCGTAGGTCACGCCGTCCCAAATCACCACCTGGGGCAAAATGGTAATGTTGTGCTTCTTCACAAACTCGGCGGGCAGGTAAGAAGTGCTATCGGTAAGCAGGGCAATTTTAGACATGGTTCCTCCTTGTGTAAATTGGTCTGGTACTCTATAACCCCACTGGGCGCAATTTGTTACGCGCTCACCCCAAAAAGCCCGCCGTAATGCTCATGGTATAATCTCCGGGGAAAATTCCGGGAGACTTTGGAGCACTGCTTGGCTTTCAACCCTATCAACTGGCTGCTTGGCCTTTTTTCACTCGACATTGGCATTGACCTTGGCACCGCCAACACCCTGGTGTATGTGCGCGGCAAAGGCATTGTCATCAACGAGCCGTCGTGGGTCACCATTGAAAAACGCACCCGCACGCCAGTGGCCATCGGGCTCGAGGCCAAAGAGATGATGGGGCGCACTTCCAGCAGCATGGTGGCAGTACGACCGGTGCGCGATGGCGTCATCTCGGAGTTCGATATCACCCAGATCATGCTGGAATATTTCATCGGCAAAGTGCATGAACAAAGCATTGTGCCGTTGCCGCGCCCGCGCATTGTGGTGGGCATCCCGGCAGGCGTCACCGAAGTTGAAAAACGGGCCGTGTACGATGCAGCCATGTCGGCCGGGGCGCGTGAAGCCTTCCTCATCGAAGAGCCAATCGCGGCGGCGCTTGGGGCCGGGCTGCCCGTCAGTGAGGTGCGCGGCTCGATGATCGTCGACATTGGCGGCGGCACTACTGAGGTGGCCGTCATGTCGCTGAGTGGTGTGGTGGCATCCCGTTCCTTGCGCGTTGCCGGCGACGAGATGAACCAGGATGTCATTGCCTACTTACGGAACAAATACAACCTGCTGGTGGGCGAGGGCGTGGCCGAACAGGTCAAAATGCAAATTGGCTCGGCTTACCCGCTGCCCAGCGAAAAAACCATGGAAGTGCGCGGCCGCAACCTGGTGACCGGCCTGCCCGAATCGGTCGAGGTCTCCTCGGTCGAAGTGCGCGAGGCGCTCTCAGGCTCGGTGCAGGTGATCATCGACACCATCCGCGACGCATTGGATGAGATTCCGCCGGAAATTGTAGCCGACCTGATGGATACCGGCATTTGCCTGGCTGGCGGCGGCGCGCTGCTGCTCGGCCTCACCGACCGCCTTTCAGACGAACTCAACCTGCGCGTCTGGCAGGCAGAAGACCCGCTGACTTGCGTGGTGCGCGGCACGGGCATGGTGTTGGATGATTTTGAATTTATGCGCCGCTACCTGGTTGGACTGGAACGCGGCAGCACCCGCCATCGCCCATAAGCCGTTGCGGCGCCGCCCGCGTTGCTGCGTTGGGCGATGTGTATTTAACGGCTGAAAGTCATGAGAGAACCCCCTTCCAATTCTTTACAAACGACCATTTTGGTGCTGGTCATTACCGGCATTTTGGCCCTGGCCCTGGGTGGCTATTTTGGGCCCATTTCCAATGTGGCAGGCGGCGCGCTGGTTTCGGCGCAGGCCTGGTTTTCCACGCGCTTTGTGGCAGTGCAGGAATTCCTGACTGTGCCTCGCGATGTAGCCTCACTGCGCCAGGAAAACGCCCAGTTGCGCGCCGAAATTTCTGGACTGCAAACCCAGATCATCGAATTACAACAGCAAGTAGCCGAGACACAATCGCTGGCGGCGTTGGTGGCCTTTTCGCGCGCCAACCCTGAGAGCACCTACAAAGCCGCAACCGTCATTGGGCGCGATCCCAGCCCCTTTTTGCAGTACATCATCATAGATGTTGGCGCCAATGATGGGATTCGGCGCGGCATGCCGGTGGTCACCAACCAGGGTTTGGTAGGGCGCGTAGATGCGGTCATCGGCAGTGCGGCGCGTGTCCAACTCATCACCGACCCGGCCTCGGCTGTTAACGTACGCCTGCAAAACGCCGAAACCGATGCCATGCTGCTCGGCTCGGTTTCGGGGGATGTTTCCATCGACATGATCTCGCAAGACGTCACCGTGCAGCCAGGTGATGTGGTTGTCACCTCCGGGCTGGGCGGGGGGTACCCGGCCGACCTGCTGGTGGGGCAGGTGCTGAATGTGCGCAAACGCGAGGCAGACCTGTTCCAGCAGGCCACTTTGCAGCCGGTGGTCGATTTCAACCGCCTGAATATCGTTCTGGTGATCGTCAACTTCCGCCCGGTGGATATCAGCCCGCTCATCCCGTCGCTTACCCCATGAAGAACCTGGTGGCTTTCCCGATCTTGCTGCTGGTCTTGGTGCTGCAATCGGCAGTGGCAAGCCGGCTTACGCTGCTTTCGGGCTTTGCAGACCTGCTCTTGCTGTTTCTGGCCGGGCTGTCTTTGCACAAAAATGCTCACATGGCATGGCACTGGGGTATCATCGGCGGGCTGGGCATGGGGTTCATCTCCGGTGCGCCTTTGTGGTCTATACTGGCCGGGTACCTGGGCGTGGTTGGGCTGGCGCGCCTGGTGCAACGCAGGGTCTGGGAGTCGCCCCTCCTGGCAATGTTCCTGGTTACGTTTGCCGGTACACTTTTGGTGCATGGCAGCACATTTATTGGTTTATGGTTGTCCGGAACCGCCATGCCAGTCGAGGCAACCTTCAGCCTGGTCACACTGCCCAGTTTATTCATCAACATGATCCTGGCAGTGCCGGCTTACACGCTGGTACGAGACCTGGCCAACTGGTTATTTTATGTGGAGCGAATGATATGAGTGTCAGCGATACCACCAACCCGCTCGCGCCTAAATTTGACGCCTGGCGGCTTTACTTTGTCTATGGTGTGGCTGCGGTGGCGCTGGTCATCCTGATCTTGCGCCTGTTCAACCTGCAAGTGCTGGAGTACGCCAATTGGGCGGCCCAGGCCGTTGAAAACCGCACCAGCATCATTTACGATCCATCCCAGCGCGGAATCATCTATGACCGCAACGGGTTCGTACTGGCGCGGAATGTGGCATCCTACAACGTGGTGATCACCCCGGCCACACTGCCAGATGATGACGCCGATGTGCAGGAAATCTATCGGCGCATCTCGTCCATCATCGATGTACCGGTCAGCCAGGGCACGGTGGAAGAGGCCAAAAGTTTTGCCGAGTGTGCGCCTGGCCCGGGTATTGCCCAACTTGTAGAACTAGGCGATTCACTGGCGCCATACAACCCGGTCAAATTGAAATGCAATGTGGATGAAGCCATTGCCCGCGCCGTGCGCGAAATGGCTGTGGACATGCCCGGTCTGGGCGTGGAGATCGAACCTGTGCGCGACTACCCCACCGGTTCGCTCACATCCAATGTCATTGGTTTCCTGGGACCCATTCCGGCCCGCGAAGAGCAATCTTACCGCGAGCGTGGGTTTGTGCCGCGGCGCGACAAAGTGGGCTATTCGGGCATCGAGGCCTGGTTCAACGACGAACTGCTGGGACAGAACGGGCGGCGCGTGATCGAACGTGATGTAGCCGGACAGATCCTGCGCAACCTGGAAGCACCCGTCTTGCCAGAGCCAGGGCTGAACGTGGTGCTCACCCTCGATACCCGCCTGCAAAAAGCCGCCGAAGCGGCGCTGGTTGGCGAAATAACCGGCTGGAACCGCTTTTACTATGGAAACACCGGCGAGTTGCGCATTTCCAGTGGCGTGGCGATAGCCATGAACCCCAAAACAGGCGAAATCCTCGCCATGGTCAACTGGCCCACTTACGAGAACAACCGCCTGGCGCGCTTCATCCCGGCTTATTATTACCGGCAGCTGGCCGAAGACCCGCGCCGCCCGCTGCTCAATACCGCCATCTCCACCGAATACCCGCCCGGGTCAGTCTTCAAACTTGCCACCACGCTGGGCGCGCTCAACGAAGGGGTGGTGACCCTCAACCAGACCGTCCAGGCGCCGGGGCAGCTCATCCTCACCGAAAAGTTTTCCCCCAACGATCCCGGCCGCGAGCGCCCCTTTGTGGACTGGATTTTTGACAAGAATCCCGAAGGCTTTGGCACCATCGACTTCCTGCGCTGTATTGCCTACTCCAGCAATGTTTGCCTGTACAAACTGGGCGGCGGGTACCAGGATGAGATCCCCACCGGGCTGGGTCCCAACCGGCTCTTCGAGTATGCCCGCGCCCTCGGCTATGGCGAGGTTTCGGGCGTCGAACTGCCCGGCGAGCAGGATGGGCTGATCCCCACCCCGCAGTGGAAGCGCATCAACCAGGGCGAAAACTGGTCTACAGGCGACACCTACATTGCCAGCGTGGGCCAGGGCTACGTGTTGTCGACTCCGTTGCAGGTGCTCATGTCTGCGGCGGCCCTGGCCAATGATGGCAAACTGATGCAGCCCACCATGGTACGCGAGATTGTGGACAGTGAAGGCAACGTGGTGACACCCTTCTCCCCGCAGTTGAAATGGGACTTTACGGTCGAACCGGTGATCAAAGACTGGCAATGCCAGGGCGACTTCTGCCGCGAAACCGGGGGCTTCAAAACCGTGCAGCCGTGGGTGGTCGAGAGTGTGCAGCAGGGCATGCGCCTGGCTGTGCTGGATGCGCGCGGCACCCTCAACAAGGTTTTTGCAGGTGAACCCATTGCCGTAGCCGGAAAAACCGGCACCGCCGAGTATTGTGATGATGTGGCCCTCAAAAACAATCGCTGCGCGTTTGGCGCCTGGCCCACGCATTCGTGGACATTGGCCTACGCCCCCTACGACGACCCGGAGATTGTGGTGGTGGCATTTGCCTACAATGGCGGTGAAGGCGCCAGCGTGGCAGGCCCCATTGTGCGCTACATCATCGACGCCTACTTTGAACTTAAAGCCATCGATATTGCCCAAGCCCAGCCTGGCGGGTGAAGCATAACTGTTGCTTCGCCATTTGCACAAATTGAGCCTCGCACGGGTATAATTTCTTAAATTTTCACACAGGCAGCGCATGAGTCAACCCAACCTGCTCCAGATCAAAGGCATACGCGACGGACTGCTCATCACCCTGGGCAGCGCGCCCTGGAAGGACTTAAGCGCGGCCTTGTTCGCCCAGGTTGAAAGCCAGCAGGCCTTTTTTAATGGCGCACGCGTGGCGTTGGATGTTGGAACACTGCCGCTGCATGTCAACGACCTGGCAGCCCTGCGCGACGCCCTCTCCGAGAAAGGCATCACCTTGTGGGCCGTGGTGAGCGAATCGAATCTGACCGAATCCACCGCGCAAATGCTGGGGCTGGCCACCCGCCTTGCTAAACCCAAAACGGAACCCGCGCGCCCCGCCCCGGCTGCAGAACCGCCGCGCGAAGACACCCCCCTGTGGGTGCAAAAAACCTTGCGCTCGGGTGTCAGGGTCGAACACCCGGGGCACGTGGTGGTGCTGGGTGATGTCAATCCCGGCGCTGAGATCGTTTCAGGTGGCAGCGTTGTGGTGTGGGGGCGGCTGCGTGGCGTGGTGCATGCCGGGGCGCAGGGCAACCGCGAGGCGGTGGTATGCGCGCTCGACCTGTCACCCACCCAACTGCGCATCGCCGAAGAGATTGCCATCACACCCAAGCGGCATGGCAAATCGACCCCTGAAGTTGTGAAAATCAAAGACGGGCGCTTGCAGGCCGAACCCTGGCAGGCAGACTAACCAAACGGGATGACACCATGACAGCTCAAGTGATCACAGTAACATCGGGAAAAGGCGGGGTTGGCAAAACCACAGCGGTGGCAAACATTGCCGTGGCACTGGCCTCAACCGGACAGAAAGTAGTGTGTATTGACGGCGATATTGGCCTGCGCAACCTGGATGTGGTCATGGGGCTGGAAAACCGCATCGTGTACGACCTGGTGGATGTTGTCGAAGGCCGCTGCCGCACCCGCCAGGCCATGATCCGCGACAAACGCCTGCCGGAGTTGTTCCTCATCCCGGCAGCGCAAACGCGCGATAAAAGCGCCGTATCACCCAGCGACATGATTCGACTATGCACCGAACTGCGCGAGGAGGTGGACTGGGTGCTGATCGATTCTCCGGCCGGGATCGAGCGCGGTTTTCGCAACGCAATTGCCCCAGCCGACCGGGTGCTGGTGGTCACCAACCCGGAAATGTCTGCCGTGCGCGATGCAGACCGGGTCGTGGGGCTGCTCGAAGCCGAAGAAAAACCCGCCCCGTTGCTCATCATCAACCGCGTCAACATGAACATGATCAAGCGCGGCGATATGCTCTCAGTGGAGGATGTGTACGACCTGCTGCGAATTAACATCCTCGGCATCGTGCCGGAAGATGAGAATGTGATCGTCGCCTCAAACCGGGGCGCACCGCTCACGTTGGATGGCAAAGGCAAGGCCGGGCTGGCTTTCCAGCACATTGCGCGCCGCCTCAATGGTGAACAGGTGCCCTTCCTCGACCTTGAAAACCGTGGTTTGTGGGACCGCCTGCGCGACCTGACCGGGAGGAAGTAACCATGCCCTCGATGCTGGAACGCATTTTTGGCAAGAAAAGCGCTGCCAGCGCCAAAGAGCGCTTGCAACTGGTGCTCATCAACGACCGCACCGACATCTCCCCGGCCATGCTCGAAGCGTTGAAGGATGAGATCATTGCCGTCATTTCGCGGCACGTAGATGTCGACCCTTCGACAGTGCATATTTCCATGGAACATGAAGGGCGCGAACAGCGCCTGGTAGCCGACATTCCGTTGCGGGCTGCGAAGAACCGCCGGCGCGGCAATTGATTTTCTTTACTGGTGGGTGCCCTGCCTGTGAAACAGGGAGCAGACAGGTTTATGACTAGAGGCGAAAACTGGCGACACTTTGATTTCTGGCTGTTGGGGGCGGTCATTTTGGCCAATGCATTTGGCGTAGCCATGATCCGTTCTGCCATTGCCGGCAACGAGATTTTGGCTACCGTTGTACCGCGGCAAATCATCTTCATTGGCATTGGGTTGGTGGTAATCATCCTCTTTGCGGCCATCGACTACCGTTTTTGGGCCGGGCTCATCCGCCCTATTTACGTGGTGACCCTCATTTTCCTCTCCACGTTGTTCGTGCTGGGGCAGGCCAGCTTTGGCGCCACCCGCTGGCTCGAGACCGGGCTCATCTCCATCCAGCCAACCGAGTTGGCCAAAATCGTCGCCATCCTCGCGATGGCTTATTACTTCGAGCGCACCCTCAACGCCCCGCGCGACCTGTATTGGATCGGCCGCAGCCTGCTGGTGGCATTGGGGATTGCCTTTTTCATCTTCGTCCAGCCCAACCTGAGCAATACCCTGGTAGTGCTGGTCCTCTGGTTCCTGATGATCTGGATCAACGGGCTGAAGCTGGAGCACCTGCTTGCCTTCGCGGGCATTGGGTTGGTGCTGGTGCTGATCGGCTTGTTCGCGCCTTTCTCCCCGCTGGAAGAATACCAACGCCAGCGCGTGTTCACCTTCCTTTTCCCCGATCCCAACGCCAGTTATGGCGCCACATACAACGTTCAGCAAGCCCTCATCGCCATTGGCTCCGGCGGCTGGCTGGGTGAGGGGTACGGGCAATCGACCCAGGTGCAATTGCGCTTCTTGAAAGTGCGCCACACCGACTTTATTTTCTCCTCCACAGCCTCCGAGTTCGGTTTTGTGGGCACAGTGTTGATGATGCTGCTCCTGGCTTTCATCGTTTACCGCTGCCTGCGGGCGGCCCGCCTGGCCCGCGATACCTACGGTTCGCTGATCGCCTATGGCGTGGGCATGCTCATCTTTTTCCAGGCGGCCGTCAACATTGCGGTCAACCTGCGCCTCATCCCAGTCACCGGGCTGCCGCTGCCATTCATCAGCTATGGCGGCTCGGGCCTGGTCTCACTCATGGCGGCCATCGGGCTGGTGGAAAGTGTGGTGGTGCGGCACAAGCCCCTGGAATTTTGAGCACACCAGCATATTCCATGGAATCGCGCGAATGGCGGTAGAATTGGCCTTCACGCGATTATTTTTTTAAACCTGGAGGCTCGTTTTGGATCTAAAACCTGTTCGCGTTCGTTTTGCCCCCTCCCCCACCGGACGCATGCATCTGGGCAGCGCCCGGACTGCGTTGTACTGCTACCTGCTGGCCCGCCGCACCGGGGGACAGTTCATTTTGCGTATCGAAGATACCGACCGCAAACGTTTCGTGGAAGGCGCCGAACAGGAATTGATCAACGGCCTGCGCTGGTTGGGCATCCATTACGATGAAGGACCCGATGTCGGCGGACCGTACGCCCCCTACCGCCAGACCGAGCGCCAGCAAATTTACCAAAAATGGTCCAACGAACTGGTCGCACGCGGACATGCCTACCCGTGTTTTTGCACCCCCGACCGTCTCGAAAAAGTGCGCCAAGAGCAGCAAAAGCAAAAACAGACGCCGCGCTACGATGGGCTGTGCCGCCAACTCGACCCCGCCGAAGCCCGCCGCCGCGTGGATGCGGGCGAAAAGCACGTCATTCGCTTCAAGATGCCCACCGAGGGCCAGACCCGGGCAGTCGATCACATGCGCGGCGAGATCACCTGGGAGAACGCCCAACTGGACGATGCCATCATCATCAAGTCAGACGGGCTGCCTACCTATCACCTGGCAGCCATGACAGACGACTTCGAGATGAAGGTCACGCACGTCATCCGTGGCTCCGAGTGGCTCAGCACCTTCCCGCTGCACGTTAACATCATTCGTGCGCTGGGTTGGCCCGAGCCAGTCTGGATGCACCTTTCCGTATTCCTTAAACCGAGCGGCAAGGGCAAGATGTCCAAACGCGAGCAGGCGGCGGCGCTTGGCGACGGGCATTCCATTTTCGTCACCGACCTCAAGCAGCTGGGGTACATCCCCGCAGGTGTGCTGAACTGGATCGTGCTGATGGGCTGGGGCGTGGCGGAAGATGACGTAATGACCCTCGACCAGATGGTGCAGCGCTTCGACATCGAGCACCTGACAGCCTCCCCGGCCGCCATCAACTTCGCCAAACTCGATCATTTCAACGGGACCCACATCCGCCTGCTCGACACCCCCACGCTGGCGCCCCTGCTCAAGCCTTTCTTTGCCGCCGAGGGGTACACCGTGGATGACGAAACGTTGCTGAAAGTGACCCCCCTCATCCGCGAACGCCTGGTGACGCTGGACGACTGCATTCCGTTTGCGGGCTGGTTTTTCAAAGAGTCCGTCTCACCCAACCCGGCCGACCTGGTGGCCAAAGGGCTCACGCCCGCTAATTCGGCCGCCATCGCCAACCGGGCGCACGACATCCTGTCTGGTCTGCCAGCGATCACACACGCCGAAGCCGAGCCGCCGCTACGCGCCCTCGTGGAAGAACTGGGGCTGAACCCCAACCAGGTTTTTGGCATCCTGCGTGTGGCAGTCACTGGGCAGGTCGTCAGCCCGCCGCTTTTCGAGAGCATGGAGATTGTGGGGCGCGAGAAAGTGCTGGCGCGCATCCGCGCTGCCATCCGGCTGCTGGAGACGATGTAGCGAAAACCGGAAAACGAAAAGGGCGAGCCAGTGACTCGCCCTTGCTTTTAACCCTTCTTTTGTTCCTTCGCCCATGTGTCTTTGAGCGACACCGTGCGGTTGAATACCAGTTTCTCTGGCGTGGAGTCTGGGTCTACGCTGAAATACCCGGTGCGCTCGAACTGGAATCGCTCGCCCGGTTGGGCCGTGTCCAGTGAAGGCTCGACGAAACAGGCCTCGAGCACTTCCAACGAGTTGGGGTTGATGATGCTCTCCAGATCGTCGATGTCATCGGGCTGTTCGACGGTGAAGAGCTGGTCGTACAGGCGCACTTCGGCTGCCCTGGCGTGCATTGCCGAAACCCAATGGATGGTGGATTTGACTTTGCGGCCGTCCGGGGCATCGCCGCCGCGGGTGGCGGGGTCGTATGTGGCGTGGACTTCGACCACGTTGCCGGCTTCATCTTTGACAACACTGGTGCAAGTGACGAGGTAGGCGTAGCGCAGGCGCACTTCGTTGCCAGGGTACAGGCGGAAATACTTGGGCGGCGGCGTCTCGCGGAAGTCGTCCTGCTCAATGTACAACACCTTCGAGAACGGCACCTTGCGCGTTCCGGCCGTTGGGTCTTCCGGGTTGTTGATGGCGTCCATTTCCTCGGCCAGGTCTGCGGGGTAATTGTCGATCACCAGTTTAAGCGGCCGCAGCACAGCCATGCGGCGCAGGGCATGCCTGTTCAGGTTGTCGCGGATGACGGCTTCCAGCTGGGCCATTTCCACCCAGCTGTCGTTCTTGGTTTCACCTGTGCCGGTCACAAAGTTAATGATTGCTTCGGCAGGCACGCCGCGCCGCCTCAGCCCGCGCAGGGTGGTCAGGCGGGGGTCATCCCAGCCGCGCACCACGCCCGTTTCCACCAGCTTGCGCACTTTGCGCTTGCTCATCATGGCGTAGGTCAGGTTGAGGCGCGAGAATTCGATCTGACGCGAGGGGAAGGCTTCCAGCTTTTGCAGGAACCATTCGTACAGCGGGCGGTGGATGATGTATTCGTTCGAACACAGCGAGTGGGTGACGCCTTCCATCGAATCGTTCTGCCCGTGCGACCAGTCGTACATGGGGTAGATGCACCACTTGTCGCCGGTGCGGTGGTGATGCGCGTGCATGATGCGGTACATGACCGGGTCGCGCAGCAGGATGTTGGGGTGAGCCATGTCGATTTTGGCGCGCAGCACGCGGCTGCCATCGGGGAATTCGCCTTGCTTCATGCGCGCGAGGAGGTCCAGGTTTTCTTCGACGGAGCGATTGCGCCAGGGCGAATCGACGCCGGGTTTGAGCGCGGACTCGGTCTCGCTCCATTTGGTGCCCTTGGGCATGGTGCCGCGGCTGGCGCTCATCTCTTCCTGGGTCTGGTCGTCCACATAGGCCAACCCCATTTTGATGAGGCGCACGGCCCAATCGTAGAGCAGGTCAAAATAATCGGAGGCGAAGGTGACCTTGGCCCACACGATGCCCAGCCAGCGGGCATCGTCTTCGATGGCTTCAACATACTCAGTGCCCTCTTTGGCGGGGTTGGTGTCATCGAAGCGCAGGTAGAGTTCGCCGCCGAACTCTTTGGCAACGAAGTAATCGATGAGAAAGGCCTTGACGTGCCCGATGTGCAGGTATCCGTTGGGCTCGGGGGGCAGGCGGGTGCGTACATAATCGAAGCGTCCGGTTCGCAAGTCTTCTGCGACCGCCTCGCGTATGAACCGGGGCAGGCGGGAGGTTTCGGTGGATTCCATCACATATCCTTTTGACGTATAATTTCAACACATTTTGTCGTTGCTTGATTTGTTATTATACAAAACTTTTGACACGCAGGAGAGAATGCGATGAAAACAAGCCCCGCTGTGCATACCGGCTTTCCGGGCACATACTTTGATAAGACCGCCGTGCTGCGCCTGTCCAGTTGGGCGGCTGTTTTGGGCTGGGTAATTTTTGCCTATTACCTTGTCCAGTGGTTGTACAGCACCTGGCAGAACATTTCGGGCGCATTGTTGGGGAATTATCCCATCGATTTCAGTTTTTTCATCTTCAACATGGGGCAGCCATTCCAGGGCGCCATGCTGCTGGTGGTTTTGCTCACGGCATCGAAGATCCTGCTCATCCTGCTCGACATCGAGGATAACACCCGGCGGGCCGCTCGTCATCGCGATTAAGTCGGCGGTATTTTCCTTGCCTGTTTTGTCCGGGCGTGTTAGAATACTGCCCGCTTGTGATTTGGGGGCTCGTCTAATGGTAGGACGACTGACTCTGGATCAGTTAGTAGTGGTTCGAATCCATTGCCCCCAGCTAAGGCCCTCGCAAGAGGGTCTTTCTGTTGGTGTGGTTCGAACCCCCGGGCTGGGCGCACGACCAGCTGACCCGCCAGCCAGGGCCACCAACCGTCAGAGCGACATGCTGGTCTACCAGTCGTACGGGCTGAGTCCCGAAGCGATCCACATTCTGAAGGCGGGCTCTAAACCCGCCCGCGTCTGCACACATCGCCGCGACAGCCTGCGTAACCGGACAGCACAGGAAAAACATGAACAAACTCAAGCTTTGGCTGCAACACACACCGCCCATCCTGCTTGTCATCTACGGAATGGCAGTGTATGTTCTGTTTACATCCATCTATAACCTGGCCTGGGGAATGTTTTTCTACGACCCAACCCTGCCAGTGGCCCCGGGCGAAGAAGCCGTCGGGCCATTTTACGAGCTAGGCACCTCGCTGGGGTTCTGGGGGACGATCTTTCTGTGCCTTAACTTTGTGCTGGCAACCCGCTGGCGCTGGGTAGAGCGTCTGTTCGACGGATTGGATAAAAACCTATCCGAAAATTCTCTACCGGACAAATTTCGTGATAGTTTGTCATTTCGAGCGACAGCGAAAAATCTTCCCACATGTGCGCAAGATTTCTCCCCGCTGCGCGGCTCGAAATGACAAGTAAAAGCGAAAAATTATCGTTCGGTCATTTTGTACGGTAGAGAGCCCTGGCATTCTCTACCGTACATTTGAAGTAAAAGGCCAGTCATAAGGTAAACTTTTGCGGCGACCAAATCAAAAAGGGCTAACTGAAGTTTCATGCTGTTCAACCCCTTCTTGGAGGCGCAGGTTACATTTTGTGAACCTTAACCCTATTGTAGTGCAAAAAAGCAGGTCACGCTGGGGCATGACCTGCTGGCACTATCTTTTTTTCTTTCCTATCCTTCCCCGCTCACTTCCTGCCAGACCTGCTTCATGTAGAGCGCATCCTCTTCCAGGATGGGGCTTTCGCACAGGATGCGCCCGCCGCAGCCGGCATCCTTGAGAGCGCGGAAGAGCGCGTGCAGGTCCAGGTCGGCTTCTTCGAACTTGAGGTGGTTCTTCTCGCCCTTGGGGCCGTACTCGATGCCCGAGAGGTGGATGTGCAGCCGTTTGAGCGCCTCCGCGCCCAGGGCGGCGCGGTACTGCTCAAAATAACCCGCCCACTCCGCGTAGGTGTTGACCGATCCGTCGCCGGGGCGGGCGTGCAGGTGGGCAAAATCGAGGCAGGGTTCCACGCCCGCAATGGCTTTGCCCATCTCCAGCGTGTCTTCCAGTGAGCCGAGCATGGCGCTTTTGCCCATCGTTTCGGGGCGCAAGGTGACCGGGTTCTCGGCCGCGCGCAGTTCATCCACGCAGCCCTGCAGGCGCGGGATGGCCACAGCCAGCACCTCGGCCGCGGGTCTTTCGAAGTACGAGCCGGGGTGGAAGATGATGTCGGTAGCCCCGGCCAGGTTGCCGTAGTGGGCCGCATCCATCAGGCGTTTGCGGGATTTGGGCCACTCTTCATCATTTGCATTCAGGTTGATGAAATAAGGCGCATGCACGCTCAGACCGACAGCGTGCTCTTCACCCGCCGCGCGGATGGCGGCGCAGGTGACTTCGGTGACGCGCACCGACTGCACCCAGCCCAGTTCGAGCGCTTCCAGCCCGATGGATTGGCTGAACGCAATGGCGCCGACGCTGCCGCCCGGTTTTTTGGGCGTGCCCATGGGCGAACCGACTGTGCCGAATTTGAACGAAAGAGGGGACATGGGGAAATCCTGGGGGAGTGGGATAAGGGAACAGGGGCTGGTGAAAAGATAAACAGGGAGGACGGAAAAACGGCTTAACGCGCCAGTTTTTCCCACAGCGGCGGTCCGAGGATGAGTAAACCGATCAGCACCGCGCCCCCGGCCGCGATCAGCACCGCGGCTGCGCCCACATCCTTGCCGACCTTGGCCAGCGGATGGTGGGACGGGCTGGCCAGATCGACCACTGCTTCGATGGAAGTGTTCATGAACTCGGCCGCCCAGACCATTGCAATAGCCAGCACCAGTACGGCCCAATCACGCGCGGGCAGGGGCAGCCACAGCGCTACGATCACCACCGTCACAGACGCCACCGAATGGAGCCAGGCGTTTTTTTGCGTGCGCAGCACATAGGCCCAGCCGCGAAAGGCATGCCCAAACGAGGCAATACGCGAACGGATGAAATCCATGGCGGCGGGTTATGCGTCGCGGATCTGCACGTCAGACAGCCCCAGGCTGGCCAAGATCTCGCTTTGCGCCTGCCACATGCGGGCCTTTTCTTCCGGTTCGGCGTGGTCGTGGCCGAGCAGGTGCAGCACACCATGCACCGTCAGCAGTTGCAGTTCGGCATCGAGCGTGTTACCCGCCTGGGCGCTCTGCCGGGCCGCATACGGCACCGAGAAGAGGATATCGCCCAGATAAGGGGCGCCGGTGTCGGGATCAGGTTCGTCGGCGGGGAAGGAGAGCACGTCGGTGGGGGCATCGACGCCCAGGTATTCGCGGTTGAGGGCGTGCAATTGGGCGTCGTCGGCCAGCACCAGGGTCAGGTCGGCATCCGGCGGGGCGGATTGGTGCGCCAGGGCAGCGCGGGCGGCCTGTTCGAGCAAGTTTAGCGTAACCGGCACATCGACGGTCTGGTATTTGTCGATAAAAATCATGGCTTCCTTTTTTTCTCTGCGGGCTGGGTGGCGCTTTTGGCGCGATCTTGCAGTTTGGGATACTCGATGCGCGGGTGATAGATGCCGCGCAGGGCTGTAACGAAGGCTTCGGTGATGAGGTGCAGGTCGCGCAGGGTCAGGCGGGTGTCGTCCAACTGGCCTTCGCGCTGGCAGAAATCTATCACCGTGCGGATCAGTTTGCGCAGTTCCTCTTCGTCTTTGGGGCGCTCGGCGCGGGCGCGGGCTTCGACCCCATCGGCAAACATGAGGATGGCCGTTTCGCGCGAGCGCGGCGGCGGGCCGGGGTAGCGGAACTGTTCTGGGTCAACTTTGGATTTATCGCCCCCGGCACGTTCGACAGCCCGGTTGTACTGATAGCGGGTGATGAGCGTGCCATGATGCTCCAGAATAAAATCGCGGATGCGCTCGGGCAGGTGGTATTTTTTGGCGACCTGCACGCCATCGGTGACATGCCGTACCACGATGGCGGACGACTCTTCGGGGGGGATGTCGTCGTGGGTATTGATGCTGCCAGGGATCTGGTTCTCGATGAAAAAGGCCGGGTTAAGCGCCTTGCCTACATCGTGATACAACGCCCCCACCCGCACCAGCAGCATATCAGCGCCGATGGCTTCGGCAGCCTGTTCGGCCAGGTTGGAGACTTGCAGACTGTGCTGGTAGGTGCCGGGGGCGTTACGCAGGAAGTATTGCAGCAGCGGGGTGTCAGGGCGGGCCAGGTCGAGCAGTTGCAGGGCTGTGGTCAATCCCAACTGCTGGGCCAGGATATGCTGCAGCAACAGGGTGATGCCTGCCGAGGCCAACCCGTTCACCATGGCCGCCCCGGCCAGGGTGGCCAGCCCGATCAGGTCCAGGTCATTGAAGGGCAGGCGGTAGGCAGTGACAATGGCTGTGCCTGCCACGGCAATGGCCCCGGCGGCACGAAAGAACACCCCCAGGCGACGTCCGGGGCCGAGCGCCAGCAGCCCCCACCAACTGGTGAGGGCGTAATAAAGCGTCAGATCCAGGCTGTTGGGAAACCCATAGGCAGCCAGCACACTCAGCACCAGTGAAAGTACCATGCTGATCTCACTGCCCACCAACAGCGACACCAACAACCCAAATGCCGGGATGGGGAAGAGATACGGGATGACGGTGCGGTTGGGGATGACCACCCGCGCAGCCAGCAAAAAGAGCAGGAAGAGCAGTACAACCAACAATATCATGCGCAGGTTGGACAGGGTGAACGTGCGCCGGCGTATGGAGAAAATGGCCACAAAAGCCATCATGCTGACCACCACCGCGGCAGAACCCACATAATCGTTGATGCGCATTTCATTCTGGATCAGCCCCAGTTCGGTCAGGGCTTCCAGGTCGATTTCAGTAATGACCTGCCCGCGCTGCACCACTGTTTCACCGGCAATGAATTTGCGCTGGACAGGGGTCACAGATTCACGGGCCGCCAGGCGGGCCGCTTCGGTCAACTGCTCGCTGTAGTAACTATTGGGCGCAACAAAAGCGGAGGACAACTGGGAGGTGAGACGGGCCTGTTCTTCGGTCAAGTTGAGACTGACCAGGGCCGGAATATTGCGTGTTACGCTCTCCGTATCGGCCGGGCGTATGGGCGCGCGCATGACCTGTTCGAGCACGCTGAGCGATTCTTGCTGGACGGCATCCCAGCGGGTGTTGGAAAGCGCCAGTAAAGCCTCCACCGAGGAAGCCGGCAAGTTGAGGTCTTGCAGGGCAGCCAGGTCAGACTGTTTTTGGGCCAGGGTGGCAAACTCGTCCTGCCGCACCTGGGAAATAAATTGCAAGGCGGCGCGCAATTTATCGAGTTGGAGCCGGGCAATGGCGGGATCGGGTGGCGAGAAAGAAAGTGGAACGGCGCGCTCGGCATCCTCACGAGCGCGCTCGGTCAGCAGGCTGCTTTCAAAAGTGAGCGAACGCGGGGATTGTAAATCCTGGGGCGATACCTGCCCCACCGCCAGTGGCAAGACTTGTGGATTGAGCGAAAGCGGGACGACCAAAAGCGCAAAAGCAGCCACACCGCCCAGGGACAGGATGAGTCCCAGCCACAGGTTGGGGCTGCGCACGAACATGCCAGCGCGTTTGGTCAGGGGATTTTCCATGAGCAGGATCAGCCCTTGAGCCGCTCCCGCACTGCGGCGCTCACCTGGTCCCCGGGCGTGCGCCCGGCAATGCGCGGCAGCAGCGCTTTCATCACTTTGCCCATGTCAGATGGGGCGGCGGCGCCCACCTCGGCGATGGCGGCATCGACCAGCGCGGCCAGTTCTTCAGGCGTCAGACCTTTGGGCAGGAAAGCGTTAAGCACATCAATCTCTGCCTGGGCCTCGGCGGCCAGCCCGGCGCGGTTGGCTTTTTGGGCCTCTTCCAGCGCCTCGCGGCGGTTCTTGATCTCCTTTTGCAGGATGGCGATCACGGCCGCATCATCGAGCGTGGTGCGTTTGTCCACTTCAACCTGCTTGATGGCGGCCAGCACCATGCGCACAGTCCGCTTGCGCAGTTCGTCGCCAGTTTTCATGGCATCTTTCAGCGAGTCGTTAAGTTGCGTTTTGATATCCATAAAGTCATTATACCCTTTCAATGTTTGTCTTATATTTTGTCGGCTCTCTCATTTTGGGTGGGGTGGCGGGTAGGGGCGACCCGCCCATCGCGAAAAATTGTCATTTTTCGCCAGAATTCCCTGCAAAATCGCACCTGTTCATGCCGTGGCGGGTTGCCCTTACGGGTTTTTCCATCAAAACGACAGAACCAGATTTTTCCTGGTCATGGGCTGGCGGAGATTGGTGTATTGCAGCCGGTGAGCAGAGTCACCTGGCCGGGGGGCAAGAGCGCGGCCAGTCGCTCGAACTCCAGCCAGGTGCGCCGGATGGCAGCATGATACGCCAGTTCAAAGTGCGGGCGGGATGGGTCATCTTTATTCATGTGGGTATGCGAATCGTGCGGCAGATGGGGCAGCACCAGCGGCGCAAGGGCCGGGATGAAGGAAAGGATCTCCAACGGGTAGTACAGCCTGCCAGAGTGCAGGTTGGGGTGAAGACGCACAGCCGCATCCAGCGGGTCGACGCGCCGCGGGTCAGCGGGGCCGTGCGCCGCCTGCCACAATTCCACATAATTGCTGTGGGCGTAGAAATCCTGCACGGTATGGGTCAGGCGGCCAAAAGACCGACGGGCCAACAGTGGCTGCCCTGCGGCCAGGGCGTTGCGGGTCTGGTCACGCTGCGAATCGACATAAGCGTCGCCGTTTGCAAAAGCGCTGCAATCGTAGTGAAAGTGGTCGTGCCCCAGCTGGTATGGCAGCGCATCCTGCCCGATGTTGGCGGCTATGACGACCTTGAGCGCGGCAGGGCTGAAATGGGCTGCCAGGGCTGCGGCAGTGATTTCCTGGTGAAAGCGTGTTTTCATAATGCCTGAATTATAATTGCGGGATGACCTCTTTTTACACCCGAACCGGGGACGAAGGATACACTGGCCTGCTGGGCGAAGGCCGCGTCCCAAAGCATCACGCCCGCATCGAAGCCCTGGGCGCAATCGATGAAGCCACCGCCGCTTTTGGGCTGGCGCGCGCCACCTGCCAGTCCCCGCAAATTGCCCCCATTTTGCTCACTGCCCAGCGCGACCTGTACGGACTGATGGCAGAAGTGGCTGCCACCCCCGAAAACGCCGAAACATTCCGCAGCATCGATTCGGCGCGGGTGGAATGGCTGGAGGCGCAAACCGACGCCCTAAGCGGGCAGGTAACCCTGCCGCGCGAGTTCATCATCCCTGGCGACACACCCGGCGGCGCGGCGCTCGCGCTGGCCCGCACCGTGGTTCGGCGGGCCGAGCGGCGCGTGGCCGAGCTGCTGCTTGAAAAAACCATCGAAAACGGCGCGTTGTTGCGCTACCTCAACCGGTTGTCATCGCTGGCTTTTGTGCTCGAACTGTTCGAAAACCAGCATGCCGGGCGCAACACCACGCTGGCCAAAGCGCCATGACCGGCACCCTGCTAAACATTGTCACCGTGCTTGCAGGCGGCGCATTGGGGTTGTTGTTTGGCGCGCGCCTGCCAGAGCGGCTCAAATCGACGGTGGTCAGCGGGCTGGGGTTGTTCACCGCCGCCATTGGGCTGCAAATGTTCCTCAAGACTGAAAACCCGCTCATTGTGCTGGGGGCGCTGCTGACCGGCGCGCTGCTGGGAGAGTGGTGGCGCATTGAAGATGGACTTGCGCGCCTGGGTGGCTGGCTGGAATCCCGATTCATGCGGTCCAACGGCGGCTCGAACCGCTTCATTCGAGGATTCATGACCGCTTCCCTGCTCTTCTGCGTGGGACCCATGACCATCCTCGGCGCGATCCAGGATGGGCTGACCGGCGATTACAACCTGCTGGCTGTCAAGAGCGTGCTGGATGGTTTCGCCGCGCTGGCCTTTGCCTCCACGCTTGGGGTGGGGGTGCTGTTTTCTACACTGGTCATCCTGGCATACCAGGGCGGCATCAGCCTTATGGCAGCGCAGTTGAGCGCCATTGTGACCGAGTCGATGATGAACGAAATGACCGCCACCGGAGGGGTGATTTTGCTGGGGCTGGCGGTGAGCAGCCTGCTGGAGATCAAAAAAATCCGCACGGGCAACTTCCTGCCAGCCCTGGCCATAGCGCCATTGTTTGTGTGGGTTCTTGCCCGCTTTGGTTAAAAAAAATCAACCGCGCCATACGGCGCGGTTGATTTTTTAAGGTTCTCCCATTCTTAACAGGATGGTGCGGTAGGGGCGATCCGTCAGGGCGTAACTGGGTGATTTCTCACGCTTGACGGGCCGCCCCCACGCGTTTTCCCACCCAAACGGTAGAGCTTTTTTTACCAAGGCAGGGGGCTATTTGCCCATCTCGGCCAGCGCTTCGTTGATGGCCTGTTCAAAGGCAGAGAAGGGCTGGTTGCCCTCGAGCAGTTTGGTTTTCTCTTCGCCGTTCACGGTGTAGAACAGCACAAAAGATGGTGTGGCGCGCACCCCGGCCTTCTGTGTGTCGACCGTGGTCACGGTTTGCACCTGGCTGCTGTACTTGTTACTGTTCAGGCAGCTGTCGAAGGTAGCCTTATCGAGCCCCAGGTTTTCTGCAAAGGCTTTCAGGCGCACGTCCGAAAATCCGCCGGTGTTGGGGGTCTGCCAGTTGGCAAAAATGATGTCGTGCATTTCCCAGAACTTGCCCTGATCACCGGCGCAATAGGCAGCCTCACCCGCGCGCAGCGATTCGCCGTCGCCATAAGCCACGGTCTTATAGACAAAGTAGACCTGCCCGGTCTCGACCCAACGCGCCAGGAATTCGCGTTCCTTTTCAACATAAAAATCGCGGCAGTGTACGCACTGGTAATCTGAATAGCCTTCGATCCGTATCAGCGCATTCGGATCGCCAGTGGCATTGTTATCCGCCTGCGGCCGGTCGAAGAACTCCGGAACAACAATTTCGCCCGGGTCTTGGGGCAGGTTGGGCAATATGAAAACCAATGCCAGGGCAAGGGCCACAAAAGCCACCCCGACGATCATGAGAATCCGTTGTGATGTTTGTTGTTTTTGGCGCCGTTCGCGCAATTCCTGACGTTTACCCATTGGGTTGTCTCCTTATCGACTGTTTGATTTTCTTCTTCCGCGCCGCAATTGGGCGCGAGTGGGAATTGTGCCATGTTCGATGCATTTTGTAAAGCAATAAGCGCGGGCTCTTCAGCCTGCGCTTATTTTTCCTAGAGATCACCGGGGTTCAGGAGGGCAACTGGTTGAGCGCCCAGGTGTAAACCGGGTAGCTTTCGCCGTGGTGGGCAAAGCCCATGGCGCGGTAGAGCGCCTGGGACTGGGCATTTTGGCTCTGTGTATTCACAGTGATACGTTGCAGCCCACGCGCAGTCACTTTACGGGTCAGGTCAGACACCAGGGCGCGCCCAATCCCCTGGCGTTGGAAACCGGGCAGCACCGCCAGTCGCGCCAGGTGCGCACCGAAAGGGCCATAGGTGCTCATTTGGTAGCCGGCCACCTGGCCATCCACTTCCGCCACGACCGCCACTCCTGACTGCGGGTAGGCCAGCCGCAAAGACCGCAGCGAATTTTGCCACAAGACCGGGAAGACCACCGCGTCCACATCGGCAACTTCGGGCAGGTCTTGCACCTGCATGGGGCGCAGGGTAATGTGCGCAGCGGGGGGCTGAGGCAATGTCCCCGACCAGGACATCATGATAATGTCGTCTTCAAAACTAAAGCCGCTCTCTTCGGCCAGGGCGGCCATCCAATCGTGCAAGGCGATGATGGCTACCCGGCCCTGCTCACCGCGCAACGCAAGCCGGGCGGTTTCCCAAAGCATGCGCCACGTCTCGCGCAGCGACACAGATGCGGCACAGGTGAACAACCGCAGCCAGTACACCTGCGCCGGGTCGGGCGGGCAGGCCAGGGCCGCCACCGTGCGCCCGTTTTGCTGGGCCAGCCAAAAGTGTGGCGACCCCACCCATTCCAGCGGGCCGCGCCAGTCGAGGTGGCGGTGGGTATGTTGTTCGAAATGGATCAGATTCGCGATGAGGTGATTGTCTCCCTGTTTTACAGGGCGGATGAACGATTCGAGCGTTACCATGGACGCATGCGCAACAACTGCCGAAGGATTTTTTGTTTCAGGGTGGGCTTTTTAATACCCGCCAGCCCATCCTGCATGCTGATGACGGCATCGAACTGCTTGCCTGTTTTCAGATGCAGTGCCGAGAGTGCCTTTAGCACTTCGGCGCGCATCTGGTCTTCACCGGCTGCTTCGAGCATTTCAGCCGAGCGGGCATATTTTGCCGCGGCTTCGTCAAAACGCTTCAGGGCATCCAGCGCGGCGCCTTCGTTGCCCAGGGCCAGCCCCAGGCGTTTGAAGTCGCCAGCCGCCTCAAAGCGGGCCGCCGTGCCAGAGAGAACATCCAGGGCTTGTTGCGGGTTATTCGCCTGCAGCCAGGCCACACTGGCATTGTTGTTCATCTCGGCCGCATCGAGCGCAGCCCCGGCGGACTGGTATGCATGGGCCGCCTGCTCGAAAGACAGCGCGGCCTCGGCATAGTTGCCAGCCTGGTAAGACTTTTTCCCTGATCGGGCAAGTTGGTCGGGTGAAGTTTGCATATCAAGTACCCCTAGAGGGTGATATCCAGCAGCCCCTCGGCTACCGAGCGCAGTTTTTCGGTAGACATGGCGCTCAGGTTGCGGGCCAGTTCGAGGTAGGGGCGGTTGACCGGCTGGCTGACGAAAGATTGCAAATCGTCGGGCAGTTTGAGGAACTCCTGAATGGCGCGCTGCTGGGTCATCCAACGACCAATGGGCCCGGCCTGGTCAAAAAGGGTTTCGATGCGCCCGCCCAATGCCACGAGGCACGCCTCCAACTCTGGCACCGGAATGGGCTGTTCGCCCAGTTCGTACGCTTTCAAGCGCCCGGCCGGGATGCCGGTCTCTTCTGAGAGGGCTTTCAGCGACAGGCTGGCATCCATGCGGCGCTGGCGCAGCAGGGCGCCGACGATTCGCTGGCGCAGGCCTACGAGGACCGGCAGGTTTAGTTCCTCGGTGCGCGGGGGCGCGTCGGAGAGCACGTCTTTGCTCCAAAAATGTTGCATGGAGATGTCGAGGTAATAGGCCAGCACCTCCAGTTCGGGCAGCGAGGGCGACCGGCGCCCATCTTCATAGGCGCGCATCACACCGGGGGTCACGCCAAGGGCTTCGGCGCATTCTGTCATAGTTTTGCGGTGCGCCAGGCGGGCATCACGTATGAGTAGACCCAGTTTGCGACGCCGGATGTTCATTTGGGCTTGGACAATCTCGCTCATGACAATTCCTTTGGGTGCTTCAGGCTGGTCGTGATTATAACAAACCCGGCCGAGGGCTGTTAGCGTCGGCGCAGCATGTCGCCCAGGTTGGCGCCAAAGATATCGGGCGGCAATTTGAACCCGGCCGCTTCGAGGCGCGGGGTAAACAGCGGGCGAATGCCGGTCGGTTTCATTTGGCCAATCACTTTATTGTCCGGGGTGATGCCCGTCTGCTCGAAGCGGAAGATATCGGTAAGCACGATAGTATCACCTTCCATGCCGGCCACTTCGGTCACGTAGGTGACTTTGCGTGAGCCGTCTTTGAGGCGCGTCTGCTGGACAATAAGATCGACCGCAGAAGAGACCTGCTGGCGAATGACCTTGACGGGCAGGTCCATGCCAGCCATAAGCACCATTGTTTCGATGCGGGAGATGGCATCGCGGGGCGAGTTGGAGTGTACCGTGGTCAGCGATCCGTCGTGCCCGGTGTTCATGGCTTGCAGCATGTCCAGGGTTTCACCGCCGCGGCACTCGCCCACTACCACGCGGTCCGGGCGCATGCGCAACGAGTTTTTAACCAGTTCGCGAATATTCACCGCGCCGCGTCCATCCAGGTTGGCAGTTTTTGTTTCCAGGCGCACCACATGATCTTGTTGCAGTTGCAGTTCGGCAGCATCCTCGATGGTGACAATACGCTCATCTTCGGGGATGAACCCCGAAAGACAGTTGAGCAGGGTGGTTTTACCCGAGCCAGTACCGCCAGAGATGACGATGTTGAGGCGGGCAATCACACAGGCGCGCAGGAACTCTGCCATTTGCTCGGTCAGTGACCCAAAGCGGATGAGGTCGGAGACGCCCAATTTGTGCTTGCTGAATTTTCGGATGGTGATGGTCGAGCCGTCGATGGCCACCGGTGGGACCACGGCGTTGACACGTGACCCGTCCGGCAGGCGCGCATCCACCGTGGGGCTGTCGGCATCGATGCGCCGCCCCAACGGCAGCACAATGCGCTCTATGACGCGTTGGACGTGGGCATCGCTTTCGAAGGTAACGCCGGTTTTCGTCAGCTTGCCCTTCTTTTCGACAAAAACCTTTTTGGGGCCATTGACCATGACCTCGGAAACATCCGGGTCATCGAGCAAAGGCTGGATGGGCCCATAGCCCACAAACTCGTTGAGTACTTCGTGGTTGAGCTGCTGGCGGATTGTTTCGGGCACATTGACACGCAAGCGCCCGTAAATTTCAGTCAGTTTTTGTTGGATGAACGCGCGCCGCTGGTCATGCGGCGGATTGCTGGACTCCAACTCACGTGAGAGGTTGTCAATGAGGAAGGTTTTGAGTTTACCAATATCTGGGGTGGAAACGCCGGCCGGTACGCTCATTGCGCACCTCCGCGCATCTCCGGTTCATCACGCGGGACAACCCATACGATATGCTCACGGCGCACCGAGACGAAATCAGCTTCGATGAGGATGCCGCCCTCCGCGGCGTAGATCACTGCGCCTGTGACCGCCAGGAAAGGTTCGGACAGGTCCAATTCGTCCTTGATCCGCTGGTCGGGGCGCACATGGATGCTACCCTCGATACGATGCAACACAGTCTGAATGGTGGCCGGCACAGCCACTTTTTGAATGATGTCGGTAAAGTATTTTCCTTTTTCATCGAATTCGATGGTCATCGATATGTCTCCTTATCTGTGCGTGCAAGACAGCCACAACCGCTTAGTTGTCTTCGGTGGGGGGCATCAGGTAACCGAGGCCCGAGCGTGTCACAATATGCTTTGGGGGGTGCCCTTCATCTTCCAATTTTTGGCGCAGGCGCGCAATACTCACCCACAAGATCTCTTTGTCATTGCGATATTCCTGACCCCAAACATTTACAAGAAGCTCTTCCGCAGTCATGATGCGACCCAGGTTGTGGGCAAACTGTAACAACAGGCGATATTCGGTTGCCGAAAGGTACACCGGCTGGTCACTGCGCCAAACCTCGGCCCGGGCAAAGTCGATGCGCAGGTTGCCATGCTGGAAGTACCGGTCTTGCCCCACATCTTTGGAGAGCTGCGAGCGGCGGAGTACAGCCCGCACACGCGCCAGCAGTTCGGTTGCCGAGAAAGGTTTCACCAAGTAGTCATCGGCGCCCAGGTCGAGCCCTTTCACGCGGTCGCTTTCTTCGCCTTTAGCGGTCAGGATGATGATAGGCACGTTGGAAAACTGGCGAATGCGCTGGGTCGCGGCAAAACCATCCAGGTTGGGCATCATCACATCTAGCAGGATCAAATCCACATTGTTATTGGCAGAAAAAACTTCCAGGGCCTGCACACCATCTGCAGCGCTAATTACCTTATAGCCCTCGGTGCGCAGGTTGGCCTCCACCAGACGCAAATAACGGGGTTCATCATCGACAACCAGAATTAATGTCATCGTTCATCTCCTTGGGTCATTGCCCGACGTTTTGGCGTAGCGGCAGGGATACTTTGAATGTGGTGCCATGTCCGGGCTGTGATGTCACAGAAATGGATCCGCGGTGGGCCTCCACAATTTGCTTGCAGATGAAAAGGCCAAGCCCGGTGCCGGTGCGCCCGGTGCCAGCGACACGGTAAAAACGCTCGAACACGTGCGCCAGGTGCTCGGGTGGAATGCCTGGCCCGAAGTCGCTAAATCGGATGTATGCGCTCTCGTCCAACTCGCCGATTTCCACTTCGATTGCGGAACTTGGCGCATATTTGATGGCATTGCCGAAGAAGTTTTCGAGCACCTGGGCCACCCGCACGGCATCCACTTGTACCAGCGGTGAGGCGCTGCCGACCACCGTAACGGACAGGTCTGGGTTGCGCGACCTGCAACGCACCAAGACATCACTCACCAGGGAGTCGAGGCGCACTGGCTGGAAGTTAAGCTCGAGGGTATGGCTTTGCAGGCGCGCCGACTGTAAAATGGTCTCAATCAACTCGGTCAGGTGGTCGGCCTCATCTTCAATGATTTCGAGGAATTCTCGCGTGGTGTCTTCATCCCATTTGGTGTCGCGCCGTAGCAGTGTGGTGCTGTAACCCTTGATAAATCCCAGCGGGGTGCGCAGCTCGTGCGACATGGTTGCAATGAAATCTTCCTGCAACTGGATCTGGCGTTTGGCTTCGTCTAGGCGGCGTATAACCGACATAAGCGCGCGCCGTTCGAGCAGGAAACCGATCTGATAGGCGGCGAATTGGGCCTGGTTGATATGCTCCAGGGTGTATGGCGGCCCGCCAAACCGCACAAAAACCAGTGCGCCCATCACCCGGTCTGGGGTGCGCAGGGGCAGCCCCAGCAGGTAAGGGCGCTGCAAGCGGGCCACCCGGTCGGTGGGATCACCGCCTGGCGCGGGTTCAGACATGACTTTCTTGCCGGTCGAGACCACTTGCGTGGCGACTTGCTCGCCCCACGAGACATCCGCCTCGGCAGATTGGCCGCGCCCCACGGCCCGGGCAAAGATGACATCCTGTTGTTTGGGGTCGTCTGGATGATTGAGATAGACCACCAGGTTATCGTAGATCAGCCCTTTGCGAATGAACTTGATCAAAATATCGAGCGCATTGCGCCAGTCAACTTCCTGCGCGATCAGGCGTGATATGGAAAGGTAATCGAATTCCTGGTCTGTCATGGGTTTATTTAATTATACGCGACCCGTCTAGCCCCCGAGCAGGATTGGGAATGAGAATGTGGACCCCCGCCCCGGTTCCGATTCGGCGGTAAGCACGGTGCCGTGCGCCTCCACAATCTGCCGAACCAGGGCCAACCCCAGCCCGGTGCCGCCATACCGGCGGGTGGAGGTGCCGTCCAGCTGGTGAAAAGGCTCAAAGATCTCATCCAACCGGCTTTGCGGAATGCCAATGCCTGTGTCGCGCACTACGATACGTGCCATGTGCTGGTTGCCGGCCTCGCGTGCGATCATCAGGTGCACCGTTCCGCCTTCCTGGGTAAATTTGATGGCGTTGTCGAGTAATTGTGAGAGCGCCCAGGCCATTTTTTGTTCGTCCACCCACACGTCCGGCAAATCCGGTTCGATTTCGCCGGTCAGTTGCACCTGGCGGTCTTGCGCTTTGGGTTGGGCCACCCCCAAAGCCTCGGCAGCCAGGGTTTGCAACTGCACTGGCTTTTTTTGCAGTGTCAGTTCATCGCGTGAACTGAGCGCGAACATGATCAAGTCGTCGATAAGGTTCTGCAGCCGGCTGGCCGAGCGAATGGACACCAACACGGCGTTTTGCTGCGCTTCGGTAAGCGGGCCAAGGGTGCCAGCCACAAACAAGTCGAGGTAGCCTTTGACATGCGTCAGCGGGGTGCGCAACTCGTGAGACACGTTGGAGATGAAGTTGCTCTTGACCTGGTTGAGTTCTGCCAACCGGCCAAGAGCCTCTTGCAGCTCGGCAGTGCGCAGTTCGACGCGCTTTTCAAGGTTGCGGTTGGCATCTTCCAGCGCGCCGCGCAGCATGATGATCTGCTCGGTGATGGCGCGATCCAGTTCGGGGCGGGCCAGGAAGCCCAGTTCCACAACTGCCTGCCCAAGTAGCACCGAGCGGCCGGCCGTTTTTTGCGTTTTCTGAAAGTCGAGCGCCTGCTGGAGTTGGGACTCGGTCAACAGCCCGCGGCTTACCAGGGTGTCGCCCAACCGGGGAACAAGGATTTCGGGGGAAAGATGAACGTCTTCACTCATCATGCCTCAACTTTGCCAGACCCATACACCGCCCACCATGGTTGCCGAAGATTGCAGGGTGAGCAGGTCTTCTGTCGGACAGGTAAAAATATCTTTTTCGAGCACGATCAGGTCGGCCAAACAGCCAGGGGCCAGGCGGCCCAGGCGGTCTTCCATACCGGCGGCGTAGGCTGCGCCCTGGGTATAGCCGTAAAGTGCTTCGTGCATGTCCAGGCGCTCGTGCGGGTGCCAGCCCGCAGGCCCGGGGGCGCCGTCGGCGCGGCGGCGTGTCACTGCGGCATGCAGTCCCCAGAACGGGTTGGGCGACTCGACCGGGGCATCGGAGCCAAAAGCCAGCACAGCGCCTGCATCCAGTTGGGTGCGCCAGGCATAAGCCAGGTGTGATCGGTCGCCCCACAGGCGGTCTGCGGCCTGCATGTCTGAAATGGCGTGAATGGGCTGCATCGAGGCAATCACGTTCAGGCGCGCCAGCCGGCTGGCATCTTCTGGGTGAATGACCTGGACGTGTTCGATGCGATGACGGCGGGCCGGGTGGCCTTTTTCCGCCTCGTAACGGCGCAGGTGTTGATAGGCATTCAGCACTTCGTGGTTGGCGCGGTCGCCGATGGCATGCACGGTCATGCTCAAACCCACATCGGCCGCCTGGCGCCCAATTTCGAACAACTCTTCGCCATTCATGTTGAGGATACCCCGATTTTCCGGCTCATTCAAGTAAGGTTCGAACATGGCTGCTGTGCGTGGGCCCAGCGCGCCATCCATAAAGACTTTTACCCCGCCAATACGCAACATATCATCGCCAAAGCCAGAGCACAGCCCAAGCGCAAAGGCGTGCTGGTACAGGTCGGGAGGCAGGTTTTTCACCACCCTTAATTTTAGCGCACCTTGCCCGTGCAGGGATTGCAATGCCATAAAAGCGTCCCGGTAGTCGAAATCGTGGATGCCAGTAAGCCCCATGCGATGAAGAATGGGTTGGGTATGGGCGATGGCCTGTGCAATTTGTGCTGCCGAGGCCGGGGGCACCGCCCGCGACACCCGTTCCATGGCGGTTTCGAGCAATATGCCGGTGGGCTGGCCGTGTTCGTCGCGCACGATCTGTCCGTTTTGCGGGTCGGGGGTGTTGGCGTCGACACCCGCCAGGCGCAGGGCAGCGGTGTTGGCCCATGCGGCATGCAGCGATTTGGCCGTGAGATAGACTGGCTTGTCGGGGGCCAGCACATCCAGCAAGGCTGCGTTGCCGAAGCCCTCCGTCCAGTCATTTTGCTGCCAGCCATGCCCCAGCACCCACTGGCCGGGCAGAGTCTGTTGGGCGCGTTCTGCCACGCGGCGCAGGCATTCGGCGCGTGTGGGCGTTTCACAATCCACCTTCTGCAGGCTGAAAGCGTAGTTTTGAATGTGGATGTGTGCGTCTGTAAGCCCTGGCAGGATGAAACGCCCGCCCATATCTTCGCGTCCTGCGCGTGGGCCAAACGATTCGAGCAGTTCCGGTCCGCCAACTGCGGCAATCCGGTCGCGGTCGATGACCATGACCGAAGCCTGGGGGCGCAAGGGGTCGAGGGTATGAATGCGGGCGTTGTAGAGGATTTTCATGGCGTCCATCGATCAATGGCGGGGGCTATTCATCCAAAATTCGCGAAAGGATGGCATCCAGTTCTTCATTCGAAAAAAAGTGCAGCGTGAGTGTGCCTTTGCCCTGCTTGTTGATGCGCAGGCGGGCCCGGTTGCCCAGGGCCGAGGCAATGCGCCCCTCCAGGTCAGTCAGGTCAGGCTCAGGCGCAGGTTGCGGGCGGGTTGGCGCAGCCGGTTCGCCTGAGAGTTTGCGCACCAACGCTTCAATGGTAAGCAGGCTGATCTCAATCGGTTCGCCGCGCTCTTTGCGGTCGCGCACCTGCTTACGAATGGATGCCAGGGTTGTCATGATGGACTGCGGGGATGGAAGCTGCTGCAGGATGCGCACCAGCGCCTCGGTTTGACGCACGGTCAGGTACAGGTCGATGGCGATATCAGACGCGTATTCGATGGATTGCGGGTTTTCCAGCCCCAGCAGGGCCCGGGCGTGGCCCTCGTCCAGGCGGCCTTCGAGCAGCGACTTTTGCACGCTGCCGGGCAGTTTGAGCAAACGCAGGGTATTTGTCACCGTTACACGACTTTTGCCCACGCGGCGGGCAATTTCATCGTGTGCCAGTTTGAACTCATCTACCAGAGACTGGTAAGCGCGGGCTTCTTCCAGGGCGTTCAGGTCGGCGCGCTGTATGTTTTCGATGAGCGCCAGTTCCAGGCGTTGCTGGTCGCTGGCGGTGCGCACAATGGCGGGCACCTGTGCCAACCCTGCCTGGCGGGCAGCTTGCAAGCGCCGCTCGCCGGCAATGAGCACGTAATGGTCGGACTCGGCATCGCGTGTAACGATCAGCGGCTGCAAAATGCCGTGCTCGCGGATGGAAGCGGACAGATCGGCCAGCTCTTCTGGCTTGAAGAGCGTGCGCGGCTGGCGCGGGTTGGGGGTGATCTTTTCTGCGGGCACCTGCGTTACCCCGCCTGCACCTGGTTCGGCAGTTTGCCCCGGCCCCAGGGGAATAAGCGAATCCAATCCTTTTCCAAGACCCGGCATGACAACCTCCTAAGAAACCGCGAATGAGATTCTGTCGCCGGCCAGCACCTCACGGGCCAGCGCCTCGTAGGCCTGCGCGCCGGTGGATGCGGGTGCATACGCCAGCACCGGCAGCCCATAGGAGGGTGCTTCAGCCAGGCGCACACTGCGCGGCACAACAGCGTGGAAAACACGCTCGCCGAAATGCTTGCGCACCTCGTTGACCACATCGCTCGAAAGGTGGGTGCGAATGTCGAACATGGTCAGCAGCACACCCCGAATTTTCAGGCCGGGAAAGAGCGCTGCGCGGATGCGTTGAATGGTCTGGGTAAGTTGCCCCAGTCCTTCGAGGGCCAGGTATTCGCACTGCACAGGGATGATGACGCCATCTTCGGCGGCAACCAGCCCATTAACGGTCAGCAGGCTGAGCGAGGGGGGGCAATCGATGAGGATGTAATCGAAACGTGCATGCAGCGGCTCCAGGGCTCTTTTGAGACGCGTCTCGCGCGCCAACTGGCTCACCAGTTCCACCTCAGCGCCAGCCAGGGCAGGTGCTGCCGGCAACAGCCAAAGGTTGAGTTTTGGGTTGTGCAGCAGGAAACCCTCGGCGCCGGATTCGAGCAGGCATTCGTACGTGCCACCGCGCACAGCATGCTTATCGACCCCAAGGCACGAGGTGGCGTTGGCCTGCGGGTCGATATCCACAATGAGCACCCGTTGCCCGAAGTGGGAAAGGTAGGCCCCCAGGTTGATGGCGGTGGTCGTTTTGCCGACCCCGCCCTTTTGATTGACCATGGTGTAAATTCGCGCCATGCAAACTCCCTCATTCTTTGTAGCGCGCCGGAACGCGCCGGTTGTGTGTCATTAGTGCAGCACTTCCACCAGGCAGGATTGCACTTCTTCTGGGGTGGGTACGCCAGCCAACCCCAACCGTGTAACCGAGATGGCCGCTACCTGGTTGGCAAAGCGGGCCGCCTCCCACGGGTCGCGGGTGTTAAGCAGGCGTACAAAAAACGCAGCCGCAAAAACATCGCCCGCGCCAGTGGGGTCCACTTCTTCGGCAACAGGCGCGCGAAAACGGCGCAGGTCGTGGTTCCAATACAGGCGCGCACCGGCGGCGCCTTCGGTGAGCACCAAAAGACGGCTGGCCAGCACCAGGTGCTCGATCACCTCTTCACGATGGCGCACATCTTCCACGCTCAGCACTGCAGCCCCGGCGGCATGCAGCGATTTTTCGGCGCCGAGCCAGTCACACGGACGCACATGCCCTTGCGAATCCCAGGTGCGCATCCAGCCCTGGGGGGTCAGCCCAAGCAGGGCAGGGCGGAAATCGGGCGGCAGGGTGGGGTCGACCTCCTGCGCAACCGGGGACAGGTGGATGATACGGGCCCGTCGCCAGGCTTCGGGCACCAGCGCAAAATCGATTTTTGGCGCCACGTGGTGGATGACCTGCTCACGTCCCTGTTCAGTGTGAATGTTCTCGAAGCGGGTGGCATGCTGGGCGGGAGCAGCCACTACCGTGATCGCTTCGAACCCTGCCAGGGGGATTTCATTTGCCCAAGCCGTGACGACACCCACACGCAGGCCCATGGCACGGGCGGTAAGCGCAGCATAGGCCGCCGAGCCGCCGAGCCGCAGCCCGCCAGGGGTGATGTCGCAAGTAATATGGCCAATGACAAGGTAATCTACGGGGTCGAGGGGAACCAAGTGGGTCATGGATAAATTATACCTGAGATGGCTGATGGGAAAATCGCGGTAAACAAACCGGAGCATGCCTGCGCATGCTCCGGGTAATGTTGTTCTTTTTGCACTTACTTGGGAACGATGGTGACCTTGCGGTTGGGCTCTTCGCCCACAGACAGGGTGTCCACTTCGGGATGCCCGCGCAACTCCAGGTGGATGATGCGCCGCTCGGCAGATGTCATGGGTTCGAGGGCTTGTTTTTTGCCGGTGCGGATGACCTGCTCGGCCATGCTCTGCGCCAGTTGGCGGAGCGTGCGCTCGCGGCGGCCGCGGTAACCTTCCACATCAATGGTAACCTGCAGCCAGTGACCGGCTTCTTTACCTACAATGAGTCCGACCACATATTGCATGGCGCTAAGCGTCTCAGCGCGGCGGCCGATGAGGATGCTGAGGTCTTTGCCATGGATATCGACCAGCACCGGCGCGTGTTCATCGCCTTCTGCCTCACCATAGCGTACACTCACCTTACCCTCAATTTTCATTAGCTGGAGCAGTTGGGAAACCGTTTGGCGTGTGAAATCCAGCACGTGATCGCCCCCATCGGTGACCGTGGGTTCTTCTTCAGCCGGGGGACGAATCGGTGCCGGGGACTCGGTTGCTGCCTGGTCAGGCGCAGGGGTTTGTTTGACGGTCAGGCGTACGCGCACCTGCCGCCCCCCCAATCCCAGAAAGCCTTTGCTGCCCGCATCCAGCACGTCCACATCCACGGCATCACGGGGCAGGCCCAGTTGGAGCAAACCCTGGGCAATTGCTTCTTCTACAGTAGGCGCAATGACTTCGATGTTCATGCCATCTCCTATTTACTTTTGTCCACAGCTTTTTGGCCACCGCCAAGCAGGCTGCGCCAATCCAGTTTGCCCATGGCGCCATACTGGGCAATGGAGAACAGGTTGCTGATGACAAAATAGACCGCCAGCCCAGAGGCAAAGGTAAGGGCAAAGTAACCAAGTAAGAGGGGCATGTAGATGGTCATGGTTCTGTTCATGGCGGCAGTCTGGTCGTTGGGGCTGGGCGAGGGCGGTGTGGCCAGCTTGGTTTGCAGGTAGGTGGTCACGGCCACCACTATGGCCAGGGTGGGAATGGCAAACGGCAGTCCGATATTGATTCCCTCTGGCTGGCTCAGGTTCATCCAAAGGAAGTTGTTCTGCAGCGGGATAAGCTTTGAGGCGTCAAGGAAGTCGTAGATGCTGCGGTTGAGTTGGATGAGCTGCAGGGGGGTGGTTGCCAACGCACGTATGATGGCCTGATACAGACCGATGATAATAGGAAACTGGACGAGCGTGGGCAGGCACGAACCAAAGGGGTTGATTCCCTTTTCCCGGTAAAACTTCATTTGTTCGGCAGCCAGTTTTTCCTTGTCTTTTTCATACTTTTTCTGGATAGCCTGCCATTCCTTCGACTGCATCATATCCTGCATGGCTTTGCTGGACTTGATCTGCGAAGCGGTGAGGGGATGTGTGGCCAGGCGGATAAGGATGGTGAAGAGGATGATGGCGATGCCGAAGGCGCCGATCTGATCCATGAACGGGACCTGAACAACCAGGCTGTAGATGAACAGCAGGATGTTGGTCATGGGGTGAACGATGAGTAAATCCCACATGGCTAGTTCTCCGGGGGGAATTTCCACAGAATGCTGCGGTTGGCCGGGTTGATGGACAGCAACAGGGTTTGAGAGAGACTGGGCACAGCCAGCAGGTTGCCGTTCCAACCGAGCGGCCCGGCATAGAAGTTGTGCTCGTAAGTTTCCTTCCAGTTCAGTGCGCCATCTTTTGAAAGCGCGCCCAGGGTGCCATTTTCTGTGGTGAACAGGATCTGTTCCTCAAGGAGGAGAACTCTGCCGGCCACGGCACTGCCCGATGCATATTCCCAACGTTGGGCGCCGTTCCCGGCGTCGATGGCGTATACTTTCCCTTCCTCGGCGCCAATGACCGCGCCAATGTATAGGGTATCGCCATCCAGGATGGGGCTGCTATACAGCCAGCCTTCAAGCGGACGCTGCCAGAGCACCGTGCCCCTGGCTGCATCCAGCGCATAGAGGGATTTGCTCAAAGTGCCAATGTACAACCGCCCATCTTCAGCCAGGGTGACCGGGGCATTGATGGCGCCATCCAGCTTGGTCTTCCAGCGCACCGACAGGCTGGCCGGGTCGATGGCGTAAACATGGTGGTCGAGAGAAGTCAGGTAGATGGTCTGTCCGTCGGTCACCGGCGTTGCCCACAAACCATGTCCGGGCTCGTCGAAAGTGGTCAGCAGGTTGCCTTTCAGGTCGAGCACGTACAGGTTGCCATCACCATTGGGGGCATAGATTCGCTCGTTGAGGACCAGCACACTGCCCAGATAAACATCGCGGGCATCGTCAAAGGTCCAGTTTTGAGCAAATGTTTCAGGATCGATGCTGTAAAGGGTGTGCGAATGACCGGCGCTGCCAACGATCAACTGGCCGTCTGGTGTGATGACCGGGGCGGCAAAAAAGCTGACCTGGCTATTGCTGCTTTCGGGGAAGCGCACCGGCTGGGTTTCGGTGCCTGCGCTGCGGGTGAATTCGGCGCCAGTGTTGAGGTTCACCTTGTAAACGAACAGTCCATCGGCAAGATAGGCGACATCGCCATCGACCGTCACACCCGGCCAGGCAGTGGAGGCCGTACCGCCACAGGCGCTGAGCAGACCCGCTGCAAGCGCCAGGAGCATGAAAAGCATAAGACGATTGAACTTCATCGGAAATCATTTCTCCTAAGGAACGGGGTCGTAACCCCCGGGGTTGAACGGATTGCATCGCAAAACACGCCAGACGGCCATGCCTGACCCTTTGATTGCCCCGTACTTGTAAACTGCCTGGTATCCGTAATGCGAGCAGGAAGGATAAAAGCGGCAAGTATTTGGCGGGTTAAGGCGCGAGAGTGTGTTTTGATACAACCGAATGACCAGCAGCACCAAGATTCGCGGCCAATAGAGCGGCGTGCGCGGCAAGTCGCGCATGCGCGGCTCGTCGGAGTAATCATTGGGGAGATAAAACTCAGTGCTCATGTTCCACTTCTAGCAATTGGGCACGCTGCAACAGCGACACAATGGCGCTTTGTATGTGAGCAAACTCTGCCGAGAGGATGCCAGCGCGGGCGATGGCCACAATATCCCACCCCAGACGGATACGCCCCAACTGATCGCGCAAGGCCTCACGGATGCGCCGCTTGGCGCGGTTGCGCGCGACCGCGCCGCCGATACCGCGGCTGGCTGTCACGCCCACGCGCAGGCTGTCGCTTTCAGGGGCGGGCGCTGCTACCAAGACAAGAAGCGGGTGCGCGTAAGACTTTCCATTACTCCGCACCCGCTTGAAGTCGGTTGACCGGGTCAGGCGAAAGCGGCGCTTCACCATCACCTCGTATGCTCAGGCCGGCAGGGGGCCCCAACCGGCGCGGTGGTTTACCACCGTGTCTTCTTGACGTGATTGTTCGACGTGACGGTCAGTTTGTGGCGGCCTTTCAGGCGGCGGCGCTTGAGCACCGTGCGGCCATCGGCGCTGGCCATGCGCTGGCGAAAACCATGCACACGCACACGGCGGCGGATTTTGGGTTGGTATGTACGTTTGGTCGACATCTTGCACTACCTCACTTGCGGTTCAGGATAATGACAGTCCAATAAGCCGGGTAAAAATTATACCATGCGTCTTGGGCTGTGCTTTGACAAGGAAAAGCCCCCGCCTCCGGGGGCAGGGGCATATTATATACGAGACTCCCCGATTCGGGTAGTCTGATTCACTGCAGGCTAAGGCTCGCGCACCACGAAGTTATCGAAGCGCACATCGGTGCCGATCTCGTCAAAAGTCCCGGCAATCAGGCCCACGCCGCCAGTGGTATAGGAAGAATCCTGCGCAGAGAGCAGTTCGGTGCCGTTGACTGTCAGGGTGAGGGTGCTGCCCACACAACGCGCCTCGATGCGGTTGACTTCGCTGGACTTGATCTCTGCATTGTTCTCGCTGTAATCGAAGTATTCATACGCATTGTCTTCGCCGAGTGAGGTATCCACCTTGCCGATTGTTGCGTAGCCATCGCTACCGACCACAAAGAAATAGAACTTATAAGTTGGGTTACTGTCACTACCGGTCTCTGAGTAGCGGCACAACACCCCAAAGTCGTTCACCTCCGGTCCGCCCACGCGGCGCGCATCCACCGCGATGACCACATCGGTGAAATCATCGGTGGTTGGGTTGCTCCAAAAGTCAGTGCTGTCTACATTGACATTGATCTGATATTCGCCATCGGCATAGTCGGTCACGCCATCCGAATCCGAAAATGAATCCCAGCCGCCGCCGCGCCCGGAAAAGTCATCCTGGAAGAGGACGCCCTCCGGCAGGCTGGCACCGCCCAACCCGGAAAAATTGCAGGCGAGTGAAGCAAGCACAAGCACACCAAGAATCAGATAGGTTTGTCTTTTCATTTTTTCTCCTTTTTGAATATGTATCAGTATAAACAAAATGTAACAAATTTCAACTGACAATCCGGTATTTTTAAGCAGATGGCGCGACCCACCCCCGGCAGCCATATCATTCGGAAAGCCACGACCGCTGGTTCCTCGACCGCATCTGCACCCACATCCTGTCCTTCGAAGGCGACAGCCAGATGCGCCTGTTCCTGGGCAGTTGGTCCGATTGCGAAAAGGACTACCACAAGCGCTTGGGCAAATCGGTCGATGTGCCCAAGCGCATGCAGTACCGCACGCCGAGCGGTGATGCCAACCCGGGGCGGACTGATTGTCCGCCCCCTTTTTTTCGGAGGGGTGCGCCGCGCTACAACTTTGCCCGGCAAAAGTCGCGCTTGACAAACCAGGCTAAAAACATGAAAATTCGTAGCATTGTAGCCAGGCGGGGAAGAACCCGCTTTCATTTGTCGTCACGCTAAGTGTATTTTTTACACTAAAGGAGACCGCTTGAGCCTGCACCCAGACATCTTAGCCGCCATATTGCGCGCCCTGCAAGAAGACATCGGCGAGGGCGACGCCACCAGCAACGCCATCATCCCGGCCGAAGCCCTGATGCACGGGCAGATCATCGCCAAACAGCGCGGCGCCATCGCCGGGTTGGATGTGGCCGAAGCCGTGTACGATTCGCTCGACCCGCGGGTGGAATTCCACGCCCGGGCCGCCGAGGGCGCCCGGGTGGACGACCGCGCGGTGGTGGCCAGCGTCACCGGCCCGGCCCGCAGCCTGCTCACCGCCGAACGGACCGCGCTCAACTTCCTGGGGCGCATCTCCGGCATTGCCACCCTCACCCGCCAGTTCGTGGACGCCATCGCTGGCACACAGGCCGTCATCCTCGACACGCGCAAGACCGCGCCCGGCCTGCGCATGCTGGATAAGCTGGCCGTGCAGCGCGGCGGCGGGCACAACCACCGCATCGGGCTGTACGACATGATCCTCATCAAGGACAACCACATCGACTTTGCCGGCTCGCTGACCGAGGCCGTGCGCCGCGCCCGGGCCGCCGACACCGGGCTGGGCATCGAGGTGGAGGCCCGCACCCTGGAGGATGTGCACGAGGCCCTGGCGGCTGGCGTCAAGCGCATCCTGCTCGACAACATGACCCCCGACCAGATGCGCGCGGCCGTGCAGGTGTGCGCCGGGCGCGCCAAACTGGAAGCCAGCGGCACCGTCTCGCTGGGCAATGTGCGCGCCATCGCCGAAACGGGCGTCGATTACATCTCCATCGGCGCGCTGACGCACTCGGCCAAGGTGTTCGATGTCAGTTTCGATTATGTGCGGTAAGGGCACAGCATGATATTGGTAAAGGAGGAACTATGAACCCGGAAGCGCAAGCCCTGTACGAAGAAATGAAAACGAGCCTGGGCAAGCTGGTGCCAGACTTTGAACTGTACTACAAAGCCGAGATCGCCGTGGAGATCAACGCGCTCAAAAAAGAACGCAATGCCGTCATCCTCGGCCACAACTACATGGAGCCGGTGCTGTTCCACACCATCCCCGACTTCCGCGGCGATTCGCTCGACCTGAGCCGCAAAGCCGCCACCACAGACAAGGATGTGATCGTTTTCTGCGGCGTCAGGTTCATGGCCGAGACGGCCAAGATCCTCAACCCGTCGAAGATCGTGCTGCTGCCAGCCGAAAAGGCCGGCTGCTCGCTGGCCGAATCGATCACCGCTGAGGATGTGCGCGCGCTCAAGCGCAAGTATCCCGGCGTGCCGGTGGTGACCTATGTCAACACCTACGCCGATGTGAAAGCCGAATCGGACATCTGCTGCACCTCGGGCAACGCCATCGCCGTGGTCGAATCGCTCAGGGCCGATACGGTTATATTCCTGCCCGACCAGTACCTGGCCAGCAACGTGGCCCGCGAGACAGGCAAACACATTATTTTTCCATCCCTCACCCCATCCTCTGCCCACAGGAGCGAGGGGGATACCCTGCTCGATGTGCAATTCATCGGCTGGCACGGCAAGTGCGAGGTGCACGAAAAGTTCACTGTCGAAGACATCCGTGCCGTGCGCGAGCAATTCCCCGATGTGGTGGTGCTGACTCACCCGGAATGCTCCCCGGACGTGGTCGAAGCCGCAGACTACTCCGGCTCGACCAACGCCATGATCCGCTACGTCCAGCAGAGCAGCGCGCCGCACTTCCTGGTGCTGACGGAATGCTCGATGGGCGACAACATCGCCGCCGCCAACCCGGAAAAAGACCTGCTGCGCCTGTGCATGGTGCGCTGCCCGCACATGAACATGATCACCATGGAAAACGTGCGCGACTCGCTGCTGCACAACCGCCAGGTCATCGACGTGCCGGAGGATATCCGCGTGCGGGCCTTTCAGGCTGTGGACAGGATGATTCGGATTGGATAGGAGCGGGTGACAAGGGACAAGTGACAGGGTAACAGAGACATCCCCTAATTCCTTGTCACTTATCCCTAATCCCTAAACAATGAAAACCACCGACGTACTCATCATCGGCGCAGGGATTGCCGGGGCGGCCGCCGCCCTGGGGCTGGCCCGCAACCCCGCGCGGCGCATCATCCTGATCACGCGCGAAGCAGACCCGGCAGAATCGAACACGCGCTGGGCCCAGGGCGGCATCATCCACCGCGGGCCAGATGACACCGCCGACCTGCTGGTGCAGGACATCCTGGCGGCCGGGGCAGGGGCTTCGCTGCCCGAGGCGGCCCGCATCCTGGCTGAAGAAGGTCCCCGCAGGCTGGAAAACCTGCTGATAACGGCAACCGGCGTGGGGTTCGACCGCGAGCCGGGCGGGGGGCTGGCCTTCGGGCAGGAGGCGGCGCACTCGCGGCGGCGCATCCTGCATGTGGGCGATGGCACCGGGCAGGCGATTGCCACCGCCCTCAGCGCTGCCCTGCGCCGCCAGCCCAACATCGAGCTGCTGACCGAGGCCACGGCGGTCGATCTCATCACTTTTCCGCACCACTCGCGCAACCCGCTCGACACCTACAGCCCGGTGGCCTGCCACGGCGCGTACGTGTTCGACCGCAAGGGCAAGGCCATCCACCGCACGCTGGCGGCCGCCACGGTGCTGGCCACCGGCGGGCTGGGGCGCATTTACCGCAACACAACCAACCCGCCGGGCGCGCGCGGCGATGGGCTGGGGATGGCCTCGCGGGCCGGGGCGCGCATCATCAATGCCGAGTACATCCAGTTCCACCCCACGGCGCTGGCCGCGCCGGGGGCCGAGGGATTCCTGATCAGCGAAGCGGTGCGCGGAGAGGGGGGCACCCTGATGACGCCGGACGGCGCGCCTTTTATGGAAAACTATTCGCCGGAATGGAAAGACCTGGCCCCGCGTGATGTGGTGGCCCGGGCCATCCACAGCGAAATGGAAGCGCACGGCTACTCGCACGTGCTGCTGGATATCGGTTCGCACATGGCGCCCGAAGCGCTGAAGGCGCGCTTCCCGAACATTTATGCGGCCTGCCTGCGCGTGGGCATCGACATCACCTGCGAGCCCATTCCGGTGGTGCCGGCGGCGCATTATTCGTGCGGCGGCGTGGCCGTGGATGCGTGGGGGCAGACCAGCATTGCCAACCTATACGCCGTGGGCGAGGTGGCCTGCACCGGCCTGCACGGCGCCAACCGGCTGGCCAGCACCTCGCTGCTGGAGGGGCTGGTCTTTGGCGCGCGCGCCGCCGAGCGGGTGGAGCAGGTCTTTGCCGCGCGCCCACCCACCACCCTGACCCGCGACGATGTGCCTGCTTGGGACGAGAGCGGGCTGACGCAGGAACCAGACCCGGCGCTCATCCAGGGCGACATGCAGACCATCCAGAACATTATGTGGCACTATGTGGGGCTCATCCGCTCGGGCGACCGGCTTTCGCGGGCCATCCGCGAGCTGCGCCACCTGCAGAACGAGATCGAGACGTTTTACCGGGTGACCAAGCTGAGCGACGGGCTGATCGGGCTGCGCAATGCCGTGGAGGTGGCGCTGATCATCGCCCAGTCGGCGCGCCACAACCGCCAGAGCCGTGGCTGCCACTTCCGCACCGATTCGGTGGATGGCGGCGACCGGCTGTTGTAAGTGCGGGCGGGCAAATCCTGTATAATGAACCCATGAAACAGCCCTGAACGGAGAGGACCCCCATGAGATCCCTGAAATTCACCGTCATCGAAGGCAATTTCACCATCCACCGCCTCAAACCGGGGTCGGCCATCCCCAAAGGCGTGACCGACAGCCCGTTCTACAGCATCAGCGGCGGTGCGGAGGAGATGAGCATCGTCGCGCCGGAGGCGGTATGGGTGCAGGGCGAAAAAGTGGACCCGGACTGGGCCTGCCTCAAGGTCAACGGGCCGCTGGACCTGGCCGAAACCGGCATCCTGGCGGGCATCGCCATCACCATGTCTGCGGCGGGGATCGCCATCTTTGCGGTCTCCACCTACGACACCGACTACATCCTGGTCAAGCGCGAGCAGTTGGCAGAGGCCAAGAACGCGCTGACCGAAGCGGGACATAAGATTGCCCGCCCCGCGCGCCCCGCCTTTGAGGAAGTGCGCACCACCCCGGCCATGAACGCCTACGCCGCCATGATCGAGCGGCACTTCCCACTCATCAAGGGACTGCTGACCGAGAAGGTGGGCATCCAGGCGCTTTCGACCATGAAAAGCGAGGCGGCCCTGTTCAAGGCGGTGGGCGACCTGTACGAGTTCATGCCCCCGCCGGTGAAGCTGCTGGTGAACCAGGACCTGTTCGTCAACTACTGCATCAAGAACATCGACCGCATCCTGCCAGAGGTGACCATCCCGGCCCGGGCGAAGATCGTTAAAAAAGCGAAGTGAGATAACGGATGAAAGGACAGGGGCGACCCGCACGGGTCGCCCCTGTCCTTTATTATCAAAGTGTATAATCTTGAATGAAAAAAAGCGAAATTCTCTATTCACTGAGTGGGGAAAATTTTCAAACTGTCGCAGAAGAAACAATATATCGCTCATTGACTGATGATGAAATTGCGAAAATAGTAACTTGGGTAGAAGAACATACCCCTTGGTTCGAAATAATCGCAGATGGAATCCTTGAATTGGTCGGAGAAGAGGATAAAAAACCATTGATTGACTTTCAGGAACATAAAACTTTGTGGGTATAAATACTTGGGAATCCATCCCTTATCCCCCGTGTTCTAACCCTTGAATCCACCTTCGGAGGGTAGATTGAAAAAGATACTATCCATCAGCGTTGGCTCATCCTCACGCGACCATACCACCCGGCACACCTTCCTGGGGCAGGAGTGCGAACTCAGCCGCCAGGGCACCGATGGCGATTTCGACAAGGCCGTGCAGCGCTACGCCGACATGGACGGCAAGGTGGACGCCTTCGGCGTGGGCGGCGTCGAATTCTTCCTGCGCGTTGGCCAGCGGCGCTACTACTTCCGCGATGTCAGCCGCATCCGCCGCGCGGTCAAGATCAGCAAGATCGGCGACGGCAACGGCGTCAAGGGGCTGCTCGAGCGGCGCGCCTTTGCCGCGCTCGAAAAACACCTCAACGAGCACGAGAACAAAACCCTGCGCGGCATGCCGGCCCTGCTCACCACCGCCGTTGACCGCTACGGCATGGGCGAAGCCATGGTCGATGCCGGGCTCGACCTGACCATCGGCGACCTGATGTTCGCGCTTGGGCTGCCCTTCCCGGTCAAAAAGCTCTCCACCGTGCGCCTCATCGCCGCCACGCTGCTGCCTGTCATCACCAACCTGCCCTTCTCGTGGTTCTACGCGCTCGGCTCCGAGCAGGACAAGCCCCCACAACCCAAATGGGACAAATACTACCAGCAGTCCACCGTGCTCGGCGGCGACTTCATCCAGATCCGCCAGTACATGCCAGACGACCTGAGCGGCAAGATCATCGTCACCAACACCACCACCGCCAAGAACGTGGAAGAACTGCGCAAGCGCAACCTGCACATCCTCGTCACCGTCACGCCGCGCCTCGAAGGCCGCAGTTTCGGCACCAACGTGATGGAAGCCACCCTGCTGGCCCTCATGGACAAGCCGCAGTCGCAGGTCACCGACGCCGACTTCCTCGACCTCATCGAGCGCATCCCGCTCCTGCCAAATATCGAAGTGCTGAACTAAAATCCCATCCATGGCAACAGGTCCGGCTTAAGACCTGCTTTTTATTCAATCCCTTTTATTACTTCACCCAAGTTGCTACCTTTGGCTCATTTTTACCGTAGAGACGCAGAGTACACAGAGAAATTCATAAAAAACTCCGCAAATTCGGCGCGTCGGCGGTTCAAAACAGGCTAATTTGCTATTCTCTGCCGTATATTTCACCGCGAAGCCCGCGAAATGCGCCAAGAAAACCCTTAAATCTTTGCACTCTTGGCGTTCTTTGCGGTAAAAATCTGAGGATGCACGCTAGAAAAATTTGCTATTATTTTTGAAAGTGGCAACTTGCGTTACTTCCATCCGTGCTTAACAAATGCGCGGCAGCATTTCTCCGGGGAGCATATCGATCAGACGCGTGCCGCCGATAGCTGTTTTCATCTGGACTTTGGGCGCCGCCCCGGTCACCCGTCCCACCACCACCGCAGACTCCCCGTAGCGTGCGTTTTTCATCGCGGTCAGAATCCTGCCTGCATCCGCCTCGGGCACAAAGGCCACCAGCTTGCCCTCGTTGGCAATGAAGAGCGGGTCGAAGCCCAGCATCTCGCACGCCCCGCGCACCTGCGGCCGCACCGGCAGCGCGGATTCGTCCAGGGTGATGGTCACGCCGCTCTGGGTGGCGATCTCGTTCAGGGTGGTGGCCAGCCCGCCGCGGGTGGGGTCGCGCAGCACGTGCACATCGCCCGCCGCCAGCACGGCATCCACCATCCGATTGAGCGGGGCCACATCCGAGAGCAGGTCCGTCTCGAAGCCCAGCCCCTCGCGCGCCGAAAGGACCGCAATGCCGTGGTCGCCCAGCGTGCCACTGACGATGACCACATCGCCCACCCGCGCGTTCGCGCCAGAGATGGATACGCCCGCCGGAACGCGCCCCACGCCGGCCGTGTTGATGAAGAGTTTATCCGCGCCGCCCTTTTGCACCACCTTGGTATCGCCCGCCGCAATGTACACACCCGCCTCGGCGGCCGCATCGCGCATCGACTGCACCACGCGCTGCAGGGTCTCGAAATCCAGCCCCTCCTCGATCACGAAGCCGCAGGTCAGCGCAATCGGCTGCGCCCCGACCATGGCCAGGTCATTGACCGTGCCGCACACCGCCAGCCGGCCAATGTCGCCGCCCGGGAAGAACAGCGGCGAGACCACGTGCGAATCGGTGGTCAGGGCAATGCGCTCGCTGCCCACCGTCACCAGCGCCGAATCGTCCAGCGCGCGCGGGGCGGCTTTGCCCAGGTCGGGCAGGAACAGGCGGCTCACCAGGTCGTGGCCCAGTTTGCCGCCGCTGCCATGCCCCAGCACCACCGTGTCGCGCGGCTGGATGGGAACCGGGCAGGTGTAGCCTTCGAAATCGAGTTCGTCTGTCATAAATTCCTTTTTGCCACAGATGTACACAGATGAACGCTGATAAATCTGTGTTCATCTGTGGCTTAATCGCGATGATACCTGAAATACGCCGCGCAGGCGCCCTCGGCGCTGACCATGGGCGCGCCCAGCGGGGTGGATGGTGTGCACTGTTTGCCATACGCCGAACACTGCGGCGGCTTCTTGAGCCCCTGCAGGATCTCACCCGCAATGCACAGCGGCGACTCCTGCGTGACGATCTCGCCCACGGCGAACTTCGTTTCGGCATCGTAGGCGGCGAACTCCGGGCGCAGTCCCCAGCCGCTCAGCGGGATGCTGCCAATGCCGCGCCATTTACGGTCCACCGGCTGGAAAACGGTCTCGATCACTTTTTGGGCAGGCTTGTTACCCTCAAGGGTGACCGTGCGTTCGTAGGCGTTCTCCACCCCGGCTTTGCCCGCTTCCAGTTGGCGCACAGCCGCCAGCACGCCGCGCAGCAGGTCCACCGGCTCGAAGCCGGTGATGACAATGGGCGTGCGGTACTTTTCGGCAATCGCGGGGTACTCGTGGTAGCCCATCACCGCGCAGACGTGCCCGGCCGCCAGGAAGGCCTGCACGCGGTTGGTGCGCGAGCCCAGGATCGCTTCCATGGCGGGCGGCACGCGCACATGCGAAACCAGCACCGAGAAGTTGCCCAGCCCCTTTTGTTTGGCTTGTAACACGGCCATGGCGTTGGGCGGGGCGGTCGTCTCGAAGCCGATGGCGAAGAAAACCACTTGCTTATCGGGGTTCTTCGCGGCCAGTTCCACTGCCTCGAGCGGAGAATAGACCACGCGCACATCGCCGCCCTTTGCGCGGATGTTGAACAGATCCACGCTGGAGCCGGGCACGCGCAGCATGTCGCCGTATGAGGTGAAGATCACGTTCGGCTGGCGGGCAATGGCCAGGGCGCGGTCGATCTGCTCGAGCGGGGTGACGCACACCGGGCAGCCGGGGCCATGCACCAGCTCGATCTCGCGCGGCAGCATGTCATCCAGCCCGTGGTGCAAAAAAGCGTGCGTCTGCCCGCCGCAGATCTCCATCAGCACCCACGGGCGGGTGACGGCGGACTGGATCTCGGACAGCAGGGCGCGCACGCGGGCAGGGTCGCGGTATTCGTCGATGTATTTCACAGTTATGTCCCTTCCTCCCCCAGTTCCTCGCCGATATCGGCAATTTGCTGGATGAGCTGGAGCGTTTCCAACGCCTCTTCTTCGTCCATCAGGCTGATGGCAAAGCCGACGTGGATGAGCGCGTAATCGCCCGCTTTGGCCTCGGGCACGTAAGCCAGGCAGACCTCCTTCATGATGCCGTTGAAGTCGATCCTGCCCATGCTCAGGTTGTCTTTTTCGTAGATCTCGGTGATCTTGCCGGGGATGCCAAGACACATAACGTCCTCCTTTTTACAAGCGGTGGGCGGCCACAGCCGCCTGCCCAAGCGCCAGTCCGCCATCGTTGGCCGGGGTCTGGCGGTGGGTGTAGATTTCGAAATCCTCGGCGCGCAGCAGCCCGCGCGCCAGGTCGAGCAGCACCTGGTTCTGCCAGACGCCGCCAGAGAGCACCACCTCGTTCAGCCCGCTGCGCTCGCGCACGGCCAGGGCGGCCTGCACGGCCATCTCGGCCGCGGTGAGGTGGAAGCGCGCGCCAATGTGGCCGGGCGCTTCGTTGTAGTAGGCATCCCTGATGACTGCGTCCAGCATCTCGCGCAGGCGGATGACCAGCGCGCCTTCTTCTTCGTCGATGGAAAACGGGTACGGACTCGCGCCCGCCAGGTGAGACCGGGACAGCACCTCCAGCTCGATGGCCGCCTGGGCCTCGTAGGTCACCTCGGTGCGCACGCCGGAGATGCTGGCCACCGCATCGAACAGCCGCCCCATGCTGGAGGTGAACGGGGTGTTGATGCCTTTCTCGACCTGTGCTTTGACGATTTCGAGGGCTTTTTTATCGACCGCGCGGATGAAGGGCAGTTCGTCCACGCTCAGGCCGAGCGCGGCAGCGTAGCCCACGGCAACGCGCCAGGGGTTGCGCACGGCCGCATCGGCGCCGGGCAGGGGCAGGTATTCGAGGAAGGCCGCGCGCTCGAAAGCGATGTAATCAGCCACCAGCACCTCGCCGCCCCAGATGCGCCCGTCGGTGCCGTAGCCGGTGCCGTCGAACGAAAGCCCGATCACTTTGCGATTGTCGAGGCCGTTGTCGGCCATGGCCGCGGCGATGTGGGCATGGTGGTGCTGCACGCCGATGCGCGGCACGTTGAACTCGGCCCGTTCGGCGTACTGGGTGGTGAAGTAACCGGGGTGCAGGTCGTAGGCAATGGCCTCGGGCTCGACGCGGAACAGGCGTGTGAGGTGCTCCACGCCGCGCTCGAACGAGTCGTACACTTCGGCGTTTTCCATGTCGCCGATGTGCTGGCTCAGAAAGGCGTAGCGCTCGCGGGTAAGGCAGAAGGTGTTCTTTAGTTCGCCGCCCACCGCCAGGATGTGCTGGGAATCGAAGGGTAACAGTACCGGGTAGGGGGCGTAACCGCGCGAGCGCCTTAAGTAAACGGTGGGCGGCGAGAGGCGCGCGGGCGCTTTTTTAACGGGCAGGGCCGCGGGTTTGCCATCCACACGCACGACTGAATCATCGGCGCGGATGTGGATATCGCGGTTGTGCAACAGGAAGGCATCGGCCAGCAGGGCCAGGCGCGAGAGGGCTTCTTCGTTGCTGGTGGCGATGGGCTCTTCGCTGAAGTTGCCGCTGGTCATGACCAGCACCGGCGGTACAGGCTCGGCGGCCAGCACAGGGTCTGAGGCGTTGAGCAGCAGGTGGTGCAGCGGGGTGTAGGGCAGCATCATACCCAGTGTGTCCATGCCGGGGGCCACACCCTCAGCCACGGGCACCAGCTCGCGGCGGCGTAGCAGCACAATGGGGCGCTCGCGCCCGGCCAGCAGGGCGCGCTCGTGGTCACTCAGCTCGCAAAAACGCTCGGCTACGGCCAGGTCGGCGGCCATGAGCGCAAAGGGTTTGCCTGCGCGGCCTTTTCGGCGGCGCAGCTCGTCCACGGCTTGCGGGTTGGCGGCATCGCAGGCCAGGTGGAAACCGCCCAGCCCCTTGATGGCCACGATCTTGCCCTCGTGCAGCAGGCGGCGCGCCGCCAGGATTGCCGTGGTGTTCATGTTGAGCATGGTGCGCTGGTCATTGGTCACCAGCCAGACAATGGGGCCACAGGCGGGGCAGGCCACCGGCTGGGCGTGGAAGCGCCGGTTGCGCGGGTTGGCATACTCGTCCTTGCAGTCGGCGCACAGCGGAAAGCCCGCCATGGTGGTCACCGGGCGGTCGTAGGGCAGGTCTTTGATGATGGTGAAGCGCGGGCCGCAGTTGGTGCAATTGATGAATGGGTACAGGTAGCGGCGGTCGGCGGGGTCGAACAGTTCGCGCTCGCAGTCGGAACAAATGGCCACATCGGCAGAGACGGGCTGGAAGGCGCCCGGGATGGACTCGGACTCGCGGATCTCGAAGCGCCCGAAGCCGCCCTCGGCGCTCGCTTCCACCTGCAGGCTGTCGATGCGCGCGAGGGGCGGCAGTTCAGCCGTGAGGGCGGTGATGAAGAACTGCACATCGGCAGCCTTGCCCGAAACCACCATATCCACCCCGGCCGAGGTGTTGCACACCCAGCCGCCGAGGTGGTGTCGTTCGGCCAGCCCGTAAATGAACGGGCGAAAGCCAACTCCCTGTACGATACCGGTAATGAAGATGCGTTTGGAAGTCATACGTTATGCCGTTTATCCGTTGTCCCGTTTTACCGTTCACCCGTTTATCCGTTGAACAGGTCCACGGGTAAACAGGTAAACAACTTTCTATCCTTTGACCTTTGACCGATGACTCATGACTTGATCGACCAGCCAGTCGGCCCAGGCAGACATGCCCTCGCCGGTTTTGGCCGAGACTGGGAACGTGACCACGCCGGGGTTGAGCGCCTCGACACCCTGGCGGAAGTAACCCATGTTGAAGGGCACGTAGGGTAGCAGGTCGGTCTTGCTGATGACCAGGGCCTGCACGCCGCGGTACATGCCGGGGTACTTGTAGGGTTTGTCGTCGCCTTCGGGGATGGAGGCGACGAGCACATTGATGTGCGTGCCGATCTGGAAGTTGGCCGGGCAAACCAGGTTGCCCACATTCTCGACGATGACCAGGTCCAGATCCACGAGTGGCAGCGCCCCAAGCGCATCGGACAGCATGACCGCATCCAGGTGGCACTCGCCGCCGGTATTGATCTGCACCGCCGGCAGCCCAGCCGCGGCGGCCTTTTCCGCATCGATGGAGGTGGCCAGGTCGCCTTCGATGACACCCATGCGCAGGCGTCCCTGTAACGCATCCAGTGTCCTGATGATGAAAGTTGTCTTGCCCGCGCCCGGCGAGGCCATGATGTTGATGGCGAGCACACCCGCGTTGTCGAAGATCGCGCGGTTTTTCTGCGCCATGCGGTCGTTGGCAGACATGATGTTCTCTACAATTGAGACGCGTTGGGGCATGGTTGTTCCTTGATGTTCACTCTTCACTTTTCACGGTTCTGAAGCGTGAGAAGTGAATTTATGCTCGGTTATTCAATGTCAATACTCTCCACCCGCAGTTCCTCGCCCTTGCTGATCTTGACGCGCGGGCTGAGGCATTGCGGGCAGGTGAAGGTCTGGTCGTCCGGCGCGAAGGTGTGGCCGCAGTCGCGGCAGGTCATCTCGGCTGGCACACGCTGGAAGGTCAGCTTTGCGCCCCGGGCAATGGTCCCTTCGGCGATCATATCCCAGTAGAACTGGACCGAGTCATCGACCACGGTCGAGAATTTGCCGATCACCAGGTTGATGCCGGTGATGCGCATGGCCCCGGCCTGTTCGGCGTGCCTGAGGGCAATGGCGAGGATGGATTCGGTAATCGAGAGTTCGTGCATGATTATAAAGGGCGGCATGACGCCACTAATTACTCTTTTTAACCGCTTTGGGCGCGATAAAAAAGTGAGGAAAGTCACCCAATAAGTGGATAACTTTCCTCCAATTTTGTGCGTCTGATATGACAACTAGCGCCTGAACGTCCACTGCTCGCCGCGCAGGTTGGTGAAGTTTTTCTGGGTAAAGAACAGGATCGGGGCGCGTTTCTCGGCGGGGACGTGCTCGTGCGCGGCAACCACATCCAGCACGAACTGGGTGTGGTCGACAGAGATGTTCTTCAACTCGGTTAATACCGCGCACTCGTAGGCGTTTTCATAACCGGCAACCAGTTTCGTCACCTGAAGTTTTTCGGCCGGCAGCAGTTCCACGCCCAGGCGCTGGGCTTTGTTCACATCGCGCCCGCTGATATAGCCGGCCCGCACCACCCACTCGCGCGCACTCCACGGGAAGAAGTGCAGGGCGCACTCGTTGTGCTTGCGCATCAGCGCCAGCGTATGATTCCCATTGCCGATCGAAACCAGGAAACGGAACGGCTCCTTTGAAACGATGGTCCAGTAGCCAAGCGGGTGAAAGTTTTCGCCGCAAGAAAGCAACGCCAGGTTGAGCGGGAAACAGCCTGTGAAATAGGGAGCGTTTGACATGGCTTTACTTCAATAAAAATTTACCGCGAAGCACGCAAAGCGCGCAAGGTTAGGTGTCCTTTGCGTTCTTCACGCCTTTGCGGTACAGGGGCAGGTTCTTGGCGTTCAGGCCCGCGCGGCGGCCAGCTGGGCCTGGGTGTAAGCCAGGCGTTCCATGGCGGCGCTTGCGATCTGGCGGGTGAGGGCGTAACCCAGGTCGTGATCCACTTCGCACAGGGCGCGCAACCCGGCCGCCTCGATCTTGACGGCCTTGCAGGCTGTATCGACGCGCACCAGGGCAATCGAATAATGCGGCTCGACCAGCGCACCCAACCCAAACGGCTCGCCTGGGTTGACTTCGCCCACCAAAAATTCCTTGCGCAGTTTGGGGTTATGTTTGTCCTGCGACACGGCGTACAAGTCCACATGACCGCTCACCAGCAGGTAGAGGCCATCCACAGGCGCATCCACATCGAGGATATCCATACCGGCATCAAAGGCCATTTCCTCGGCAATCATGGCAAGCGCGCGGGTTTGAGAATCGGTCAGGGCACCGAAAAAGGCATATTTTTTGAGCAATTCGGGGGAAATCATGATTTCTCCTTATCCGGCACGTTCGAGCAGTTCGAGTACCCTGTCCACCGCCACCGGCACTGCCGCGGCAATGGCAGGGGTGAGTTCTTCCTTGAAATCGTAGACGTGCAGTGCCTCGATGGCCACGATATGCACTTCCGTGTCGGCAGGCAGGGGCTGGCCCATGCTGCGACCCATGACGAGCGCGTTCTTTAGCGAGACATCGTGCGCCGAGGCGCTGTGGCCGTATGTCAGGTCGGGCAGTTGGTCGAGCGTGAAGCAGACCACCTCGCCCTGGGGGTGCTGCCCGGTGTTGAGTGAATCGATCAGGATGACGCGCTCGTAGCCGATCAGGCGCTCCATCAGGCTGAGTCCTGCCAGCGCGTAGCGTTCGATGGTGACGGGATTCTGGATGCGGGTGGGGTCGAGCGGGAGCGGCGCGTCACCAAGCGGAATCCCGCTGCGGGCGCTGACCGCCTCCGCCACGCGCCACCCGACTCCGTCATCTCCTAAAATGGGGTTGCCCAGTCCGACGATGAGGGTGTGCATAGGGGTGGTCCCCTCCGGCTCCCCCCATTTATTGCAAAAATGGGGGGAGGGAGGTGTGGTGGAATTCAACCCACAAATTGCTTTATCACGTCGATGACTTCGCCATCTTCGGTGCGCAGGGTCACCTCCAGCGGCATCTGGCCGGGCAGCGAGTGGGTGGCGCAGCCAAAACACGGGTCATAGATACGGAAGCCCATTTCCACCATGTTGAGCAGGCCTTCGTTGACCTTGCCGCCCTTGATGAGCGCGCGCGCGGCTTTGTTGGTGCTCATCTGGATGGGGGCATAGTTGTTGGTGGTGCCCACGATGAGGTTGACCTTGGTGATGAGCCCGCGCTCGTCGGTCCAGTAGTGATGGGTGAGCGTGCCGCGCGGGGCTTCGACGATGCCCACGCCCTCGGTGGGAACTTCGGTGGGTTTCTTGTGCACGTTGGGCGAGGTAATCTCGGGATCGGTGGCCAGTTCCACCCAGTGTTCGGCGGCGTAGAGCAGCTCGATGAGGCGCGCCCAGTGGGTGACCAGGCGGTGATGCACTGGCTTGCCGCCCAGGGTGGCGTACATCTTCTCGTACTGTTCCTGCGCCAGCGGGGTGGCCATGCCGTCGGATGCGTTGAGGCGCGAGAGCGGGCTGGCGACGTACACGCCGCTGTCTTTGCCGTCCACGAAACCTTTCCAGCCCACGTTCTTGAGGTACGGGAACTTGAGGTAGGTCCACGGTTCGACACGTTCGGCAATGTGTTTGACATAATCCGTGGGCTCGTACTTGCAAAACTCCTTGCCTTCGGGGTCCACCACGCGCACTTTGCCGTCGTAGAAGTTGACCTTGTTGTTGGCGTCCACGAGGCCCATGTAGTAGGTCTGGTGGTAGTACACATCGCCGAGGATCAGGTCGAGGTAGGTCTTGTTGGCCAGCACGATGTCGTTGAAGGCCTGCAGGCTGAAGAGGGCAAAGTCGATGGCCCAGCGGCCCATCTGCTCGATCTCTTTGCGCTCGTCTTCGCTGAGGATCTTGGTCACGCCGCCAGGGATGGCAGTGGCTGGGTGCACCTTGCGCCCGCCAATCATCTCGACGACGTGATGGCCGTACTTGCGCATCTGGATAACCTTGCCGCCAATTTCCAGCCCCACTTTGTGGATGACACCGAGAATGTTGCGCTCGGCCACCGGGGCGTCGGGCCCAACGATGAAGTCTGGCCCGGCCAGGGCGTAGAAGTGGGTGGTGTGATCGGTGGCGTAGAAGGCCATGTAGAGCAGTTCGCGCAGCATCTTGGCCGTGCGGGGCGGGTCCACGTGGTAGACGGCGTCGGCGGCCTTGGCCCCGGCCATGTGGTGCGCTTCGGGGCACACGCCGCAGATGCGGTTGGTGAGCAGGGGCATTTCTTCCACCGGGCGGCCCACGCAGAAGCGTTCGAAACCGCGCAGTTCGGGGATCTGGAAGTAGGAGTTGGCGACATCGCCGTTCTTGTCGAGGAAGATGTCGATCTTGCCGTGACCTTCCAGGCGGGTGATGGGATCAATGGTGACGCGTTCCATGCCTGCCTCCTATTTCCTGCCGTTGCCGAAGCTGGGCGCGCCGGCGTGGAAGAGCGAATCGGCCAGGTTGAAGCGGTAGAACTGGCCGGTGGGGTCGGGGATGCCATCGAGGATGCGTTCGATCTCCTCGGGCTCGGTGGCGTCGATGACCGAGGCAAAGGCTGTCACCAGCCGCGCGCCGTAGTCGATGACGCCTTCAGCCGGGCCGTAGCAGCCGATGCACTGCGCGCCCACGCGCGGGCAGCGCGAATCGCAGCCGCTGCGGGTGGCCGGCCCATTGCACGGGATGCCCTGCTCGAGCAGGCACAGCTCCGGGTCGAGGGGGGCCACTTCCTGGATGCGGTGGAAGGCCTTGATGGTCTTGACGTTGCGCTTGCGCGGACATTCCTCGCACACGGTGGAGCCGCCCGCGCCAATGACCGCTCCCTTGGGCGGGAGTTGGGCCTTGCCCTGCAGCACCTGAATGACCAGGTCGATGACCGCCGCGATCTGGTGGCTCTCCGGCGGGCAGCCGGGCATGTAGTAGTCCACATCCACCACCTGGGCCAGGGTCTTGAGCACCGGGTTGAAGACCGGGATGGTGATCTCGCCTTCTGGGACCTTGGTGACCGGCTGCGGGTGGATTCCATTTGGGTTGTCGGTGGAAATGGTGTGGTAGGCGGTGTCGAAGATCTCGCTCATCGGCACCAGGTTGGCTAGGCCGGGGATGCAGCCTTCGGTGGCGCACGAGCCGAACGAGACCAGGATCTTGGATTTGCGGCGCAGCAGGTGGGCCACATGCTCGTTCTCCTGGTTGCGGATGGAGCCGTTCCACAGGGTGAGCAGAATAGCGCCGTCTTCCATGGCTTCGACATCCTTATACTTGGCGTCCATGGCCACGGGCCAGAAGGCCACCTCGAAGTTGGCGTCCACATCCAGGATCTTTTCGCCAATGTTCAGCACGGCGATCTCACAGCCGCCGCACGAACCGGCCCAGTACATGGCAAACTTTGGCTTGTCGCTCATGCCGGCACCTCCATAACGGGTTCAGCAGCCTTGTGGCCATCGCCTGCCAGCTTTTTGTGCCAGCCCAGCGGGCCGAGGGCGCGGATCTCTTCCACAAATATGTTGATCTCGTTGGTCAGTTTCACGCCTTCGGCGGCGCTGGCCCACACCAGTTTGACGCGCTCGGGCGCGATGCCCATGCCTTTCAGCACGCGGCGCAGCAACAGGTAGCGGCGCAGGGCCTTGTAGTTCTGTTCGACATAGTGACATTCGCCCGGGTGGCAGCCGGTTATCATCACGCCGTCGGCGCCGGTGGCGAGGGACTTCATGATGAAGGTGGGGTCGAGGCGGCCGGAGCACATCAGGCGGATCAGGCGCACGTTGGGGGCGTATTTCATGCGGGCCGTCCCGGCCAGGTCTGCGGCGCGGTAGGAGCACCAGTTGCAGGTGAAGCCGATGATGACGGGTTCGAATTGTTCGCTCATCTTGTCCTCCGCTTATGCTGTCGCCAGCTGGACGTCCATCAGCAGGCCGTCGATCTGGGCGAGGATCTGCTCGTTGCTGAAGCCGGTGCCGCTGATGGCGCCCGCCGGGCAGGCCGCCACGCAGGTGCCGCAGCCCTGGCACAACGCCGGGTTGATCTCGCTGACCATGCGGTCTTCGTGGTATGAAATGGCGTTGAACGGGCACAGGTTGTTGCAGATGCGGCAGCCGGAGCACTGCTCCTGGTTGACATTGGCCTTGATGGGCTCGAGCACCACCTCTTTTTGCAGGATCTTGTCGAGCACGCGGGCCGCCGCAGCCGCGCCCTGCGACACCGAAGCCGGGATGTCCTTGGGCCCGGTGGCCGCCCCGGCGATCATGATGCCTTCCGTCATGGTCGAGACCGGGTCGAGCTTGGGGTGCTTCTCGGTGAACCAGCCGTCGGATGAGCAGCCGATGCCAAACAGGTGGGTGACTTCCCTGGCATCGTGGCGCGGCTCCATGCCGATGGACAGGACGACCATATCGACCGGGATGCGGCGCTGCTTGCCAGCCAGGGTGTCTTCCACCTGGATGATGAGCTTGCCCTCTTCCAGTTCGTTGCGGGCGGCGTTGGTCACCTGGGCCACTTTGCCGCGCACGAACAGGGTGCCTTCTTCCAGCACGCGCTGGTAGAACTCATCGTAAGCCTTCATGGGCGTGCGCATGTCAATGTAGAAGTCGTACACGGTCGCGCCGGTGCGCTCCTTGACCAGGTGCGCAAACTTGAGGCTCTGCATGCAGCAGATGGACGAGCAGTAGTTGTTGTAGTTCTTGTCGCGCGAGCCCACACAGTGGATGATGCCGACCGTCTTGGGCTGGGTCTTGCCATCGCGCATCACAATGCTGCCGCTGGTGGGGCCAGCCGCGTTGCACATGCGCTCGAACTCCATGCTGGTGAAGACGTTGGCCAGGCGGCCATAGCCATAGTTGCTGACGCGGCGCGCATCGAACAGGTCGTAACCCGTAGCCAGGATGATGTTGCCAACAGGCACCGTGATGAACTCTTCCTTCTGGTTGAAGTCGATGGCGTTGGTGGGGCAGAATTTCTCGCAGGCTTTGCAGGTGCCCTTCTGGAAGAAGGTGCAGTTGGGGCGGTCGATGACCGGGTACTTGGGCACAGCCTGGGCGAACGGGGTGTAAACCACCTTGCGGTGCCCAATGCCAGCCTCGTACACGTCGTCAATCACCTTCTTGGGGCACTTCTCCACGCAAATGCCGCAGCCGGTGCACAGATCGGTTTTGACGTAGCGCGGCTTCTGCTTGATGGTGACAGTGAAGTTGCCCACATAGCCGGTCACGTTCACCACCTCGGCCCAGGTCATGAGCTTGATGTTGGGGTGCATGCCGGCCTCGAACATGCGCGGGGTCAGGATGCAGGCCGCGCAGTCGAGCGTGGGGAAGGTCTTGTCGAACTGGGCCATGTGCCCGCCAATGGACGGCTCGCGCTCGACCAGGTACACCTTGAACCCGGCGTTGGCGATCTCCAGCGCGGCCTGAATGCCCGCGATGCCGCCGCCCACCACGAGCGTATCGGGGTGGATGGGCACTCGGATCTCATCCAGCGGCTCGTTCATGACCACGCGCTCCACCGCGCCGGCCAGCACGGCTTTGGCTTTTTCGGTGGCCACAGCCTTGTCGGTATGCACCCACGAGACCTGCTCGCGGATGGAGGCCAGCTCGGTCAGGTAGGGGTTCAACCCGGCGCGCTTGCTGGCGCCGCGGAAAGTGCCTTCGTGCAGGTGCGGCGAACAGGCCGCCACCACCACCCGGTCGAGCCCCATATCTTTGATGTCTTTTTCGATCAGCTCTTGGCCCAGGCTGGAGCACATGAACTTATAATCGCGCGAGACAACCACGCCCTCGTCTTTGAGAACGTCGGCTGCCCAATCGCGCACCTGTTCGACATCGACGGTGTGCGAAATGTTGGTGCCGCAGTGGCAGACATACACGCCGACTTTTGGCTTTTTGTCGTGGGTTTGAGCGCTCATTCTTCCGCCTCCTTGCCGCCTCGGGCGGTTTTGCCTTTTGCATTCTTGAGCAAGCGCGGGGGCATGGGCAGGCCTTCGTCTTTCTTCTTACGCCCACCTTCTTCGACCGGCTCGGGCAGTTCCATGCCAATGCGCGCCAGGGCCTTGCGGGTGCTGGTGATCTCGCTGCCAAAACCCAGCTTCCCGGGCGCAAAACCCAGGGCCAGGCCAATGAGCTGGGTGAAGAACACAATCGGCATCTGGTAATTGGTGCCAAAATAGCGGTTGGTCTCACCCTGGTAGGCGTCCAGGTTCATCTGGCACATCGGGCAGACTGTGACCATGATATCGGCTTCGTACCGTTCCGCCGAAGACACCAGGCGCCGGATAAGCTCATAAGCCATTTCCGGGCCAATTTGGGTCATGTGCCCGCCACAGCAGGTCGTGGCGCGCGGATAATCGATCACCTCAGCGCCGATGGCCTTGAGCACCTCAACCAGCTCGATGGGGTGCTCGGTATCGGACCAGCGGTGATAATAGTCTGGACGCGGCACCATGCAGCCGAGGTAGGGTGCCACGCGCAGCCCCTTGAGCGGTTTCACCACCCTGGACTTGAGCGTATCCAACCCGATGTCGTTGATGATGACATCCAGCAGGTGACGAATGTCGAGCGTGCCAGGGTCGTAGTGCAGGCCGCCTGCGCCCAGGGCTTCGTTGACCTTTTCACCCAGCGAGGGACGTTCAGCCATATAGTAATCGGCTTTGGCCAGGTTAAGGTAACAGGCAGAGCAGGGCGCCACCACCGTCTTGGTGCCGTTCATCTTCTTTGCCGCCAGCGCCAGGTTGCGGGCGATAAGTGAATAAGCCGGGATAAGGTTGATGCCCACGTATTCGGTCGCGCCGCAACAGTTCCAATCCTCAATCTCATCGAGATGAATGCCGAGCGGTTCGGCAATTTTCATCAACGAATCGTAGTAGGCTTTGGCGCTGCTCTCCATGGAACATCCGGGGTAAAAGATGTAGCCGCTCATTGGGTCAACTCCAGTTCTTTGGCTTTATCCAAAATTGACTTGAGCTGTTCCATGCCTTTGATCTTGCGCGGGGTCATGCTCATGCGCCCTTTGACGAGCATACCCAACCCCATGGTGCTCATCCCCACCAGCCGCAGGGGGGCATGCTTCAAGTAATGCCGCGTTGCCAGTCCAAATTCAAAACTGCGCCCGTATTTCTCGACCATATCCACAAAGGTCTCTGAAAACTCGGGCGCAGCGGCATCGCGGTATTTCTTTTCTCGGATAGCCATCGCTTTGAGGGTGTACATCACGTCTGTGATGTGTACGTTTTGCGGGCATCGTACCACGCAGTGATAACACGAGACGCAGATCCACGGCGTGTTACTCCGCAGCACATCCTCCTTCATGCCAGCGCGCAGCATGGCGAATAACATACGCGGTGTGTGATCCATCTCTGCAGCAGATGGGCATGAGCCACCGCACGAACCGCACTGGATGCACATCTCCAGGTGCGATACGCCCGCCGTGGCCAGGCTCACATGCTCGAGCAGCGACAGATCCTCCGGCTGGGCAAGTCCAGCCCTCGGGCGTTCAACAGAAACATCTGCCGGCATAGGCCCCTCCTCTGGGGTTGTGTAAGAAACGGAAAAAACAGTCTTTGCCTGCGTCCCAACAGGCAATTTACACTATCTAAGTATGTAGCTTTCCGCAACTGTGATAATAGTAACAAGCGTCATAAGAATCATTGATACTTGTCACATTAAATCATAAGAAAGAGTAATAATTGTGATGTATTGCACAATTTGGATGTAAAAGATCGACCAACGCACAGCCCTGGATTGGGCAAGGCAGTCAACCCGAACCCAGTTATATTGTGAATTTCATCACTATTGTATAATTTTCTGTCCCCCATTTCAACACCCGATTTTTGGATTACTCGCGCACCCCCCAGCCGGCGTAGTTCATCGAAAGATCCTTCACCACCCTGAAGGCCGTGGCGCGGCCATAGGCCCCGAAACCGGTCAGCCCGGACTTTAGGGCGAGCATCCAGGCGGCATTAACCGGCGCGCTCACGCGCGACCCCAACCCCACAAACTCGGCGCCCGCAATGCCCTGGCGGCGCAGGGCTGCGCTCAGCTCTGCCGGGCGAATGAATTTGCCCCAGGCATGTGTGTCCGGCGGGAAGATGCGCGTCAGCGGAAATTGCTGGGCCGCAAATATGACGGCCAGCCAGCTGAGCGGCGTGCGGTTGATGGTGTCAAAAAAGTAGATGCCGCCCGGTTTGAGCACACGAGCCGTCTCAGCCAGCACCCGCTCCAGGTCGTCCACGTGCTCAAGCACATCGCAGCAATAAACAATGTCGAAACTGGAATCGGCAAAGGGCAGTTCCTCACCGCGCGCCACGTGATAGTCGCTGACCAACCCTGTGTGCGCGGCATGCGCACGGGCCGCTTGCACCGACCGGGCGGAGGGGTCCACCCCGGTCACGCCGCTGCCCAACCCGCCAAATGCTTCGGCCAGCAAGCCGCCGCCACAGCCGACATCCAGTACGCGCAGCCCGCGCGGGTCGATCTTGAGCCGCGCCAATACCGACTGGAAATAGCCAAAACGGGCCGGGTTGAGGCTGGTGCGCAGCAGGCTGAAGTAGCTGTTATCGTCCCACCACAGGGCGGCATCCGCATCATAAATATCATTATTGACTGGCATAGTCGCATTATAATGAGCGCATATTGGAAGCACGTTAGAACCCCAGCGAGATGACACCATGAGCGACCGAGAAACCTACATCCAGCGCTACGAGGCGGCGCGCGCCGAACTGCGCGAAATTGTGAAACTGGCGCAAGGCAACCCCACCATTTACCAGCCGTGGCGTATGAAGGAAGTTTTGGACCACATCACCGGCTGGGACGACGCCATCATCGCTTCGATCCGATCCATGCTGGCCGGTGAAGCGCCCGCCACCCCAGCCGCGCGCGGCATCGATGTGTACAACGCCGAGAGCGTATCTTCACGGGAAACCATCCCCTATGAGGTGACCCAGCGCGAATGGGAGGCATCGCGGGCCGAACTACTGGGATTGATCCGCGCCATGACCGAGGAGCAGTTGCACCGTCCCTTTACCCTGCCCTGGGGCGACCGTGGAACCATCGAAACACTGGTGGATATCTTTGCCGAACACGAGGAGACCCATGCGAGGGAGATCAGGGAAATCATTGAACAAGAAAGGTAACCTGTTTTCTTCTGCGAAATCCGAAGTTTCAACAACTTCGGATTTTTTATTTACCCTTGACAAGCAAATGTAAACGCCGTATATTTACAATGTAAATTATTCACAGGACAACCATGTCACCCAGACCGAGCAAGGCAACACAACATAACAATTTGCAAGCGGCTATCAAAGCCACAGCGTGGCGGCAGATTGGCGGCACAGGCGCAGCGACCCTCAGCCTGCGCGCCATTGCCCGCGAACTGGGCATCACCGCCCCGGCCATCTACAACTACTATGCCGACCGCGACGCGCTGGTCACGGCATTGATCATCGATGCGTACACCTCATTCGGCGATGCGCAACTCGCCGCGCACGATGCTGTGCCCGCCGCCGATCTGTCCGGCCGCTTGCGTGCCACGGGCATGGCCTACCGCCAGTGGGCGCTCACGTACCCTCAGCGATACATGCTCATTTTTGGGACACCCATTCCCGGTTATGTGGCGCCGCATGCGCAGACTTTTCCTGCAGCGGCGCGCGCGTTGGGGGTCATTGTCGGCGTGGTGGAGGGCATTCGTGCGGCGGGCCGCTTGCGGGTGGAGGCGTTTCCGCAGGTGATGCCAGGGCATGAGCAAGCGTTTGAGATGTGGAGGCAATATGCAGGCGAGGCCGACATCCTCTCCCTATCGGTGGCCTTGGTAATTTGGGCGCGCGTGCATGGGCTGGTTTCACTGGAAATTGACGGCAGCCTGCCGCCGTTTGGACCCGGCGGCGATGCCCTGTATGTGTATGAAGTTGAATCCATCATTCGGGAATTTATTGTTTAGGAGGTTGCGATGTACAACATATCGATTACCCGCTTGCGTGTCCGTTCCATTTTTTATATGCCGCTGTTCATGCTGCACGCCATGCGCACCATGACGCAAGCCCAAAAAGCCGAAGGCGTGCTGGGCGTGGAAACGCGCTTCGAGAAGAACAACGTGGTGTGGACGAAAACCGTCTGGACGGACGAAGCGCAAATGAAAAAATACCGCGGTTCCGGCGCGCACCAAATTGCCATGCGGCTGCTTTCTGAAATATGCAGTGAGGCCGCTTACACGCGCTGGCAACAGGAAACGCCTGCCATGCCAACCTGGGAGGAAGCGCACCAACGCGTTTTACATGCAGGCAAGCTCTCCAAAGTGAAACACCCTTCGCCCCTGCACGCCGCGGGCAAAACCGCGCCTGATGCCATAATCAATGGTTTTGCGCCTCCCATGCCGCCTGCCTAGGAGCGCTCTGTGAAAGTTACACACATCAAACTCAGCTTTTCAAATGCCTATCTCATTACAGACCGCAAATCCATTTTGGTGGATGCGGGCATGCCCGGCGAGGAGGAGAAAATCATACGCGCGGCCGCCCAGGCGGGCGTGCGCATGGAAGATGTGGCGCTGATTTTGCATACCCACGGACATGTGGATCACGCCGATGAAGGAAGCAGTCGCAGAGACGGTGGCATGGTACAAAAGCCACCCGGAAAAACACTAACCCATTCAGGCATGTATCATCACGCGTATCAAAAATACAGCCCCGGTTTTTGCCGGGGCTGTCGCTTTGCAGGGGGGAGAATTACTTGTCTTCCACCAAAATGCCCGCGGCCTTGAGCGTGCGCAGTTCGTCGATATCCATGCCATCGTTGAACAGGTCAATGATCTGCTCCAGGTCGGCTTTTGGGAAGGCCCCCCGCGCCGCGCGGATGTATTCGGCGTCCACGCCCTGGTTGACGCAGTCGGTGATCTCGTCGGTATCCAGGTCGTCGAAACCCATTTCGCGCAGGGTGCGGATGAAGACAGGCTGAACCCCGGCCGCGGCCAACTCCACCAACGCATCGGCGTCCAGGTCGCGCAGGCCGGCCGCTTTTAGTCCGATCACGTACTCCACGGTCACCCCGTGCATGGCGCACTCGGCGATCTCAGCGGCGTCCATGTCTTCGAACCCGGCCTCGCGCAGGGCGCGGATGAATTCGGGCTTGACGCCGTGGATGGCCAACTCCGAGAGGTCGTCCAGGTCCAGATCGCGCAGCCCGGCCGCGCCGACGGACTTGATATAGTCCACGCTCACACCCTGGATGGCCGCTTCGGCCACCTCTTCGAGATCCAGGTCCTTGAAGCCGGCGTCGCGCAGGGCGCGCACGAACTCTGGCCGCACGCCGTGAATGGCGCATGCGATGATCTCGTCGGCGTCCAGGTCTTCGACCCCGGCCGCGGCCAGTTCGCGCACGTACGCGCCGGTCACGCCATGGATGCGCAGGTTGACGATCTCATCCACATCGATGTCTTCCAACCCGGCGTCGTGCAGTTCGCGCACATAAGCGGGCGAGACCTGGTTGAGGCGCAGTTCCTGCAGTTCGGAGAGCGAGAGCTTTTTGATGCCCATCTCGCGCAGTTCAGCGGCCAGATTGGCGCCCTGCCAGGCCGAGTAACCGGAGGCGGCCGCAGCGGTGAAGGGCTGCGGGGCGGGCGGTGCCGGTGGCGTCGGGAGCGGTTCGCTGGCATCCAGCGCCAGGAGCAGTTGCTCGGCCTCATCTGCGGTGATCTTTTTGGCGGCCACCATTTCCAAAATCTGCATGCGTTCTTTGAGCAGGTCCATGATTTTCTCCTTTGAAGTGAATAAAGTGGGTCAGCGCGGTTCCTTTCCCAGTTCGGTGAGCAGGCGGGTGGCTTCGGCCACATCGATCTCGCCGTTGCTCAGGCGGGAGAGGATATCCTGCCGGCGGGTGGCGCGTGACTCGAGGTCGGGCGCGGCTTCGTAGCCCAGTTCGGCGATGACCTCATCCAGGCGGCGGCGAATCACCCAGTAGGATTCGCCCGTTTCGCGCTCCATCTCTTTGACGTTGCCCCGGTTGCGGATGAACATCTCGAGGAAGCGCAGGCTCTCGCCAGAAAGGCGCAGGAAGGGATTGAGTTCGAACAGCCCCACGACATTGGTCTCGCAGGCGCTGCAGCTGAGCTGCGTGACCACCAGCGGGGCGGAACAGCTTGGGCATTTACCAGGGATCTTGGCCATGATTTCTCCTCGAAAAATAATAGCATAAATTTTATGTAAAGTCAAATATTTTGGCTAAATAACAAAATATTATAAGACTGCGCGGCTTGCAGACAGAACATAAGCGATGCCACGCTCTAAATCCCCGCCTCTAACATCTTTCTAACTGGTACCCGCGTACCGCTATGCTATAATTTTCGTTTCTGAAAGGGAACGTATGCTCAAAAAAATCATCTCCTTCATTGGGGGCGACCCCAACAAAAAAGTGGTCGAAAAACTCAGCGGGCTGGTCGAACAGATCAACGCCCTCGAACCACAGCTCGAAAAACTGAGCGATGCCGAACTGCGCGCCCGCACCGGCGCCTTCCGCGCGCGCATCCGAGAGGAGCTGGACGGCATCACCGATGAAAAAGAACGCCAGCAGGTGGAACAAGCCGTGCTCGAAGAGATATTGCCGGAAGCGTTCGCCACCGTGCGCGAAGCCAGCAAACGCACCATTGGGCTGCGCCACTATGATGTGCAGATGTTGGGCGGCATCAACCTGCACCGCGGCAACATCGCCGAAATGCGCACCGGCGAAGGCAAGACGCTGGTAGCCACCCTGCCACTCTACCTCAACGCCATCACCGGGCGCGGTGTGCACCTGGTAACGGTCAACGATTACCTGGCCCGCCGCGACGCGCGCTGGATGGGGCAGATCTATCACTTCCTCGGCTTGTCGGTGGGCGTGCTGCAAATGGCGGCAGTCACCGAGAATGGCAAGAAGGCCTTCCTGTTCGACCCCGAGCGCGAATCGACCCAGGAGGACAAGGATAAACTCGTGCTGGTGGACCGCCGCCTGGCCTACGCTGCCGACATCACCTACGGCACCAACAACGAGTTCGGCTTCGACTACCTGCGCGACAACATGACCTATGCGCTGGCCGACCGCGTACAGCGCGGGCATTATTATGCCATCGTTGATGAAGTGGACAATGTGCTCATCGACGAAGCCCGCACCCCGCTCATCATCAGCGGACCGGCATCTGGCGACCTGGAAAACTACGGGCGCATGGCCCAGTTGGTGCGCCAGCTCAACCCCGAAGACTACGAGATCAACGAAAAGGACCGCAATGTCGCGCTGACCGACCTGGGACTGGCGCATGTCGAGCAATTGCTCGGCCAATCGCTGCGCGACCCCGACCGCCCCGAAGACGTGACCCCCGAACAAGCCCGCCTGCTTGGTTACCTGGAACAAGCCCTGCGCGCCCAATTCCTGTTCAAACGCAACAAGGATTACCTTGTGCAGGGTGGCAAGGTCATCATCGTCGATGAGTTCACCGGCCGCCTGATGCCCGGCCGCCGCTGGAGCGACGGGCTGCACCAGGCCGTGGAAGCCAAGGAAGGCGTCAAGGTCGAGCCGGAGAATATCACCTACGCCACCATCACGCTGCAGAACTACTTCCGCATGTACCAGAAACTGGCCGGTATGACCGGCACCGCCCTGACCGAAGCGGAAGAATTCCACAAGATCTACAAGCTGGAAGTCCTGCCCATTCCCACCAACCTGGAATATAACGCCAATAGAAGCGACTCGCCGTTGTTGGAAGTAAAAGCCAAAGACGAACAAGGCTACACCTACTCCTATTTTGCCCGCCGCACCGACCCAGAAAAACAGGCCGTTTTCTTCCGCCGCAAAGACTACCCGGATGTCATCTACCGCACCGTCGAAGCCAAACTGCGCGCCATCGTTACCGAAATCGTACGCAGCCATGTGATGGGGCGTCCGATCCTGGTGGGCACCACCTCAGTAGAAAGCTCAGACGTGCTCTCCAACCGGCTTCGGGCAGAGCCAGTGCGCCGCCTGATGCAAGTGCTGTTGCTGCGCCGCGCCTGGTTCGATTCCACCGGCAAGGAAGAGGATGGCCGCCGTTATAACGAACTGGTCCCACTCGACGCCCCGCTCGAGAAATTGGAGCCTGCCTTCCTGCGCCAGTTCGCCAAGCCGCTCGAAGCCAGCCTCAGCGCCGAAGATCCGTCCAACCTGCTGCGCCTGCTCGACATCCTGGCGCTCGAGGCAAACTACACCGACCGGCTCAAGTCCGTACTGCAGGGCGGTGTGCCGCACCAGGTACTTAACGCCCGCAAGCACACCGAAGAAAGCCAGATCATTGCCGGGGCCGGTGAATTCGGCGCGGTCACCATCGCTACCAATATGGCCGGGCGCGGTGTCGATATCAAACTGGGCGGCGACTTAGCCGAAGAAGTAGTTGCCCAGGTCAACCGCGTACTCCAGCGGGCCGGGCACAATGACCCGTACGACATGCCACTCGATGACCGCCGCGCGGCCCTGCAGCAGATGGCGCCAGATCAGTTTGGGCTATACGAAACTGAAGTGCGCTTCTTCCTGCAATACTTCGAGAACATGGAGCGCGTTCGCGAACTGGGCGGGCTGCACGTTATCGGCTCCGAACGGCACGAGTCGCGCCGCATCGACAACCAGTTGCGCGGCCGCGCTGCCCGCCAGGGCGACCCTGGTTCTTCGCGCTTCTACCTCTCGCTCGAAGATGAACTGATGCGCCTGTTCGGCGGACAACAGATCAGCGGACTGATGAACCGGCTGTCGGTGGACGAATCCCTGCCGCTCGAAAACCGCCTGGTCGGCAGCATGATCGAAAGCTCGCAAGGGCGCGTCGAAGGCGCCAACTTCGATGTGCGCAAGCACCTGCTCGAATATGACGATGTGCTCAATGCGCAACGCACACGCATCTACCAGCAGCGCAACCGCGTTTTTACCAAGGACGACCTCACCGAAGATGTGGGCGACCTGCTGCGGTCTGAGATCAACCTGCGCGTTCCCGAAGCAGCAGCCGACCCTGAAGGTCCATGGAAGCTGCTGGCCTGGCTCGAACAGGTCCAACCCACCTTTGCCACTTCCGATGGCGTCTTTCCATCGTACGCGTACCAGTTGCTACTCGACGAACTGTCTGCCGCCAGCGGCAGCCCGCGCCAGGCCATTTTGGGGTTGGTGCAGCGCGCTGTAGAGGCCGAAAACGCGCACATCCAGAACTACATCGACAGCCTCATGGCGCGCACCGCCGAAAATCTCGACACCCAGATCAAAGAGCGCTTCGATGCCATCGACGCCTACCTGGATGCCCAGGGCGAAAGTGAAGAAATCCGCCGCCCCCAGCAGGCGCTGGAAGAACTCAACGCCATCGTTCGCCTGCCCTTGCGCCTGACCACCGACCAGATCCGCCGCCTGCCCGATGCCATCCACGAACTCGAGCCGGTCATCAAAGACCAGGTGGAATTGTTCTTTACCAACCAGGCCGCCAGCCGGGTGCTGGGTGCCATCGAGAACCGCATTGGCGAGCCGCTCGAACTCAACCGCGACCAACTGATGAAATTCGATTGGGCTGGCGCCTCTGAGATGATCCATGAGGCCGCCCAGTCCGCCCTCGAAAAACGCCTCAGCCGGCTTGGCAGCGAACACGGGCAGGCCGCCCGCGACCTGGAGGCCCTGCTAGCCCATGAAGATCCCGCAAAAATGGATGCCTCTGGACTGGTGCGCGTGCTCGGCGGGCTTACCCTCGGACGCCGCACCGCTTTCGATGCCAAAACACGCCGCGCCGTGCAAGTGACTTACGCGCGTTTCAGTTATATCTTCTTGGCGGCGCGCCTCATCGAAGATGAATCCGCAGAGGACCTGACCGCATCGGTACTCAACCACCTCGAAACCGCCCAGGTTGCCCTCGGGCGCGCGTGGGGGCAAAGCGAATTTGCCCGCCTGTGGCAGAATGCCCAGAGCCTGTCTGACTTCGGCAAACCCGCCGAGACGCTCTTCCCCAATCGCCTGGCTGATTCTCCAGCCGCGCTCAGCCGCGACGAGCAGGAGCAACTCGCCCATTCCCTGGGTATGGCCGCCCAAACAGACAACTATCGGCGCATCCTGCTTGGCGCCATCACCGAGTTGTGGGTCGATTACCTGACCCGTGTGGAAGCCTTAAGAGTTTCGATAGGTCTGGAGGCTTACGCCCAGCGCGACCCGTTGGTACAATACAAAGCCAAAGCATCAGAAATGTTCCAGACCCTGCTCTCCGAAATCCGCACTGCTGTCATCAACCGCATGTTTGCCTACCAGCCGCGCCAGTTTGCACTGGCCCCGGTTGAGAGTGGAAGCGAACCCACCCCTGCGCCCGCCCAACTGGAATCCACTGCAGCCCCAGCCAAGAAAAAACGCCGCCGGCACTAATGATAAGGATGACCGATTGAACAAACTGTTCGGGATGACCTCTGAAAAAGACACCTACCAGGCGATCCCCAAGGTGGAGCTTCACCGTCATTTGGAAGGCTCGCTGCGCATCCAAACCCTGGTAGAGATCGCGCACCAGCACTCACTCACCCTGCCCATGGGCGCAATGAAACTGGGCCGCCAGGTGCAAGTGCAGCAGGATGAACCCTTCACGTTTGAGAACTTCCTGGCCAAATTCAACGTCCTGCGCCTGTTTTACCGCTCACCAGAGGTCATCCATCGCATCACAAAGGAAGCCATCGAAGATGCGGCCAAAGACAACATCAAGTACATGGAACTGCGCTTCACCCCGGTGGCGCTCAGCCGGGCTGAACGTTTCCCCCTGCACGATGTGATGGACTGGGTGTGTACCAGCGCCGCCGAAGCCAGCAAAAAATTCAGCATCAAGGTCAACCTGATCGCCAGCTTCAACCGCCACGAATCACCCGAACTGGCCGAGCAGGTGGCCTGGCTGGCCGTGGACCATAAAGCGCGCGGCGTGGTCGGGCTCGACCTGGCCGGCAACGAGGCTCACTTCCCGGCAGAGCCTTTCAAGGGCATATTCCGCGAGGCCAAACAATCCGGGTTGTTCATCACCATCCATGCCGGCGAGTGGAACGGGCCGCAGAACGTGCGCCAGGCCATCGAAGACCTGTACGCTGACCGCATTGGGCACGGTGTGCGGGTTATGGAAGATGAGTACACCATTCGCCTGGCCCGCGAGCGTAAAACAGCCTTCGAGGTGTGCATCACCAGCAATTACCAGACCGGGGTGGTCAAATCACTCGAAACGCATCCCTTCAAAAAAATGCTGGACGATGGACTGGTGGTCACTATCAACACCGACGACCCCTCCATCTCGCAGATCATGCTCAGCAACGAATACAAGGTGGCTGCCGAAACCCTGGGCCTGCCAATGGATGCACTCAAAGAGCGGGTGGTCACAGCGGCCCTGGTCAGTTTCCAGCCTGAAGCCGACCGCCTCAAACTGGCCGAGCAGCTGCGCAAGCAGATGAAATAATTGGACATCCAAAGTCTATATTGAATTTTCGCCCGAATTTGATAAAATACTGGTAATTCCATAAAGGACAACAAAGGCGCACCTTTGTGTTCTTTGTGAGTGTTGTGAACCTTTCCGCCACACAGTCACAAAGTCACAGAGGTGTTTTGCTGTGTGAAGCCATGCGGTGCGCCGCGTGGAAACCATGCCAAAGGAGTAAGCCATGCACGATTTTTTCAAAGCCCGCGATGTGCTCAAGGTGGGGGAGAAACAATACATCATCTACCGCCTCGACGCGCTCGAAAAAGCGGGGCTGATCAACCTCAAAAAAGTGCCCTTCAGCATCCGCATCATGCTCGAGGCCGCCCTGCGCCAGTGCAACGATGTGGAAATAACGCAGGAGGATGTAAAAAACATTGCCAGTTGGAGCCCGCAGGGCGCGCGCCCGGGCATCCCGTTCCTGCCGGCCCGCGTGGTGATGCAAGACTTCACCGGCGTGCCCGCCGTGGTCGATCTGGCCGCCATGCGTTCGGCTGTCTCGCGCCTGGGCGGCGACCCCAAAAAGATTAACCCGCTTGTGCCCGTGGATCTGGTCATCGACCACTCGGTGCAGGTCGATTTCTTTGCCTCGCAGGACGCCCTGCAGCGCAACACCGAAGTGGAGTTCCAGCGCAACCGTGAGCGCTACGAGTTCCTCAAATGGGGGCAGAAAACTTTCGATAACTTCCGCGTGGTGCCGCCCATGACCGGTATTGTGCATCAGGTCAACCTCGAATACCTGGCCGAAGTCGTCTTCACCAAGACCACCGATGGCGAAGTGCTGGCCTTCCCCGACACCCTTGTCGGCACCGACTCGCACACCACCATGATTAATGGTTTGGGCGTGGTGGGTTGGGGCGTGGGCGGCATTGAAGCCGAAGCCGTCATGCTCGGCCAGCCCATGGACATGCTGCTACCGGATGTGATCGGCTTCAAGCTGCACGGCCAACTGCGCGACGGCGTGACCGCCACCGACCTGGTGCTCACCGTTACCCAAATGTTGCGTAAAAAAGGCGTGGTGGATAAGTTCGTGGAATTCTTTGGCCCCGGGCTCGATTCCATGTCCCTGCCCGACCGCGCCACCATTGCCAACATGGCCCCCGAATACGGCGCCACCATGGGCTTCTTCCCTGTGGATGCCGAAACCCTGCGTTACATGAAATTGACCGGCCGCCCGGCGGACGTGATTGCGCGTACCGAGGCCTATTGCCGCACCCAAGGCTTGTTCCGCGACGCCAACACCCCCGACCCGGAATTCACCGATATTCTCGAACTGAATCTTGGCTCGGTCGTGCCTTCGCTGGCCGGACCCAAACGCCCGCAAGACCGCGTGGCGCTCGATGAGATGCAAAGCGTGTTCCGCAAAGCGCTGACCGCCCCGGTGAAAGAGCGCGGCTACGAACTGAAACCCGAAACGTTGAATGCCGAAGCCACTTATGGGACTAATGGCAGCGCTCAAAAGATGAAACATGGTGCGGTGGTCATTGCGGCCATTACGTCCTGTACCAACACCAGCAATCCGTCGGTGATGGTAGCGGCCGGATTGCTGGCCAAAAAAGCCGCCGAAAAAGGCCTCCGCGTGAAACCCTATGTCAAAACCAGTTTGGCGCCCGGCTCGCGCGTAGTAACCGAGTATCTCAAAGCCGCCAACCTGCTGGAGCCGCTTGGGCAGTTGGGCTTTAATGTGGTCGGCTACGGCTGCACCACCTGTATCGGTAACAGCGGCCCGCTGCCGGGTGAAGTGGCCAAAGCGGTCACCGGCGCCGATTTGGTAGCCTCAGCAGTCATCTCTGGCAACCGCAACTTTGAGGGGCGCGTCCATCCGCTGGTGAAAGCCAACTACCTGGCCTCGCCGCCGCTGGTGGTGGCGTATGCTTTGGCTGGCACCGTGGATATTGACCTGTCCAATGAGCCGCTCGGTGAAGGCAAAGACGGCCCGGTCTATCTCACAGACATTTGGCCGACCACGCAAGAAGTTGCCGATATGGTAGCTGCCAGCCTGCGCACCGCCATGTTTGACGAACGTTATGCCAGCGTCTTCGAAGGTTCGGAGATGTGGCAAGACATCAAGGTGACCGAAGGCGAGCTGTTTGCCTGGGACGAGGCTTCCACTTATATCCATCACCCGCCGTACTTCCAGGAGCTTACGCTCTCTGTGCCGTCCATTCAGAACATTAAGAGCGCGCGCGTGTTGGGCGTGTTTGGTGATTCGATTACGACCGATCACATTTCGCCAGCGGGCAACATCGCCGCCGACAGCCCGGCAGGCAAGTACCTGCAGGAACGCGGCGTGACCCCCAAAGATTTCAACTCCTACGGCGCGCGGCGCGGTAACGACCTGGTGATGGCGCGCGGTACGTTTGCGAACATTCGCCTCAAGAACCAAATGGTCGCGCCCAAGGAAGGCAATTGGACCAGGCACCAGCCCAGCGGCGATGAACTGAGCATTTACGATGCGGCCATGCGCTATCAGGGCGAAGGCGTTCCCGCGGTGGTGCTGGCTGGCAAGGAATACGGCACCGGCTCCAGCCGCGACTGGGCGGCCAAGGGCCCCATGCTGCAGGGTGTGAAGGCTGTCATTGCCGAATCGTTCGAGCGCATTCACCGCTCCAACCTGGTGGGCATGGGCGTTCTGCCGCTACGCTTTGTAGACGGGCAGAATGCCGAATCGCTGGGGTTGAACGGCTCCGAGGTATTCGACATCGATGGGCTGAGCAATGACATGACGCCCCGCGCGTTGGTGGAGGTGAAAGCCACCAAGCCGGATGGCTCTGTAGTAACTTTCAAGGCGCAGGCGTTGCTCAACACGCCGGTGGAAGTGAACTACTATCGCAACGGCGGCATTCTGCACACGGTGCTGCGAAATTTGGTGAAGTAGCGCAATACAGGCCGCCAACAGGCTGTTCAACCTGCCCGTTGCCCGGTTTGGACGACGGGCAGGTTTCAAATGCCATGCCCAAGGGAAGGGTGTATATGCCAGACTGGAAGGAAGAGTTCGACCGCGAAATTGAACGCGCGCTGGAAGTACGCGCCCGGGGCAACGAGGGGCAGGCGCGTGTTTGCGCCCGGCGCGCGGCGGGCGCAGCAATTCGTGAATACCTGGCGCGGCATGGACGCCCCATACCTTCCAGCAGCGCCTACGACCTGCTGAACCTGATCGCTGGAGATGATACGTTCGGCCCACCCCTGCGACAATCTGCTTCGTACCTGACCTTGCGCGTCGATGAAACGTTCAAGCTGCCCGCAACAGTTGACCTTGTAACTGAAGCACGCCGCCTGGCTGAGTTACTGCTTGCGCCCCAAAGCAAAACCAACTAAAACAAAAGCGCGCCTCCGTTATCACGGAGGCGCGCTGGCCTTTTCCACTACGGGTCGCTGACTTGTGGAAGCGCCACCACAATCACCCGGTGGGTATTGCTTGCTTTGGGCCAGCAGGTGATCAGGGTAATACGCTCATCATCAGAAGGTAAAATCCAGCGCGCATTTTCCATCCGGTCTTCCACAGTCTTATACTTTTCTGGCAAGAGCAGCACCAGGGCCACGCGATAAACAAATTCCCTCTCACCGGAATAAAGTTTGATGATATCACCTTCGCGCATGCGCACCAGCTTGCCAAACACCTCGCCATACACATTGTGATGACCGTTCAAGACAGTATTGCCTGAAACACCCAAAGGCGTAGATGTGTTATGCCAGCCTGCCTCGAAGCCATTGGGCGCCAGCCATTGCTGGTAGACCTTGCCCTCGAACTTCACCTCTTTAAGCGAAACAGGAATGATTGGCGCATCCAGGTTGATCTTTTCGATGACGATCCGATCAGGCGGGTACCCGGCGGCATTTTCCGAATTCGACGGGGATGCGAAATCTGGCATTTCTTCCAGGCTGACCCCCGAAACGATAGCATTCTCCTCAGCCAGGGCGGACTGCGCAGCATCCGGGGCGGGCGTGGGGGTAGACACTGCCTGCAAGGTGGGTGTAGACAAATTTGGCTCAACTGGAGGTGGCGCATCCACCACATCCAACGGTGACATTTCCGTGCGAAGTTGCCCGGCAATGTTATAGGCGCTGAATCCGATCAGCGCAATACCCGCCAGTGTGATGAGTATGGTACGTATAAGCTGGTTTTGGAAAATAGGCATGAGGCAATTTTACACCAGGAATTTGAGGTAAGACCGGACAATACGGGTGGTTAAAATGGGCATCCCCCACTTGAACGGTGGGGGATGCCAGGTTGAAGGGGGGATTCCGCCTAGATGTTAGCTTCTTCTTTGCGGCGGCTCAGTCCTTGCAGGACCAGACCCAGACCGATGAAACCGAAGCCCACGTTCAGGAACATCTGCTGCTTGAAGGGGCGGCTGTCCGATACACCCGTGACCGGGATGAGCACAGCCGGGGCGCC
>DAOUAP010000022.1:0-173787 GCA_034433165.1 Anaerolineales bacterium | reverse complement strand
TTTTACTTGTCATTTCGAGCCGCGTAGCGGGGAGAAATCTTGCGCACATGTGGGAAGATTTCTCGCTGTCGCTCGAAATGACAAACTATCACGAAATTTGTCCGGTAGAGAATACGTGCGCACGATCAAGGACTCGGGCAAGGTCAAGCGCAAGGTAAAATTGGCCAGCCCAACCGCCGCAATCGCGGTTTCACCCAACTGTCCAACCATGAGCACGTCAATCATGTTCAGTCCGGCGGTGATGAGCTGCTGGATCGTCATCGGGATGGCAATTTTGAGCATGTCGCGCACGAAGGCGCGGTCGGAAGAAAGGTAAAAATCCACGCGTTGGGTTCAGCCTGAATGATGCCGGGTATTGGCCATGCCCGGCCGGGTGGCTCCCGGTTAGCGCTCGTCGTCCTTGCGGGGGGCCTCGCGCACAATGTATAGCGGGCGGCCTTTCACCTCGTCATAAATGCGCCCAATGTATTCACCCAGAATGCCCAGCGAAATCAGTTGTACACCCCCCAGGAACAAAACCGAAATCAGCGTGGTGGCCTGCCCAAAAAAGAACTCCGAGCCAGTCATGCGCAAGTACACCACCACCGGAATGGTTGCAATGGCAAGGGCTGCCGCAATGAAACCCAGGTAAGTGGCAATTTGCAGCGGGAAATAAGAAAAACCGGTGATCGCGTTCAGGGCCAGGCGCAACATTTTGCGGAAGGGGTACTTGGTCACCCCGGCATAACGCGCCGCGCGCCGGTATTGCACACCCACCTGCTTGAACCCAATCCACGACGACATACCGCGCAGGAAGCGATGCTTCTCACGCATGGCATTCATCACATCCACCACTGTGCGGTCCAGCAGGCGGAAATCGCCTGTGTCGAGCGGAATCCTGACATCCGTGATGCGGAAGATAATGCGGTAGAACAGCGAAGCGGTGACTTTCTTGAACCAGGTTTCGCCTTCGCGCTCCGAGCGCACCGCGTACACCACTTCGTAGCCCTCTTTCCACTTTTTGGCCAGTTCCAGGATAACTTCCGGTGGGTCTTGCAGGTCGGCATCGATGATCACCATGGCATCGCCGCGGCTGTAGTCCAGGCCGGCGGTCACGGCAATCTGATGACCGAAGTTACGCGCAAAAATGACCGGGCGCACGCGCTCATCTTGTGCAGCCAACTGGCGGATGCGCTCGGTCGAGCCGTCGGTGCAGCCGTCATCGATCAGCACCAGTTCCCAGGGTTCGCCGGTACCATCCATCACCTCGCAGATGCGGCGGTACAATTCTGGAATGTTTTCATATTCGTTGTAAATGGGGGCGATGATTGAATAAACGATTCTCATGCAAAACCTTCGTGTGGATTTTTGGAAGCGAATCGGCAGGCAGCCTGAGTCCGCTCGATGCAGCCGTGAGTCTACAAAGCGCGCTTTACCGCCTCCAGGCGGGGTTCGATGATGGGGGCAGAGGCTACCGCCTGCATGGCGGCGCGCACATCCTTGAGACCGCTGCCAGTGTTGAGTACCAACACCGGCTCATCGCTTCGCACCAATCCCTGCGCCAGGGACGCCGTCAAACCGGCGTAAGCAGCCGCCCCGGCCGGCTCGGCGAAGATGCCCGCCTGCCCTAATGCGGTGATGGACTCCAGGATGTTCTCATCGCTGACGGTGATGTACGTGCCGCCCGTCTCGCGCGCAGCCCGCACGGCCCGCACACCATCGCGCGGCAGATCCACGCTGATGCTGTCGGCCAGGGTTTGGGCCTGCACTGGCGTTATTGTCTCGGTGCGGGCGTGGAAAGCATGGGCAATGGCAGCCGACCCCTGGGCTTGCACCCCAATGATGCGCGGCATGCGGTCGAGCCAGCCCAGTTCACGCAGATCCTTGAAGCCTTTGTGCAACCCGGAGATGATGTTACCGTCGCCAACCGAAACGAAGACGGTGAAGGGAAAGGAGGTGGTGTTTATGTTTTTCAGTGTACCGCGCGTTTGTAGCCACCATTCCCAAATTTCAAAGGCGGCCGTTTTTTTGCCTTCAGTGGTGAAGGGATTATAGCCGGTGTTGCGGCAGTACCAGCCAAAGGCGTTGGACGCCTCGATGCTCAGGTCGAAAGCATCGTCGTAGGTGCCATCGACCAACAGCACTTGTGCGCCAAAGACAAGCAACTGGGCTACCTTGGCGGGTGGCGCGCTCCTGGGGGCGAAGATGACCGCCTTTTGTCCCACTGCGGCTGCCATGCCAGCCAGCGCCGCACCCGCGTTGCCGGTGGAGGCCGTCACCACCACCCCTGCACCGATCTCGCGGGCGCGCGCCACCACAATGGCCGAGGCGCGGTCTTTGAAGGAGGCGGTGGGGTTGCGGCTTTCGTCCTTGAGCCAGGCATGCCTCAGCCCCAGGTCACCGCCCAGGCGGGTAAGCCGAACCACCGGGGTACCGCCAGCCAGGCTGAGGGGCGTATGCTCACCCTCCGGGGGGAAATTCACCGGCAGCAGGGGCAGGAAACGCCACAGCGAGGAAGCAGCCCGCGAGAACAGGTCATCCGGCTGGTATTTCTTGCGGATGGCGTCGGTGTCGAGCACCACATCCAGGTTGCCGCCGCAGTCGCAGGCATAGGTGACCTGGGCGGGCAGGTATTCTTTTTGACACAGCGAACAGCGGTAGCCGGTGAATTTATTCATGGGTATGGCAGTATGGCAGTAGGGGCGACCCACCGGGTCGCCCAGGGTTTATTCCGATTCGAACGGCACGCCCAGCGCGGCCGGTGGTTTGGACCGCAAAGCGCGAATGAGCGCAGCCAGCGCGTGACGTGTGCGGTCTGGCAGGCTGGCCAGGGTGCGCGTGACCCACTCGGCATCGCCAATGTTGACCAGCAGCAGGGTCAGGATCATGAGTGGGAAGGGCGCCACTTGCAGCACTTGTGAAGGTACGCCCGGCAGGCTGGGTTGCAGCACCAACCCCGACCATTGTAGCAACGCAAACAGGTACGCGCCCAGGGCCGCGCGCAGCGGGTTCCAGCCGCCAAAAATGGTGATGGAAAGCGCGATCCAGCCGATGCCATCCAGCCCGGAGATGGTGCCTTTCCACCCGGCCTTGACCGAGAGCGAGTAGACCGGCCCGGCCAACCCGATGATGGCGCCGCCCAGGATGGTGTAAATGTACCGCAGGCGGTTGACGTTGGCCCCGCGCACAAAGGCCGCTGCCGGGCGCTCGCCAATGCCTTGCAGCATGAGCCCTGGCCGGGTCTTAAAGATGAATGCCCAGGCTGCGAAGATCATGATGAAACTCAGATAGGTCATTAGGTCCTGGCGGAAAAACAGCACCCCCAGTACAGGGATATCTGCCAACACCGGGACGGGCACGTTTTGCAGGCGCGGGCCGCTGGCGCCCATGACCGGGTTGCCCAGGAAGTAAGACAGGTCGCGGCACGTGAGCGCCAGGATGAACCCCACCGCCACTTGCGACTGTTTGAGTGTGATGCTCGAAAAGGCCACCACGGCTGCGACAAGCGCGCCAATGGCCATGCCGGTCAGGAAACCCAACAGCAGGCTTCCGGTGGTGACGGCCACGGCAAAACTGCCCATGGCCGAGAGCAGGATGGTGCCGTTCATCGAGAGGTTGATGACGCCCGCCCGCTCTGAAATGGTTTCGCCAATGACGGCAAACAGCACAGGAGCGGCAGCGGCCAGCACCCCGGCCAGCCCCAGCAGGATGATTTCGGTGGTCATGTCACTTGCCTCTCTTTACCCATTTTTGACGCGCGCCCTCACCCAGCAGCACGAACAACACCAGCACCCCTTGCAGCACGCCCGAAAGCGCCGAGTCGAGCTGGAGTTTGATGGGCAGTTGGATGCTGCCAATGTTGAGCGCGGCAAAGAACAGCGCCACCGGCGCAGCCCAGGCCGCCTGGTAATTGACCAGCATCGACACCATCAACCCCAGGTATCCATACCCGCTGGAGATGGAGGGAATCAGCCGGTGATAAACCGCCACCACCTGCATGGACCCGGCCATACCACCAAACGCGCCGCACAGCATGAAGGCGGCCAGCATGTATTGCCAGGTGGGAATGCCCAGCAGGTAGGCCGCGTGCACATTTTTGCCCACCGCTTTCAGGCGCAGTCCAAAATAGGTGCCGTTGAGCAGAAAGTAGACCAAAACAATGGCGGCAATGCCCAGTCCCAGCGCCCACAGGCTCAGGCGAAAACCGGGCAGTTGCGGCAGCCACAGCGCCTGGTCAAACGGTTCGGTCCCAGACATTGAGGCCACGCCCGGGCGCTTCCACGGACCAAAGATCAGCCACAGGCTGAATGCCGTTGCCACGAAGTTCAACCCCAACCCGCCAAAGATCTCGTTGACACCGCCAAACGTTTTCAACGCCCCGGCCAGCGCAGCCCAAAGCGCCCCGCCCAGCATGCCCGCCGCAATCGAGAGGGCGATGGCCAACCCGGGCGGGAAGTCGGTGCCCTGGAAGAGCCGCAGCGCGCCCGTGGTAAAGATGGCGCCCATCATGATCTGACCTTCGATGCCAATGTTCCATAACCCGGCCGCAAAGGTGATGAGCAGCCCGGCTGTGGCCATCAGCAGCGGCACAAAGGCCACCAGTACGTCTGCAAACTTGCCGGGCGAGCCAAATGCGCCGCTGATGATGTTGGTAAACGCAGCCAGCGGCGGCGCACCGGCAGCCAGCAACACCAGGCTGACAAAACCAAGCGCCAGCAGCACCGCGCCAATACGCCAGAGAAGATTTTTTCCCGATTCCTGCATCTGTGATGCTCCTGTTAACTCAGCGTTTCCCAGCCCTTGCCGCCAATCAGCTGGCCCAACTGCTCCACACTCGTACTGGCAGCATCCAGCGGCGGTGAAACCTGCCCGGCAAAAAAGACCAGGATGCGGTCGCTGTATTGCAAAACCTCATCCAAGTCTGCAGAGATGAAAATGATGGCCGCCCCCTGCTCGCAGCGCTCTTTGAGCTTGCCCCAAATGTACATGGTCGACTCGATGTCCAGCCCGCGCGTGGGATGCTCGAGCAGGATGAGGTTAAGCGGTGTGCGCAGCAAGGCCAACAGGGCGCGCTGTTGGTTGCCGCCCGAAAGCGACTCTACCGGGCTGGCCGGTGTGCCCTTGATGTTAAAAGTTTTGATGCGATCTTGCGCCAGGCGGATGGCCTGATCGCGGTTGATGAACACCCCCTGGGTCGACTCGGCCAGCACAAAATGCTCAGTCAGGTTCAGCCCGGGGACCAATCCCTGCTCGAGGCGCGCGGCCGGCAGGTAGGCCACCCCCTTGTTTTTGAAGACATGGTGCGATCTGCCGGTGAGGTCAGTGGCATCCATGCGCACCCGGCCATGCACTGGGCGAATAAGCCCTGCGCAGGCCTGCAGGAAGGTGGACTGCCCCGAGCCTTCCATGCCTGCCAGTCCAATCACTTCGCCAGCGCGCACATCCAGTGTCACATCCCGAATCTGCAGGCGCACATCTTCGAGCGCAATCTTGTTGAGCGCAATGACCGATTTGCCAGGAGCAAAACTGGTGCGCCCGCCAAACGAGATGGCCTTGCCGAACATCATCTCGACCAGGTTGTCGGTCAGGTAGGGCGGCTGGGTTTCACCCACCAGCTCGCCCTGGCGCAGCACCGCCACCCGCCCGCACAGGAATTCCACATCCTCCAGCTTGTGCGAAACAAAGATGATGGTCATGCCTTGCGTAGCCAGCTTTTTGAGGGTGGCAAACAATTTCTCTTTTTGCGGCAGGCTGATGCCCGTGGTGGGCTCATCCAGGATGAGCACCCGCGCCCCAAGCCACAACAGGCGCATGATCTCCAACTGCTGGCGCTCGCCCACAGTGATCGAGTCAACATAGGCATCGGGGGTAAGTGAGAAGTCGAACTCGGCGGCCAGCCGCCTGAACTCGTGCTGAATGACGCCCCGCTCGGGAATGAAGCGCCCGCTGTGCCCGAGCAGAAAGTTATCCAAAGCGGTCATGGGGGGGAAGTCGAGCGGGTCCTGGTGCAGCATGCCAATTCCGTGCGCGATGGCATCTGAGGGCGAGGCAATATGCACGGGCGCGCCGTCCAGGCATATTTCACCGCGGTCGGCATGGATGAAGCCGGAAAGGATTTTCATCAGGGTGCTTTTGCCTGCGCCATTTTCCCCTAAAATCCCCTGAATCGTTCCGGCGGGGATTGTCAGGGTGATATTGTTATTGGCATGCACTTTTCCAAACGTCTTGTGGATGTTTTTGAGTTCAACCTTCATGGGCGTCCCTGCTTTCCGCAAGCGGCTTCATCTTCAATTAGTATAACCTTGAAATAAAAATATAGGGGCACAGGCGCGCCTGTGCCCCTATGGGTGCATGCTGGTCGTTTACTGGGAAACGCTCTGGCCTTCCATGCCTTCGAGCAGCTGCGGCAGGTACCAGATCTGCAAATCGGTGGCGGTTTCGCCGTCCTTCAGGTAGGCGGTGCCATCCTGCAAGTTGAGCGGGCCCTTCCACAGGTTCAGTCCACCGGCCAGTTCGCCAATGAACTTATCGAGGTTGGCAGAGGCTTCAGCGCTGAGCGCATCACCTTTGGCAAAACCGATGGCCGAGGTGTCGTGGTTGTTGATGTCTGTCCAGTCTGGGCCGACCCACTCGAACTTGGATTCCCAATTGCCGTTGGCAGCCGCGCTGATGGTGGTTGTGTAGGTGGGTCCCCAGTTGTAATACGGCACACCCAGGCAGATCTCTTTGCCTTCTGCGCACGCGCCTATGAAGTCGTACGGGACGGCCCACACTTCCTTGCCTTCACCGGCAAACTTCTTGGCTTCGGTGACGGCCTCGGTGGTGTCGATGCCCGAGATGACCACATCGTGGCCAGTGTTGAAGAAGTCATCGGCAACCTGGGTCGGGTCAGAGGTGACGCCCGGGATGTTGAACCAGAAGCCGATCCAGGTAACCTTGAACTTGAGGTCGGCGGCCGGTTTGCCGAGGTATTCCGTCCAGCAATAGCGGGCGCCCAGGTAAGTGGCGGCCGTCAGGCGGCGGGTTTCGTCGTTGATCAGGGGTCCCAGGTAGCCGATCTGCCCGGTCTTGGTGGTGAGCGCGGCGGCGCAGCCGGCCATCATCTTGCCGTATTCCATCTTGCCCATGATGTTAGTCATGTTGGCAATGGGTTGGTACGCCTTGCCGTCTTGCCAGACCTGGTCGCCAGAGGCCATGATGACGAACACTTCCGGGTTGGCCAGCGCAAACTCGGTGGAACTGTCTTTCATGTCATCCGAGTTAAAGATGACCAGTTTGGCGCCCTGGGCTACCAGCTCTTCGGCCAGCTGGGCCGGGGTGGTGCCAGGGCGGTCGGCCGGGTTGACCTTGTCGATGTAGATCATGGTCGCGCCGAGCTTTTCTTCCACGTATTTGCCGGCCTCGTAGTGCGCCTGGCTCCAGCCGCGATCGTTGTAGGGACCAACCAACAGCATGCCAAACGTGAAGCCTTCGGCCTTTGGCTCTGGCGTGGCAGCCGGGGCGCAGGCGCCCAGGATCATGCTGGCCAGGATGAGCAGGGAAACAATTTTGATCAAGTGACGCATAGTACATTCTCCTCTTGGTGTGAAACGATTTAAGACGCAAGGTTGCGCCGCCTTCCGTCTTATTTGTCTAAACAAGGCGTGATTTTATCACAGCCTTGTACAGCCATACACAATCAATATAGCATCTTTTTGTGTCCCATCAATAGTGCATTTTGTCATATCCTTGCCTCGCCCTTGACAATTCCCCGCGCCGCCTCTAAACTGATTTTATGCTTGCGCGTATCTTCTCCTGTGCAGTCATCGGACTCGATGGTGTTATTGTCGAGGTTGAGGTCGATTACACCACCGGCCTGCCCGGTATGACCATTGTGGGGCTTCCAGACGCGGCCGTGCAGGAAAGCCGCGAGCGGGTGCAGACGGCCATCAAGAACGCCGGGCTGCACTTCCCGCGCCACCGCATCGTGGTCAACCTGGCCCCAGCCTCGGTGCGCAAGGAGGGCCCGGCCTACGACCTGCCCATTGCCCTGGGGGTCATTGTATTGGGCGGGCACCTGCCGCAAGCCAGCCTCGAAAAGACCCTGGTGGTGGGCGAACTCTCGCTGGATGGCATCGTACGCCACACGCGCGGCATCCTGCCCATGGCGGCCGCGGCCCGCCAGAACGGGTACAACCAGATGATCGTACCCGTTGCCGATGCCCCGGAAGCGGCCCTCATCCCCGATCTCGAAGTCATCCCCGTTAACACGCTGGCCGAACTCTACAACCACCTGACCGGCCGCCGTTTAATAGTGCCTTACCAACCCTCGTCCGACCCGCTCGAGCCGCTCTTCGTGCCCACCGACTTTGCCGAGATCAAAGGGCAGGAGCACGTCAAACGCGCGCTGGAAGTGGCCGCGGCCGGTGGGCATAACGTGCTCATGACAGGCAGCCCGGGCGCCGGCAAGACCCTGCTGGCCCGCGCCCTGCCTGGCATTTTGCCAGACATGCGCCTGGAAGAATCGCTGGAAGTGACCAAGATCTACTCGGTGGCCGACCAACTCCCGCCAGGCACGCCGCTCATTCGCCAGCGGCCATTCCGGTCGCCGCACCACACCATCAGCCATGCCGGGCTGGTGGGCGGCGGCAACATTCCGCGCCCGGGCGAGATCTCGCTGGCCCACCGCGGCGTGCTCTTTCTGGATGAGTTTCCCGAGTTCAGCAGCCGGGCCATCGAGGTGATGCGCCAGCCCATGGAAGACAAGGTGGTCACCATCAGCCGCGCGCAAGGCTCGCTCACATTCCTGGCCAATTTCCAACTGATTGCGGCGATGAATCCCTGCATGTGCGGCTATTTCGGCGACCCGCTCAAACCATGCACCTGCGCCGCGTCGGCTGTCACCAAGTACCAGAAGCGCATCTCCGGACCCATGCTCGACCGCATCGATATCCATATTGACGTGCCGCGCGTGGACTACGACAAGCTCTCCAGTGACCGGCTGGGCGAACCGTCGGCGGCCATTCGCGGGCGGGTGCAGGCGGCCCGCTTGAGGCAGCAGGCCCGTTTTGGGGCTGGTGAGCGGCCAAGGCACAATGGCATCATTTGCAATGCAGATATGCGCGTGGCCGAGGTGCGCCAGTTTTGCAAACTGGACGAAACCGGCGACAGCCTGATCCGCGCCGCCATGAGCCAGTTGAACCTCTCGGCGCGGGCTTACCACCGCACGCTCAAACTGGCCCGCACCATCGCCGATCTGGCCGGCAGCGACCAGATCCAGGTGGGGCATGTGGCTGAGGCGCTGCAATACCGCCCCAAAAGCGCGCTTGCCTGAAACAGCTCCCCCATCCAATGACTCCTTTGTATATCGTCGGCATCGACCTTTCCGGGCCGCCCCAGCGATCGCTTTGTTGCGGCGTGCGCAGCCGCCCTGGGTGCGTGGGATTGGTCCGCATCCCGTTCAAAATGGCTTTCGCCAGCCGCCCCACCGGAACACCCGTTCGATTTTTCATGTTAATAAGTGCACCGTAACCAGAAGAAAAGAGTAAAATGAGATTGCAATCCCTTGCACCGCCGCGACGCGGCGGTACCTATAACCCTAAAGGAGCATTCCCCCATGTATCAGTCCCTCACAATCGTTGGCAATGTTGGCAAAGAACCCGAAATGCGCTACACGCCATCCGGGCAGGCGGTCACATCCTTCTCGGTGGCCACCAACCGCCAGTACACCAACAACAACGGTCAGCAAGTCAAGGAGACCATTTGGTTCCGCGTCAGCGCCTGGGGCAAACAAGCCGAGGTGTGCAACCAATACATCCACAAGGGCATGAAGGTGCTGGTCGAAGGGCGCCTTACAGCCGACCCGGCAACCGGCGGACCGCGCATTTGGAGCAAGCAAGATGGCTCGGCTGGCGCATCCTTCGAGGTGACCGCCAACACGGTGCGCTTCCTTTCCTCGCGCGGTGAGGGCGGGGGTGATGCGGGTATGCATGGCGGCGGCGATGCTGGTTTTGTTGGCGCGCCGTCTGAAGACGACATTCCGTTTTAGGCTGACATGCCGGAGACCCTAAAAGCCAGCCAGGCTTTTAGGGTCTCTTGCTTATCTGATAAGGAAACCGCCATGACCATCCCCCAACCCAAACCCGGCTCGCCGGTCCTCGAACTGCCCGCCGACCTGAGGCCCGTCTATGCCAACCTGGCGCGCATCGCCCACTCCCCCGCCGACCTGGTGATCGATTTTGCTCACCTGATGCCCGGCGAACAAAAAGCGCGCATTATGTCCCGCGTCATGCTCTCGCCGCTCAGCGCCAAGCTGCTGCTGCGCGCGCTCAGCGAGAATATTGCCCGCTACGAGGCCGCCTTCGGCGAGATCAACATGCCAGCGTCTTCGCTGGCAGACCAGTTATTCAAGCCGCTTAACCCGCCTGGCGAAGGCGGCCCCGAGGAAGAAAGAAAATAGCCCATGCAACAACTGGAAGCCATTGCAGACAAGATTCGCGAGAGCTTCGATGCCCGCACCGCCGCGCGCGACCGGGCTGTAGCCACCTCGCGCGTGCTTATTCGTCACTGCGCCCTGGCCATCCGGGCTGTACATCGCGACGACCTGGATGCCATGCACACTGAACTGGATGAAGCCCAAAAGCTGGCCGATGCCCTGCGCGAATCGGTGATTGGCTACCCGGACATCTACTTCGCCGGCTATACCCAGGATGCGCTCAAGGAATTTGCCGAAGCCAAAGCCACTTGCGCGCTCATCCGCAACGAAGCACTGCCCACACCCGAAGAGATGGGCGTGGAGCCATTCACCTACCTCAACGGCATGGCCGAGGTGATCGGTGAACTGCGCCGCCGCTGCCTGGATATTTTGCGTCACGGTTACTCGGACGAAGCCGAGCGCCTGCTCACCATCATGGACGACATTTACGCCATCCTGGTGACCATGGATTACCCGGACGCCATCACCAACGGGCTGCGCCGCCAGACCGATGTGGCCCGCTCGATCATCGAGCGCACGCGCGGCGACATTACCTTCAGCCTGCGCGGCGAACACCTGGAGCGGGCCATCACCCGCATCTCTGCGCAGCTGGGCGCGGAACAGCCCAACGGGTTGCGCCTGAGCCGCGGCGAAGACGAGGGATAACCCATGGCCGCCCAGCCGCGCAAGTATCGCCTGCTCATGTACACGCGCCTGATCGATCACTGGCGCGGGCGCGTGGTAGCCCTTGGGCTGGTAGTGCTGGTGCTGGCCGCCATTGGGGTGTTTGTTTTCCCGGTCGGGCAGTCGTGGCGGGTCATTTCGCTGGGTGGGTTGGGGGCATTCGTTTTCCTGTTCGCGCTCATGCTCACGCTCATCCGCAAAGCGGCTTATGTGCAGGTGCGTGCAAAGAACCTGCACATTGCCGCGCCGTTTTTTCGCATAGTCGTTGGTTTCTCGCGCCTCAAACGCATTTTGCCCACCGAAATGGGCAGTCTGTACCTGGACAAAAAGATCTCTGACTTCCAGGAAGACATGGTGCTGCCGTTTGCCAGCCGCACGGCCATCCTCATCGAATTGACCGGCTACCCCATGTCGAAACGCATGATCGACCTGTTTTTTTCACCGTTATTTGCCCCGCTCGATATGCCGCATTTTGTGCTGCTGGTGGATGACTGGATGAAATTGAGCATGGAACTGGAAAGCGCCAGGAGCCTGCGCAAAGGCCTGCGCCGCCCGCATGCCTCACAAGATCACCTCTCTTCCGGGCTGCTCAATAGCTCGCGCAAACAAAAATGAACATTTATTTTGCCTGTTCCATCACCGGTGGGCGTGAGTTTGAAGTGGCTTACCAGGCGTTGGTGCGCGCCCTGCAAGCTGATGGGCATCACATCCCCACCTCGCACCTGGCCGAGTCGGAGATTATTCACGAAGAGCAGGTCATTGAACCGCAAACGGTCTTCACCCGCGATATTGCCTGGATCAACGCTGTCGATGCTGTAGTGGCCGAAGTCAGCACCCCATCGCATGGTGTGGGCTACGAGATCGCTTATGCCCTGGGACAAGGCAAACCCGTGCTCTGCCTCTACCAGCAGGGGCGAATCATCTCCAAAATGTTGACCGGTAACACCCTGCCCAAGTTGCGCATCGCGCCCTATCACGACATTCACCACGCCATAGCCCTGGCGCGCACGTTCTTGAAGCATGGCCCAATTCAATTGTGAATAATGTCACAAGATAAGGTGACTTTCGACAGTTTTCACCAAAGTGCGGGTAAGGTAACATAAGCGCTGGAGACACATTTCATTTACCTCCACAGCTCCTCATCGTCTCCTCCTTTGGCGAAGGCTTCCGCAGGGCGCTCCCCCTGCGGAAGCTCTTTTTAATCGGCTTCTCCCGTTTTTAACGGGATGGCGCGGTAGGAGCGCCCCGCCACGGCATAACTGAGCGCTTTTTTAGAAGAAGTTCCGACATAAATGGGTGATTTCTCACGCTTGGCCGGTCGCCCCATACGTGTTTCCCCACCAAAAACTGTAGAGTCTTTATTTGTAAAGCCGCCAGAGCCACCGAGTGTTGCATCCCCCGCAGGGCCACTCTGTGCCAGGCAACCAAACCCACAACCACAGGCGCAAATTGACAACCCCAACCAGGATCGTGCAATAATCTGGTCTGGTTGATCAATGCACAGTATTGTTGGATTTCAGCCGTTATGGGGGTGGCCGCCTAAGCCGGGCTGCCTGCCGCGTAGACCGGCAGGACTACGTAAAATGTAGTGCCTTTGCCTGGCATCGACTCGACCCAGATGCGCCCGCCGTGGTTGTCCACAATCGATTTGACAATGGCCAACCCCAGCCCGGTGCCAGGTGTGCCCTTGGGCGCGTTGGAAGCGCGGAAAAACTTCTCGAAGATGTGCGGCTGGTCAGCCAGCGGGATGCCCACACCACTGTCAGTCACCTGCAAAATAACCTGGCCATCCTCAGAACCAAGCATCACCCTGACCGACCCACCTTGCGGCGTATACTTGATGGCGTTGCCCACCAGGTTGTCTATCAGTTGCCGCAAGCGAATGAGATTGCCGTTCAGCCCGGGCAGCCCATCTGCCACGTGGGCGCTCAGGCTAATGCACTTGTCTTGAGCCTGGTTTTGGAATGTGTCCAGGGTATAACGCAGCACATCTTGCAGGAAAATCAGGTCGCGGCTGGCATCGAACCCCGCCTCGATGCGCCCCAAATCGAGCAGGTCGTTGACCAATGCCGTGATGCTGTGCACGCTGGATTGCACACGGCGCACGAACTCACGCTGCTGGTCATTGAGCGGCCCAATGCGCTCCAAAAGTTCCACATAGCCCAAAATGGCGGTCAGCGGAGAACGCAGGTCATGGGACACGGTATGAATAAAGTCGCTCTTGATGCGGTCCATCATCTTCAGGTTGGTGATGTCTTGCATGGTGAGCACCCAGCCTACACCGGTTACCGGAAGATGCCTGGCCGCAAAAACACGCCCATCATCGAAAACCACGTCTTGCTCACCAACCGAGGACTCCTCGCCCGCCCGTCCGAGCAAGCCCAGCAAGTCTGGGTGCGAGACAAAACGGAAAACGGGCTGGCCGGTCACCTCAGCAACGCCCAGCCCCAAAATGGCGCGCGCTGTTGGGTTAATGAAGAGGATCTTTTGGGCTGCATCCAGTACAATGACGCCCTCAGAGATACCATTTAGAGTGGTTTCGAGTTTTCGACGTTCAACCTGCGAAGCCTGGTACAGTCGCGCATTCTCGATGGCAATGGCTGCATAGTCAGCCAACACCGACATGAGCAGGAAATCGTAATCACGAAACGGGGGATGCATCTGCGCCTGGTACACCCCCAGCAGTCCCATGGCGCGTTGGCCGGTTTGGAGGGGGATGTAGATCAACGCACGCGCATGCACATCACCCAGGATGGTGAGCGGCTCTGGTTGGGCGCAGGAAAATGTTTCGCCTTTGGCCAACACCTGCTCAGCCAGCGGATCATCCACCCGCGTATCCAGGATGCGCGCCGATTGGCTGCCGGTGTCGTACGCTGCCCGAACCGTTAAACCGCGCTCCTCAGCGGGCGGGCGCAGCAACAGAGCGCCTCCGGCTGCGCCTGTCAACCGCACCGCTGAGATGACCACCTCGGTCAGCACCCGGTCGAGGTCGAGCGAGCCGGTGATCTGCCGCCCCAGTCCCACCAGCGTCTCCAGTTCATTGACGCGCCGTTCGAGGGTTTGGGTGTTGCGGCGCACTTCCTTGCGGACCCAGTCGCCCATCAAATCGGCGCGTTTTCGCGAGCGCACGATCGTGTCCGTTATGTCTTGTGCAGCCAGTGAAGGGATCAGGTAGTCGCTGATGCCCATACGCAGGGCGCGCTGCCACAAAAGCGGCGAAGCCTGCAGGTCGGCGATCAGTACCACTGGCAGGGTTGGAAAACGCTCGAGCAGTGATGCGGCGATGTCGAGACCGCTGGCCCCATCCAAAACATCTGCCATGGCGATCACTGCCGGGGTTCGCTCGCGCAACAACTTATCCAGCCGGTTTGTATCGCCAGCTACTTCCACTCTGAATCCCGCCGCATGCAGTGTTTGCTCGATCATTTGCCGCAGCGAAGATTCAGCCAAAGCCAGGATGACGAGTTCCGATTTAGGCATGAGCGTTCAACTCCCCTGTGGGTTAACCGGCTGGGTATTGGGCTGGGAGATCAAGACAAACATCTGTTTTAACGCCGCCTGCATGGAGCGCAGAGCCTGCAACTGTTCGGGCGTGAATGCGCCCAACCGCCCGGAGAGCATCAGGTCCAACGGATAACCCGCGGTCTGCACTTGCGACAGCAATTGATGTCGCAGGGTGTTCAGGTTATCCAGCTTGCGCTTTTCGCCAGCCTGGGCAGCCTCTGCTGATTGTGACAGCGCGCGAAACAATTGGGCATTCACCATGGAGATCGAAGCATAATCAGCCACGGCTTCAAGCAGTGTTTGCTCACCCTTGCCAAAGGGCTTATCTGTCCTGCGCAGGGTGGTCAGCAGCCCAATCACCTGGTTCTGTACTTTGATCGGCGCCACAAGTACTGCCTGCCCCAGCGCAGCCACCTTGAACTGCTTGAGCGGGTTGCCGTCGATGGTCAGGGACTCACCAGACAACGCCACCAGCCCGCTTACGCCATCATCGAAGGGCTGGTTAAGCTTCTTGGACCAACCCTCGGGCAGCTTTTGAGATGATACCAGCAGGAATTGTTTCGTTTTCTCGTCACGAATAAGCAGCCAACCCATATCGGCCATGGTTACCGAAAGCGACGCCTCGACCAATTTATCGAATAGCAAGCGCTGGTCGGTAATGGAAAGCACAGCGCGGCCAATGGAAAAAATGGTCGTCAATTCGCGCACACGGCGCTGGAGTTCTTCATTGGTCTGCTTGAGTTGTTGGTCCAGTTTCTGTCGTTCGTGCCGCTCGCGTCCTTGGCGCAGCACACGCTCCACCACAGCAAGGATCTCCGGTTCGCGAGACGGCCAGGCAATGTAATCGGCGGCGCCCAGCCTGAAGGACTGAATGACACCCGCCTCATTGCCCTTTTGCGCAATCACAATAAAGGGCACATTGATTCCCTGCGACGAGAACGCGACCAGCAAATCCTTGCCGCTCAACCCCGGCAAAGACAGATTGGCAATAATCAAGTCGGGCGCCTGCTGGACCGCCAATTTGATGGCAGCGCTGGCATCACCGGCCACACTCACCTGGTACCCCGAAGCCTGCAGCGTTTGCCGCGCCACCAGGTCGCTCACATCAGGATCACTTTCCACCACCAAAATGCGCTCTGCGTTTGCATTCATACTGATTTATATTAGCACGAATCGCTTTTTATGGGCAAAATTCATTACAATACCCGCATCTTTACCCAGCCCGAACAACAACCCAATTTTAACATGGAGGTGAACATGATTACCCCTGACTGGTGGCGCGACGGCATCATTTACCAGATCTACCCGCGTTCATTTTTCGACACCACTGGAGATGGATTGGGCGACCTGCCCGGCATCATCGCCAAACTGGATTACCTGTCCGATCTGGGCGTCGATGCCCTCTGGCTCTCCCCTTTCTACCCCTCGCCTGACGCCGACTTCGGGTACGATGTGGCCGACCACACGGCAGTCGATCCACGCTTCGGCACGCTGGCCGATTTCGACCGGTTGGTGAGCGCTGCCCACGCGCGCGGTCTGCGCATCATCCTCGACATGGTCATGAACCACACCTCAGACCAGCACCCATGGTTCCTCGAATCGCGCAGCAGCCGCGCCAACCCAAAACGCGACTGGTACATCTGGCGCGATGCCCCAAACAACTGGCAGGCTGCGTTTGGCGGCAAAGCCTGGACATTCGACCCCGCCAGCGGGCAATGTTACCTGCATTCTTTCACCCCCCGGCAGCCAGACATCAACTGGCGTAACCCGGCTGCCTACGCCGCCCAAATGGATGCTTTTCGATTCTGGCTCGAGCGTGGGGTAGATGGTTTTCGCCTGGATGTCTTCAACGCCTATTACAAAGATTTGCACTTCCGCAGCAACCCGCCCAGGTTTGGGTTGCGCGGCTTCGACCGCCAGCAGCACATTTATGATATTGACCAACCCGACATGCTGCCCATGCTGCAAAATCTGCGCCATCTGCTCGATATGTACCCCGAACGCTATGCAGTGGGTGAGACCTACCTGGCCACGCCCCAAAAAGTGCTCGGATACTGCGGAGATGATAAACTGCATGCCGCCTTCAGCTTCGACTTTACCGACCAGACCCTGACCTACCCCTGGAATCCGGGCTATATTCGCGCCCGCATCGAGGCGCGCGAAACCTTGTTCAACGCGGCCGGGGTATGGCCCACAACCGTACTCAGCAATCACGACCTGCCGCGCGCGGCCAGCCGCTATTGCCGCGGCGAAGGCGACCATATGGCCAGGGTTGCCATGGCGCTGCTACTCACCCTGCGCGGCACACCCTACATCTATCAGGGCGAAGAAATTGGCATGCGCGACATTTCCCTGAAGCGCAGTGAAATCCTCGACCCACCCGGCCAAAAATACTGGCCCATTTACAAAGGCCGCGATGGCTGCCGCAGCCCCATGCAGTGGAATGCCGGGCCGCAAGCCGGGTTCACGACTGGCGCACCCTGGCTGCCGGTGCATCCCAATCATGCAACCCGCAACCTTGAAACCCAGCTTGCCGATCCGCACTCGCTCTATCACTTCACCCGCACCCTCATCGCTTTGCGCAAAACGCATCCCGCCCTGCGTCGCGGCAGCATCCGCTTTCTGGATGCGCCGCGCCCGGTGCTGGCCTACCTGCGCCAGATGGAAGAAGCAGCAGCCGTGGTTGTTCTCAATTTCAGCGCCCGCTCGGTCCGATTTGTACTGCCCCAGGGGTTGCCATCCCGTTGGCAGGTGCTGCTCTCCACGGAGGCGCGGGATGAAATAACCAGTGCGCTGTTGGATCTGGCGCCCTACGAAGCATGTGTGTTGGGGCAGTGAAAGCGCCCTAATATGATGCCAGCAGCGCAGAGAACTTTCTGCGCTGCTTTGTTTTCAGGTGAGAGGGATGTGAGAAATGCGTAATAGACCAGGAAGTACTTTGCATGTGTCCTATAAGAGGTGACCTGCAATGGTAGATGTACCATAAGACTAGAAAACCGAACCAAGCCAGAAGAACGATCTGGAGAAAGGAGGTAAGACAATGTACTCAGGCAATAACAATTCGGGTACGCAATGGGTTATTGCGATGATCATCGTCATCACTTTGCTGGCCCTCTCAACAGGTATGCTTCTCAGCGGTGCTGAATGGATGAGTAGACCCATTGGTCAGTCCGTTGCCAATGGCAACAATTACAAAAATGAACTGGAATACAAAAAGGGATTGATTGAATTGGACACACTTCAGGCGCAAGCCGAGGCAAACAAGGCGCGTACATTGCTCATGCTCGAAGACCAAAAAACCACCATTCAGCAGTGGAAAAATTTTCGAACAAACATCTTCCAGACTAGCATAAACGGATCCATGTTCGTTTTTGTTGCGCTTGGTCTGTCATTGATAATCTTCTTCACTGGCAAAAATCTTATCGCTTATAGATTGGCAATGTTACAAATGACAAACACTGCGTTATTGGTTCAAACAACTCAACCTCGCGCACTCCCTCGAGCACGCCGTCCCCGTTCTGAGGCTGCGCGGAAGGCCCGGGAAGTTGAATTGCGCAAACTGCGCGCTAAAACTGCCCTCAAGCACACTAAGCCCTTCTATCCTGATGCAATCAAAGATCTTAATGCAAGCGACTACCCTTGGGCAAACTGAAAGGAACAATCCTATGATGAAGATTTCTCCCCACAACAAATCTCCGCCGTTCAAAATCTAATATCAGACCCTACGCTCAAACACGATGCAAAAGGAGGATGAGAACCCATGGAACCACCGTACTCGCCAGAAAGGAACTGCGTTCTGCTGCAGTTCCTTTCTGGCGTTAATGGGCGTTTGGCTCATCTGCCACGTATTGTGATGAAGCGTACTATTGTATAATGATTTCACGCATCCACTCTGAACTTGGCTGAACACTTACGGGATGAAGCATGACTCGTATTACGGAACAGCGGCGGAATAAACTCACCCAGCGCGACATGCTATGGGCGATTGGGTTTTTGTTGGTTGCGGGACCAGTAATGGGGGTTTGGCTAAATTACCCGGCGTTTTGGACATTTCCGTGGGGAACACTCCTGCTGTTATTGGATGTTTTGGTAGTGCCAGTTTTATTTTTAATCAGGTGGCGCAGTTCCGACAGGTTTTGGCGTGAAAACCGTTGGATTATTGCCCCTGCGGTTGTTTTGTTACTCTTGTTGCTCAATAGTGCCTGGTTAAGTTCATATATTTCGTCTACCTATCTTCAAGAGTCGCAGGAAAAGGTTTTCAAAGCAAATCAGGGATGCCAACTTCATATAAATTATCCCTCTTACCTTGTTTACGAGCGTACGGTCCCTGCGGAAATTCATTTGCGCATGGTATGCGAAAATTCGCAAATACGTCCGCTAATTTCTCTGCAGTCCACGCCGCAAGTCTTGTTTTTATCGCCCACGGAGCAGGGAAGCGGCTGGCAAAACCAACTCGAAGTGATCTTGTCGGGAGATGGCACCGATGTGGTGATCTATGCGCGTGTCGCAAGCGTCAATGTGAAAGTTATATCATTGGTAATAAATGGGATGGTTACCGGCATTGAATTGCCCGTACAAAATTCCAATTTCGAAAAACATTTGGAATTTTTTGTAAATTTATTGCAATCGGGCAGTTTGTTTTTTACGATTATTGGCGCCATCTTTGCTGGGCTGAAGCAAGTGGACGAACAAAAAGTTAATGAGCGAAAAAGAGTAATAGATGCCTTGCTGGGCAGGATATCGAATTTCAAGTACGAAAATGGAAATTTGAACGCCCTGGTCGGAGAAATTGCACTCGAGATTAGAGACTGGGGAGAACTATGGACCGAAGACCAAAAAAGGTACTTTCAAACAAATTACCCGAAACTTTTTGAAATAGACAAAGACTTGTGGCAGGAGGCAGCCCGTTTGCAAAATGCCAAAGACTTTATCCAGACTTCTGGCGCAATATGTCTGATCACAAAGATTGATCAACCGGGCGCTTTGGCAAATTTGAAGATAGGTTATCCAGGCTACCAACCTGAGTTGGCAGCTTCTTATTTCCCGCCGGAAGATTACCCGCTGGAAAAAGTTTTTGCAAAGTATAAACGTGCACAAATTGTAGAAGATAATACTCCTACGGATCACTCGGGGATCGATCTCTTAAATATGTGTTTTCATCCGTACAAAGACTGGCAATATCCTTTCCACTATGGAAAATTTCACTTTGATGAGAAACATGGAAAACCAAAGAGATGGTTTCTGTTTTTCCCCCTGCTTGATGCAATCTGTTTTCCGTATCCTGCGGAGCGTAACATCCACCAGACCTATTGCTTCCAGATCGGCTGGGATTTGCGCGCCGGGCTGTATCAATACTGCATGGATTATACGGATCGTTCTCATCCAAAAACACTATATGCGCAGGGGACTGAAACATTCTTTGTTCCTGTATTTCCAGATGATCTCTCGGCGTGGCGGGAGGACCGCCAATTCCTGGGGTATTTATTGCATGCCCTGGCCGGCGCCTGGATGCGGGCCTTGGCGCATAACCCCTACCTCATAGAAGAGAATACACCCATTGAGCAGCAGATGGTGGCGGAATTGTTGGTCAGCCGTTACGGCGACTCTGCCGCGGTTAAAAAAATGTTGTTTGCGCAATTTTCGCATCCCGAACTGCCCCTATCACCAAGTGCAGATTTCTTGAAATTGCTCGATCAGGCTTCACACAAGCATATCGTTTCTCATGAAAATCTGGCCGGCTTGCTTTCTCTACGCCCGTTTGGGACAAACTACACCCAATACCTGTGCGCTGAAACCGCACCCAATGGTGATATGAATGGTACACTGTCATTCCATCTGCATAACTCGCAAATAGAAAATCAGTTGTCAGAATCGCATTCGATTATTGTCCGCTTTTTACTGACTGGCAAGCAAACTGACCCCGAACAGGTTTTGCACATGCACCATGATGGCCTGCTCAGGTTGCTCGATAGCAGAATCAAGATGAGCACGAATAATCTGTCCCCCCAGGCTTTTTCTGCGCTATTTTATCCTCCTCCGCACCCAGAACAACTTGACCGGTTCCTGGTCCGCGCGAATGGCTCACCGGGTAAAATTATAAAAATGGCGCATGATGTCTTGGCGCGGCATTTGAAACAACATCCTGACGATCCAGAGATCTCTCCTGAATTATTGGACGCATGACATCTCTTCGCATTGCCCCCCTGTTCGAAATGCCATCGGCCGAGCGCGAGCCCTGGCTTGATGAGGTATTCGTGCGTCATACGATTTTCGAAAAATTGTTGACCAGTGAATCTATCATCGTACATGGTGCGCCAGGTATAGGCAAGACCGCCCTCCGGGTGATGCTGCAAAAGTTGGCACCGTCCGATAAGCTGGTCATCCCCTGGCTGCTTGAACCGGTATCGAATAGCGAAGCCAGCACAACCCTGGCGGAAACCAGTATACGGCAGGCTATCAAGGCTTTGTTGGAAAATATTGTTCCCAATCCGGAGATTGCTGTACGGTTGCGACAAGCGCCTCCCTTTGTGGGGAATGCCATACACTGGTTCTTGCAGGAATACCTCCCGTATGATTTGGAATTTTATATCGAGATGCAGTCGGCCGCGCTTCAGAACGAGAGTTTGACATGGTATCGCCGGCTGCTCAACCAGCCGACAGCAAAGATTCTACGCGACCATGCCACGCAAAATGATCACCTTCGTATCCTGACGAATGTCTTTCAAAAAATGGGGTTTTCACAAATCTGGTGGCTAGTTGATGGACTGGAAAAGTGGACAATATATTCGGGCAATAATGTGTTGGCAATCATGGAATCAGTCCTTTCCAAGTTGTCGCTCTTTGATAAACAGGAAATTGCTTTCAAGTTCTTCATTCCAGAGTCCTTCAAGGATGATATAAATAAAACAAACGCTGTTTTGCGTGAGCGATTGCTGCCTGATGAGTTTATATGGAATACCGAGGAACTGGTCACCTTGCTGGAAAAACGCCTATCGGTGGGTTTGAACCAGCCAGGTTATCGGCTCACTCAGCTATGCTATGATGACGACTTTTTACGATGGATGGAAAAGTATGCCGGGAGTAATCCACGTGCCTGGATCAGCCGATTGCGCCCTTTTGCAGAATATTTTGAGAACACAGGTAAACCGCTCGAAGAGCAGGATTGGCAAACGGTGGCGCACGTCTCGCCGCCACCGTTACACGTTTACTCGGAGCGGCGTGAAGTGCGTATTGGAGAATTCTCCATTGCAATAGAATCGCAGGACAGCCTGAAAATCCTGTTGTACTTGCAACAAAGAACCGGCCAAATTTGCAGCCTGGAGGAAGTGTATTTCTGCGGCATTAAAGGACTCCCAAAGCCGCCCGGGGTGCGCGATGAAGGTTGGGAGCATAAAGATATCTGGCGACCAGCGCTGGATACCACGCTCTATCGTCTGCGTAAAAAACTGGAATGGGATCCATCACGACCAGTTTACCTGGTAACGCATCCACGCCGGGGGCTGGAATTGCTCCACAGCCGCGTATGAACGCTGGCGTGAGAGAACCGTGAGATTCCCGCAAGAAAACTGAATCCTAAAAGGAAGGATACATCCACAGAGATGAAATGATAATGTGAGTACTAAATAATCTGCCATTTTTATCTTTTGTTACACTAACTTTATTTCCACACTGGCCAGGCTTTTGGGGATGGTCCGTTTGGCCAGTTTGAGGCTAAGGTTTAAGCCGATGATGTTTCAACATGACTGGGGTTTGCAGTTTGATCCTTTTGCGCATCTAGATTCAACCAGAGATGCCAATCTTTACAAGTACCTGGTCATTCCCAAAGCGGTGGAAATTGCATGGGAAGAAGCACCAATCGCTATTCTGTCGCAGCCGGGCGCTGGCAAGAGTGCCCTCAGGTTGTACACAGAAATGGTCTATGGGGGAACACGCGGCGTAAAACTGGCAGTTCCATACATTCCGGACACATTCGATGCATCGCCCGAATTCCACTTTTTTGCTTTAAGAGGGGCTTTGGCGCGGGCGGTTGCAAATTACATCCTTTCTTATCCCGACTCCTTCTTACAATTCAACGAAAAAAAGAAAAGAGAAATCAAGTCGCTTCTCGTTTACCTTCCTTTTGATCTGGATTTTTTCCTGGAGATAGCTCAATCAAGCATGTCTCTCGCAGAACTCGAAACCCAGCTGGGAGTTCGTTCCATTTCGGGCATAGAGCGCATTGGCAAGGCACACGTGGAAATGTTTAAAATATTGCGCCACCTTGTCGTTGGCCAAGCAGAGCAGGGTTTACCCGAATTGTTTGAGCAAGTCCGTGAGATTTTTAGTATAAAAACTCTTCATATTCTGATGGATGGCGCGGATGGGTTTATCGAAACAACCGATAACCAAGCACTTGTAAACTGGATAAGGCCTCTTATAGATAGTGTTGAAGACTGGGGGAAACGACAAACCTACCTGAAATTTTTCCTGCCGCTCGATCTTTCAAATTATGCCGAGACATTTACCCACGCCGGTGTTCAAACAGCCACCTTGAATTGGGATGACAGCCTGCTGGCTGAAGTGATCCGGCGGCGGTTGTATGTTGCTTCTGGGGGGGCATTCGATAGTTTGGATGCGCTCAGCACACCCGATTTGCGTAACGTCGAATTGCGCCTTGCTCAGCAAATACCCGCAACCCATAAAACGCCCCGCCGCATGATTCGCCAGACTGTTAATTTGTTTGCGCGCGCCAGCCAAAACGCCGATGGCTGTATCACCGCGCTGGATATTGAAGAGGAGGAGAAAATTTATGCTACCCGACATTAAATACAGGATTTACGTGCCGAATGAATGGACAGATCGCGCTCAGTGGGGAGAAATCTTGCAAAAAATAGAGGCTATGTCCAGACATGTGCTGATACTGGAAGGCGACCGTGGGGTGGGTAAAACCTTTATGCTCATGCATTTATTCGAACATTATCAGCAACAGCGCGACTCGGGAGTGAAAGCTTTTTTTATTGGACTGGATAGATATGAGGCTCCCAGTTTTTCAAACACAGGTAATTTTTGGCAATCACCGGATAATAACCTCCAGATGGAGGATGTAAATAAAGTACTTGAAAAAATTGCCGACTATCTCGGTGTACCGGATTTCAAAACGCTCGATGATGAAAACAAGAGTGAATATCTTGCAAAACAATTAGCGCAGACCCAATCTGATAGACGATTGCTTATTTTAATAGACTCGATTTATGAATGTGCTGATAATATCCGTCAGCAGATTGAGCAAAACATCCTCAAGCCACTTTTGTCCTCGCCAAAAATTACCATTGTGCTTTCGGGGCGTGGACGGCGGCCGGTCTGGATTAACCCCGAATTTCGCAATGCGGAAATCTTCCAACTCCAACCTGAAGGTCTAACATTTGTTCGCCAGCAACTAGAAAAGATGCGTAGCAGGTATATCAGCGAAGCAGAAAAAATTTATGATTGGAGCGGCGGTTGTCCACTGGTGGTCAGGTTATTGGGCAAGTCCCCCGAATTAAGCCGTGATGCATTCAACAAAGCGATTGATGTGTTAATTAAGGACTCACTGCCAGACGAACTTGAAGGTTTGGATTACACGGAAATTCGCCGGGGGATTGAAAAATTATCCTTGTTTAAAAACGGTGCCTGCCGCGAATTGGAAATTGCCAGATATCTTTATCCCGGCATAAGCGTACCTGAAAATAGGAGAAAAACCAGACAAATCGTCAATGTGTTGTTGGAAAACGCCCTGCTGCAATGGGATGAGCGCCTGGGTGGACTCATTCTTAACAAAACCATCGCACATAACTTGCAAAAATGGCTCGAACTGGAAGATGATCATAAAACCCGTTCAACCTACAGAAAAGAATGGGAACAAACTGTGGAACAATTGGCGAAACAATATGCTGTCGAACCGCGAGGATTGCTTGACAGAATGTCGTATAATGATATTGTTACGAATGTCACACACTGATGCGCGTGTCTTGTTTGTTCACCGGGAGGGAATAACATGCCGCAGGACCCGATATTCTGGAAAAATGTCGAAAAATTCATTGGCCGCGAGGAAAATCTTGAAAGCCTCCTGCACCGCTTGCGGGGCCCGGGCTTTCATCTGGTATCTGTTAGCGGCGGATACGGTTACGGGAAAACCCGCCTGTTAGACCGTTTGCTCGAACGGGCAAAAAATCCTCGGCCGGCGGCAGCACTGCCTTCTGTCAAGATTGACCTGTACGAGAGTAAACATCATACACCGGGGGGGCTGGCGCACGCGATTGTAGATTGTTTCAAAGACCACGCCGAATATTTCCAGGAATACGAAAAATTACGCATCGAACACGAGGATGCCAAGGTTGCAGGTAACGTTGATAAGGCCCAACATACCTTCTGGGAGATGCTTGACGCCTGTATTGGCGGGTTGTCTAGCCTTAGTCAGCAGCATGGGCTGTTACTGCTGCTTGACACTGCCGAGCGCTGGATCTACCCTAACCTGGATGATTCACCTTTCCCAACAACATTTGCCCCGGCATGGGAATGGGTGCGGGACAAAGTCTGTCCAAAACTAAAACGAGGGCTGGTGATTTTGGCTGGGCGGCCGGAGATTGGACGCTTGGGTTTAGACGCTAAAAATCGCATTAAACTAGAGCCATTTACCCTTGAAGAAACTGAAGAATATATCCAGGGAACCTGTGATCGGTTCCAAAAACAACTCAACCGCGAACCGCCCCATTTTTCGCAGCAAGAAATCCATCGTCTTCGTGCTCTCAGCCAGGGCCGCCCCATCTTGCTGGCGCTCTTTTTGGAGTTAATTGCGCATGGCGACCAGCGCATTTCTGGAGAAGCCTTTTCTTCGGAACCAGTGAATTTCGAACAATTTCTGGTTCAGCACCTCATGCAGAGCCCCAGTTTGGGTGAACTGTTGCGCGCCGTGGGACGCGCCCCCAAGGGGGTGGATTCAGAACTACTGGCAAAAATGACCGGCTACACCCAAGAGGAATTAGAGCCGGAATTTGAACAACTCAAAGGATTGTCTTTTGTTAAGACCTTCGAAGGAAACCCGCGCCTGTTCCTTCATGAAGAAATGTACGCCATTTTGGGGCGTCATGTATATGACGACTTGGACGCTGACCTGGTAGAGGCCCGCCAGGCCGCGCAGGGAATTCATGCCTATTACAAGCATCACACCAGCCAGTTGAATATTGATATTGGCAAACTTTACACAGGCTATGCGTCTGAAAATGATGAAAGCAAAAAGAAACAATTAGCCCGCGATATCGATGAGAAAACCAATCAACTTGAGACGCTCAATGTTGATTTTGCTTATTATCGCTGGCGTTACAAATCAAAAATGGACGTTGCTGAAGACCCAATAGATATGGGCTTGCGGCGTTATTATCGGCTGGCGCATGAAGCTGCCACCAGCAATGAGGTTAATCTGCTGGTCTTGTTGCGCGCCGAATTGATAGATTTTATTCACGACCTGGAAAATCAAGAAGATAAAGGAAGGCCCCAACCCTGGTTGCATTTCCTGAAGGGTTTTGCGCACCTGCAACGAGCGCTTGAAAAAACCGCAATGGGTAAAGACTATAAAAACCTGGCCGAACAAATTAACAGCGAGATGCTGCCTGCCCTGGAGAAGATCGAAAACCTTTCACTGGAGCAGAAGAAGGTTTTGGGCAGCCTGCTGACCGCCTGGCGCGGGCATGTACTCATGTATGCTGGCGAGCCGGATTATGAAACTGCTCGAAAGCACTTCGAGCAGGTCATCCAAAATCTTAAAGGCTGGCCGGATACTTCTGAACTGCGCTGGCTGGCACACGCGGCTTTGGTGTTTGCTTATCGCCAGCGCGCATTTCTCTTGAAGCGGCAGGGACTGTTCAAAAACGCCATCCAAAATTACAAAGCCGCATTGGAAGCCAACCGCGGCCAGGACTTCAATTTTGAAGAAGCAATGATCCGCAACGACTTGGGCGATACTCAGGTACTAATTGGCGATTTTAAAAATGCCAGTCTCAACCTGGATGATGCGCTCAAGTTACGCATGAAAATGAAGAGCGGTGCCCGGCTGGCGCTAAGTTACAGCACATTGTCGCGTTACCACAATGCCCAGGGGGGATATCATGATGCGCTCATTTTTGCTGAACGAGGTAAAAACCTGGCTTTTGTGGTTGGACGCAACACGGCTCTGGCGCGCATTGCCCTGGCTGAAGCCATACGCCGCCATTCCCGCCAGGAGATCGCTGAAGATAATAACAAACAAAAACAGCGAATGGACGAAGCAGAGAAACTTATCAAGGAGGCTATCGAAGGTTTAAAGCGCCGTGGAGAGCCTGCCCTTCTGGTTGAGGCTTATCTCGAATTGGGATGTATTTACCGTGATCGTGTGCGTTTGTATGAGAGAGATGAAGATGGAAACCAGGACTTTGCAAACGCAAATGAATATTTGAAGAAGGTTTCAAATATGTCCATGAAGCGTAACTCATCCATTCCCTACCGCGCAGCCGATGCCATGTCCAACCGCATTTGGCTGGGGCTGTTTGCCGCGGATAGTGAATTCACACAGCATTCGGCGACGGAATTTGAACAACTTCCGTTGTGGAAGTTCAATATTTTTCCAAAGGGCAATTTTCTGCGCGCGAAGAAGATGGCTAAATCAGATCAACGCCCGCTGGTGCAATTCATCGGCAAGTATCATATCGCCATGGGCACCCATGCTTTAGGGAGAGATAAACGCATCACCCCGGAAAATGCCGAAGAAGTTGCCTGGCGCTGGATGTTGGGACTGGAGTACAGCCGCTTGTTTGCTTCTGAATTCCGCGGGTTGGCTGCTGCGCGTCAAACAATTTACAAGGATCTCAATAAATTCAACCCGGAAGAATTAAGTCGTCTTTCCAAGGCTGTGTCTGCGGCACAGGCAGTGGAGGGATTGAAAACGTCGTTACTCAAGCAGTTGATGCAAGACAATTCCCTTTGGTTCGACAAGCCAAAAGAGACCACGCCATGAAACCCATCATCCTTCTCCCCGCCACCCCTAATACAGTGTCCACCCACTACAGCGGTTGCGAAGGCTGCGACGGTGACTGTGCCTGCGCGCTGCCGGCATCTTATCTTCAGGCTGTTCCAGTTTTTCTCGATGTTCCAAATGACTGGAAGCCCATTTTTCTGAAACAAACCACAGAGTTCACTGCTTTGCCAGTGTCAGGTGATTTTTATGTGCTTGCCGCGCCAGGCACAGGGGCAGGTTGGGTGGTAGTCAACCAGTCTGCACTCGCTGTGTTCCAAGCCTTTGCTTTGACCAGTATCAGTACCATTGGTCGGGAATCCTCCAATTCATCTGTTGGCGTTGAAGATTTTCTTGCAGCGGCCTATACTTTTACGCAATTGGGATTTCTTTGCCAAACCCAAACGGTTTCTTTACCCGTCTCTCCATCACCTGTTACCACACCGCTCGAAGCCTGGCTTTTTCTCACCCGGGCTTGCAATCTGGCGTGTGCGCACTGCTTTATAAGCAAAGACCCACGCCAAATGTCGCTCGAAACAGGCCTGCATGCCATCGAACGCCTCTTCAACTTGGCTGGGCAAAATGGCCACTCCGGCGTTAAGATCAAATATGCTGGCGGTGAACCAACCCTGCGCTGGAACTTGATTATCGCCCTGCATGAACAAGCTGCCAACCTTTCGCGGCGTACTGGTCTATCGCTGACTGAAATCATCGTAACGAACGGCGCAGCGCTCTCACGCGCCAGGCTGGCGTATTTGCAAGAATCCAATATCCAAATCTCCCTATCGCTCGATGGTTTTGGACCCGGGCATAACCGGCAGCGCCCCTTTGTCAATGGGCAGCCCAGTTTTGCGCGCATCATACGCAACCTGGAAACTGCCCTATCTATGGGTTTGCGCCCCTACATCACCATCACACTCACTCGCCTGAATTTGGATGACCTGCCCGCTCTGACCGAATTCGCGCTTCAGCACCGCCTCTATCTGAACTGGAATTTCTACCGCCCGCATAGTGCTAACGACCCCCTCACCCCCGACGATACCTCGCTTATGGCTGCCCTGCAGAAAGGGCTGGCAGTCATTGCCAGCCGCCTGCCCGATTACTCTTTTTTAGATCGGCTCATTGACCGCAGCAATTTTGGCGCGGCGCACCAACACACATGCGGCGCTGGGCGTCATTACATGAGTATTGATTACGATGGCGCTGTGTTGCCCTGTCACATGCTTTCTGGCGCCAATTGGTCTGGTGTGCCGCTTCAGACACTGACTGATGGGCGCTTCGCTGACTTTGCCAACCCCACAGTTGATGAAAAACCGGGCTGTGCGCATTGCGAATGGCGCTACTGGTGTACAGGTGGGTGCCCCATTCTTGCGGGTGTTACCAATGGGCAACCAACCTCGCGTTCACCATATTGCCAGGTTTACAAGGCCATTTATCCCGAATTGATGGTGCTCAAAGGGAAGCAACTCATCCAAAATCTTCGCACATTTGCGCAGCCCCAATGAGCATTGCGGTTATCTCGCAGCCTTACACGGCTGAACCGAAGCACGAGTCAACACGTCGCATTGCGGTGGAAAATCACCTTCTCTGTCACATTTACTTGTGATATAATCTCTGCGCTTTAGACCAGCCCTTGGCTGATGGCTCTCACGAGTTGTTATTGAAGTTGTGCATCTGATCTTCCCACCTTCACCGGTAATTTGGATTTGTGTACGGCTTGGGGTTGCGTCTGGTGCAGCCCTATTTTTTATTCCCTGAACGAAGGGAGGTGAATATCATGACTGCTGTCGTTTTACGTCAGAATGAATCGCAGGAACAACTGCTGAAACGCTTCCGCAAAAAGGTTGTCAAGAGCGGTGTACTGAGCACGGTGCGCCGCAAGCGCTGGTTTGTATCGAAGAGTGAGCAGCGCCGCGTGGAAGAAAAGAAGTCCATCCGCCGGATTAAGCGCCGCCAGTATAACAAGGGCGAATAACCCTGCGGACGATTGGAGATTTGCATGGCAAAAGAAGATGACAAAATCGTTGTTGAAGGCGTGGTGGTCGAGGCATTGCCCGGCACGCAGTTCAAGGTAAAGATGGACAATGGGCACGAAATCCTGGCTTACCTTTCTGGCAAGATGCGCAAGTTCTACATCCGTATCCTGCTCGGCGACCGGGTGAAGGTGGAGATGTCTCCGTACGATCTGACCCGTGGACGCATCACCTACCGCCAGAAGAAAACCGCTGCTGGCGAGATCTTCACCGACGAATAGCCATCGTTGAAGTAAACCAAACAGCCCCCCGCATGCGGGGGGCTGTTTTATGGTATGGCAGGCTAAAGCCTGTGCTAGGGCAGGTCGCGGTACGAACCAAGGATGCGCATGTAGTTGGCGCGCTCGAAGGCGGCCGGTTCCTTGACCGCTTGCTGGCTCATGCTGCCCTGCATCTGACGGATGGATTCGTACTCATTGGACTGCATCCACTGGGTCATTTCTTCCAGCATGGCGGGCACGCGATTGTAGCCGTGGGCCAGCAGTTCGGAGGCGGTCATGGCTACTTTGGCGCCGGCCATCATGGACTTGAGCACGTCGGCGCCAGTATGCACGCCGCTGGTGAGGGCCAGGTCGGCATTAACTTTGCCGTACAGGATGCCGATCCAGCGCAGGGGCAGGGGCAGTTCATCGGAATTGCTGAGGATGAGGTTGTGGGTCACTTCCAGGTTGTCGAGGTCGAAGTCGGGCTGGTAGAAGCGGTTGAAGAGCACCAACCCGGCCGCGCCGGCATCGCACAGGCGTTTGGCAAAGTTTGGCAGGGCGGTGACGAACGGGCTGAGTTTGACAGCCAGCGGGATGGTGATAGATGATTTGACTTCTTCCACCAGCTCCACCTGGGCGTCTTCGAGCTCTTTCGCGGTCAGGGACGGGTCAGCGGCGATGTAGTACAGGTTGAGTTCGATGGCGTCGGCGCCGGCTTCCTGCATGTAGCGGGCGTAGCGCGTCCAGCCGCCTTTGGAAACGCCGTTGAGCGAGCCAATGACCGGCACGCTGACGGACTTCTTGACGGCGGTAAGGTGATCGAGGTATTTGCCGGGTCCGGTGGCGTAAGTGCCGGCATCGGGCAGGTAGGAGAGGGCTTCGGCGAAGGAATCGGTGCCGCGCGTGAGGTAGTGATCGAGTTCGAGGCTTTCGTGGATGATCTGTTCTTCGAAGAGCGAATACATCACGATGGCGCCCACGCCGGCGTCGTCCAGTTTGCGGGCAGAATCGACTTTTTTGGAGAGGGGCGAGGCCGAGGCGACGATGGGGTTTCTGAGGTCAAGCCCCAGGTAGCGGGTAGTCAGATCCGTCATGGGTATCTCCTGGGTGTGGTAAATCGGATGAGGGTCAGGATGGGGATGGGGCGCGCAGGGCGTTCCCATCCCCTGGCATTTTTAGTGTTCGCTGCCATTCCCGCCATCGTAGTGCATGGCGGCCATTTGCTGGAAAAACTGCCAGCGGCTCTTGATGTCGTGTTTGGCCTGTTTGAGCAGCATTTCGGCGCGCTCTTCATCGGCTTGTAGCAACATGCGGTAGCGGGTTTCGTTATACACATACTGCTCGAGCGGGGTGTTGGGCTCTTTGGAGTCGATGGTGAGCGGGTTTTTGCCTTCGAGCGTAAGAGCTGGGTTGTAGCGGAAGAGCGGCCAGTGCCCGGTGTTGACGGCCAGTTTTTGTTGTTCGAGTCCTTTGGCCATGTCGATGCCGTGGGCAATGCAGTGCGAGTAGGCGATGATCAGCGAAGGGCCGTCGTAGGCCTCGGCTTCGAGGATGGCCTTGAGGGTGTGCTGGTCGTTGGCGCCCATGGCAACCCTGGCAACATAGACGTAGCCGTAGGACATGGCCAGCAGGCCGAGGTCTTTTTTGGAAATGCCTTTACCGGCCATGGCGAATTTGGCCACCGCGCCACGCGGGGTGGACTTGGAGGCCTGCCCGCCGGTGTTGGAGTACACCTCGGTGTCGAGCACCAGGATGTTAACATTGCGCCCGGAGGCCATCACATGGTCGAGACCACCGTAGCCGATGTCGTAGGCCCAGCCGTCGCCACCCATGATCCAGACGGATTTTTTGACGAGCACATCGGCCAGGCTGAGCAGGTCTTTTGCCTTGGTGTCTGGGTTGCCGGCCAGTTTGCCTTTCAACGCATCGACCCGGTCGCGCTGCTGTTTGATGCCGGCATCGGTGGATTGGTTGGCAGAGAGCAGGTCGTGGACGAGGGTTTCGCCCAGGATGCTGGTGAAGCCCGGCAGGATCTCGCGCACGTATTCGATCTGCTTGTCGAGCGTCAGCCGCATGCCGAGACCGAACTCGGCGTTATCTTCAAAGAGAGAGTTGCTCCAGGCGGGGCCGCGCCCATCTTTGTTAACCGACCATGGGGTGGTGGGCAGGTTGCCGCCATAAATGGAAGAACAGCCGGTGGCGTTGGCCACAATCATGTGGTCACCGAAGAGCTGCGAGACCAGCTTGACATAGGGGGTTTCGCCGCAGCCGGAGCACGCGCCAGAGAACTCGAACAGCGGCTGAAGCAGCTGTGAGTTCTTGATGGTGTTGGGGGTGAGGGTGGTGCGATCCACTTCGGGAAGCTCGAGGAAGAAATCCCAGTTGGCGGCTTCGCTTTCGCGCAATGGCGGCTGGGGCGCCATGTTGATGGCGCGGCGGCCAACCTGGGTCTTGTCTTTGGCGGGGCAGGCTTCCACGCACAGGGTGCAGCCGGTGCAGTCTTCTGGCGCAACCTGGATGGTGTAGGCCATGCCAGGGAATTCTTTGAACTTGGCCTCGGTGCTTTTGAAGGTTTCGGGTGCTTTGGGCAGCAGGGCTTTGTCGTAAACCTTGTGCCGAATGACCGCATGCGGGCAGACGAACACGCACTTGCCGCACTGGATGCACAGGTCCGGTTCCCAGACCGGGATCTCAAGCGCAATGTTGCGCTTTTCCCACTGGGTGGTGCCGGTCGGGAAGGTGCCATCCACTGGCATGGCTGAAACAGGCACCAGGTCGCCATCGTATGTGATCATGGCGCCAAGCACATCCTTGACGAAGCCTGGGGCATTGGCCGAGACAGCCGCACGGCGGGTAAGGGCGCTGGTGGCTTGCTCGGGCACCTTTACTTCAAACAGGTTGGCCAGGGTGGCGTCAACTGCTTCGAAGTTCTTCTGAACTATAGCCTCGCCGCGCTTGCCGTAGGTTTTTTCGATCATGTGTTTGATCTCTGCAATGGCCTGTTCGCGCGGCAGTACGCCAGAAATTGCGAAGAAGCAGGTCTGCATAATGGTGTTGACACGCGAGCCCATGCCGGTCTTTTCTGCCACATCATAAGCGTTGATGTTATAGAACCTGAGCTTCTTTTCGATGATTGCTTGCTGCACTTCTGCGGGCAGTTTATCCCACACTTCTTCGACACCATAGATGCTATTGAGCAGGAAAATGCCGCCCGGCATGGCATATTTAAGCATGTCGTAGCGCTCCAGGAAGCTGAACTGGTGGCAGGCCACAAAATTGGACGTATTGGGGGCAATCAGGTAGGGGGCCTGCAAGGGTTTGGGTCCAAAGCGCAGGTAGGAGGTGGTCAGGGTACCCGACTTCTTCGAGTCGTACACGAAGTAACCCTGGGCGTTGTTGTCGGTCTCTTCGCCGATGATCTTGATGGAGTTCTTATTGGCGCCCACCGTGCCATCGGCGCCGAGGCCGAAGAATACACATCGCACCGTCTCGGGGAATTCGATAGAAAAGGAGGGATCGTAATCCAGGCTGGTGTGCGAAACATCATCGATGATGCCAATGGTGAAGTGGTTCTTGGGTGCGGGTTTGGCTAATTCATCGAACACACTCTTGACCATGGCGGGGGTGAATTCTTTGGATGACAGTCCGTAACGCCCGCCAATGACGCGCACGTTGGTACGGCCGCTCTCGAACAAGGCGTTGATCACATCCTGGTAGAGTGGTTCGCCGGCCGCGCCTGGTTCCTTGGTACGGTCGAGCACCGCCACCGATTTTACGGTCTGGGGCAGGGCGTCGATAAAATGCTTGACAGAGAACGGGCGGAAAAGGCGCACGCGGATGGCGCCAACTTTTTCGTCCTGGGCGGCCAACGCACGCACGGTCGCTTCGGCGGTTTCACCGCCGGACCCCATCAGGATGACCACGCGTTCGGCATCCGGATCCCCGATGTAGTCGAACAGGCTGTAATAGCGCCCGGTCAGGCGGGCGAACTTTTGCATCGCCTCTTCCACGATGCCCGGCACGGCGGCATAGAAGGGATTGACGGTTTCGCGGCCTTGGAAATACACATCCGGGTTTTGGGCGGTGCCGCGCAAAACCGGCCGGTCGGGAGTCAGGGCACGGGCACGGTGGGCGCGTACCAGGTCGTCATCCACCATCAGGCGCAGGTCGTCATCAGTCAATTGCTCGATCTTGGCCACCTCATGGGAGGTGCGGAAGCCATCGAAGAAGTGCAGGAATGGGATGCGCGATTTGAGGGTGGCCGCGGCGGAGATGATGGCGAAATCGTGTGCCTCTTGCACCGAGCCGGAACCCAGCAGGGCCCAACCGGTCTGCCGCACGGCCATCACATCCTGGTGGTCGCCAAAGATGGACAGTCCCTGGGCGGCAATGGCGCGGGCGGCCACATGAAAGACCGTGCTGGTCAGCTCACCGGCGATCTTGTACATATTGGGGATCATTAACAGCAGGCCTTGCGAGGCGGTGAAGGTGGTGGTCAACGCGCCGGTTTGCAGGGCACCATGCACCGTGCCAGCCGCACCGCCCTCCGATTGCATCTCGATCACCAGGGGCACAGTGCCCCAAATGTTTTTCTTGCCGCGGGCCGACCATTCGTCGGCAAATTCCCCCATGGCAGAAGAGGGTGTGATGGGGTAGATGGCAATCACTTCGTTGACGCGATGCGCCACCGAAGCAGTTGCTTCATTACCATCGATGGTTACCATTTGACGTTTTGCCATTATGTTGCTCCTTTTATAAAACAGAGACAGACTCTGTGAGGTTGTGAATTTATTCACTAAACAGTTATTATGCCACAATTCCCTCTAGTTTAGCCGCATCAGTTTTTTAACAAAAGTAACATTAGGCACAAAAAAACCTGCGGCTTGTCATATATTCGGACAATTTGCCGCAGGTTTGTATAGATTGATCTTTTCGTGTTCGGGTATCAATCCAGGTAACGGGCCAGGTGTTTGCGCGCCAACAACAGCGCAGCCAGCGTTTTTGCGTCGGGCATCTGGGAATTTTCAGCCAGCGCGAGGGCCTCGGCTACGCCAAGGGTTTCTACCTGTAAAAACTCGTCTGCATCTGCTTCGAGCGGATCGTGGGCCAGGCCGACAGCCAGGTACACACGCATGTATTCTGTGGAATAACCCGGCGCCAGGTAAAAGCCGCCAATTTCGGTAATCTCTGCCGCCGCCATGCCAGTCTCTTCACGCACTTCGCGGGCGGCGCAATCGCGCGGGTCTTCGTCGGGCTCCAGTGTGCCTGCTGGCAGTTCGAGCAGGTGCATTCCTGCGGCATGGCGGTACTGACGCACAAAATAAATGCGGCCATCCTCACCCACCGGGATGACAATTGCTGAACCGATGTGCCCGATAATATCGAATTTGACCATGCGTCCATCGGGCGTTTTCAATTGATCCTGGCGTACTGTAAACGCGCGCCCTTTGTACACCTCCTGTGACCCCAGCAACTCGAACTTCATACGACCTCCTGAAAAGAAAAGAAACACCCAGGCGCAAAATCCGCCTGGGTGCAGCCTAACCGCGAGTCTTTATGGAATACTGAGTGATTGCCCAACCTGAAGGTTGTAGGGTGCCGAGAGCCCATTCGCCGCAGCAATCTGCTCGGGTGAGACATCACCAAACTTGCAGGCGATGCTGTAAATGGTGTCATTTAACCCGACAGTATACGTGGTGGGATGGTTGAGCAGTGCGCGCGTAAAGGGGAAGGATTTACCCGTCTGCGGGATTTTGAGCACCAGCCCCGGCGGATAGGTGGCGCCATCACGCAAACCGTTAAGAGCCAGTAACTCGTCTGGATCCACATTGAAGCGGCGCGCGATGCAGAATGGGAACTCACCCTGTTGGAGCGCATAAGTGCCAGGTACCGCGATGCTCCCCACGGGGGCAGGGGTCGAAGTGGGCAATGATGGCACAGGCGTTACCGAAGGTAGTGCTGCAGCGCCCTCCGGGGTATTTGTGGGCATTTCGGCCGGGGTGGCGCCTTCTGGGGTCGGTGTTTCGGTGGGCAGCCCGGGCATACCGCTTTCCGCCATGGCAGTCTGGGTGGCATATGTCTGAAGGATGGACATTTGGTCAATGCCTTCAGGCTGGCCGCCTTCCTGGGTGGGTGCGGCCGTCAACTGTGGCAAGGCTGGCGCTTCTGAGGCAGAACGCGTGCATGCAGCCAGCGCAAGCACCAATAATGCAAGCCCTAAAACAAGCCCGAACTTTTTCATTATCTCCTCCATGTGGATGGTTGTGTTCCACGATTGACAAACAAGAAAATTAATTCTATGCGGTCGATACTAGCACAACCTTTTAAGCGCGTCAAGCCGGACGTGTTCGCTTTCCAGGCTTTGCTGAATCTGTTTTTCTTCGGGGCGTTGGAAACGCCTTTATTGGCGGTAAAACCCCAGTCCAGGCTGTTATTCGCTTACATGGTGCGGTGCATCACAGCTTAACGGCCTTAATCCCTAATCCACATTCGGCAAAAATCAAGGCAAAGTGATCCAACCGGGTTTTGAGGCATGCGCAGCGCACAAGAAGAGACTGTATTTCCCCTTTGGGGTATAATGTCAGAAGTATTACGCGAACAGGGGGCAACCTGAAAACAGGAAAAATCCTTGACTCTGATGGCAGAGAGTCGGTATAATTCACAGATTGGACGAATTGTAAAAATGCAACCGCATGGAGCGAGCGCTTGAGATGAATTTCTCTTGCGCTTGCCTTTGTTTGTCTCCAATATCCCAAGCGGCCGTTGCCGGCCACACCAGCGAACCGGGAAATTTCTTTTTAGGAGGACGAGGCAGTGGAAACCAAAGGCTTAACCGCACTTCGTATCAGCCTGGCATCACCTGACACCATCCGCAGTTGGTCCTATGGCGAGGTGCTCAAACCAGAGACCATTAACTATCGCCGCTTAAGGCCCGAGAAGGATGGGTTGTTTTGCGAAGCCATCTTCGGACCCACACGCGACTGGCAGTGTTACTGCGGCAAATACAAGAATCCGCGTTACAAGGGTATCACCTGTGACAAATGCGGTGTCGAGGTAACGCGCTCTTCTGTGCGACGCGAGCGCATGGGGCATATTTCGCTGGCCTCGCCGGTTGCCCACATCTGGTATACGCGGCGCATTCCATCTTACCTGGGTTTGCTGCTCGATATTTCGCGCCGCAACTTGGACCGCGTGCTGTATTTTGCGCAGTACATTGTGACCTATGTTGATGAAGATGCCCGCCAGAAAGCGCTCAAGCGCCTGGAAGATGAAATCTCCGTTTCGGAACGCGAGCAGGCCACCCAGATCAATACCCGCATTGCCGAAGTAAAGACCAGTCGTGACCGCCAGTTGAAAGAACTGGACCAGCGCCAGCGGGAGTTAGAGCGCCTGTACGACGAACAGATTGCCACCCGACTCGACCCGGTCATCAAGGAGGGTCAGCGCCTTGAAGGCATGTTGCAAGAACAAATGGGCAAGGCGGCCGTCAAATCGATCAACTTTGAGGCGACGGGCGAAGTGATTGCCAATGCTGGCGAAGTGATCGTCTCTGGCATGATCTCAAAAGTACAGAAAAGTGTGCGCGAACAGCTCGAAACTCTGGAAAACGAGCTGAAAGGTCAAAAGAACCGTGAAATCGAGCACATCAAACTGGATGTGCAGCGCATCCGTGCTGAAGCCGAATTACAAATGGAATCACTGCGCAATCAGTTGGAAGACCAGAGCGCCGTCAGTCATAACCAGAACTCGCGCACCCGCGATGAACTGCTCGAACTGCGCCCGTTCACCTTCCTGAGCGAGACCCGCTACCGCGAGCTGAAACAACGCTGGGGGCAGGTCTTCCGCGCCGACATGGGCGCAGAGGCCTTTTATGACATCCTGCGCCGTCTGGACCTGGACCGGCTTTCAGAGGAGTTATGGCACGAGGCGCGCACTTCCAAGTCGAAGCAGAAGCGCAAGAAGGCCACCACCCGCCTCAAGGTGGTGGAGGCTTTCCGCCGCTCCGAAAACCGACCCGAGTGGATGATCCTGACCATCCTGCCAGTCATCCCACCCGACTTACGCCCCATGGTGCAGTTGGATGGCGGGCGCTTCGCCACCTCTGACCTGAACGACCTGTATCGCCGCGTCATCAACCGCAACAACCGCCTCAAGCGCCTGCTCGAACTGGGCGCCCCGGACGTGATCGTGCGCAATGAAAAGCGCATGCTGCAAGAGGCGGTGGACAGCCTTATTGATAACAGCCAGCGCGGCAAGGCGCTCAGTCGCCGTGGCCGCCGCGAACTCAAGTCCCTGAGTGATATGCTCAAAGGCAAGAAGGGACGCTTCCGCCGCAACCTGCTCGGTAAACGCGTGGACTACTCCGGCCGCTCTGTGATCGTGGTGGGCCCGCAGCTCAAACTTTACCAGTGTGGTTTGCCCAAGAGCATGGCCCTGGAACTCTTCCGCCCGTTCGTCATTTCGCGACTGGTACAGCACAACTACGCCGCCAATGTCAAAGGCGCGCGACGCCTGATCGAGCGTAACCGCCCCGAGGTGTGGGAAGTGCTCGAAGAAGTGATTCGGGAACGCCCGGTGCTGCTCAACCGCGCCCCCACCCTGCACCGCCTGGGCATCCAGGCCTTTGAACCGCTCCTCATCGAAGGCTCCGCCATCCAACTGCACCCGCTGGTCACCACCGCCTTCAACGCGGACTTCGACGGCGACCAGATGGCTGTGCACGTGCCGCTTTCGCAGAAAGCTGTGCAAGAAGCCCGCCGCCTGATGCTGGCCTCGAAGAACCTGCTCAAGCCTGCCGATGGCGAACCGATCATCTCACCGTCCAAGGATATGGTGCTGGGTGTGTATTACCTGACCATGAATCACGACCGCGTCCACAAGGGCGATGGGCGCATTTTTGGCGAAATAGATGAAGTGGTGCTGGCGTATGAATTGGGCCAGGTGGAAGTGCATACCAAGATCAAGCTACGCGCTGAAACCTGGTATGACGAAGGCGGCACACTCATGCTTGCGCCACAGGTTCGCATGATCGAAACCACCGTAGGGCGTGTACTGTTTAATCGAATCCTGCCGCCCGGAGTGCAGTTCGTCAATGACGTGCTCGAAAAAGGCGGCGTGAAAGACTTGATTGCCGATGTGTACGAAATTTGCGGCGCCGATGTGACCACGGAAGTGGCCGACCGCGTCAAATCGATCGGCTTCGAGTACGCCATGCGCTCGGGCACCACCCTGGCCGTGGGCGACATCAGCGTGCCGGTTGTCAAACAGGACATCATCGCCAAAGCGCTGAAAGAAGTTGAACTGGTGCAGCGCGACTTCCGCCGCGGCCTGTTGACCGAGCAGGAACAGAACGAACGAATCATCCAGATCTGGCAGCAGACCACCGTGGAAGTGGCCAAAGCCGTGCGCGCCAACATGGACCCGACCGGCAACCTCTCCACCATGGCCACCTCAGGCGCCACCAAAGGCGGTTTCGGTCCCATCTCGCAGCTTGCAGGCATGCGCGGACTGATGGCCGACCCCTCCGGGCGCATCATCCCGCTGCCCATCCGCTCGAACTTCCGCGAAGGCCTGACCGCGCTGGAATACTTCATCTCCACCCACGGCGCGCGCAAGGGTCTGGCCGATACCGCGCTGCGCACCGCCGATGCCGGGTACCTCACGCGCCGCCTGGTGGACATCGCCCAAGACATCATCATCAACGAGCATGACTGCCGCACCACCGAAGGTATTTACATCCGCAAGTCAGACGATGTGGCCGGGCAGTCGCTTTCCACGCGCATTTACAGCCGCCTGGCCGCTGAACGCATCATCGACCCGGCCACCGGCGAGGTGTTGGCCGATGCCAACGAAATCATCGATCACGAGTTGGCCCGCAAGATTACCAACGCCCGTGTCACACAAATCAAGGTGCGTTCACCGCTCACCTGCCAGCTCACACATGGCATCTGTTCGAAGTGCTATGGCATCGACCTGGGCCGCGGCAACATGGTGGAACTGGGTTCGGCAGTTGGAATTGTGGCCGCCCAGTCGATTGGTGAGCCTGGCACCCAGTTGACCTTGCGCACGTTCCACACCGGCGGTGTGGCCTCCAGTGGCAGCGGTGACATTACCACTGGTCTGCCGCGTGTCGAAGAACTCTTCGAGGCGCGCAAACAGCCCAAGGGTGAAGCTGTGGTCTCTGAGATCAAGGGCGTGGTGCGCATCATCCAGTCTGACAAGTACACCGACATGCGCCTGCTGCGCGTGGAACACTCCGAAATGATCAGCGATGCCTACGATGTGCCCGAAGAATGGACCATTGTGGTCAAGGAAGAGGATGAAATCAAAGCTGGCGAGTCCATTGCCACCCTGGGCGAGGCCAGCATACCGGCCGCGCATGCCGGGCGCGTGCGCTTTGAGGACCGCCGGGTGCTGGTTTCTTACGAACACCAGGAAAATGTGGAGCACGAGATCCCGACCACGATGCGCCTGCTCGTAAGGGACGGCGACCACGTGCAGGCTGGCCAGCCGCTCACTGAAGGCTCGCTCAACCCGCACCGCATCCTGCGCCTGCAGGGCCGCGAAGCCTGCATGATGTACCTGCTGACCGAGATCCAAAAGGTGTACCGCTCACAGGGCCAAAACATCCACGACAAGCACTTCGAGGTCATCATTCGCAAGATGATGAGCAAGGTGCAGATCACCCGCCCCGGCGACAGCAAGTTCCTGCCGGGCGATGCCGTGGAGCGTCTGGAGATCCAGCACGTCAACGAAACCATGCTGGAGCAGGGCAAGCAGCCGTCCCGCTATGCCGAAGTGCTGCTGGGCGTCACCAAGGCTTCGCTGAGCACCGACTCGTTCCTCTCGGCCTCGTCGTTCCAGCACACCATCAAGGTGCTGGCGGGCGCGGCCATTGCCTCGACCACCGACCCGCTGTTCGGTCTCAAAGAGAACGTGATCATCGGCAAACTCATCCCGGCCGGCTCGGGCTTCGTGCACGGGCGCTTCACTGCCAGCGAGCGCGCCTTGCAGTCTGAGACACCGCTCAAGCCGCTGCCTGAAATGCGCGACAACTCAGACCTCGACTAGGCCTTCCCCTGCTCAACGACTGACTGTATAACCGAATGGGTGACTTGTACGAGTCGCCCATTCGGTTATATACGAGTATATTTATCCGATAAGAAGCTGTTTGTCATGAGAAGCAAGCATTTCACCCTCACATTCACGTTTTGATCGCACTTGTATTACAAGCATGCAACTTGCCAAATAGCGCATCGCCCACAACCGACCCTGCGGAACCATTGCTGGCTGCCGCCATGACCATCACCGCTCTTGCAGAGCAAATTTCCCCGACCGTGGTTCCCCCAACTGAGACGATGTCCCCGACCCTCACGGCGACTTTCGGGTTCACATTCACGCCTGCATTTACATCCCCCCACCCTTCGCTTATGTTACCCTTTCAGAGGCAACAAACTGCCGAACGGGTCCGAATGTAGCATTCGACCTGGCGGATACCTTTTTGCTAGTTCCTGCAATTCCTGCGGGGGCTGGCTTTTGAATACCTTGTGGAGACGCGGTACACCATACCCGCAGGCATTATATAATGTGAGGCATGAGGCGTCTCACGAAACCACAAGGGAAACCCACCCGCGGCAAGACAGCCTCGAACCGGCTGCGCCGTGTGGATAACTTTCTTCTGATGTACGCGCCCGATCTCATCCGGCGCGAGGATGGCGACTTCGCGCGCGCCTTCTGTGTGGACTTGGGCTACGGCGCCCTGGCCACCACCACGCTCGAGGCAGCGGAGCGGCTGCGCACCCTCAACCCGGCGCTGACCATCCTGGGCGTAGAAATCGACCCGCAGCGGGTGGCCGCGGCCCAACCCTACACCGATGCGCAGACGCACTTTCGGCTGGGCGGTTTCAACCTGCCCCTGCTGCGCGGTGAGCGGGTGAAGCTCATTCGCGCATTCAATGTGTTGCGCCAGTACCACGAATCGGAGTTTTGGCCTGGTTACCACCAACTGGCAAATTACGTGCTGCCGGGCGGGCTGATGATCGAAGGCACGTCTGACCCGTATGGTCGCATTTGGGTGGCGAACGTGGCCCGAAAAACGGAAACAGACACAGGCTGGGCAATGGAGGCGCTCGTCTTCAGCACCAACTTCCGCCTGGGTTTCGATCCGGCCGATTTCCAGGCTGTGCTGCCTAAAAACCTCATCCACCATGTTGTGCCGGGTGAACCGATTTATGATTTCTTTGAGCGCTGGAAGCGGGCCGCCGCAGAAACTTCGCACAACAAGGTATGGGGGCTGCGCCAATGGTTTTCCGCTTCTGCCAGACGCCTTTCGGAGCAGGGATTCGAGGTCGATACGCGCGAAAAATGGCTGGACAGGGGCTACTTGGTCTGGAAGGAAATGCGCCGCGCGTGAGGGGTTATTGTATTTGGGGCTTTTTTTCCTTATGATGTATTCATGCCAATTGACAAAAAGGAGACCGCATGAACTCCCGACTAAATAAAGTGATCATTATCGCGCTTATCGCCGCGTTTTTTTTAGCTGCCTGCGCCGCACCGTCAAATGGACAACCCCCGGCAGGAGACCTCATTGCCCAGACCGCGGCCGCCGAAACAGCCCTGGCATCCATCGTGCAAACCCAACTGGCGCAGGCAACCCCACCCGCGCCTGCCACCGATACGCCGCAGCCCCCCACTGCCACCCAGACCGTCACACCGGCTTTCACCAACACGCCCACTGCGCCGCAGTTGAGCGTTTCGGTGGATACCAACTGCCGCACCGGACCCGGCCGAATCTATGACTATACCGGTGCGCTGGTGGTGGGGGAAAAAGCCGAACCGCTGGGGCGCGATTCTGGCAGCGGCTATTGGTATGTGCGCTTGGCCTCAGGCGCCATGTGCTGGATTTGGGGCGAGTATGCCGCTGTGACAGGCGACGTGTCGCAACTGCCCATCTTCACCCCGCCGCCCACGCCCACCCCGCCGCCCGATTTCAGCGTGGAGTACAGTTATCTCGAAAGCTGCGTGGGCTGGGATCCTGGCTTCAAAGTGACCAACGCGGGTGGTGTAACTTTCAAGTCTTATTTCGTGCGCGTGCGTGATACCGTCACCAACGAGATGCACGAAGCCTACGGTAACAATTTTGACAGGCGCAATGGATGCGCAATTGCAGAGGCAATCCCAACCCTTACACAGGGTAAAACCGGCTGGATTTACGCCAACACATTTGTGAGCAACCCCACCGGACACCTGATGAAAGCGGATGTTCGGCTGTGCACCGAGATCAACCAGGCCGGGGTGTGCGTCAACAAGTCGCTCGAATTCACACCCTGACCCAATCGGCACAGGGGCATGGAGACGCCGGAAAAGCCTAAATTGCGCCGTGGCCCTGTGTTTTTGGGCAACCGGGCATGTTTTCGACCACTTGACGGGCGGCTTTTTTCCCCTTAAGATAACCCTCGCCCAGAACAAAATTTCGCTTGGCCCGCGCCAATATCAGCGCGGGCGCATGGAGTCTTTATGGAACTCGGTTTAGTCCGCAAGATCGACATCGACCATGAGATGCAGCAGGCCTATCTGGATTACGCCATGTCCACCATTGTGGCGCGCGCGCTGCCAGATGCCCGCGACGGACTCAAACCAGTCCACCGCCGCATCTTGTATGCCATGTATGACATGGGGCTGCGTATCGACAGCCCGTACAAAAAATCGGCCCGTATCGTGGGCGAAGTGCTGGGCAAATACCACCCGCATGGCGATGCAGCCGTGTACGAGGCCATGGCCCGCATGGCCCAGGACTTCTCACTGCGCACCCTGCTGGTGGACGGGCAGGGCAACTTCGGCTCCATCGATGGCGACCCTCCGGCCGCCATGCGCTACACCGAGGCCCGCCTGGCCGCCCCCGCGCTCGACATGCTGGCCGACATCAACAAGAACACAGTCGGCTTCACCCCCAACTTCGACGACACCCTCACCGAACCCGAGGTGCTGCCCGCCGCGCTGCCCAACCTGCTGGTCAACGGCGCCACCGGCATCGCCGTGGGCATGTCCACCTCCATCCCGCCCCATAACCTGGGCGAAGTATGCGATGCCCTCGTGTACATGCTCAACAACTGGGAGAAACTGGACGACATCTCCGTCGAACACCTGATGGCATTCGTCAAAGGGCCCGACTTCCCCACCGGCGGCGTCATCCTGCACGAGGAAGGCGAAGGCGGGCTGGAAAGCGCCTACGGCACCGGGCGCGGCAAGGTTACGGTGCAGGCCCGGGCGCACTTTGAAGAAATGGAGCGCGGCAAGTCGCGCATCATCGTCACCGAACTGCCCTACATGACCAACAAATCCAGCCTTATCGAGCGCATCGCCGAACTGGCGCGCGAGGCGCACATCGAGGGCATCAGCGACCTGCGCGACGAAAGCGACCGCCAGGGCATGCGCATCGTCATCGAACTGACCAAGAACGTGGCGCCCGAAACCGTGCTGCGCGAGTTGTACCGGCGCACGCCCATGCAGTCCACGTTCAGCATCATCATGCTGGCGCTGGTGGCCGACGAGCATGGGCGCAGTGAGCCGCGCCTGCTCACGCTCAAACAGGCCCTGCGCGTCTACCTCGAACACCGTCTGGTGGTTATCAAACGCCGCGCCGAATACGACCTGGAAAAAGCCCGCGCCCGCGCCCACATCCTCGAAGGCTACCTGGTAGCCCTCAAAAACCTCGACGAGATCATCGACCTCATCCGCAAATCGCCGGATGTCGATGCCGCCCGTGAGCGCCTGATGAAGCGCTACAAACTGACCGACCTGCAGGCCAACGCCATTCTCGAAATGCAATTGCGCCGCCTGGCTGCGCTGGAGCGCAAAAAGATCGAAACCGAGTACAAAGAGATTACCGCGCTCATCAAAGACCTGCAAGACCTGCTTAAATCGCCCAAACGCATGCGCGCCACCGCCGCCGACGAACTGGGCAAAGTGCGCGGCGCCTACGCCGACAAACGCCGCACCCGCATTGTGGGACTAAAAGAAGGCGAAGACCGCAAAACCCTGCTCACCACCAGCCAGCTGCTCGAAGAACAGGTGGTCTGGGTGGGGGTGAGCGCGGATGGGACGCTGGCGCGCACCCACGACGACAAGCCCCCGCGCCCCAGCGGCAGCGATGCCCCCAAATTCCTCGCGCGGACGCGCACCACCGACACGCTCTACCTCGTTTCCGAGGCCGGGAAGGCCGCTGCAGTGGCCGTCCACACCCTGCCCGAAGCCGAAAAACTCTCCGAAGGCGTGCCCTGGCACAAGGTCTCGCCGCTCAAGCAGGCCGACACCCTGGCCGCCATCTTTGCCCTGCCAGCCCAACGCAGCGCCTTCCCCGAAGAAACCTGTGTGCTGACCGTCACGCGCGGCGGGCTGCTCAAAAAATCCCTTGTCAGCGAGCTGCCCGGTCCCTCGGCACAGCCCTTCACTCTGGCGCGCGTCAACGATGGCGATTCGCTTGGCTGGGTGGCCTTAACCGATGGCAAAAAGGAGGTCCTGATGACCACCGCGCTCGGATTCGGCATCCGCTTTACTGAAGAGGATGTACGCCCCATGGGACTGGTGGCCGCCGGGGTGAACGGCATCAAGCTGGGCGTGGGCGACGCCGTCACGGGCGTCGAGATCCTGCCTGCCGAGGGCGATATCTTCCTGCTGGCTTCAGACGGCAAGGCCAAACGCGTGCCGGTCAAAGAATTTCCGCTGCAGGGGCGCTACGGCAAAGGCGTGATCGCCTGGGAACTGCCGCTGGGCGTAACGCTGGCTGGCATGACGGTGGGCCGGGGCACGTCCAACATCGCCATTCACCTGCTCAAGGCCGCGGCCAAATCTGCGCGACTCGATGATGCCGGGCTGAAGAAACGCGCCACCACACGCGGCGATGCCGTGGCCGAGGTCAAGCCTGGCGACGCCATTACGCACCTGGCGGTTGCCTGGGAGGTGGGGCGTTACATCCCGATCAAGGAAGAAGAAATGAAAGAGGAAAAGAAAAAGGTAGCGGCTAAAAAGCCAGCAGCTAAATCGGCCGCCCCGGACAAGAAACCAGCCGCCAAGGCGGCAGCAAAACCTGCTTCGAGTAAAAAAGAAGCCGTGAAGCCAGCTGCCAAACCGGCAGGTGGGAAAACACGCAAACAGGCATCTGCCCAACTGAGCATGGAACTACCCGAAAAGCCCGCCAAAAAACCGGCTGCCAAGACGCCGGGCGCTCAAAAACCGGCCGTAACGCCCCCCGCTGCCAAAAAGCCCGCACCTGCCAAACCCTCCACCAAAACCCCCGCGCCAGGCAAGCCGTTGGTCAAAAAACCGGCAGCACCTACGAAGAAAAAGTAGGGCTGCAGCATGGAACTCAACGACAAAACCATCATTCTTACGGGCGCGGCCTCGGGCATTGGGCAGGCTGTGCTCACCCTGCTGGCAGAGTATCCTGTGCGCTTGCTGGCCGTGGACTCGAACGCCAATGCGCTCAAGGCGGCCTGCGCTCCCCTGGCAGGGCAACCCGCCCGCATCACACCCTATGACGGCGACCTGTCTGCGCCAGCAGCCGTGGATCAACTCTTCGCGGACGCGCTGGCCGCGCTCGGCAGCATCGACCTGTTCATTGCCAACGCCGGGTTTGCCTATTTCGAAAAAATAGAAACGCCGGACTGGGAACACATCGAAAAGATATTCTGCGTCAACGTGTTCAGCGCGTTATACGCTTTCGAGAAGATGCAGGCGCTCAATGCCGGGCGCGAACATAAAACCGTCATCACTGCTTCGGCCATGGCGCATATTGGTGTGCCAGGCTACGCCATCTATTCCTCCACCAAGGCCGCGCTCGATCGGTTCGCGGATGCCTACCGCTGGCAAATGAACGATCCGCGCGAACTGATGCTGGTGTACCCGATTGCCACGCGGACTGCATTTTTCCGGGCGGCTGGCGAGGGCGTGCCCACCCCGTGGCCAAGCCAGACCGCCGAGGCGGTTGCCCGCGCAATCATCCGCGGCATTTGGCATGATGCCACCCACGTGCATCCCTCTTTGACTTTCCAACTTATCCTGCTCCTCAAAAGATTTCTGCCTATGCACTGGCTGGTGCAATATCTGGAGCAGCGGCGCTTCCTCAAATGGCTGGGGAGACAATAAAAGGGCTGAAAAGCCCTTTTATTGTTTTTTATTTCTTGGAGGAAGCTATTGCGCCACGTTACCCACCAGACCCAGTTCCGGGGCGATGCGCCGCATGGCGGTAATGACGTTGCCAACATGCTCCCACAGTTCGACGCCAAACTCGGCCGTAGCGTGCTCGATCTCATCGCGGTTTGCGCCGGCCGCAAAGGCTTTATCTTTCCACTTCTTTTTGGCAGAGGAGACTTCCAGGTCGAGGATGGAGTGGGAAGGGCGCACCAACGCCACAGCTGTCAGGAAACCGGTGACCTCGTCGCAGGCGTAGAGCGCCCGGCGCATGAGTGAATCGCGCGGCGCTACGCCATGGTCACCGTGGCTGAGGATGGCTTGCACGATCTCTTCATCCACGCCGCGCGCGCGCAGGATGGGTGCGCCCTCGATGGGGTGCTGCTCGGCGGTGGGGTGGATCTCCCAGTCGAAATCGTGCAGCAGGCCGCTAAGCCCCCACAGCTCGACATCCCCGCCGAACTTCTCGGCATAAAAGCGCATGGATGCTTCGACACACAGCATGTGCCGTACCAGGCTCTCGTTCTTGACGTATTCACGCACCAGCGCCAGGGCTTCGTTTCTGTTTATGGTCATTGCGCAGTCTCCGGGAAGATGGGTTCGGGTTGGCCAAGGATTGGCAGCGGGCGCGTGAGATGCACATCCACCAGGGCGGTCACGGTCGCGCCCAATTCACGCAGGGTCCAAAACACGAGAGACATGCGGCGATAGTTGTAGTTTTCGGCGGGCACACCCACCGCATCGGCGCCGAGCAGGTTGCAGGTGTAGATGGCGCGTGGCAGGTGGAAGGGCTGGGTGATGAGGATGACCTCATTCAGCCCAAAGATGGCCCGGGCGCGGTAGCAGGTATCGTAGGTGCGGCGGCCAGCGTAATCGAGCACGATATCTTCCGCCGGAATACCCAGTGAAATGGCATAGTCGCGCATGGCGGCCGGTTCGTTGTAATACTCGGTGGTATTGTCGCCGCTCATGAGAAGTTTTTCGACCTTGCCGCTAAAGTACAGGTCGGCGCCGGTCCGCACGCGGTCACGCAGTACGGCGGTGGGCGTGCCATCGTAGCGCAGCCCGGCCCCGAACACCACGGCCGCCCGGCGGGAGGGCGCATCGTCCACGCTGAAGGTGCGCGGCCAGGCATACAGACCGGTGGCCAGGCGGGAGAGGGCCAGCACGGCCACACCGCCCAGCGCGAGGAAGAAGGTCAGCTTGAGGATGAGGGAAAGCATTTTAGCCAGGAATTTTCGCATTGTGGCATTGTACCAAACCCGGGGGCCAGGCGCAGCCGCCGGCTGCCCTGCGTTTATACAACGCTTATCCGGCGGTCAGGGGTGGAGCGCCTTTAGCAGGTCGGCGCGCCACTGGCGGGCAACCATCTCGGAAGGGGGTACGGATGCGGGAGCGGATTCGGGTATCGGAGAAGCGGATGGGGTCATGGCAGCAGGTTCCACAAGGGTTGAGGCTGATTCAACGGGAGCAGGCTGCGGGGAATTGGTTCCGGCGGCGGGGACGCAGGCAGCCAGCAAGACGATGAGGGTCAGGAGGACGATGGGGCGTTTGCGCATTTTTGAATCATTCACCCTACGATAATGCGCCGATCTCTTTTTCGACCTCATCCAGTATCTCGCCAGATTTGACCAGCGCCTTCATGGCGTTGTGGTCGGGGTAGAGCGGGCGGTCGATGTGCAGGTGGGCAACATGGCGGCGGATGACTTCGCGCGCCTTGCCGGTGCCCCGGCCGGGGGTGAACTGGCGGAAGTCGAGGGCCTGGGCGGCGGCCATGAATTCGATGCCGAGCACGCCGTAGGCGTTATCCAATATTTGGGTGTTCTTGAGGGCGGTGTTCATGCCCATCGAGACGAAGTCTTCCTGGTCGGCGGCGGCGGGGATGGACTGGATGCTGGCCGGGGCGCTGAGAATGCGCTGCTCGACGATGAGGTGGTCGGCGGTGTACTGTGAAAGCATGAGGCCGGAGTAGAAACCGGGCTCGTGGGCCAGGAAGTCTGGCAGGCCGGCGCTGAGGGCGGGGTTGGTGAGGCGGTTCATGCGCCGCTCGGAAAGCACGCACACCATGGTGATGGCGGCCCCGGCCATATCCATGGGCAGGGAGACGGGCGAGCCCTGGAAGTTGGCGCCGGTAAGGGTGAGGCGGTCTTCGGGGACGAAGATGGGGTTGTCGCCCACGCCGTTGAGTTCGATCTCGACCTGGCTGCGGGCGAAGGCGATGGCGTCGCGCGCCGCGCCGATGACCTGCGGCGTGGAGCGCATGGAGTAGGCATCCTGCACCTTGGTTTTCATCTTGCCGGTCGCCAGGTCGGAACCTTCGAGACACTTGCGGATGTTGGCCGCGCTGGCCACCGCGCCTGAAAATCCGCGCAGCTGGTGCAGCTTGGCGTTGTATGGCTTCAGGTTGCCCAGCAGGGCTTCGATGGTCATGGCGGCGGCGATCTCGGCCTGCCTGATGAAGCGTTCCATGTCGTAGAGGTTGAGGGCGCTGATGGCCGTGAGCAGGTTGGAGCCGTTGATGGCGGCCAGCCCATCGCGCGCTTGCAGGCCTGGGACGGGGATTCCAGCCTGCGCCATGGCGGTGTGGCCGGGCAGACGCTCGCCGTTATAAAAGGCTTCGCCTTCGCCCATCAGCAGCAGCGCAGCCTGGGCCATGGGGGCCAGGTCGCCGGATGCGCCCACCGAGCCTTTGGTGCATACCACCGGCGTGACGCCCTTGTTGAGCATCTCCACCAGGGTCAGGGTGATCTCGGGGCGGCAGCCGGAGTTGCCGTGCGCGTGCACGTTGATGCGCCCGGCCAGCGCGGCGCGCACGTGCTCGATAGGCGCGGGGTCGCCGATGCCGGCGGCGTGGTTGTATATGAGGTATTTCTGGAATTCTTTCACCTGCTCATCGCTGAGCAGCACTTCTGAAAATTCACCAATGCCGGTATTGGTGCCGTACATGGTTTCCCTGGCGGCCAGTTTTTCTTCCAGCATGGCGCGGCAGACCCTTATGCGCTCCAGCGCGGCCGGGTCGAGGTCCACTTTTTCGCCGTGGCGGGCGATGGCCACGAGCTTTTCGATGGTCAGGGATGAACCGTCGAGGGTGATGGGCATGGTTATTCTCCTTGGGTGGTGTTGCCTGTATTGTACTCCCGCGCACCAATTACGTCTTGCCTTTGACGCCGGGCTTGATACAATGAAACCATGAGCCACGAAAAAGAATTCATCCCCCGCATTGCCATGTCCATCCACGCCCACCCCGACGACCAGGAATTTTCGGTGGGAGGGACTCTCGCCAAATGGGCCGCCGCCGGATGCGAGATCATTTCCGTCGTTATAACGAGCGGCGACGCCGGATCGAACGACCCGCAGCATGACGCCAGCTACAAGCCGGTGCTGGCCGAAATCCGCGAGGGTGAGCAGCGCGCCGCCAACGCCGTGCTGGGCATTGGCGAGACGGTCTTCATGCGCTATCCCGATGGCGAACTGGAGCCGACCGTGGCGCTGCGCAAAGAAGTGACCAAACTCATCCGCCGCTACAAACCGGATGTGGTCGTGACCGGCGACCCGCAGGGCGTGTTCTACGGCAATGGTTACATTAACCACCCAGACCATCGCGCCGCGGCCCAACTGGCGCTGTACGCCACGTTCCCCTCAGCGGGCAGCCAGCTGCTGTTCGCCGACCTGCTGGATGCGGGTTATGCGCCCCACAACGTTAAACGGGTGTACATCCACGGGTCCGAGCGCCCCGATACGTGGATCGACATCGCGGGCACCCTCCATCAAAAAGTGGAAGCGCTGAAGAAGCATGTTTCGCAGGTGGGTGGGTGGGAGGGCATGGAGAAGGTCATCCGCGAGTGGGCGGCGGAAGATGGCAAAGAAAAAGGCTTCGAATACGCCGAAGCCTTCAAGGTGATGATCTTGCAGGAGCAGGAGGAAGAAAAACCGGAGAATTGATCACCAGTCCACATGGGCGGTCAGGTCGAGCGCCTGGCCGCTTTGGGTGTGCGTGATGAGGATGGCGCAGCCCACCGAAGAGGGCGAAAAGGCGAAGTCAAATGGCTCGGGGTCTTCGCTGTACCAGGCCCAGCCGCGAAATAAATGAAGGAATGAGCCGCCGAAACCGAACAGGTATTCGCCCTGCAGGCGCAGCGTTTCTTCGGGGTAGGCCAGCTCGACGCCCGGTCGGAAAGGCACCTGCCACCAGGGCGCATCGGGGAGCGCGGCCTGGTGCGGCGCGAGATCATCCACCGCGATGGGCGGGAAGCCGGTGGAATAGCACTCGGCGGTCAGGTGCAGGCGCCCCCCGTGTTCGGTAAAGCGATAGGTGAAGCCGCCGCCGGTCATGCCGATGTGCGGGGTGGCGGTGCCCGGCTCTGGCATTTCGGTGATGCGCTCCATGTGGCGGCCGGTGACGAGGTTGTTGACCAGGGCAAACCCGCGCTTTTGCAGGTGGGCGCGGATGATGCGCGAATCGGTGTCGTAGCGCCAGGCGGCCAGCGCGCGGGCTGCATCGCCGCGCACGGGGAAGAAGATACCGGGCAGGGTGGCGGGGGAGGTCATCGGAAGAGCAGCCAGCCCAACAGCGCGGCCGTAAGGGTGACGGTGATGTTGTCGACGTCGCGGTGCGGCAGCGACTCGACCAGGGCGCCCGCAACTGCGATGGTGGTGACGGGCAGCAGGTAGGCGCTGGATGGGCCGGCAAAGACCCCCGCCGCAACATAAATGAACAAAACAAACACAGAAAGCACCCACCCGCCCACAAAAACGCCCAACGACCCGGCCACGCTTTTTTCCGGGCTGTGCGGCAGGCGCGCCGATTTGAAGCGCCGCCCGACCACATCGGCGATGCCATCGCCACCGCACATGATCATGAGGGCGGTCATGCCGATGGGTGAATCAGTCCAGAACAGGAGGGTGAGCAGAACGAACATGATGCCGTAGTAGAGCGGCCCGTGCAGGATCTCCCTGGGGTCGCCGCTGCGCGACATGGCCTTGACGGATGCCTCATCCTTGACCACGCCCAGCCCGATCAGCGCGAACTGGACGGTGATCAGCCCCGGCACCAGGGCGGCCAGGTAGCGGTCGTACCATGCGCCGGGGAACAGCAGCCAGCACAGCACAAAGATGGGCCCCGTGCCAATGTGGATGATCTTGCGGCTCAGGCGGCTCTCGATCCAGCCGCGGTGGGCAAAAAAATCCATGATGCGCAGCCAGGCCAGCGCGATTATGAGGGTGAGGAATGCGGCGAGGAGTGGGTTCATGGGTGCTCCTTTATGGCCTTGGATTATAAACACTTGCACGCACAAATGGTCACAAACGCGGGCGCAAAGGTTGTGTGGCGGGTATAATCGGCGGCACATTTATGGATAAATCTCGTTCCCAACAATTCTTCTCCGGCGTGCGCGACGAACTCCCCATTCTGGTGGGCGTGGTGCCTTTCGGCATGATCTACGGCATCCTGGCGCTTGGCGCGGGGCTGCAACCAGGCGATGCGCAGGCCATGTCGGCGGTCATCTTTGCCGGGTCGTCGCAGTTCATGATGGTGCAGTTGCTGAAAGCGCATACGCCTGCGCTGGTCATCATCCTGACCGGGTTTGTGATCAACCTGCGGCACGCGCTGTACTCTGCCTCGCTGGCGCCCTACCTGCAACACCTCAACACCGGCTGGAAGACCCTGCTGTCCTACCTGCTGACCGATGAAGCCTACGCCGTGGCGGTCACGCATTATGCGCGTGAAGGCCAAACGCGCTACAGTCACTGGTATTTTCTGGGTGCGGGGCTGGCGCTGTGGAGCAGCTGGCAGGCCAGCACGGCGGTTGGCATCTTCCTGGGGGCGCAGGTGCCCGCAGCCTGGGCGCTCGATTTCACCCTGCCGCTGACGTTCATCGCGCTGGTGGTGCCTTCCCTTAAAGACAAGGCGGGCATCAGTGCTGCGATGGTGGCCAGCCTGGGCGCGCTGCTGTTCCTCGGGCTGCCGTTCAAACTGGGGCTGATCGCTGCTGCGCTGATGGCCATTGCCGCCGGGTTATGGGTGGAGGCGCGCCAATGACCCTCTGGCTGATCATGATCGGGATTGGGATTCTAACGTTTGTCACACGCCTGTCATTCATTGCCCTGCTGGCGCGATTGAAAGTGCCGGAGGGGGTCAGGCGCGCGCTGCGCTTTGTGCCAATTGCCGTGCTCTCGGCCATCATTGCCCCCGAACTGGCCGCCTATAACGGCGTGCTCATTCTTTCACCGCTCAACCCGCGCCTTCTGGCAGGCATCATTGCAACCGGGGTGGCTTACAAGACCAAAAACGTGGTGGTGACCATCGTTGCCGGCATGGGGGCATTGTGGATCTTGCAAGCCTGGCTGTGATTTATGCGTCGCCGAGCGTGAAGTAAAAGGTGGACCCTTGGCCTTCCTCGGCTTCGGCCCAAATCTTTCCCCCATGGCGCTCAACGATCCGCTTGACGGTGGCCAGCCCCACGCCCGTGCCTTCGAACTCATCCTGGCGGTGCAGCCGCTGGAAGACACCAAAGAGTTTGTCGGCGTATTTCATATTGAACCCGGCGCCATTGTCCCGCACAAAATAGACATTTGGCCCGCGGCGGCGCAGGCAGCCAATTTCGATTTCGGCCACATCGCGCTGGCGGGTGTATTTGATGGCATTGCCCACCAGGTTGGCATATACGCGGGTCATCAATCCGGGGTCGGCGTGGGCGGGGGGCAATAAGCCAAGCACAATGCGCACTTGCCGACCGGCATATTCTCCAGAAAGGCTGTCGCATACTTCGCGGGCCAGGGCAAACATATCCACAGTATCTTTTCGGATATCCTGGCGCCCCAGGCGCGAGAAGGATAACAAGTCGTCTATCAGGCGGCCCATTTGTTCAGAGCCAGCCTGAATGCGCAACAGGTACTTCCGCACTTCTTCGGGAACATCTTCTGCAAAGTCATCCAAAATGATGCGCGAAAAACCAGACACTGAACGCAGCGGGGCGCGCAGGTCATGCGAAACAGAGTAGGTGAATGCTTCCAGTTCCTTGTTGGCGGCGGCCAGCTGGGTGGTGCGTTCTGTCACGCGGGCTTCAAGCTCGGCATTGAACTGGCGCAGGCGCTCTTCGGCCAGCTTTTGCTCGGTCATATTCTCGAACAAAACGCCCACGCTGTCAGGGGTCAGCCTGAACACTTTCACTGCGTAGGCCTCGCGCAGGCTGCCATCTTTGTTGTAGTATGCATCTTCAAGGTGGGCGGGCATGCCCGTCTTCATCACATCGAGGTAGCGCTGCGGGAATTGTTTTTCTTGCAGGTTGGTCAGCACTTCGTGCATGTACCTGCCAACCACTGCTTCGTAAGTTTTTTCAGAGTAGCGCAGTGCGGCCGGGTTGGCGGCCACCACCTTTAGGCTGGTTTCATCCTTCAGGTTCAAGGCGCGCACCACGTACATGCCCACATCCATCTTATCGACAATTTCGGTGTACTGCCGAATACGTTTTTCGGCTGCTTCACGGTCTGCGATCTCCAATTTTAGCTTGATATTCGTCTCGGCCAGCGCCTCGGTGCGTGAGGCAACCATCTCTTCGAGCGTGTTTTGGTACGTGCGCAATTCCGCTTCCACTTTTTGGCGCTGCTGCAAAAGAAAAATACCCTGCAGCGCGCTGCTCAGCAGGCCGCGCAACGTGCCAGAGAGGGCAGCCCGGTCGGGCGGCATTTCGAAAATGACGAAACCAAGTTGCTCTGTCCTGGAATACAACGCCTCTACGACCAGGCAGCCGCTGCCAGGCGCAAAACCGACCGAGTCGGCCACCAGCTCCAGGGATGCGAAGCGCACCCCGCCGGGTGCAATTGTCCGCCGTCCGCGCTGGTCGTACCCCAGCAGCAAGCGCGACCAGCCGGTCGGTTCGGCCGGGTTCTCATACACAGACAGGAAACAGGAACTTACACCGATCCCTGGCAGTTTGTGCGCAATTACATCCAGCAGGCCGTCCATATCGAACGTGGTGAGCATGGTTTCGCCCAGCTCGCGCAGGGTGGTGGTTTGCTTTTCGAAAAAGATTCGTCGCTGGGCCTGCTGGCGGGCATTGATCTCGTTGACAAGCAAGCGCGCGCGAAACCACAGGTCTTCGCACTGCTCGCGCCGGGCGGCTTCTACCGGCAGCGTAGATTGCAGCACATCCAGAATGCCAAACCAGACCGTCTCGTTGCCAATGATGGCTTCCACCTGCAACAGGTCTTGCCAGGCATGCAAAAAAGACTCCGGGCAGGGCTGCGCCTGGCCGGTAAAGACAGCATCCAGCAGGCAATCGACCCAATTGTCCGGCATGCTGGCCGAGAGCAGTTCTGCCTGGTCTGAAATGCGCGCTTGCAGGTGGGCGCGCAGGTCGGTAAGGGGCCGTGGGGTTTCTGCAAATGGATCACCTGGCGAAAAGCTGCCATTCACCCCGCAGCCGCAAGATTGGCGGATAACAAGCGCGGCCGAGGCCAGGCTTTGGAGCGGCAGGCGCTTGCCCGCCAAAACTTCGAACAGCATGCGCCCGGCGTGCAATCCCTGTTCATAGGGCGACTGACGCACCGTGGTCAGGGGCGGTTGGTGGTAGCGCCCATCATCTGTATCATCGAAACCTGTTACCGCAACATCCTCTGGCATACGCAGTCCGCGCGTGCGAAAAACATCTGCGGCCCCCAATGCCATCGAATCGTTCGCGCACACCACGGCATCGAATTTGCCGCTGGTCTGCTTGAGCAGCTTTTCTGCGGCAACCACTCCTGAAGCGTAGGTGTAATCGCCTGTAACCACCCGCCTGGGATCAATGCGCTGTGCATGGTGGGTGAGGCTCTCGTGATAGGCCTGGTAGCGTTCGTCTGCTTCTTGCTGCCCCAACGGACCGCGCATGAACGCAATGCGCTCTTTTTTGTGCACCACAATTAGGTGCTCCACCAATCGGCGCATGCCGGTCAGGCTGTCCACGCGCAAGCCGGGGATACCCTCCAGGGACAGGGCGATGCTCACCATGGGCAGGGGGCGATAGCGGCTGCACAGGTCGAGCATGGCCTCGGAGCCAATATTGTGCCCCAGCGCGCCGCTGATCACCAATCCATCCAGCGTGAGGGGGGTGACCAGGTCGTAAAGAATGTTGCGCTTTGCCTCGAATCCGTGGTATGAGCGCAAGGCCCCGCTGGTAAAACAGATCAGGTTGCCCCCGCGCTCGTATACGGCATCGAACACCCCGCGCAAGATGGCATTCTCATACCGGTCTTCCGCAGAGGTAAGGAACAAACCCAGTGTATGCCTGCCATCCCACATCTTTTTCACAAAACATGCTCCACGATGCAGCCGTCGAGACGCCCCAGTCTGTGATCCATCTCCCGGTAAAACAGCGCCGATGTGCACACCGCCAGCGTGGCGCCGCGCCTAATGGAACCTGTTTTCCCATCCAGGGTGGAAGATCCAGACCCGCTCCCTATCGCCCGCAATATCATTCGGTTGTGTCGCACAGTTTCACCCGGTTCCGAACAATAAAATTTTACCCCGAATTTGCGCCACCGGCACACCGCGTCTTGGCTTGTGAACAATTGCGCCACGATGACCACAAGCGCGCGGGACAAGCATGCACCCTCACGAAAACCGGCTCCCACAGGCAGATGGGGGACACCCCCTGTAAAACTCACTTCGAGGCAGGCGAAGGGGTATTTTCCCTCTTGACAAAGGATTTGCGTTACTGTAAACTTGTGTTACCGGTCACATGACCGGTAACACAAGTCAGATATGCAGGTGCTATGCCTACCTCCCGCCCAACCATTCGTGATGTGGCCCGACGCGCTGGTGTTTCCCACCAAACCGTATCACGTGTGATCAATGCAAGGGAAGATGTCTTGCCAGAAACCCGCGCCCTGGTGGAGGCAGCCATCAAAGCTTTGGGATATCGCCCCAGCGCGATTGCCCGCTCGATGGCAGGCGGCAAAACACACACACTGGCCTGCATTTCCCCCAACCTGACAGACTTCACATTTGCCAGCGTCATTGAAGGTGCTGAAACCGAGGCGCGCCGAAACGGTTATTTCATACTGTCCGCTTCATGCGCCGATCCCGAAGCTTTTTTTGAATTGGTGGATGAACTGGTGGGACATCGCCGTGTAGATGGATTGATCGTAATCAACCCATATTCAGACCGACGGTACGAACACATTCCGCAAGATTTCCCGGTGGTTTTTGTGGGCGCACACTCACATGGCGCGCCCATTTCCTCGGTCTGCCTGGATGACGAAAAAGTGGCCTACGAAGCCACACGCCACCTGGTTTCGCTGGGGCACACCAGCATTGCCATGGTAACCGGCCCAATGGAAGAAGATTGTTCGCAAAACCGCGCCGAGGGTTACCGCCGCGCACTGCACGAAGCCGGCCTTGAGGTGGACGAGACCATGATCATCGAAGGAGACTGGACAGCCACCTCCGGGCAGGATGCGCTGTTATTATTTGTGGAACTGGGCCGCCTCCCCACCGCCATCTTTGCACAAAACGACCGTATGGCCATGGGGGTGCTGCGCGCAGCGCGCCATGCAAATCTCAACGTTCCTACACAATTATCAGTCATCGGTGTCGATGATATGCCCCTTTCCTCTTACTTCGACCCACCCCTGACCACCATGCGGCAAGATATGCCCCGCATAGGGCGCGAGGCCACACACCTGCTGCTCGACCTCATCAGGAACACCGAAGCCGGGCTGCGCGAAGTGAAACTCCCCGGTTACTTGATTATCCGCCAGTCCACATCCGGCAAAGGAGGTGATTGATCCCGAAAGCTTTCTGTGTCAGAATCCTAAAATGACTGCGCACTGCAAATAAATACAAAAGGAGTAGAACAAATGAATAGACTGTTTTTGAAGGCCTTCAGCCTGCTCGTTATCGCATCGTTTGTGCTGGCTGCCTGCGGCGGCGGCACACCCACCGCACAGCCGCCCGTGGTCGAAGAAGCCCCCACCTCTACCCCCGAGATCGGTGGCACGACGACCGAAGAAGAAATCTCTCTCCGCTGGCGCACCCGCCCTGACAACCAGGAAGAGATCAACGTTTACAGCCAGATCAGCCAGGACCTGGATGCCCAACTCGAGGGCATCATCCTGACCTACGAACCGGGCGGCACTGAAGGTTCGAACTACCAGGATCAACTGCGCGCAGAAGTGGCCGCCGGTACTGCCCCGGACGTTTTCTGGATTCCCGGCACCGATGTTGCCGATTTCGCCACCCGCGGTTTGATCCTCAACCTGAGCGATGTGGCCGCTGACGACGCAGGCTTCAAGGTGGACGATTTCTATGCCGGGCCCATGTTCCACATGACCTACAACCCCGAAAACGAACAGTCTGGCGCAGGCTCTGGCGCGCTTTGGGGGATTCCCCGCGACGTTTCCACGTTTGCCTTATACCTCAACCTCGATCTGATTGCCGAAGCCGGCGCACCCGACCCGCGCGAACTGGCAGCCAAGGGCGAGTGGGACTGGGAAGCCTTCCTCGACGTTGCCCAGAAAACCCGCGCGCTCGGTTCTGACATTTACGGCTATGGCGCGAGCGCCTGGTGGGGTCCTTACGGCGTGTGGCTGAATGCGGCTGGCGGCGGCTTCTTTGACGCAGACCGCTCTGCGTGCGCCCTCAACACCCCCGAATCGCTGGAGGGCCTTGCTTTCCAACGCGCGCTCTACCAGGATTATGATGTTGCCACGCCTTATGGCGAAGACCCCGAGCCGCCCTTCCGCGCTGGCAAGGTGGCCATGTTCCAGAACGGACGTTGGGCAACCCCCGGCATTCGCACTGTCAACTTCAACTGGGACGTGGTTGAACTGCCGAGCGGCCCCAAAGGCACACCCGGCAACTGGTTATTCTGGGGCGCATACGTGGTGAACGCAAAGACCGAGCACCCTGAAGAAGCCTGGGCGCTCGTGCGCGCACTGACCACCGCTGAAACCCAGGGCAAAGTCGCTGCACTGGGCGCGAACATTCCCAGCCGTGTCAGCCAGGAGGCGCTGGATGCCTTCCTGACCTTCACGCCGCCCGCCAACAACCAGGCTTTCCTGAACGGCATTGCCCCGGCTGCCAACCCCACATCTGAGGGACCGCTGTGGGCTGGCTCGTGGCCCGAGTTCGACAAGATCATGGGCCCCGCCATCCAAGGCGTGTTGACCGGTGCGACCACTGTTGAGCAGTTCGGCGCAACCATCTGCGACGAAGCCAACAAAGCCTTCCCGTAATCTCTTGCATCAAACGGGGCAGACGGATGACCTCCGCCTGCCCCGTCACTTTCTGGCGCTCTCTCTGCCCCGGCGCGCCCATGGCTGCGGTTACCACACCCGCAAACGGATAAAGAGGTGAACATGACGGCTCATCCCCAACGCGCTTTACACACCGAACGCATCTTGCGCCTGCTGTTTTACTGGCGCATTGTTTTTGCCTTGCTTGCTGCAGCAGGGGCAATTGCACCCTGGGCTGGCTGGCTGGCATTCCAGTCTGCCTGGCAAAGCATCCTTTTTTCCTTGCTGCTGGCTGCGGCGGCTGGGGCCAGCGCAATTGGGGCAGTCCAGATCAGCAAACGCCAGCATGCCGGGCGCATCATTGCGCTGGTGCTGGACTATTTGGCGTTCTTCGGCTGCACCGTCTTCACCCTGAATACGGGGGAAGTTTTTATTGGCATCGATGCGCTGGCAGAGAACTTTGGCACGGGCATTCCGTGGCTTGGAATCGTGGTTGCCGGGTACCTGCTCTCCACGTTGGACGAATATCTGCCGCTGAAAAAGCACAACCAGGAAACAAGCCTGAAAGCGGTGGGGCGCTGGGTGGCGCTCGCCGGTTTCGCCATTTTTCTCTGGCAGGTAAACACCCTCAGCGGTGTGTTGCATTTCTTTGGCAAGCTGGCCCAGCCAGGCGGCATTGCCGCAGTGGTGGGCGTAATCGTCTTTGCAACCGCCATCTACTTCATGTGGAGGCAGCCCACGGCGCAGGCGATGTTGGTCAAGACCAATCACGAACAGATCCTGAACGGATGGCTGTTCCTTTCACCCAACCTGCTGGGATTCCTGATCTTCTTTGCCGGGCCCCTGGTGCTCTCGTTCTATTTTTCATTCACCGACTCTGATGCCTTCAATACCCCCAACTGGGTCGGATTCGATAACTATGCCAAACTACTCAATGTGCGCTTTGCGCTGCTTGCCACACCCGACCAACTGGCCCGCGAGGTGGTGGACACGAAAATATACGATGAGGTGGGTCGGCTGAAGTTTGGGAACGGTGGGCTGCTCTTTGCTGCCGCAGACAAATTCTTCTGGCTGGCGCTGCGCAACACCCTCAGCTTCGTGCTGTTTGCTGTGCCGCTTAGCGTTATCCCGGCCCTTATCCTTGCCAATGTGCTCAATAGCAAACTGCCGGGCATGAAGTTCTTCCGGGCGGTGTACTTCCTGCCGAGCATAGCGGCCGTGGTTGGCATCGCCCTGGTATGGCAGTGGCTTTACAATGCCACCATTGGCTATATTAATTACTTCATCACGCTGGGCATCGCGCATTGGAACAACCTGTTCAACCTCGCTGTGACCGATCCGAAGATCCAATGGGTGTCCAGCGAGCGTACCGCGCTTTTGGCTGTCATTATCATCGCCGCCTGGCAAACCATGGGGTTCAATACCGTGCTGTTCCTGGCGGGTTTGCAAAACATCCCAGGAGAACTCTACGAGGCCGCCACAGTGGATGGCGCCGGGCCATGGAATAAATTTTGGGGCATTACCCTGCCCATGCTTGCGCCCACCACTTTTTATGTGGTTTCGACCACCACCATCCAGGCGATGCAAGTTTTCGAACAGGTATTCATCCTAATGAATCCGCCCGAGGGTCCCAACAACGCCACCATCACCCTGGTGCTCTACCTGTATCGGTCGGGCTTCCAAAACTTCAAGCAGGGGTACGCTTCTGCCATTGCGTGGATCCTGTTTATCGTTATCTTCGGGTTGACGCTCATTCAGTTCCAGCGCCAACGCCGATCCAGCATTTACGAAAACTAGGAGGAACAGACCATGAAAATCGAATCCTACCGGCTGGCCCGCTGGCTTGGCAATCTGTTGATTTATGTGGTCTTGACTTTCTTCGCGCTGGTGATGCTTTTCCCGTTCTTGTACATGCTGGCCACTTCATTCAAACTGCCTGCCGATACTTTTCGCTACCCGCCACGCATGTTGCCGCGCGAACCTGCATTTGCCGAGGTGGCGGGTTATGATGCCCCACTCCCGCTTTACTTTGTGGAGATAGAAGGCGAACAGTTGGAATATGCGCTGGCCAAGAGCAACATTCCGTTGGGACGGTTTGCCCCGCCTGAAAACCCCTCTGCCATTGTCGAGCGTCTGCTCGCCGAGGTTGGCCCAACAGGCGGCTCAGCGAACCAGCAGACCGTGGTTGTGAACGGCAAGGAGGAAAAACTTTTCGATGTCTTGCTGGATGGACAGGTCGTTCCGATGCTCCTGGTAGGTCAAACCACTGTGGGCGAGTTCATTGACACCAATGACCCACAGCGCAAAACCTACCAGAACGTGCGCCTGAGCGTGCCAGTCGAAACCGTAAGCTGGCACCCGGAGAACTATACCCAGGTCATCGAGCTGAACAACATTGGACGGGCCCTGACCAACACTGCGTTGGTGACCATTTTGGTTGTGGTCGGGCAATTGGCCACCTCGGTATTGGGCGGGTACGCCTTTGCGCGCCTTAAATTCCCCGGGCGCGATACCATCTTCGTTTTTTATCTGGGCACCATTATGATTCCCTTTGTGATGTTGATTGTGCCCCTTTACCAGTTGATGGTCCTGATTGGTTGGACAGACCGCCTGGCAGCGCTGATCGTCCCGTGGATCTTTACCGCCTATGGCACATTCCTGATGCGCCAGCATTTCATCACTTTCCCAAAGGAAATCGAAGAAGCGGCGCTTCTGGATGGCGCTTCGCGTTTACAGATCCTCAAAGACATCATCATCCCAGCCAGTGTGCCGGCGCTTGCCACCCAGTCCACCTTTACTTTCCTGTATGCATGGAATTCCTTCATCTGGCCGCTTGTCATCATCAATGTGGGCAACGAAAAAAACCACGTGCTCACCCTGGCGCTCAACGTGCTGCGCGGGCGCGCCTCAGACACCCCCAACCTGATCCTTGCCGGGGCGGCCATTGCCATCATCCCGCCGCTGATTGTGTTCATTTTGGGGCAACGGTTTTTTGTGGAAAGTGTGGCCAGCAGCGGCGTCAAAGGATAGCGATGCGCCCGGGCAAACAGCCCGCCCGCTTATCGACACATCCACACCTGCGAATGCAGGAACAGGCCCTGGAAAGAAGAGAACAGCCTGCCTGCCGTTTGCGCATCCTTTTCAGCAGCGCACCCAAGCCGACAAGGCAGAATGAGCAACCCTTGGTGAGAGAAGTGCGACGCACCCTCGGCGGCTTATCCACTATTCACGTTAACAAAAGTGTAAAATAGGAAAGTAGGCGCGTCAATTTATAAAAAAAGGAGCACGGCGTATGGAAGCACTCGTTCTCTCAGGGGTTGCCATCATCCTTGCGGTGCAAGGATTGGGCGCATGGTTGGAATCGCCCATGAAGTTCTTCTCGTTTTTGGGATCGGAAGAATTTTTCCTGTTGGTGCTGCCCATCGTGTACTGGTCTGTCAATAGCGGGTTGGGCCTGCGTATTGGTCTTATCCTTCTCTTTACGGGCGGGTTGAACAATGTTTTCAAGCTGGCTTTTCACGGCCCGCGTCCGTACTGGGTGAGTACCGATGTGCGCCCGTATGCGGCCGAAAGCTCGTTTGGTGTCCCCTCGGGGCATGCGCAGAATGCCGTGGGTGTATGGGGCATTACAGCCCACTGGTTGCGGCGTACCTGGGCCTGGGTGGTGGCGGGACTGGTCATCTTTGCGATTGGGTTTTCGCGCCTGTACCTGGGCGTGCATTTCTTGCACGATGTGCTGTTCGGCTGGCTGATTGGCGGGCTGGTGTTGTTCGGGTTCGCCCGTTATTGGGATCCCGCAGCGGCCTGGCTGGGGCGTCTCTCGTTGGGCGCGCAAGTGGGGGTGGCGTTTACCGTCTCGGTGGGGCTGGTGGCGCTCTCGGCGCTGGCGGTGACTGCCTGGTCCGGCTGGATGGTTCCGGTGATGTGGGTGGATACTGCTGGTGCAGCCTTCCCCGAAGAACCGATCAACCCCGGCTCGTTGAACAGCACGATCACCCCGGCCGGGGCGTTGTTTGGGCTGGCGGCTGGCGCAGCCTGGATACGCGCCCAAGGCGGGTTCGATGTTTCTGGCCCGTTATGGAAGCGGACCGCTCGTTACCTGTTGGGGCTGGCTGGTGTGCTGGTCTTTTACGTAGGGTTGGGGGCGGTTTTCCCGCGCGGCGACGACTGGCTACCCTACCTGCTGCGCTTCGTGCGTTATGCCCTGGTAGGGGTATGGATTGCAGCCCTCGCGCCCATGCTGTTCATACGGCTTAAGCTGGCGGAAGTTAAAAAATAGCACGCAAGGCGTGGTTTTTGGGGCGATGCGCAGCATGTAAAATTGGGTTTACGAAAAATGGAAGCCTGTCACTGTGTGGTGGCAGGCTTTTAGCGTTTTTCCACTTCCACCCACATTTGTTCTCCATCGGTCTCGATGTGAATCCAGCCATTTTGGTCGGTGCGCAGCAGGGTATAGCCTGCCAGGGTGGTCAGCAGCGCACGATCAGGCAGTCCGTTGGGGTCGCCGGCATCCACGCTGAGCACGGTCACTTGCGGGCGCAGGGAATTGATCCATTGCGGCGGGTTGACCGGGGCGTAACCGCCTTCGCCCAGCAGTAACACGTCCACGCGCCCAATAGCACGCCCTTCATCGAGCGCTTCCAATGCGCTGAAACTGGGCCCCACCGGCAGCAAAGCGCGAAAGTCGTTCCACGCCAGCAGCAGGATGGCCCCGCGCGTATCGCTTGAGAGGATGGTCAGGGTGGCCCCTGATCCCAGGTCGAGCACCTGCCCGGCTTCGGCGTACGTGACCGGGACGGACTGCTGCGTCAGCCACTCCTGTAATTGCCGCGCGCTGAATGAAGACTGACTTAGGCCGGCCCACAGCGTGTTTTGCGGGGTAAAGCGCTCCAGCGCGCGCGCCAGCCCACCCACCTGGTTTTCCTGGGTGGATGCCACCACCAGCCAGTCTAATTGGCGATTGAAGGGCGGCAGGCGGCGTCCAAGCGAATCGCTGAGGGTGGCGGCGCTCGGACCGCCATTAATAAGCACATGCCGCCCGCCGGGGGTTTGGATGAGGACCGCATCGGCTGTACCCACATCCAAAAATGTGAGGTGCAGGCGCCCGTCTGGCATGCCAAGTACGCCGCGCCAGACCAGCAAGGTGATGACCGTCAGCGCCGAGAGTCCCACAGCCGGGGTCAGTGCGGCCCGCATAGGACTGACACGCGCCCATTGGAAGGTCGCCCCGAGCAGGGCTGCATAAAACAACACCACCCAACCCAGGTGCACCTGCCCGGTAGCGAACGCGCCCCCGGGAATGCCCCCAAACCATTCCACAATGCGGATGGTGTAGAGCGAGAAAGGCCAGGCCAGGTGGGCCAAGGCCTGCCCCAGCGGCATCCAAACATAGCTGGCCAGCAGGGCCAGCCCGCTGGCAATCATTACCGGCGGTTGGGCCGGTAAAATGATCGGGTTGACGATGAAAGAAACCAGGGACAACCTTTCGAAATGAAAGGCCATAATGGGCAGGGTGGTTACCTGCGCGGCCAGCGTAAAGAGCGCATATTCGGCAAGAGGGGTGGCCACGGCCCGGGCTTTTTGCGCCGGCAGCATGCGGGTGAGCGTGCGCTCGGCCCACTGCTGCATGGGGCTGGCATACAGGATAAGCCCCAGCGTGGCCGCAAACGACAGCTGGAATCCCACATCCCACAAAATGAGCGGATTTGCCGCCGCCATGATGGCCCCCACCACCACCAGGGTATTCACCGCGTCTTGCCGCCGCCCCACCTGGCGGGCGAAAATGCCCAGCCCGCCCATGATGGCCGCGCGCACCACCGAGGCATCGGCGCCAACCAGAATGGTGTACGCCGCAATGCCTGCTACGGCCGCCACAGCCCCCCGCCGGTTGCCCAGCAAGCGGCTGAATATGGAGACCAGCAACCCGGCAATAATGGCAATATTGAAGCCCGAAATGGCGACGATGTGCGCTGTGCCAGTGTCTTTGAATGCCTGTTGCAGCCTGGAAGGGATGCCGGTCTCATCGCCCAGTAAAATGCCCACCAACAAAGCCGCTTCTGGGTCAGGGAAGAGCGCATAGATTTTTTGCTGCGAGCGCAATTTGATCTCATACAGCGCGGCCAGCAGGGGGTTGACCTGCCCCGGCCATGGCAGGCGGGTTACCCCCGGATTGCTCATGACGCTGTAAATGCCGCTGCGGGCCAGATAGTCGCGGTATGAAAAGGCCTCATTTTCAGCCGGGGTGCGCAATAACCCGCGCAGGCGCAGGCGCTCACCATACTGGTACGTTTCATCGCGTGTGATGCGCGCCAGCATCAGACCGCCCACTTGCAGGTCCACGCCGTTACCATTGTCCAACTCCTCCACGCGGATCATCAGGTTGGTGTAGGTATCACGCACATCGGGCGGGGCAATTACCACCCCCGTAACGAGCACATCATATTCGCGCTCGTTGTACCAGGCCACCGTGAATGGCGATTTCTCCGGTTGCCCGGCCTCGAAGCGCGCCGCCCCGCCAACCACAGCCGCCACGCTGAGCAGGATGATGAACTGGGCGGTATGCCCCAGCCCCCACGGACGCCAGCCGCGCCGCCGGGCCATGATGCTCCACCAAATCGACAGCATTCCCATGGCAGCCGCCATCAACAGCCAGGTGAAAAAATCCAACGTCACGTGGCTGGCAAGCACAATACCGGCACTAAAAGCGAGGGCAATCGAAAACAGGGGGGAGAGCATAAATCCTCCCCCAAATTTTACAGCAGAAAATGATTTAAATCCGGTTGACTCTCCGTCCTGTCTGGCATACAATACCACTATCAGAAAAAACGAACAGGGTGCCTCACCCCCCGGATGGGAAGGCACAAACGGCGAAGCCGGTGACACCTGCACTCTGTGCGGTGCAAGTGAAGTCCGGCGCTGTCGCGCAACTGTAAGGAGCAGGTCATGTTCGCAACGTGACCCCCAAGCCAGGTCGCCCGCCCTGTTCGCTCACCACACTTCTCGCAGCAAGGAGGTGGCGGACGCCCAGCCCGGATTGGCGCTCCTACCTCCCCTGCCCCTGGCAGGGGATTTTCGTTGGGCAGGCTATTCCTGCCCGCCTATCGACCACAGATAAAAGCGATGAAAAGGATGCCACAGCTCAATCGGACATTCCTTTTATCATTTGCATCCGTGGTCTAAAAATAAACTTGATCGGAGGAGACTGCAATGTCTCGAAAGTTAATCCTGGCCCTTGTGGCCTTTGTCCTCACCCTGGCGGCGTGCGCTCCCGCCGCAAGCGCCCCGCAGCCTGCCGCCATTAACCTGACTGACGGCCTCGGCCGCGAGGTGACGCTCGGCGGCCCGGCCCGGCGCATCGTATCCCTGGCCCCCTCCAACACCGAGATCCTGTTCGCCATTGGCGCGGGGCCGCAGGTGGTCGGGCGCGACGAATTCAGCGACTACCCCGCCGAAGCCGCCTCCCTGCCTGTGGTGGGCGGCTCGTTTGGCGGCTACAACCTCGAGCAGATTGTTGAACTGGAGCCAGACCTGGTGCTGGCCGCCGAGATCAACACCCCCGAACAGGTCAAATCGCTCGAAGACCTGGGCCTGACCGTGTATTACCTGAAAAACCCGACCACCTTCGAAGAAATGTATGCTAACCTGCAGCTCGTGGCCGTCCTGACCGGGCGCGAGGCCGAAGCCCAGGTGCTGGTCGAGTCGCTCCGGGCGCGTGTCAAAGCCGTGGACGAAAAGATTCTGCCGCTCAGCTACGCCCCGGTCGTGTTCTACGAGATTGACGCCACCAATCCCAACAAACCCTACACCGCCGGTCCAGGCACGTTCATCGACCTGCTGATCGGGCGCGCAGGCGGAGTCAACTTTACCGGTCTGGCAGGGATCACCGACCCCTACCCGCAGGTGGGCCTGGAGCAGGTGTTGGTTGTCGATCCGCAGATCATTGTGTTGGGCGACTCGATGTGGGGCGTCACAGCTGAATCGCTCTCGTCGCGCCCCGGCTGGGATGGGCTGACTGCCGTCAAGGAAGGCAGCATCTTCCCGTTCGACGACAACCTGGTCAGCCGCCCCGGCCCGCGCCTGGTGGATGGGCTGGAACAACTGGCCAGGTTGCTGCATCCCGAACAATTCGAGTAAGGGCGGGCGGACGTTTGCCCCTGCCAAACCCCATGCGCCGACTTTCACCCTTCACCCTCTCCGCGTTTTTCCTGCTCCTGGCTGCCGTGCTCAGCATTGCGGTCGGGTCGGTGTTCATCGCGCCGGGAGATGTGCTGCGCGTGATCGTCGGCGCGTTGGCGGGGTCCATCCCGCCCGAGCTTGAAAAGCACGCGCTCATCGTGCTCAGCCTGCGCCTGCCGCGCACCGTGCTGATGGCCCTCACCGGCGCGGCGCTCGGCTCGAGCGGCGCGGCCTACCAGGGCTTGTTCCGCAACCCGCTGGCCGACCCGTATCTGATCGGCGTGGCCAGCGGCGCGGGGCTGGGCGCGGTCATCGCCATGAGCATCCAGTGGCCGTACTCATTCTGGGGGCTCATGGCCGTCCCGTTCAGCGCCTTCCTGGCCGCCATGCTGACGGTTTTCAGCGTCTATTTACTGGCGCGTGTGGGGCGCACGGTGCCCACCACCAATCTGATCCTGGCGGGCGTGGCTTTCAGCTCTTTTGCCACGGCGCTGACCTCGTACCTGATGCTGCGTTCCACCGGAGAGGTGCGCCGCGCGCTCGGCTGGATCATGGGCGGGTCCACGCAGGCCGGTTGGGACGCGGTGCTGGGAATCCTGCCGTACCTGGTGATCGGTGTGGGTGTGCTGGTTTTCAGCGGGCACGCGCTCAACTTGTTGCAATTTGGCAATGAACAGGCCCAGCAGCTGGGGCTGCCCGTTTCGCGCGCCAAGACCATCATCCTCGTGGCGGCCTCGCTGTCCACGGCGGCGGCGGTGGCCTTCAGCGGAATCATCGGCTTTGTCGGGCTGATCGTGCCGCACATCCTGCGCATGTGGTGGGGCGCGGACTATCGCCGCCTGCTGGCGCTCAGCCTGCTGGGAGGCGCTACATTCCTGCTGGTGGCGGACGTGCTCTCGCGCATCGTCATTGCTCCGCAGGAATTGCCAGTGGGTATCGTCACGGCCCTGGCGGGCGCGCCCTTCTTTTTGTGGGTGCTCAAGCGGGCAAAAAACCAAGGATACTGGTAGGTGCGTAAGGCGTAAACACGGCGCGTATTTCGTACACTCCCCGCTTTTCACTATTTACTTCCCACCCTCTCATGCTGCTTATCGAATCTCTCACCGTCTCCTACGGCACACGCCGCATCCTCGATAACGTCTCGTTGACCATCGAGAACGGCGAGGTGCTGGCCCTCATCGGGCCGAACGGCGCGGGCAAGTCCACGCTGGTGCGGGCGGTCAGCGGCGTGGTACTGGCGCATCCGGGCGGGGTGGTGCGCAAGAACGGCGTCAACCTGCTCTCGGTCTCGCCCATGGAGCGCGCCAGACTGCTCTCAGTGGTGCCGCAGATCTCCAGCCTGCCGCCCGCCTTCACGGTGCGCGAGACGGTCATGCTCGGGCGCACGCCCTACCTAAACTTTCTCGGGCAGGTTTCGGCGCAGGATGAGGCCATGGTGCAGCGCGCCCTGGAGCGCGTGGATGCGCTCGACCTGGCCGAGCGACCCGTGGGTGAACTTTCGGGTGGCGAGCAGCAGCGCGTGCTGCTGGCACGCGCCCTGGCGCAGAACACGCCCATCATGCTGCTCGACGAGCCGACCGCCCATCTCGATTTGCAGTACCAGGTCGGGCTGCTCGAACTTGTCCGCACCCTGGCGCACGATGACGGGCTGGCCATCCTGATCGCTTTGCACGACCTGAACCTGGCCGCGCGCTACACCGACCGGGTGGCGCTGCTCGTTTCGGGGCAGGTCAAAGCCGTGGGGACGCCGCAGCAGGTGCTCATCCCGGAATTGATCGGTGAGGCGTACCACCTGCCTGTCAGCGTTATCCCGCACCCATTCGACGGGAGCCCGCTGGTGCTGCCGCGGGCACCCAGGGCTTTTCCAAAGTCGTAGTGCGTCGCACCATTTTTGCCGGGGGTGGTCTGAAACTTAGGATTTTTGTCCATTAAATGGAATAAATCAACCCATTGGTGCGACGCACCCCCTCGCGGGCACCCAAACCGGCTTGACGGTACATTTCCGAATCGGTATAATGGATTAATAAAATTGCTCCGGGAGGAGTAGGTGTTTGGAACGCTGATAGAGAAGGAGGTGCTGGTCGAGCACGTCGAGACCAGACGCTGGAAGCCTCCGCAGCAGCCCCAGCGCCGAAGGTCGCCCGGATGGATTGCCGAAGAAAAGCCCAGGCTGAGTAGACCGTGCACGGGAGCGCCCGTTACTGCGCAGGCTGGTGATGGCTGGTCACAGAGTGCACCCAAACGGGTGAATTGAGGTGGTACCGCGGAGTTCGCTTCGTCCTCTTATTGGACGAGGCGTTTTTGTTTGTAGGAGGCCGAAATGAGAAATGGTATCTGTCCAAAATGTGAATCTGGCGCAATTTATCATGCACGCCAGAATGGTTTTTACCCGGCCAGCAACCATAAATATGGCTTGCGGGTTATCGAGGGGGAAGGCTGGAATGCCAGCATTGTTGTTATAAATTTGCAGCATTATGTTTGCCGAGATTGCGGCTTCTTTGAAACCTACGCCAGCACAGATGACCCGGCATTTGCCAAAATAGAATCGTCCAGCAACTGGAAAAAACTGTAATGAAGGAGCAAGAATGACGCACGAATTACCCAAAGCCTACGATTTCAAATCCACCGAGCAGCGCATTTATGCGATGTGGGAGGCGGGCGGCTACTTCAAGCCGCACAACGACCCCAACAAACCGAGCTTTGACCCGAACGTGGAGCCGTTCGTCATTTCCATTCCGCCGCCCAATGTGACCGGCGAACTGCACACAGGGCATGCCATCTTCGTCAGCCTCGAAGACCTGATGATCCGCTACCACCGCATGAAGGGTTATGCCACGCTGTGGGTGCCGGGCACCGACCACGCCGGCATCGCCACGCAGTTGATGGTGGAGCGCATGCTGGTCAGGGAAGGTACCAGCCGCGAGCAGATCGGCCGCGAGAAGTTCCTCGAACGCACCTGGGAGTGGAAGCACAAATACGCCGGACACATCACCAGTCAGATCCGCCGCTTGGGCGCATCCTGCGACTGGGACCGCGAACGCTTCACCATGGATGAGGGCCTCAGCCGCGCCGTGCGCGAAGCCTTTGTGCGCCTGTACGAGAAGGGACTCATCTATCGCGGCCCGCGCCTGATCAACTGGTCGCCGGGGTTGAAAACGGCCGTTTCAGACCTGGAGGTGATCTACGCTGAGGAGCCCGGCACGCTGTATTTCTTCAAGTACATGCTGGCCGATGGCAGCGGCGACTTTATCCCGGTGGCCACCACCCGCCCCGAAACCATTTTGGGCGATACGGCCGTGGCGGTGCATCCTGAGGATGAACGCTACCAGAAATTTGTCGGCAGGATGGTGAGCGTGCCCATGCTCGGGCGCGAGATCCCTGTCATTGCGGATGAGTACGTGGCGCGCGATTTCGGCACCGGCGCGCTCAAGATCACGCCCGGGCACGACCCCAACGACTACGAGATCGGGCATCGTCACGGGCTGGCGATGCTCTCGATGCTCGACAAGAACGCCCGGGTCAACGAGAACGGCGGCCCTTATGCCGGGCTGGACCGTTTTGAGGCGCGCAAAAAGCTCTGGGATGATATGAAAGCCGCCGGGCTGGTCATTCGGGAAGAACCTTACACCCTCAACGTGCCGCGCTCCGAACGCGGCGGTGAGATCGTCGAGCCGATGATCTCCGAGCAGTGGTTTGTGCGCATCGCGCCGCTGGCCGAGAAGGGGCTGATGGCCGTCAAGAACGGCGACATCAAGATCGTGCCGGAACACTTCGAGAAGGTATATTACAACTGGCTCGAAAACATTCAGGATTGGTGCATCAGCCGCCAGCTGTGGTGGGGGCACCGCATCCCGGTCTGGTACTGCGCCGATTGCGGCAAGCAGACCTGCGCGCGCGAAGACCCCGCCGCCTGCGCCCACTGCGGCTCGACCCGCATCGAACAGGACCCCGACGTGCTCGATACGTGGTTCTCGTCTGGCTTGTGGCCGTTCTCCACGCTCGGCTGGCCGGAGCAAACGCCCGACCTGAAATACTTTTACCCGACCAGCTACATGGAAACGGGCTACGACATCCTTTTCTTCTGGGTGGCGCGCATGATCATGAGCGGGCTCGAGTTCACCGAGCAGGCGCCCTTCCACACCGTGTACCTGCACGGTCTGGTGCGCGACGAGCACGGGCAAAAGATGTCGAAGACCAAGGGCAACGTGGTCGATCCGCTGACCGTCATGGACGACTTCGGCACCGACGCGCTGCGCTTCACCCTGCTGGTGGGTTCCACGCCGGGTAAGGACACCAACCTGTCGCTCAAGAAGGTGGAAGCCAACCGCAACTTTGCCAACAAGCTGTGGAATGCCGGCCGCTTCGTGATCACCAATATTGGACAGGTGGAAGAAAAGCCCGCCCAACCCGCCGACTGGACGCTGGCCGACTCATGGATCTGGGCGCGCCTGCAGCAGCTCATCCGCGATGTGGAGCGCCTGTTCCAGAACTTCCAGTACGGGCAGGCCGGGCAGAACATCTACGATTTCTTCTGGGGCGACTTCGCCGACTGGTACCTGGAGATCGCCAAGGGGCAGATGACCGAAGGCGGCGCACGGGCCTATACCACCGCCAAAACCCTGGCGCGCGTGTTGGACATCTCACTGCGCCTGCTGCACCCCTTCACACCGTTCGTGACGGAAGAGATTTGGGGACACCTGCGCCGCGCCCTGCGCGAATCGCCGCTGGCCGACCTGACCGCCGACTGGCCCGAGGTGCTCATCATCGCCCGCTGGCCCGAACCGCGCGAACCCGAAGGCTGGGAAGCCGATAAAACGGCCGACTTCACGCTGCTGCAGGACGCCATCCGCGCCATCCGCAACCTGCGCGCCGAAAAGAACGTGCCGCCCGCCAAGAAGCTGGCGGCCACGCTCTCGGGCGGCGCCAAGACCGGGCTGCTGCGCGAGCAGTCGGCCATGATCGCTGCTCTGGCCGCGCTCGACCCGGCCGGGCTGACCATCGTCGAATCGCTGGCTGACAAGCCTGAGAACAGCGCCGCGCTGGTGATTGGCCCGGTCGAGATCTTCCTGCCGCTGGCGGAGATGGTCGATCCCGAGGCTGAACGCGCCCGCCTGGGCAAAGAACTGGCGGATGCCGAGTCGCAGATTGCGCGGCTCGAAAAGCTGCTCTCCAGCGACTTTGCCAACAAAGCCCCGGCCCCGGTGGTGGCCAAGGAACGCGAGAAGCTGGCGATTTACAAAGAAACGGCCGAGAAGATAAACGCTCAACTCAATTAGAAGCTGGCTGCTTAGTACAAAGCACGGGCGAGGCAAGCCGTCCGTGCTTTTGATTTCAAAAAAGCGTACAATAAATGCATCATTTTTCGCATCGCTGTGGAGCATGTCATGGCCATCACCCTGATCATTGACGGACACGTAACAGATGTTGAACCCGAAACCACGCTCGTGCAGGCTGCCGCCCGGGCCGGCATTGAGATCCCAACCATTTGTTGGCATGAAGCGACCACCTCGAATGGGCTGTGCCGCATGTGTGTGGTGGAAATCGAAGGGATGCGCCTGCTCCAGCCGGGTTGCATTGTCAAAGCGGCGGACGGGATGAAGATGCACACGCGCAGTGAGCGGGTGGTGCGGGCGCGCAAAACCATCCTCGAGATGCTGGCCTCCAGCGTGGATCTGTCCGATTCCCCCGAAATCCAGGCGATGATGACCGAGTATGGCGCGTCACCGGAGCGCTTTCCCGAGGCCGAACGGCGCGACATCCCGCTGAAGGACGACAACCCAATGTACATCCGCGATTACGCCAAGTGCGTGCTGTGCTGGCGCTGTGTGCAGGTCTGTGCGGACGACGCCCAATATGCCTACGCCATCAACTTCAGCGGGCGCGGGTTCGAGACCCAGATTGGCACATTTTTCGACAGCCCGATGCCCGCCACCACCTGCGTTTTCTGCGGTCAGTGCGTGGGCGTCTGCCCGAGCGGGGCGCTCAAGCCCAAACGCGAGTTCCTGCTGGAGCAGGGTGTTTCCCCGGCGGAAATTGCGGTGATGAATTCGGGGCGCAAGCGTAAAAAAACGGGCATGTAACCGCAGAGACGCTGAGAACGCGTAGTTTTAGAAGAATTTTTCTGCGCACCCTGTGCCTCTGCGGTGAAATACTTTTGGAGTTTTGATGAATTTTGGACTGACTTCAGTTGCCTTTGGCATCGCCGCCGCGCTGACATGGGGCGCGGGTGATTTTAACGGCGGTGTGGCTGCCAAGCGGACCAGCGCTTACAGCGTGGTGATTGTCGCGCATGCCTTTAGCCTCATTTTGCTGCTTGCGGCCGCGTTTGTGCTGCGCGAGCCCGCCCCGCCGCTGGAGTCGTGGCTGTGGGGCGGCGCGGCCGGGTTCGGCGGCGCGATTGGGCTGTTGTTGTTGTACACGGCCCTCGCCAACGGTCGCATGAGCGTGGCCGCGCCCGTTTCCGCGCTGGTGGCGGCAGGCATCCCGGTGGCGTTTGCGGCGCTCACCCAACAGGTGCCGCCAGTTTTGGTGATTGCTGGTTTTTTCCTGGCGATGGCAGCCATCTGGCTGGTTTCCGGCGGCGGGAGCGTGGGCTTCAACCTGGCTGACCTGCGCCTGCCGGTGCTGGCGGGGCTGGCTTTCGGGTTTTTCTTCACCACCCTGCACTTCGCCAGCGCGGCATCGATCATTTACGCGCTCATCGCCGTGCGCATTGTCTCGATCTCCAGCTTGCTGATGTATGCGCTGATCACCCGCCAGCAGGTCGTTCCCACCCGCGAGAGCATCATTCCTGTCCTTGCAAGCGGACTGCTCGACACGCTCGGCAATGCCTTCTATGCCCTGGCTGCCCAACTCGGGCGGGTGGATGTGGCCGCTGTCTTGAGTTCACTTTACCCCGGCTCGACGGTGCTGCTGGCGTGGCTCCTGCTCAAGGAGCGCATCACCCGCTGGCAAATGGTCGGCATCACCATGGCTTTAGCTGCTATTATTCTTATCACGATATAAGATGTTTTACCGTTATCCCATTGACCGGTTTGCCCGTTTTCGTACGAACGGAACAACCGAAAAACGGGGAAACGGCTCAACGGAGTAACCATGATAACTCCCGAAAAAATCACCTCCACCACCTGTCCTTACTGCGGGGTTGGCTGCACGCTGCAACTCCACGTCCGGGATGATTTCATCTACAAAGTCACCTCGCCCTTCGATTCGCCCGTCAATCACGGCAACCTGTGCGTGAAGGGGCGATTTGGTTATGATTTCATTTACCACCCTAAGCGGGTGACAAAGCCGCTGGTGCGGCGGTATTTGCTCGAAGGAAAATCGATATTCGATATTCGAGATTCGGCAAACACGGATAGCGCTTTCCGAATACCGAATACCGAATTGTCGAATAACGAATCTCCCTGGGATTGGGTCGAAGTTGACTGGGACACCGCGCTCAACATCACCGCTGACAAGCTGTTGGAAATCTACAAACGCGACGGCTCGGATGCCATGGCTGTCTACTGCTGCGCCAAAGCCACCAACGAAGACAACTACCTGCTGCAAAAACTTTACCGCGCCATCTTCCGCACCAACAACGTCGATCACTGCACGCGCCTGTGCCACGCCGGGAGCGTCGTCGCCCTCCAGAAGGCGGTTGGCTCATCCGCCATGTCCAACACCGCCGCCGAAGTCATCCAGAACGATGTGTTCATTGTCACTGGCTCGAACACCACCGAAAACCACCCCATCATCGCGCTCCAGATGAAGGAAGCCATCCGCAAGCACGGCGCAAAGATGATCGTCATCGACCCGCGCCGCATCGAGCTGGTCGATTTCGCCGAGCTGTGGCTGCCGCTCAAGCCTGGCACCAACGTCCCCGTGTTCAGCGCCATGGCGCATGTCATCGTCGCCGAAGGGTTGGTCAACCGTCCGTTTATCGAGACCAGGACGGAAGGGTATGACGAATTCGCCGCCTCCCTCGCCAGGTTCACGCCCGAGTACGCCGAATCCATCTCCGGTGTGCCCGCCGATTCCATCCGCAAAGCCGCCCGCATGTATGCCGGTGCCCGCAATGCCGCCATCTACTGGGGCATGGGCATCTCGCAGCTCTCGCACGGCACTGCCAGCGCCCTAGCCCTCATCCACCTCGCCTTCCTGACCGGGCACATCGGGCGTCCCGGCACCGGGCTGAACCCCCTGCGCGGGCAAAACAACGTGCAGGGCGCCTCTGACATGGGCGCGATGCCCTTCCACTTCCCCGGTTACATGCGCGTCGACGCCCCCGGCAACGCCGAAAAATGGGAAAAAGCCTGGAACATCGAACCTGGCGGGCTGAGCCGCAAACTCGGGCTGACCACCACCGAAATCCTCAGCCACGCCCACCCCGGCGGCATCCGTGCGCTGTACATCATGGGCGAAAACCCGATGATGTCCGAGCCGAACCTGAACGAAACCCGTCGCCACATGGAAAATTTGGAGTTCATCGTCGCCCAGGATCTTTTCATCACCGAAAGCGCGGCTTATGCGGATATCTTCCTCCCGGCGACCCCGTTCGCTGAAAAGGAAGGGACATTTACGAATACCGACCGCCGCATCCAGCGGGTGCGTGCCGCTCATTCGCCCCGTAACCTGTCCCGCCGCGATAGTGACATTATTTGCGCCCTGGCGCTGCGCCTCGAAGCGCGGCTCGGACGTTCCACCGCTAAATGGGATTATGCCCACCCGTCAGAGGTTTTGCGCGAAATGGCATCCGTCAACCTCGATTACGCGGGCGTGACCTACGCACGGATTGAAAAAGTCGGTCTGATCTACCCCGTCCCCGATGAAACCCACCCCGGCACCCCCGATTTGTTCCTCGACACTTTCCCGCGCGGACGCGGCAAATTCACCCCGCTCGATTACGTCCCCTCAATGGAGCCGCCCGATGACGAGTATCCCTTCATCCTGACCACTGGGCGCGTGCTGGAGCACTGGCACACCGGCTCGATGACCCGCCACTCAGACCTGGATGCGCTCTACCCCGAAGCCCGCGTGGAGATCCACCCCGCCGACGCCGAGATTCACGGCATCGTGGACGGCATGCCCGTCAGGGTTAGTTCGCGCCGTGGCGAAGTCACCCTGCGCGCTTGGGTCACGGAGCGCACCACCGTGGGCGTGGTCTTCATCTCCATGCATTTTGCCGAAGCTGCCGCGAATTTGCTGACCATCGATGCACTCGATCCGCAGGCTAAAATCCCCGAGTTCAAAGCCTGCGCCGCTCAGGTCTTCCCGGCCAGAGGACTTGATTTGGAAGGTGAAGCGGTGGCGCGCGGGAGATATTAAAAAATCCCTCAACTTTGGCTTGTTAATAGAGGGCGTAAAAAAGAGGAAGCCTTCTGACCAGAGTGAAGTTGCGAAACAAAACTCGATCTGGAGGCTTCCATGATTAAACATGGCACACAATCGGCATTTTTGAAGAAGCTATAGGAACTTCTCGAAGCGCATCGTGGGGTATTTTGGCAGGAGCGGGCGCACAGGCGCAATTTTGGGAGATATACCATCACCCCTGGTCGTCTGCCTGTTGTTGGGAAGGGGACTGCTCCGTCCGGGTTTCTCCGGGCTGAGGTTCTTTTTTCTCCTGCTTGCGGCGCAGTTTCTCATCTTTTTTCTTTTTCTTCTCGATCTCTTTACGACGTTTTTCGTATTTGTAGTTGGGAGTAGGCACGGATCATCCTTTCTGTGATTCGGCGTCGGGTGTGGAAGCCGGAGCGGGCGCGGCCCGCAGGTATAGCTGGAAGGTGTAACGGTGCGCGCGGCGGGAGTATGGAAACCCTTCGAGTACAAACCCCTGCTTTTGCAGGATGTCGGCCATGCGCTTGTTGTTGCTGCGCACAATGGCGAACATATTGCTGTTCCCGGCCTGTTCGAGGATGCCCTGCAGGAGCTCGCTGCAAAACCCGCGTCCGCGGTAATCATCGCGCGTGTAGGCCCAGCAAAATTCGAAGGCGAAATCTTCAGCCGAAGATTCTGCGCCCGCCTTTTTGAACACGCCTTTTTTGTACCCTTCCACCGGGCGCTGCAGCCCGGCCACGGCAACCAGTTTATCCCGTTCGTAGTGCAAACCCAGCCACTCTGCCCCGGTGATCTTTTCATCCAGCCCCTTTTCGAAGGTTTCCCTGTCCAACAGGGCCAGGGCTTTGAAATCTGCCAGTTCTTGCGGGCTGCATTCGGAAGGTTTCTTAATCGTGGCGGGCATATCTTTCTCTTTTTATTGGGGTAAATGGTCATAATCAATATACTGTGATTAGCCAATAATGGCAAGCCAGGCCCCTAAAAGCAAACGCCGAGACGCAACCGCCCCGGCGTTTGCTTTATCGAAACAAGGGGAACTACTTTCCAAACCACATGCGGCTGAGCAGGTTGTCTTTGCGGATGAACTGGTGATAGAGCGCGGCGCCAATGTGCAGGGCCACCAGCGCGAACAGCCCGTAAGAGACAAACTCGTGCCCGATGCGCGGCGGGAAGGCGTAGAAGTCGAACCCTGCCGGGAATCCCCGCCCCTGGAAGACAATCTCCGACAGGTTGGCCGCGTTCGAGATGTCCATGCCGCTGATGACCATGCCCAGCGAAAAGAGATACAAGCCCCAGTGCGTCAGGCGGCCAATAAAATCCAGCACCGGTTGACCGGACGTGGCGGGGGCCGGCTTTTTGGTGACCGCACGGACCACGAAGCGCACAATCAAAAGCAAACCCACGGTAATGCCGGTCAGCATGTGCATTTGCAGCGGCATCAGTTTGGCCGCGTCATTGGGCAGCCAGACCATGAACAGGTTGCCGATCAGCAGCAGGAAGATGATCAGCACGGCCATGACCCAGTGCAGGGTCACGAGGACAGGATGATAACGTTTGGGTGCTTCCATATTGCGCCTCCGATTGGGATAAATTAGATGGAATTAGTGTACGACTATTTTGACACCAAAATAAGCGCGAATCTTACGCGCCCTGACCCAGGGCTGTCGCAAAGCTGAAGTGCGTCGCACCATGTTTAACAGGATTGGCTGGAGGCCTGGCCGTTTGCCCGTTATAACGAGATAAATCAACCCACCTGGTGCGACGCACCCCACCGTAAATTGACATTACGCAAGGCCCGCTACTCGCCCTGCCCCAGCGAATAGCCACGCTCGCCATCGAAGGCGTACAGGTTCTCGGTCTTAATCACGTCCAGCCCGGCGGCGTCGATGCGCCCCAGCAGCGCCAAAACCTGGGCGTAGGTGATGGACTCTTTAGCCGTGAAGCGGCAGCGCCAGTGGTCGGTGCAAAACGTCTCCGGCAGGCCTTCGGGGTAAACCTTGACGCCGCGGTTGGTGATCATCTTGAGCGACAGCCCATCCCCGTTGAGCGGTTCCAGCGCACGGCCAAGCGTGTTGGGGTCGCGCCCGGCTTCGTCCCAGTGCAGGAAAACATCCACGCCTTCCAGGGTTTTGACCGAAGGCCGGGTGGGCGTCACCTTGACGTGCACGCCGGTCGGGTTGTAATGCACCGGGGTAAGGATGCGTGGCTGGTTGCCCAGGCGTTCGATGATGGCATCGGTGAAGTGCTCGGTGCCCACCTCGCGCCGGTCCAGCCCTTCGCGGTAGATATCGGCGGTATGGATGCCATCTTCGATGGCGGCCAGCCAGGCGTTCTTGATCGTCTCGGCAATGGTCGATTCGCCCAGGTGCACCAGCATTTGTGTGGCGGCCACCAGCAGGCCGCTGGGGTTGGCAATGCCGCGCCCGGCGATATCAGGCGCGGAGCCATGCACCGCCTCGAACATGGCCATTTGCTCGCCAATGTTGGCCGAACCGGCCAGCCCCACACTCCCGGCAATCTGCGCGGCAATGTCCGAGAGGATGTCGCCGTACAAGTTGAGCGTCACGATCACGTCAAAGCGCTCGGGCTGGGCCGCCAGGCGTGCCGCGCCGATGTCGATGATCTGGTGGTCCGACTCGATGTCGGGGTATTCGGCCCGCACTTCGTCAAAGACCTTGTGGAACAGCCCGTCGGTGATCTTCATGATGTTGTCCTTGGTCATGCAGGTCACTTTGCGGCGGCCGTAGGCCCGGGCGTATTCAAAGGCATATCGGATGATGCGTTCGGTGCCGGGTCGTGTGATCAGTTTGAGCACCTGGGTCACCTCACGGGTCTGCTGGTGCTCGATGCCAGCGTACAAATCCTCCTCATTCTCACGGATGATGACAAGGTTCATGTGCGGGTGCGGCGAAAACACGAACGGGGCGTAACTCTTCATGGGGCGCACGTTGGCAAACAGCCCCAGCGCCTTGCGGATGGTGACATTCACACTCTTGAAACCGCTGCCCTGCGGGGTGGTGATGGGCCCCTTCAGCAGCACCTTGTTGCGGCGGATGCTCTCGAAAGACTCCGGCGCAATGCCCGCCAGCACGCCCTGCTTATAGACCGCCTCGCCCACCTCGATGAAATCATAGTCCAGCGGCGCGTCAGCCGCCTCCAGCACGCGCAGCACGGCATCAGTGATTTCCGGGCCAATGCCATCACCGCGCGCTACAGTGATACGTTTTTTCTTGGTCATACATCCTCCTTGGGGAAATTCATACCAATGTTATCGGATACGAGCCGCAAAAACTATCCACTTGCCGGTTGTTGTACAATAATTTCATGCTCAATCCAACGTTCATAAAACCCCGTTACGATGCGGGTGGTTTCGCTCACCTGCCCGGTTTCATCCTGCAACAGTTCGCGGAAAAGCGCTACGACCACATCGTTTTCTTCTTCGTCGATGGTTTTGGCTGGCGCTTCTTCGAAAAGTTCCAGCAGCACCCCATCCTGCGCGCGCTGGCCCGGCGCGGCAGCGTGCGGCAGATCACATCCCAGTTCCCGTCCACCACGGCCGCGCACGTCACCAGCCTGCACACTGGCCTGCCCGTGGGGGCGCATGGAATTTGGGAATGGAACGTCTACGACCCGGGCGTGGATGCGGTCATCACGCCGCTGCTCTTTTCCTTCGCGGGCGACAAAGACCGCGACACGCTCAAACCGGCCGGCGTAGACCCGGGCGGAATCCTGCCCCAAACGACCCTGCACCAATCCCTGGCCGCGCTGGGCGTGACCCCGCACGTTTTCCAGCACCGCGAGTACACCCCGTCCACCTACTCCGATGCCATTTTCAAAGGCGCGCAGGCGCATGCCTACAACACCATCAGCGAGGCCATGGTCAACATGAAGCAGGTGCTGGCCGCAGCCCAAACGCCCACCTTCAGCCTGCTGTACTACGACAAGATCGACTCCATCTGCCACACCTACGGACCCGGCTCCGAGCAGGTGGAAGCCGAGATTGAAGCCGCGCTGGATATGATCGAGAACCGCTTCGACAAAACGTTCGCCCCCGGCGCGCGCACGCTTTTCATCCTCACCGCCGACCACGGCCAGGCCGCCACCGACCCGCAGACCACCATTTACCTCAACCGCGTGCCGCGCTTTAGGGGCATCGAGCGCCTGCTGAAGCGCAACAAAAAGGGCGAGATCATCCCCTTCGGCGGCACCGCCCGCGACTTGTTCCTGTACGTGCCCGATGAGCTGCTCGACGAAGCGGTTGCCCTCCTTGCGCCGGGGCTGGAAGGGATCGCGGATGTAGTCAAGACCCGCGACCTGATCGCGCAGGGCTATTTCGGGCCGGACCTTTCTCCAAAATTCCTGTCCAGCGTGGGCAGCCTGGTTCTGCTGCCCTATGCAGGCGAGTCGATTTACTGGTATGAAAAAGACCATTTCGAATACACGTTCCGCGGCAACCATGGCGGGCTGACGCCGGAGGAAATGCTCATCCCGCTGGTGACCGTCGCGACATAGGCACTTTTACCGCACCAAAGGGCGCACAGTGATTGCCAACGCGAATTTCGCCAATGTGCGAATATCGCAAATGTCCTCCTGATCTATTCGTACAATTCCTCCATTCGTCTCATTCGCGTTCCAAAGATCGCAGTTGGCGGTTGACATGCATTGCCTGGCTTGGGGGGAAAACTCGCCACGGTGTCTAATCAAACATTAGCGCGCGGGCAAAGCGGGCGGTAAAGCCTGGCTCGCTGGTCAGTTCCACGTAACGCACGCGCCGGGCAATTTCGGCAGCCTGGCGGCGCACCGCCCGCGAGAGCAGCGCCATGCGCGCCCCGGTGCCGGCGGCGTTGCCCACTTGGCTGAAGCGCGCCCGCGCCACACGCGGGAACAGCCCCACGGCCATGCCGCTCTGCACATCCAGGTATGTGCCAAACGCCCCGGCAATCACCACGGCGTCTATCCCTGCTTCGGTTACTCCGGCCCGCTCCAACAAAATCTGTACCGCCGCGCGGATGGCCCCCTTGGCCAGTTGCACCTCGTTGATGTCTCGGCGGCTGAAGGTGATGTCGCGTTCGCCCCGGGCGACCACGAAGGCCCATCCTTCGGCATCGCGCCGCAAGTGCGAATTCGCCTCTGGATTCACGAAAGCGCCGCGTGGGTTGATCAGCCCGCGCTGGCGCAGTTGGGCCGTCAGGTCGAGGATGCCCGATCCGCACAGCCCAACCGGCGGCTGGTCTGCAATGGTCTGGATGCGCACCACCTCACCGTGAATGAGCACCTTCTCGATGGCCCCGGGCGCGGCGCGCATGCCATGCCGGATGTGCGCCCCCTCGAACGCCGGCCCCGAGGCGGCCGAACAGGCGTAGTGCGCCTCATGCGCCAGCAGGCTGATTTCGGTGTTGGTGCCAATATCCAGTCCCAGCACCACGCCCTCGCGCGCCAGCATGCCCGAGCCGAGCAGCATGGCCACATGGTCGGCGCCCACAAAACCGGCAATATTGGGCAGCAGGTGCACGTTCACCTGGGGGGCAAGCGCCAATCCCAGTGTGCCGGCGGGAATATCCATGGCATCTGACACAGCAGGGGTGTATGGCGACGCGCCCAGTTGGGTTACCGGCAGCCCGGCGAATAGGTGGTGCATGGCGGTGTTACCCACCACCACCGCATCGGCAATGTCTGCGGGCGCACGGGCAGCCTGCTCATACAGGGCGCGTGACAGGTCGTTGACCGCCTGGACAACTGCCGCGCGCAATTGGTCTGCGCCTTGGGGGGTGTGCATGGCGTGCGCCAGGCGCGACATGAGATCTTCGCCAAACGCAATCTGCGGGTTCATGGCCCCGGCCGCTGCGAGCGTTTCGCCGCTCTGCAGGTCCACCAGGTATCCGGCCAGTTTGGTGGTGCCCAGGTCCACCGCCAGCCCCAGCGGGGTTGCGCCGGGCGGGCGCACCGTCACCACTTGTTGCCCGCGCATGAACCGTGTGCGCCCATCCGTTTCCATGGCCTGCACAGCCGGGTCGAGCGCGATGTGGAAATCGCGTCCCTCGGTTTGGATGCGCTGGGCCGTGGCCAGCGAGGCGGGCGGCACATGCAGGCGCACATCGCCCAGGGGCTGGGCCTGGCAGGCCAGCCGCCAGCCGGCCGCCAGTTGATCAGGCGTGAAGGTCTCTTCCTCGGCGGGGGTGGGGGCGGTCAGGTCGCCATCCATCACGCGCACCTCGCAATGCCCGCACAGCCCTTCGCCGCCGCAGGGTGCGTTCAAAACGATCCCGGCGCGCCGGGCAGCCTCAAACAGCGATTCGCCCTGTGTGCAGGGAATTCGCCGTCCGAGAGGTTCAAAATCCAGGGTGAAGGTCATGGCTCAGCCGCCTTGTTGATGCGCATGCTGTATTGTACATGGACGCAGGGTGATAAACAACCGAAATGGCACAAATTCCGCTGCATGGATGTCCATTTTAGCGCCGGCCGCCGCCGGGTTACAATTCTGAAAGATTAAGCATTGTGTTATTTATCGTTGGTAAAATTTTTACACAGTTTGAAACGAGCGACTAGACAGCCCGGTTTTGAAAAAAGGAAACGCGAACACCTCACCCTGGCTGGGCGCCGCTTTTTGCTCAAAAATGATGATCCCGTCGTAGCACGAAGTTCACATTTCCATTTTGTCGGGTTTGAAGGCGCCTGGTGGCAGTCACCACGACAGTATTTGAATTTGGAGGAAGCCATGTCTGAAAGAAATTTCCAGAAAATGTTACCCCACCTGCTGGGTGTGATCCTTTTACTTTCCGGGCTGTTGGCCCAGGCCGGGCCTGCGCCTGCCAGCGCGGCCGGTGTGGTCGACCTGGTCATTGCCGAGGTTCAAATACTGCCCGACCTAAGCCGCTTTACCAATGAAGACACCATTGTTCGTGTGACGATCAGGAATCAGGGTTCTGCCAGGGCAGAAAACTTCTTTCTGGATGCCTATATCGACCGGCTCCCTGATACGTGCGCTGATTTTGGCGATTACTATTATTTTTTCCCGGGTGGATTGGATGCGGGGGCTGAGATCACCCAGGATGTCAAGATACGCATCGAAGATATCCAGTCGAACCCCGGCTGGATTGTCGACGATGAACTCGAGGTTAATATTTATTTGGGTGCGTGTTTTCAGGGGGATGAGATAAAGGACCCTAAAAACACTTACGATATTACAACGCAAATTGTTAATATCACCCCGCCAGCTTTTGATCCCCCGGTTAACGATGAGTTTGCTGATGCCACCCTGATCATGGCGTTGCCCTTCAGCGTGAACCAGAACGTCAAAGGCGCCACGTTGAATACGGAAACCGATAAAAATGTATCTCAGTGCCAGCTTGTAGCCGGTGCCAAATCTGTGTGGTATCAGTACCAGCCGGTCAGCGACACCAGCGTGATTTTTGACACGTTTACCAGCGATTACGATACGTATATTGCCGTGTGGACGGGCACCCCGGATGCGTTGACGGAAATTGTGTGCAATGATGATGCCCGCTCCACCAAGCAATCGCAGGTGGTGGTGCGCATGACGGGGGGAACCACGTATTACATCCAGGTGGCGGAGTATCGTTTTAACCTGGCGCCAGCCCCCATGCCCGAAGCGCAGTCTGTGAGTGAACGCCCTGCCATGCTGGACGCCCTCTCGACCAAGCCTGGAGACGATGCCGGCGCCCAGGCAACTGTGGGCACACTAAACTTCCGCGCTTACATTGACAATATCCCCCCAACCGTGGTTTCCATTAAGCATGGCGGGCCGAGCGCAACCCTTGCGTCGAGCGTGGATTACATTGTCACCTTCTCAGAGCCCGTGGAACAGCTGGGCGCTGGCGACTTTAGCCTGACAGCCACAGGGACGCTCGCGGGTTTCGCGATTACCGGTTTCTCTGGCGATGAGGATGTTTACACGGTCACTGTCAATACGGGCAACGGAGTGGGTACGCTGCGGCTGGATGTTTCCGGCTCGGCCATCATTGAAGATATCGTGGGTAACAAAATGCAGGCGCTGCCCTATATCACCGGCGCTGTGTACAAAGTGCGCGTGCAAACATTTAGTGATGTGCCAACCGCTTACTGGTCCTGGCAGTTCATCGAGCAACTGGCATCGGCCGGGGTGACGGGCGGTTGCGGAACAGCGCCGCTGCGCTATTGCCCGGGCACTGTTGTCACGCGTGATCAAATGGCCATCTTCCTGCTGCGCGGCATCAATGGCTCGACCTATGCACCGCCCCCTGTGGGCAGCAGCACCGGCTTTGTCGATGTGCCCACCACTTACTGGGCTGCAGCCTGGATCAAGCAACTGGCGGCGGCAGGCATTACCGGCGGCTGCGGCGGCGGCAAATACTGCCCGGCCAACGCGGTGACGCGTGACCAGATGGCGATTTTCCTGCTGCGCGCCAAGTACGGTTCCACTTATACGCCGCCACCGGTAGGCGCCAGCACCGGCTTTGCCGATGTGCCCACCACCCATTGGGCCGCGGCATGGATCAAGCAGCTGGCAGCCGAGGGGATCACCGGCGGCTGCGGCGGAGGCAATTATTGCCCGGGCAACCCGGTCACACGCGACCAGATGGCCGTCTTTTTGGTGCGCGCTTTTAAGTTGCCGTAACCACACGCTGCGATCGGTTGTTCACCAGTACAAAGGCGCACATCATACACTGTGGTGACAAACGGGGGGTGTGCGCCTTGGCTATTTTTCGATAAAATCGGCGGAATGGGAAAGGCCACCATGCAATTGTGCCAGCCAAGATCACTATGCGCCCGGCTGCTTGTTTGAAACCTTGCCCTGGTTTTATGGTTTATGGGATGAAGGATTAGGAACATGTACAGAAATACCAGACTGATTCAATCAGCCTTTTTGCTCCTCTTAGTAGTAATTGCTGCGGCATCATTTTTTCCGTATCAACCACGCCCTGTACACGCGCAGGATACCCCGCAAGGTGAAACCCTGGTGGGCTGGTTCCAGGTTGTGTGGGCCAGCAGCCCGCCAGGTGTTGAGCAGGCGACTCCGATCGATTACTTGCTGACGACCGAAGAAGGACAGTCTTACCGTCTGGACGTGGATGCACAAACCCTGCAAAATGCCGGTGGCATCATGGCGCTCAATGGCCAGCGCGTGTTGGCGCAGTTCGACCTGCAGGCCCAGGCTCAATCGGAAGGCGGGCCGGATGCTTTATCGGTGCAATCCCTCAGCCTGCTGCCGGGCGGTGAGGTGTCTGCACAGGCGGTCAGCGGGTCCCAGCCATGGGTCTCCATTTTGTGTAAATTCAATGATGTGGGCGCAGAACCCAAAAGCCTGCCCTATTTCATCAATATGTATAACAATGCCTTCCCGGGGCTGGATCACTACTGGCGGGATCAGTCTTACGGCATGGTCAACCTGACCGGCAGCACCGCAGTGGGGTGGTTCACCCTGCCGCGCTCTCGTTCAGCGTATTTCCTCTCGAACGGTTCGTTCAACCTGAACCTGGCTGCGCAAGACTGCACCGCCGTGGCTGATGCCCATCTGTATTTCCCCGCCTACAAGGGCATCAACCTGATGTTCAACGATAACCTGGATGGTTTTGCCTGGGGCGGTTTCCGTTGGTTGACCCTGGATGGCGTTTATGGGCGCTGGAACTTGACCTGGGTGCCCCCCTGGGCTTACAACGACATCACGGTATTGGCGCATGAAATGGGTCATGGTTTTGGCCTGCCGCACTCTTCAGGCAACTATGGCAAGGTGTACGACAATGTGTGGGATGTGATGAGTGATGCGTACGCCAACTGCGCCAAGTCGACTCACGTTACGTTTGGCTGCCTGGGGCAACACACCATTGCTTACCATAAGGACATCCTGGGCTGGATCCCGGCCAGTAAAAAGTACACTGTGCCGTACACCACCGGCGCGACCCCGTCCCAGACCACGTCCAATCGTTATTTCATGGCGCAGGTGCCCATCCTGGGGGCGGGCAATCGTTTTTACACCGTAGAGGTGCGCAACTTCTACGGGTACGATGTCAAACTGCCTGGCAAGGCGGTAATTATCCACAATGTGGACACCACGCGGAACGAGCCAGCCCAGGTCATCGACACCGACAACAATGGCAACACGGGTGATTCTGGCGCCATTTGGACAGTGGGCGAGACTTTCCAGGACACCACGAACCAGGTCAGCATTGCTGTGCTGGCGGCTTCGGGAGAAGATTTCCAGGTGCGCGTCACCAATGGTACTCAGGTGGCCACCTTTTGGATCGAGCCACTGGCCCCGAAACCCACCACTTTCACCGATGTGCCGCAATACTTCTGGGCGTGGCAATTCATCGAGAGTTTGTATGCATCCGGGGTGACGGGCGGCTGCGGCACTGCGCCGCTGCGTTATTGCCCGTCCAGCACCGTTACCCGCGACCAGATGGCGGTCTTCCTGCTGCGCGGCGCCAATGGCGGCTCGTACACGCCGCCCGCCGTGGGCAGCACCACCGGCTTTGCCGATGTGCCCACCACCTTCTGGGCTGCAGCCTGGATCAAGCAACTGGCGGCGGCAGGCATTACCAGCGGCTGCGGCGGCGGCAACTACTGCCCGGCCAACCCCGTGACGCGTGACCAGATGGCGTTTTTCCTGCTGCGCGCCAAGTACGGTTCCACTTATGCGCCGCCGCCGGTGGGCGCCAGCACCGGCTTTGCCGATGTGCCCACCACCCATTGGGCCGCGGCATGGATCAAGCAGCTGGCAGCCGAGGGGATCACTGGCGGCTGCGGCGGAGGCAATTATTGCCCGGGCAACCCGGTCACGCGCGACCAGATGGCCGTCTTTTTGGTGCGCACGTTCGGTTTGCCATAACGCCCCGTTGCTGCAATTACGCTGTGCCCGGCCAGCGCGGGCGCGGCAAAAAAGCAGGGATGCCCACCCCGGGCAGCCCTGCTTTTTTCGGCCAGGCGTTTCATGATAGAATTTCTCCCTGTTGAGGATGGACGGTATGCCATTGCGCCGCGTGTTTTCCCAGCTTAAAACCTTTTATACCCACCGCGAACTGCTCTTCAGCCTCATCCGCCGGGAAATTTCGGGGCGCTATCGTGGTTCGATTTTGGGCATCCTGTGGTCTTTTTTTACGCCGCTGCTCATGCTGGGTATTTACACGTTCGTCTTCAGCTTTGTTTTCCAGGCGCGCTGGGGCGGGGTGGAGGGATCGCGGACAGACTTTGCGCTGATTCTGTTCGCGGGGTTGATGATGTTCAACCTGTTTTCAGAGAACATCAACCGCGCGCCGTCCCTTGTGTTGAACAATATCAACTACGTCAAGAAGGTGGTCTTCCCCCTGGAGGTGCTGCCGGTGGTTTCGATGGGTACCGCCTTGTTCCAGCTTGCCATCAGTTTTGGGGTGTGGCTCGTGTTTTTGCTGCTCTTCCGGGGTCTTCCGCCGCCCACCATTTTTTTGCTGCCGGTGCTTTTGCTGCCCTTCATTCTCATGATTCTGGGTTTGAGTTGGTTTTTGGCGTCCATTGGCGTGTACATCCGCGATATTGCCCAGGTGATTGGCGTGGCAGTGACGGTGTTGATGTTCGTTTCACCGCTGTTCTATTCCATTTCTGCACTGCCGGCCCAATACCAGGTTTTCATGCAGTTGAACCCGCTTACTTTCATCATCGAACAGGCGCGCGGGCTGATGATCTTCGGCGACGGACTCCAGTGGCTGGCATGGGCGGGCTATTCCATCGTTTCGATCCTGGTGGCCGGGTTGGGCTTTTTTTGGTTTATGAAAACAAAAAAGGGATTTGCGGATGTCATCTAGCTTCAATAAATCACAAGACGCTGATGACGTTCTCTCCATTCACGATCTCAGCAAGGTGTACCACCTGTACAGCCGTCCGTCAGACCGGCTAAAGCAATTCGTTTACCCGCGCGTGAAGCGTTTGCTGGGCAGGCCGGTCAACAATTACTATGCCGAATTTTGGGCGCTCAAAAATGTCTCTTTCAACGTGCGCAGGGGCGAGACTGTGGGAATCGTTGGGCGCAATGGCAGCGGGAAGTCGACCCTGCTGCAATTGATTGCCGGAACGCTTGCGCCAACCCTGGGCACGGTGCAAGCCCACGGGCGCGTGGCCGCCCTGCTGGAACTGGGGGCCGGGTTCAACCCGGAGTTTACCGGGCGCGAGAATATTTACTTCAACGCGGCCATCCTGGGCATGTCGCGCAAAGAGATTGATGAACACATCGAGGACATCATCGCCTTTGCCGATGTGGGCGCGTTCATCGACCAGCCGGTAAAAACCTACTCCAGCGGCATGTATGTGCGGGTGGCTTTCTCGACCGCCATCAACGTCAACCCGGATATTTTGATCGTGGATGAGGCCCTCTCGGTGGGTGACACGGCTTTCCAACAAAAGTGCCTGCACCGCATCCGCCAAATGCAGGAACGCGGCGTTTCGATTTTGCTGGTGACGCATTCCAACAACATCCTGCTCGAATACTGCGACCGGGGCATTTTCCTGAAGCACGGGCAGGTGCTGTTCGACGGCGAGGCCAGGGATGCCGTTAGATCCTACGGGCTGGACGTGCTGAAAGATGAAGGCGCCCAAACCGCGCAGGTGGGCAGCTTGGCCAGCCAGGGCGAACAGGATAAATTCCTTTCCTCTTTTAGCCAGGATGCCTTCACCGGTGATAGTGAAGGTCCCGCAATGGAAATAAGCGCGGTATCCTTCCTCAACACGCATGGCGCTGCGGCCAGTTCCTTCGAGTATGGCGCGCAAGTCCAAATCGTTGTAGACCTGATCGTACGCAAGCCCATTCCCCTGCCGGCATTTGGCATTCAGATCGCAAGTACCGAGGCAATTGTGCTCTGGACTTCGGTAACCACAATGATGAATCTCCAACTCCCCCCGCTAGAACCCGGCCGGTATGCGTTGCGCTGGGTGTTGCGCGCCAATTTTGCTGGCAACCGCTATGTGGTTGCCCTGGGCGCCGGCCACATGGAAGGCGGCGGGTATAAACGCATCCATCGCGCCGATGGCTTGCATTTTGATGTGCTGCCTGTCCCCTTTTGCGGTGAGGGCTGGCTGGCGCCTGAGCCAGGTTTTGAGGTGGCGCGCGCATAGCTTTTTGCATTATGCAGGCCCGTTCGATTTGCAGGCCTGCATTTTTGATTTTTTCGCGGAACCTGAAATTAGATACAAGGAAGAACAATGGTAAATAAACACGCTGTCAGGCAGATTTTTATTGCGGGTGCAGGCACAGGGGCCTGGTGGAACTTAGGCGATGAAGCCATCTTTGCCTCAATGATCGATGATTTACGGGCAATATTTCCCAGTGCACTTATCGGAGTATTGTCCTCAAATCCCCAGGGTTCTCTTCGCCGCTATGCAGTGCAGGAGATTCCGTTCAACGATGTCCATCAGATCATACACTTTGCTCGCGAAAGTGATTTATTTATTATGGGAGGCGGGGGATTTTTTTTTGATTATTGGGGTTATGGCGCTGATAATCTTTTAACTTCGCAGCATACCGGTTCGGGGGTTTATATTGGGTTTACGCATTTAGCTAAGTTGTTAAGAAAACCCCTTGCATTTTTTGCTATTGGCATTGGACCGCTGTCATCGGAGGTTGGTAAAAAGTATACGCACCTGGCATTTGAGCCTGCCACTCTAATTACCGTGAGAGATAATGAATCTCGCGACCTGCTTGCTAGTTTGGGTATTTCTCTCGATAGAATTCATGTGACCGCTGATCCGGCATTTCGCTATAAAGAAATATCTGGAGCATGGGGCTCGGAAATAATCCATCAGATGTTGCCTGGTTTTTTCGATGGTTCTCCCACGCTAGGAGTGGCTGTAAGGGATTGGCATATAAAATCGAGCCCTGAAAGTACTCGCCAGATGATTGCCCAAGTATTAGATCGATATGTGGAGGAGCAGGCAGGCAAAGTTATTTTTCTCCCCTTTCACCGTGATACTGGCGATCAGGGCACAGATGATTTCCAGACTTCTAAGGCAATCCATGCGCAAATGAAACATGTGGATGCCGCCATAATGATTGATCTGGAAACAAGTCTGGATGAGAAAATAAGTATTCTTAGGAATTGCGAACTGATCTTGGGGATGCGCCTGCATGCAAATATCTTTGCTGTTCGATATGGTATCCCTTGCGTTGGGTTGGCCTATGACCCTAAGGTAAAAAACTTTTTTGAGTCTATTGATAGCCCGGAATTGTGTTTGGAATTGTCCACCCTGACACCAGAATTGCTTTGGATGAAATTAAGGGCAGCCTATGAAAACCGTCAGGTTGTTAGTGCTCGATTTGAAAAAATCCAAAAAAATAAGAGCGAATTGGCTGAAAAGACACTGTTTTTATTATCTGACGCTGTCGATCATTTTCAGTCGCCCCCCCCAGTTGTTTCTGAAGTAGAGAATTTAACACACGCACTTTTATTGGAACATGCGCTTCGCTCGGAGTCACAGCAACAAGAGATTGAGGAACTCAAAGAACAAATCAACACAATTTCTCAAGAGGTGCAAGCTCTCAGGCGATCTTTTTCATGGAAAGTAACGCTTCCGCTTCGGCTCATACCGCGTCTGATTCGGTCGCCCAGGCAAGCACTACTTGAAATTGCCAGGCATGTGTGGAAAAGCCTGCCCGTTTCTTATCGGGATAAAATCAAGCCATTTTTATTGCGGCTTATCGGCGGGGTCATGGCGGTTATCCAACGCGCGCGGGGTATGACACCGGATTTGACCTGGGAACAATTCCGATCCCAGGTTTTATCGGTACGCCATAGTTACAGGGGAGTTTTCATTCAGGAACCTGTGATTGATTGGAACGTTCCACTGCATCAACGCCCGCAGCATATTGCTACAGCGCTTGGCAAATTAGGGTACCTTGTCATATTTAAGACACCTTCGTTTGATAACATTCATGGTGTTCGCCAGGTTGCAGAAAATGTGTGGGCGACCAATCTGCCAGTGGATGAGATTGATGACATGGTTTATTCTGTTTATAGTACGGCTTATGCCACCGCAGATGCAATTCTAGCGGAAGGTCCCCATAAAAAAGGCATTTTTGTTTATGAATATATTGACCATATCAGCGCGCTGATAAGCGGTGACAACGTCAATGTTAGAAAATTGATTCGGTTGAAAAAGTTCGCCTTCAAAAATGCCGCTTATATAATTGCCTCAGCCCGCCAACTGGAACAGGAAGCCATCAATGCTGTCGGACGTGACAAAGTGCTCTACATCCCCAATGGGGTAGATGTCGATCATTATCGCAACCCCTTGCACAAAACGACCGGGCTGCCAAAATCACTGCTGGATTTTCGGGAGAGGTATCCCATCCTTGTGGGTTATTTTGGCGCCATCGCACCCTGGTTATGGTACACCATGCTCGACGAACTGGTTGCGCTATGCCCGGATATCGGCTTTGTGTTTATCGGTCCCGATTATCAGGGCGGTGTGTCCCACCTGCCCAGGACGCCCAACCTGCTCCATCTTGGGCCGGTCAACTATGGCGTGTTGCCTGCCTATGGGAGGCTGTTTGACGTGTGCCTCATTCCATTTGCTCCAGGCGACATTGCCCGAACCACCTCGCCGCTGAAATTATTTGAGTACTTTGCCCTGGAAAAACCGGTTGTCGTAACCTCATTCATGGATGAGTGCGTGGCCTTCCCAGAGGTTTTTTCAGGCGACTCAGCCCACGCCATGGCCAAAGCCATTGATGCAGCCGTAAAGGTCAAGGATGACCCGGGGTTTCGACAACGCCTGCGCCTGCTGGCAGACCAGAATAGTTGGGATGAGCGCGCCCGGGCATTCGAAAAAGTTTTCCCCTTACCAGCCCATGTGTTGAAAAGTAAAAGTATCAAGATTCAACTTTCTGGTGTGCAACAGCTGATCATCGATTGTTATGAAGAAGATGGGATCGACAACTCATATTATCAAACAACTTATAGCAAACAGGAATTCTATTACTGGCAGCCGGTACTTAAGTGGATAGCTGAATTGCCTGCATTGAAATCGGTAATTGATGTTGGCACGGCGTACGGCACCCTGCTCGTATTTTCCATCCTCAATAAGGAGGTTCAAATTGCCCATGCGGTTGACCCGGTGCAATATATGTCCAAAGCACTCACAGAGAAATTGGATATCACGCTTCACGCAATCGATTTTGAGCGTGACGCCTTTGCGTATGAGGGACAGTTTGACCTGGTCATCTTTACCGAGGTGATCGAGCACTTGAACTTCCAGCCAGATACAACGCTGCAAAAGATAAAAAAATTGATGCACCCGGAGAGTTTTCTCATTATCAGCACCCCCGATGCCGCCGAATGGGGCCGCACCACCAAATACTATGCCCGGCAGGAAAACATTCCGCAATTCACAGGCCAGGCCACGCCCTGGGTCGATGATCACATCTGGCAATATACGAAAGAGGAACTGGAGGGCATCTTCGCCCGAAATGGCCTGAAAGTTGACAAATTTGAATATGCGCCAGGTGTATCTAAAAGACACCTATGTTACTTGTTGAAATTGTGTTGACCCAAAAATCCTTCCAAGCCTGATGCAGCACAATAACCGACTCGCAAATTACTGGCTTCCTGCAACCCCATACACCGGTTGGGTGATTTTCAAAGTTTGTGCCAAAGAGCAGAGAGACGTTTATGGAACGTAGTAGAAATTATCAACCCACCCGGGAACAACACCACCCGGAGTTGTTCTGGTTTGGGCTGGTGGCTTTGTTGGGCGTGCTGACCAGGCTTGTCTTTATTCTCGTCTTTCCAACCCAACCCATTTCAGATTTTCTTTTCATCCTAAATTTTGCGCGGGTACTTGCCCAGGATGTGCTTGCCCCGGGCTCACCAATGTGGCAAATACTAGGTCCCGGCACTTCTTTTTTCCTGTCACTTTTCCTGCGGGTGCTCCCTTTCCCGCCGGAGGTTGTGGCCCGCAGCCTGACCGCCACACTGACCGGACTGCTGCCCCTCCTCCCCTTTCTTTTGTGGAAAGGGGTCTTTTCCTTGCGCGCCAGGGTGGTTGCCGCGCTGCTGCTGGCGCTCTACCCGGCGCAAATCATCTTTTCCGGAGTGGTTGCGCAAGACAACTGGGTGTTGCTGCCGGTGACGGCGCTGGGGGCGTTGGCGGTGCGGGTGGTGGCGCTCAAATCGTCGGGGCACCCGGTTTGGGCGGCCGTTTTGTTCGCGGCCGGGTTTTTCATCCGGCAGGAAATGCTGTTCGTCCTCTTACCCCTGGGGCTGGTGACAATGGCGGGCTGTTCGAAGTCCCACCGCCTCGCGAACCTGCTCAAAGGGACGCTCATTACGGTGATATTGATTGGCATGCTGGTCTTACAGCGCGGCGCAGCGACCGGTGAATACCGCCTGACCACCTCTCACCTGGATGATTCACTCCTCGGTTCTTATGCGCCCAGCGCAGAAATGAGCTGGCTCGACCCCAGAGTTCTCGTTGCGGCCCGCGCGCCAGACCTGCTCGAAAACGACCGTTATAAGCAGCAGGCATTCGACCTGGTTATTAACGAAATTTTCCTGCGCCCCGGTTATCATGCGGTGCGCATCCTGTTTTCTCCCTTTTTCCATATCCTCAATTTGGAGCTTGCTTCTGCCTATTGGGGATTGACTGCGCCCGGGGTGCTGGCAGGCGAGCGGCAGGCGGCGGCTCAGTTTTTAGTCACCCACACCCTGCCGCATGCGGTCTATTTTTCGTACATTGTCCATGTTCTCTTCCTGGCCGGGCTTTTCTTTACTTTTTTGGAACGCAAATGGGCCGGGGCTGTCTCTCTGCTGGCTGCCATCGTTCTAAAATTGGGATTCCACGCCCTCATCGTGTCACAATCCCGCTATTTCTTGACCGTTTATGTTTTAGAAGTGTTGTTAATTGGCAGCCTGTTGGATGATCTGCTCTCCCGGCAGTATGCCATTGCACATCTGTTTTCTGCCAACGGACTGAAAAACATTTCGTACAGGAACGTCATCAGCTACCTGGGGCTGGGGCTTATCGCTACTCTCGGCATCCACCAATCCACAAGACTTGCAGAAAATTACCTCATCCGCGCCGATGAAAATACTCAGGTGACCTACCAGTTTCCGGCCTCCCTCCCTGCCGCCGAAATTGGCTGCCAGATGACCGAAGGGCGCCTGCTCTTTTTTCGGACAGGCAGCCAGACCAGCCCCGGCATGATCAAAATGGATTTTCTCAAAGCAGATCCAGAGCCGGGTTCGCGGGTTGTTCTGACCTGCAAGGTAACGACGAATACCGCCCACCCGTTGCGCATGCGCATTCAGGATACTTACCCAAACGGCAATTACCCCAACCGCATCCTCCAGGTGGTCACAATCAACGCGGCAGAGGTGTACCGGCGCGATATCGCCGATATGCCCGGCGCTGGCTGGCACGACATTCCCCTCGACACCCACCCCGACGGCACCTCGCTGGAAATTCAGGTCATCATCCTGGCCCCGAAGCCGGATGCTGGCTGGCAGTGGGGACGGGCCGCGCTGACAGAGGTACAATTTACACCCATGCAGCCGCCGCCTTAACGCGGTAAATAGTCCAGCCTTTTCTTCTTTTGCCTTTTCACGAGCCAAACCCCCATGCCCTCTTACTTTGCCCATCCGCAAGCCATTGTCGAAAGCGATAAGATCGGCCCCCAAACGCGCATTTGGGCCTTCGCCCACGTGCTGCCCGGGGCCGTCATTGGCGCCGACTGCAACCTGTGCGACCACACCTTTATCGAAAACGATGTGGTCATCGGCGACCGCGTCACCATCAAGAGCGGCGTACAGTTGTGGGATGGCATCACCGTGGAGGACGATGTCTTCATCGGCCCCAACGCGGCCTTCACCAACGACCCGTTCCCGCGCAGCAAGCACTACCCCGCAACATTCGCGCGCATCCTCATCAGGCGTGGCGCGTCCATTGGGGCCAACGCCACCATTCTGCCCGGGCTGACGATTGGTCAATACGCCATGGTGGGGGCTGGGGCGGTCGTCACCAAAGATGTGCCGCCCTACGCCATTGTGGTTGGCAACCCGGCCCGCATCACCGGCTATGCCGAGTTGCACCCCTATGCGCCCCTGGCGGCCGCGCAGCAACACCCCGGCCCGCGCGTGCTGGAAACCGATGTGCGCGGCGTCAAACTCTACGAACTCACCCAAGCCGCCGACCTGCGCGGCAGCCTGACCGCCGCCCAATACGACGATTCGCTGCCTTTCATTCCCCGCCGCGTGTTCCTGGTGTACAACGTGCCCGGCAAGGATGTGCGCGGCGAACATGCCCACCGCGCCTGCCACCAATTCCTGGTGTGCGTCAGCGGATCGTGTGCGGTCGTTGCCGATGATGGGCAAAACCGGGTGGAATTTACGCTCAACCGCCCCAGCCTGGGGCTGTACCTGCCGCCCGTGGTGTGGGGTATTCAATACAAATACACGCCAGATGCGGTGCTGATGGTGCTGGCCTCTGATGTGTACGACCCCAACGACTACATCCGCGACTACGACACCTTTCTCAAGGAAGTGCAGGCCCAACATGGCTGACATCCCCTTTCTCGACATGAAGTCGCCTTACCTGGAACTGCGCGAAGAACTGGATGCCGCCTGCCAGCGCGTGATGCAATCGGGCTGGTACATTCTCGGCCCAGAGGTGGAAGCCTTCGAGGAAGAATTTGCCGCGTATTGTGGGGCAAAATATTGCGTGGGTGTGGGCAACGGGCTCGAGGCGCTGCACCTCATCTTGCGCGGGTGTGGCATTGGCCCGGGCGATGAAGTCATCGTCCCATCCAACACCTACATCGCCTCATGGCTGGCCGTCTCGTACGCCGGGGCCACGCCCGTGCCAGTGGAGCCCGACCCGCGCACCTACAACCTCGACCCGGCCCGCATCGCAGCCGCCATCACCCCGCGCACGCGCGCCATCATGCCGGTACACCTGTATGGACAGGCGGCCGACATGGCGCCCATTATGAGTATTGCCCAAAAACACGGGCTAAAAGTGGTGGAAGATGCCGCCCAGGCCCAGGGCGCGCGTTATGCCGGGCAATTGACCGGCAGCCTGGCGCATGCGGCCGGGTTCAGTTTTTACCCCGGTAAAAACCTGGGCGCGCTGGGCGATGCCGGGGCCGTGGTCACCAACGATGCCCAAATTGCCGGGCAGGTGCGCATGCTGCGCAATTACGGCTCGCGCCAAAAGTACTACAACGAGATGAAGGGCTACAACTCGCGGCTCGATGTGCTGCAAGCCGCCTTCCTGCGCGTCAAGCTGCCCTGCCTGGATGAATGGAACGCCCGCCGCGCCAAAGTGGCAGCATTGTACCTGGATGCGCTGAACGGACTGCCCAGCCTGACCCTGCCCGCCACCCACCCGGCCGCCGGGCACACCTGGCACATTTTCCCCATCCTGCACGAACGCCGCGATGCCCTGCGCCAGTTTCTGGAAGCGCGCGGGGTTGGCACGCTCATCCATTACCCGGTGCCGCCGCACCTTTCGGATGCCTACCGCGACATGGGGTTTGCCCCCGGCGCCTTCCCCATTGCCGAACACATCGCCCGCACCGAGCTCAGCCTGCCCATGGGCCCGCACCTCAGCCAGCAGGATGCCGGGATGGTCGTGAACTGCATTCGCGAATTTTTGCGCACATAACCGGTCACCTGGCATCAGTGGTACACTGTTCGCATGGGCACTCTTAAGCGCACCCCACACAATATGCTTGTTACGGGCGGGGCCGGGTTCATCGGCGCCAACTTCATCCACTATCTAGCCAGTGTCGCGCCCGAGATTCACATCATTAACTATGACTTGCTGACCTACGCGGGCAGCCTGGAAAACCTGCGCGGGCTGCCCGAAACGGCGCGTTATACCTTCGTGCAGGGGGATGTTTGTAATGCGGCCCAGGCGGCCCGGGTGCTTCGCGAACACCAGGTGGATGCCATTGTTCACTTTGCGGCCGAATCGCATGTCGATCGCTCCATTCACGGCCCGGCGCCCTTCGTACAGACCAACATCGTCGGCACGTTTACGCTTCTCGAAGCGGCCCGCCAGTTCTGGCTGGTAGAGCGGGAAGGCGGCCCGGATGTGCGCTTCCATCATATTTCCACCGATGAAGTCTTCGGAACGTTGGCCCCCGGCGACCCGGCCTGGACCGAGCAAACCCCCTACGCACCCAATTCGCCCTACGCCGCCTCCAAAGCATCCAGCGATCATCTTGTGCGCTCGTATGTGCATACCTACGGGCTGCCCGCCACCATCACCAACTGTTCCAACAACTACGGGCCGTACCAGTTCCCCGAAAAACTCATCCCGCTCATCACCCTGAATGCGCTGGAAGGCAAACCCCTGCCAGTCTATGGCGATGGGCAGCAGATCCGTGACTGGTTGTATGTGCAAGACCACTGTGAGGCTATTTGGGCGGTGCTGGTGCGCGGAAAAAATGGCGAAACCTACAACATTGGCGGTGGCAACCAGCCCGCCAACCTGACCATTGTCGAGACGATTTGCGACACCCTGGACGAATTGGTGCCTGACTCGCCGCACGCCCCCCACCGTAACCTGATCACCTTTGTGGCCGACCGCCCCGGCCACGACCGGCGTTATGCCATGGACGCGGGCAAAATTGGGCGCGAACTGGGCTGGCAGCCGCGCCACAGCCTGCAAGAGGGGTTGCGCGACACCGTGCGCTGGTATTTGCAAAACACAGCCTGGGTCAGTGCCATTCGCCAGCAAAAAGATTTTCAGGGTTGGATGGATAAAAACTACGCACAGCGAGGTCAAAAATGAAAGGCATCATCCTTGCGGGCGGGCGCGGTACGCGCCTCTTTCCGCTTACGCTATCGGTCAGCAAGCAGTTGCTGCCGGTTTATGACAAGCCGATGGTGTACTACCCACTCAGCATGCTCATGCTGGCTGGCATCCGCGAGATCCTGGTCATCAGTACGCCCGAAGATGTGCCGCTTTTTCGCCGCTTGCTGGGTGACGGCAAAGATTGGGGCGTATCGTTCTCCTACGCCGAGCAGTCCGAACCGCGCGGGCTGGCTGAAGCCTTCCTTATTGGCAAAGATTTCATTGCGGGCGAGCCGGTCTGCCTGATTTTGGGCGACAATATCTTTTTTGGACAGGGCATGGCCGAGCGGTTGCGCAATTGCGCCAGATTGACCGAAGGCGCTAAAGTGTTCGCTTACCCGGTCAACGACCCGCAACGCTACGGGGTGATCTCATTTGATGAAAACGGCCGCGCGATCAGTATCGAAGAAAAACCCGAAAAAACCCAATCCAAGTACGCCGTGCCCGGATTGTATTTTTATGACCACCAGGTTGTGCAAATGGCCGAAAGCCTGCAGCCTTCAATGCGCGGCGAGCTGGAAATCACCGACTTAAATCTGAGATACCTTGAGAAAAAACAACTGCACGTGGAGATCATGGGGCGCGGCTATGCCTGGCTGGATGCCGGCACGCACGAATCACTTTTACAGGCGGCAACCTTCATCCAGGCTGTGGAAGAGCGCCAGGGGATGATGATCTCTTGCCCGGAGGAGATCGCGTTTCGCATGGGGTTTATTGACCAAGACCAGTTGCGCAGCCTGGCGCTTAATCTCAGCCACAACCGGTATGGCGACTACCTGATGCGCCTTGCCATTGGCGAAATCACCTGAGAGACAAACGCACTATGCCCGCATCGCGTATCTTGTTTTGCCGTTCCAACCCGGTTGCCCCTGACCCGCGCGTGGAAAAAGAGGCCCGCGCACTGCTTGGCGCAGGGTATGCGGTCACTGCTGTCGGTTGGGATCGCAGCGCCGCTTTGCCCGAAACGGAAACCCTCGATGGACTGGACATTCACCGCTTGCGCATTCGCGCGCAGTATGGCGCCGGTTTGGGCAACCTGCCGGCGTTGATACGCTGGCAGGCGGGTTTATTGCTCTGGCTTGCCAAAAATCGCGCAAAATACGACGCCATCCACGCCTGTGATTTTGATACCGTTTTGCCAGCCTTGTGCATGCAGGCGTGGTTCGGAAAGAAAGTGGTGTACGATATTTTCGATTTCTATGCCGATCACCTGCGCCGAACTCCAGGGTGGATTAAAAGGCTTATTCGCGCCATCGATTATTGGTCCATTGCCCGCGCAGATGCGGTCATTATTGTGGATGATGCGCGCAGGGCCCAGATCCAAGACGCAAAACCCACGCGGCTGGAAGTCATCTATAATGCGCCCGAAGATACCCACGGCGCAGTCTCTCCGGTACATGCGGGGTATCCCCCTGGCGTGACATTTCGGCTGGCTTATGTTGGGCTGCTGCAGGTGGAGCGGGGGCTTTTCGAAGTGCTCCACGTGCTGGAACGCCATGCAGATTGGGAGTTGTCCATTGCCGGTTTTGGCGGCGATGAAGGATCCATAAAAGCTCACAGCCAGCTTTTGCCCAATGTGCACTACCTGGGGCGCATTTCCTACCAGGCGGCAATTGACCTCAGCCTGGCAGCAGACGCCCTGTTCGCAACATACGACCCGGCCATCCCCAACCATCGCTACTCCAGCCCCAACAAAGTCTTTGAAGCCATGATGCTCGGCAAACCCATTATCGTTTGCCAGGACACGAACATGGACAAGATGATCGCAGCCAGCGACTGCGGTTTGATTGTGCCCTATGGCGATGAAGCCGCGCTTGAAGATGCCCTGACCCGATTGGCGGAAGATCGGGATTTGTGCAACCGCCTGGGAGAGAATGGTCGCCGGGCCTACGAGCGCCGCTATGGCTGGCACATTATGCAGGCGCGTTTGCTCAGGCTGTACCAGGGGCTGTTCAACGCGTCATGAAAATATTATTCGTCTCGAACACCGATTGGTATCTTTTCCGTTTTCGGCTGGCCCTGGCCGTTTACCTGCGCCGCCAAAACATGGAGGTCGTTTTTGTGTCGCCGAATGGCAAGTACGTCCAATCCATCAGGGATCATGGGTTTAAGTGGGTAGACTGGCCGGTTGGCAGAAAATCCACCCATCCCATTGCCGAATTGGCCGCCATTTACGCACTTGCAACCATATTCAGGCAAGAAAAACCCACCCTGGTTCACTTGCACACTATCAAACCAGTCCTGTACGGTTCACTGGCAGCCTGGATTCTCGGAATCAAACCGGTTGTTCGCTCGGTGACCGGGCTGGGGTATGTTTTTTTAGCCGGCAACTGGCACGCCAGGCTGTTGCGCACACTGCTAAAAGCCATGTACCGTTTCATTTTCCGGCTGGGGCAGGGTGTGACCATTTTCGAGAACCAGACCGATCTCGACTTTTTCCTCCAGGAAAAATTTGTACGCGAAGATCAGACCATACTCATTGAAGGGGTGGGGGTCGATACCGCGTTTTACCAGCCCCTGCCCGAGCCGGGCGGTATTCCCACGGTGGTCATGGCCGGGCGGCTTTTATGGGACAAAGGCGTGGGTGAATTTGTCGAAGCGGCGCGCCAGGCCAACAGGCAGGGCCTCAAAGCCCGTTTCCTTCTGGTTGGCGAAAATGACCCTGGCAACCCGGCCAGCATTCCTGAAGAAACCATCCAGGCCTGGTCGCAGCAGGGAATAGTCGAACACTGGCGCTGGCAATCTGATATGCGCGTGGTTTTTTCAGCGGCGCATGTCGTAACCCTGCCCAGCTATCGGGAGGGGTTGCCAACCATCCTGATCGAAGCCGCCGCATGCGCCCGCCCGCTGGTGGCAACCGATGTGCCGGGATGTCGTGATGTCGTGCAAAACGGCATCAATGGCTACCTGGTTCCAGCGCGCAACGCCCTGCAATTGAGCGAAGCGCTGGCGCGCTTGTTGCAGGATGGCGCACTGCGCCGGCAAATGGGCGCAGCAAGCCGCCAGATGGCCGAACAGCGGTTTGACATCGCGCATGTTAACAAGCAGACTTTTCAGGCGTACCTTCGCCTGCTCGCACCTTGAGCTCCCGGTTCTTGTTGGTTCCCGAAATGCCAGGTTCTTAAAATGCAACCCCAGAAGTCGTACCGCCCGTTCACCTTCACGAAAAGAACGCTGAAAAGCCAGCTTGTGTTTTTCCTTGCCATGGCATGGGCTGCTTTGCCGGGGGGATGGATGTCCGCCGCACCGGCGCTGCAATCCGAAACCGGCACGCCCGCCAGCCTGCCTGGCGACTCGCCGGCAGGAACCCCGCTTCCCATTCCAACAGGGGCAGCCTCAGAAACGCCCCCGGCAGAAATGTCCCAGGTCGTGGTGCGTTACCAGGCAGACCAGACCGCCCAGGCTTTTACCGCATTGCCCGGTGAGTGGCAAGCCCACACCCCCCCAGAACTCGCCCGGCTGGGCGTTGTCATCCTGAACATACCTGCCGATCAGGCACAGTCCATCCTGGCGCAATTGAGCAGTGACCCGGCCGTGATGTATGCCGAGCCAAACAACCTTGTCCAGGCGCTCGAAACCATCCCCAACGATCCCGGCTGGGTCAACCAATACAACATGACGGCCATCCACGCTCAGCAGGGATGGGACATCGCAACTGGCTCGGCGGCGGTCACGATTGCCATCGTGGACTCTGGCGTGGACCTCTCCCACCCAGACCTGGCCGGAAAACTGTTGCCTGGCTACGACTTCGTCAACAACGACGCCATCCCGCAGGATGACTTTGGACATGGCACACACGCGGCTGGCATTGCCGCCGCCCTCACAAACAACGGGCTGGATGTGGCGGGCGTTTCGTGGGGCGCGCGCATTTTGCCGGTCAAGGTGCTCAATTCGGGCGGCGGTGGCACGTATGCCAATGTGGCAGCCGGGATCATTTGGGCCGTGGATAACGGCGCGCAGGTCATCAACCTCAGCCTGGGCGGGTCTGCGCCTTCCAGCGTACTCGCCGATGCAGTCGATTACGCCGCCAGCCGCGGGGCGCTGCTGGTGGCCGCAGCTGGCAATTCGGGCGCGGGCAGCGTGCTGTACCCGGCCGCTTATCCCGCTGTCCTTGCCGTGGCCGCCACCGATGCCGCCAACCAACGCGCCGGTTTCTCCAATTTTGGACCCGACCTTGACCTGGCCGCGCCGGGTGTGTCCATATACAGCTTGAACATCGGTGGCGGAACAATCTACCGCAGCGGCACCTCTATGGCCGCGCCGCACGTGGCCGGGCTGGCAGCCATCCTCATGGGGTTACCGGGTGGCAACGCCTGGAGCGCCCGCGCCTGGATGGAATCCACCGCGCTTGACATCGACACCCCTGGCTGGGATGTGTTCACCGGCTATGGGTTGATCCAAGTGGATGCAGCCTTGCAGGCCGTTCCCGGCCCCACCGCAACCGCCACCGATTTGCCCCCGTTGGTCGCCACCGCCACCCCCACCCGGTTGAAGGGCTCGGATATCGTCATCCCCGCCCCTTCTGCCACAGCCTACCCCACCCAAACCGGGCTTCCCACAGCCAACCCCAACCTGTCTGTCACCCCGCTGCCGCCGTCGGTGACGGTCACTGCCCTGCCATTCAGCACCGCGCAAGAGGTTTCATCACAGTCCCAACCCCCAGGCGGGATGGATGACGCGCCGGGTTTGTTGTTATGCGGCGGCGCATTGCTGGTGATGGGGGGCATCCTGCTGCTGGCCGCTCTGCGGCGCGCCATCCGCCCGGCCGCCTCCTGAACGTCTTTGCTCTCCCCCTGATAATATTGTGAAAAAACTCACAATATGACAAATATCATCCGCTATCTGTGAGGAAACGACTACCATAACCTGGTGTTATGCGGGATAATGACACCGTACAAGCGCACCGAAAGGATTTTTACCAATAACATGAAACTGAGCGAGATCATCCAACACGCCGAAGGCACGATCCTGAACCCCAAAGCCTACACCGATCACGAGATCAGCGGCGGGGTCAGCGCTGACCTGATGAGCGACGTGCTGGCCGTGGCCCGGCCCGATGCGGTGCTGCTCACCGGGCTGTGCAACCCGCAAGTCATCCGTACGGCCCAAATGGCCGATGTGCGCGCCATTATTTTCCTGCGCGGCAAGCAGCCCACGCCCGAAATGCTCAAAATTGCCACCCAGGAGGGCATTCCGCTTATTTCCAGCGAGCGCGGCATGTTCGAACTGTGCGGGCGGCTTTACCATGCCGGGCTGCGCAGCTTTGAGATCAACATGAACGGCAGTCATGAGTAGTACCCTGCAAGAGCTGTACGGACGGCGCGGCCGTGTGGTCACCGACCAGGACGCACGCGAGATTGGCCGCGTCGAAGAACTCTCTTACGAGCTAAAAAACCGCGATGTCATGTCGCGCGAGGTGCGCACCGTAGCCCCAGATATGAAAATTTCTGAAGTGCTCGGCATGCTGCGCGAGCATCGCATTTCTGGCGCACCGGTACTGCGCGATGGTGTGATGGTCGGAATTATCAGCCTGGAAGACATCGTGCGTGCCATGAGCGAAAACGATATGCAGGCCCCTGTGTGGCGTTATATGACCAGCCCGACCATCAGCGCGCGCGATTACGACTCGATAGTCAAGGCGCTCGAGACCTTCACAAAGACCCGCCTGGGGCGTTTGCCGGTCATCGATGAAAACGATAAACTGGTCGGCATGATCACCAAGGGTGATATCACACGCGGCATCTTGCTGGCCTTGCAAAAAGACTATCACGAAGAAGAACTGCGCCGTTACCGCGCCAGCCACCTGTTCGAAGACATTACATCAGACCGCACCAGCCTCATCTTGCGCTATCGCATCAAACCACGCGATTTTTTGCACGGCGGGCAGGCTTCCAGCCACATCAAGCGCGCCTTGCTGCGCCTGGGCGCCACCCCGCAGTTGGCCCGTCAGTGCGGGATCGCCGTTTACGAAGCTGAGATCAATCTCATCATTCATGCTACGAACGGCGGCATCCTGCGTGTGCAAATTGAACCGCACCGCATCCTCATGCAAGCCACCGATGACGGGCCCGGCATTGCCGATGTCACCCAGGCGCTTACACCGGGCTGGTCCACCGCCACCCCCGAGGCGCGCGCCATGGGCTTTGGCGCCGGAATGGGACTGGTCAATATCCAGCGCTGTGTCGACAAAGTGGAACTGGATTCATCCCCCGGCAAGGGCACCAAACTGCTCATGGAAATTAACCTGCGCGCCGAAGAGAAGTTCAAAGGCAGCGCCGGTCAAATGGAAGAACCACCCGTCTGAGCGCAAAGGCGCTGGCCCTATTTGATGATCGAGGAGGAACCATGAACCTGCAAAACATCATCGAGCAACTCGAACTCACCCCGCTCACCCCATCCCACAACTTCAGCGCCATCGAACCCAAAGGCGGCTATGCCAGCGACATGCTCAGCTGCGCCATGGCCGGTGCACAACCTGGCAACATCTGGATCACCCTGCAAGCCCACGTTAACGTGGTGGCTGTGGCCTCGCTGCGCGAGGTGAGCGCGGTCATTATCACCGAGGCCGCCCAGCCTGACCCCGAAGTTGTGACCCGCGCCGAAGCCCAGGGAGTTATCCTGCTTTCCACCCCCGAAGCCACCTACCCAATTGCCGGCAAACTGTGGGAGATGGGACTCTGGTGAGATTCCGCGCCGACCTCCACGTGCATACCGTACTCTCACCCTGCGCCGGGGTTGAGATGATCCCCCCTGTCATTGTGCGGTCTGCGTTGGACGAGGGCATCAACCTGATTGCCATCACTGATCATAACAACACCGCCAATGCCGCGGCGGTCATGGCCGCAGCGCAAGGCACCGAACTGTCTGTGCTGCCCGGCATGGAACTGCAAACCCGCGAAGAAGTACACCTGCTATGCCTGTTCGATACCCTCGAACAAGCGGCCGCATGGCAGGCGCGTGTCGATGCGCATTACCCCGACCTGCGCAACGACCCGGAGCGTATTGGCGAACAATTCGTTGTCGATGCCTCCGGCGAATTTATCCGGCGCGAAGAACGCATGCTCATCACCTCGGTCACCCTCACCCTGGAGCAAGCCCTGGCGGGCGTGACAGCGCTGGGAGGGTGGTGCTTCCCGGCCCATGTAGACCGGCGCACCTACGGGTTGATTCCTGTGCTGGGATTGGTGCCGCCCGGGTTCGATGTTCTCGAGTTGTCGCGTTTCACCACACCTTTCGAAGCGCGCCAGCGTTTTCCGCAAATCGATGCCCTGCCCCTCATCCAGAATGGCGATGTGCACTACGCAGGCGAATTCCTGGGCGCAACCGTGTTCGAGCTTAATGCGCCCACAATTGGCGGGCTGCGCGAGGCCATTCGCCAGGGAGATTTTACGATCATTCCCCCGCGCTGATTTTTCCACACCGTTTACGGCTTTTGTCATCCCCGGCGCATGACATTTGACATTGACGAAACCGCCCAAAGAAGGTAAACTACGAACACATTGTGATATATTTCACTATATTGTGAACAAAATCACAAATAACCCAAATAGACAACCAAGTAATGACATTTGCCATATATGCCCCCGCGCGCAAAGTTGGTATAGTGGCAGGTAATTACGATAAAAATTATCCATATTTGCCTGGAGCTTTTATGACCGAAACAACAACACCAGTCCCCACTGTACCCACGCATGGCGCCGATGGACTGTGTGACAACAAGCGTGATGTACTGAATGAGATCATTGATGCCAACCTGCACCGCCAGGGCGCGCTCATGGTCATCCTCAATGACATCCAAAACAAGATAGGTTACGTTTCGCCGGATATGGAACGTTATGTCGCCAGGCGGCTGCGTGTTCCGGTGGGCGCGGTGCATGGTGTGGTCACGTTCTACTCATTTTTCACCACCCAGCCGCGCGGCAAGCACACGGTCAAGTTTTGCATGGGCACGGCCTGTTATGTGGGCGGTGTGCCCCAACTCATGGAAAAGGCCAAAGCCATCACCGGCATCGAAGTCGGCGCCACTACACCAGATGGACAGTTGACCATGGAAGTATGCCGCTGTGTGGGCGCCTGCTCACAGGCGCCGGTCATCACGGTGGATGAAGAGGTGGTGGGCAAGGTGCGCCCCAACAAGTTCCCACAGCTCATTAAAAAACTGCTGGAAGGTTAATTCACCCCCAAACGTGTCACCAGTATGAAAGAAATTGCCCTGCATCTGCTCGATCTTGCCGAAAATAGCGTCAGCGCCCGGGCTACGCGTGTGCGCATTGATGTGCTGGAAGATTTCCGTACTGACCGGCTGGCAGTCAGCGTGGAAGACAACGGGGTGGGCATGTCAGAGGAAACCGTGCGGCAGGTTACTGATCCTTTCTTCACCAGCCGCACCACGCGCAACGTGGGGCTGGGCATTCCCCTGCTCAAATCTTGCGCCGAAATGTGCAGCGGCGGGTTGCGCGTCATTTCAAATCCGGGCGCCGGCACCCGCGTAGAGGCCACCTTTCAGCACTCGCACATCGACCGCATGCCCCTGGGTGATCTTACCGCCACGTTCCTAACCCTCACCCTGGCTCACCCGGATGTGCATTGGATTTTCACTTACACGTATGCGCCGCCGTTCAAAAGCGCGCCACACGTCTTTGAATTCGACGACCAACCCATCAAAGCCGCCCTGGATGGTTTCCCGCTCACCCATCCCGACGTGATCGCTTATGTGCGCACCACGCTCGAAGAGGGGCTGGCGGAAGCAAGGAGATAAATTATGCCAACCGTAAAAAGCCTGGAAGACCTCAAGCGTATTCGCGATGAAGCCCTCAAAAAACGCGATATCAGGTCCATCGAATCGCGCGTGCAAATTGTGGTGGCCATGGGCACACCCGGCATCGCCGCCGGCGCGCGCGACACGCTGAAAGAAATTCTCACAATCATCGAACAGCGCAACCTGACCGAGATCACCGTGCGTCAGACCGGCAACATGGGGCTGGACTCATGGGAGCCCGTGGTGCAGGTCATTACGGGCAGCGCCACCACCACCTATGGGCGTGTTACCCCATTTGCCGCCCGCGAGATCATGGAAAAGCATGTGATAGGCGGCGCGGTGGTGACGGAATACGTCATTCCTGGTTAAAAACCCTTCGCCAGGAATGCAGAGCATCCCTGGCGAGCTCTGTGGTAAGGATTGGAACTCATGCCGTTTTATCGTTCTCACATTCTCGTATCGGTAGACCCGGCCTGCATTGATGCAGGCGCGCACGATGTGCTCGACGCGCTCAATGACGAGTTGGTAGCGCAAGGCCTGATCGACGAAGTGCAGGTGCTGGAAACCTCGCGCATCGGCGACCCGGCCCGCTTCGCCCCGGACATGATCGTATACCCCGAAAACGTCCATTACGCCAACCTGAGCGTGGACGACATCCCCTACCTGGTGGAAGAGCACTTCCTGAAGGGCCGCGTGGTCGAAAAACTGCGTGCCCAAACCCAGGTCGTGACCGATGAAGAGCTGGGCGCGCCCAAACCCAAAGAGGTGCGCATTGTGCTGCGCAACTGTGGCAAGATCGACCCGCACAACATCGAGGAATATATTGCCGAAGACGGCTACCAGGCACTGGCCAATGTGCTGGCTGGCATGACCCCCGAGCAGGTCATCGACGAGGTTGCCAAATCGGGTTTGCGCGGGCGCGGCGGGGCCGGGTTCCCGGCGGCGCGCAAATGGCAGCTGTGCCGCCAGGTGCCGGACAATCCCAAGTACCTGACCTGCAATGCCGATGAAGGCGACCCCGGCGCATTCATGAACCGCCGCGTTTTGGAGAGTGACCCGCATTCGGTGCTGGAGGGTATGATTATCGCCGCTTACGCCATTGGCGCAAGCATGGGTTACATCTACTGCCGCGCAGAATACCCGATTGCGGTGCAGAACCTGAACATTGCCATTGCCCAGGCGCGCGAATTCGGCTTTTTGGGAGAAAACATTTTTGGCACCGGCTTTTCCTTCGAGCTGGAAGTGCGCATGGGCGCCGGGGCCTTCGTATGTGGGGAAGAGACCGCGCTGATCGCCTCCATCGAAGGCAAACGCGGTGAACCGCGCCCGCGGCCGCCCTTTCCGGCGGTGAAGGGCGTGTGGGGCAAGCCCACCAACAACAACAACGTGGAAACCTACGCCGTGGTGCCGCAGATTCTGCTCAAGGGCGCGGACTGGTACGCCGGCATGGGCACCGAAAAGAGCAAGGGCACCAAAACCTTTGCCATTGCGGGTGACGTGGTCAACACCGGGCTGATCGAAGTGCCGTTTGGCATCACCCTGCGCGAAGTGGTCTATGAAGTGGGCGGCGGCATCAAGGATGGCAAGAAATTCAAGGCCATCCAGACCGGCGGGCCTATGGGCGGCTGCCTGGTGGAAGAACACCTCGACCTGCCCGTGGATTACGAAGCTCTGACCGCGGCTGGCTCGATGATGGGCTCGGGTGGCATGATCATCATGGACGAAGAGACCTGCATGGTGGACATTGCCCGCTTTTTCATGGAATTCACCCAGGAAGAATCGTGCGGCAAATGCACCCCGTGCCGCGTGGGCACCCGCCGCATCCTGGATGTGCTGGAAAAGATCTGCGCGGGCAAGGGCACGCTGGCAGACATTGATAACCTGGAAATGCTGTGCGAAGAAGTGATCAAGAACTCGCTGTGCGGGCTGGGGCAGGGCGCACCCAACCCGGTGGTGAGCACACTCCAGCACTTCCGAGAAGAGTACATTGCCCACGTGGTCGAGAAACGCTGCCCGGCCCGGGTGTGCAAAGCGCTTATCCGCTACGAGATCACATCGCCTGCCTGCACCGGCTGCACCGTGTGCGCCCGCAACTGCCCGGTGGAGGCCATTCGCGGCGAGCGGCGGCAAATCCACCACATCGATGACGATACCTGTATTCGCTGCGGCATTTGCGCCCAAGTGTGTAACTTCAATGCCATCAGCATACTAAGTTGACCTTTCACCCGCCGGCCGTTCTCGAGGCGGCCGGCGGAGATTTTCCTCGCAGGAGGCAGGATGACCCAAATAGCGGAAAAAAGAGGCCTGTCTGACATTGTGCAGACCGCAGTGGAAAAGCACGGCGCCACGCCCGATGCTTTTATTCCGATTCTGCTGGAGATCAACCGGGAAAACGGGTATATCCCCGCCGAGGCCATCCGGCTGGCGCGCAAATTCTTGCACCAACCGGAAGAGCATGTGCTGGTATCCGAAGGACAGTTGTACGGACTGGCTTCGTTCTATCACATGCTCAACACCGGGGTGGTGGGGCGCCACGTGGTGCAGTTCTGCGAATCAGCGCCCTGCCATGTGCAGGGCGCGCGCGACCTGTGGAAAAGTGTGCAGTCTACGCTCAACCTGAAGGCCGGCGAAACCGACCCGCAAGGGCGCTTCACGCTCAAAACGGTCAGCTGCCTGGGCCTTTGCGGCGTGGGACCGGTGATGGTGGTTGATGAAGATGTGTACGGCAACGTGACACCAGACCAACTGCCGGAAATTTTTGCGAAGTACGAATAGAGGCATGCCATGAAATTTCACCGCTCGATGGTCCTGGTTTCGATGGATGCCGACAGCCTGCGCAAGGACGCCGGGGCTGTTTATGAACGCTTCCAGCAAGAACTGTCAGCCTTTGGGTTGAACGACGAGATCGCCCTCTCGCAGATCGTGGAGGTAGGCCGCCACGACATCCTGCCGATGGTGATTGTGTACCCCGAAGCCTGCGCTTACGGCCCGGTCAGCAGTGATGATGCCCGCCGGATCGTGGAAGAACACCTGTATAAAGGGCGCGTGGTCGAAGACCTGCTGGCCCCGGTGAAGGAACTTTCCGGGCGCATTGGTTGGCTCAAGTCGCGCAAGGGCGCTGCGCCCATGGAAAAGCGCATCGTCACCCGCCGGGCGGGGCGCATCGACCCGGAGAATATCGAAGAATATATTTCTGAAGAGGGCTACCAGGCGTTGGCCAAAGCCCTGGGTACACCGGCGCCGCAAGTGATGGAAGAATTGGAGAAATCGGGTTTGCAGGGGCGCGGGGGGGCGGGCTTCCCCACCGGGCGCAAGTGGCGCTTCGTGGCCGGCACGAAATCCCCCAAAAAATATGTGGTCTGCAACGCCGACGAAAGCGAACCGGGCACTTTCAAAGACCGGGTCATCATCGAAGGCGATCCGCATAGCATCATCGAGGCCATGGCCATTGCCGGGTACTGCGTGGGCGCAGACGAAGGTTACATTTATGTGCGCGGCGAATACCAGCTGGCCCAGCGCCGCCTGGAAAGAGCCATCGAACAGGCCCGCGCCTTTGGCCTGCTGGGCAAGAACATCATGGATTCCGGGTTCAACTTCAACATCCACGTGCATAGCGGCGCGGGCGCCTATGTGTGCGGCGAAGAGACCGCCCTGCTGGAATCGATCGAGGGCAAACGCGGCGAGCCGCGCGCCCGCCCGCCCTACCCCACCACACACGGGCTGTGGGGCAAACCCACCCTGGTGAACAACGTGGAAACACTGGCCAATGTGCCGCCCATCATCCTGAACGGCGCGGGCTGGTACCGCACCTTTGGCACGTCCTCCAGCACCGGCACCAAGGCTTACACCCTGCTGGGCAACATCAACTTTCGCGGGCTCATCGAAGTGCCCATGGGCATCACCCTGCGCGAGGTCATCGGCATTTATGGGCAGGGGATGAAAGGGGGCGCCACCTTCAAACTGGCGCAGACCGGCGGCTCCAGCGGCTCCATCATCCCGGCCAGCTTGCAAGACACGCCCATGGATTTCGAGTCGTTCCGCAAGGCGGGCGTCTCGCTGGGCTCGGGCGCGCTGCTGGTGTGTGATGAAAGCACCTGCGTGGTGGACCTGGCCGTCGCGCTGATGAAATTCTTCAAGTTCGAATCGTGCGGCAAGTGCACACCCTGCCGGGTGGGCACCGAGCGCGCGCTGCGCATTCTGACTGGCATCAGCCAGGGCAAGGGCAAACAGGCCGACCTGGATACACTGATTGCGCTGGCCGCAGAAATGGAATTCGCTTCCAACTGCGGGCTGGGGCAAACGGCGGCTGTGCCCATCCGAGATACGCTCAAACACTTCCGCGCCGAGGTGGAGGCCCACATCTTGCTGGGCGTGTGCCCCAGCGGCGTGTGCGAAATGTCTGCCGAATTACAAACCGCATAATTGCGCTTCAAGACGCATCAAAAGAGGAATTTATGGTCCAACTGACGATCAACGGAAAGCAAATCGAAGTTCCCGAGGGAACCACCGTGCTGCGCGCCGCAGCACAGGCCGGCATCACCATCCCCACCCTGTGTGATCACAAGGAACTGACTCCCTACGGCGGCTGCCGCCTGTGCATTGTGGAGGTGCAGGGCTTTCGCGTGCCGATTGCTTCATGCACCCTGCCCGCCACCCAGGGCATGGTGGTCAGCACCGAGACTGAAGCGCTCAAGAAATCGCGCAAGTTCGTCCTCTCCATGCTGTTCAGCGAGCGCAACCACTTCTGCCCGTTCTGCCAGGTGAGCGGCGGCGACTGCGAGCTGCAAAACGCCGCCTACCACGAAGAAATGACCCACTGGCCCATGCAGCCCGGCTGGAACAATTACCCGGTCGACAGCACACACCCCTACTTCGTGCTCGACAACAACCGCTGCATCCTGTGCCGGCGCTGTGTGCGCGCCTGCGGCGAACTGGCAGGCAACTTCACCCTCTCGGTGGCCGAACGCGGCGCGGCCAGCATCATCATTGCCGATACCAACGTCCCGCTGGGCGAGAGCACCTGCATCAAGTGCGGCACGTGCGTGCAGGTCTGCCCCACCGGCGCGCTCATTGACCGAACCAGCGCCTACCAGGGCAACGAAGCGCAAATTACGCCAGTCAAGTCGGTGTGCGTGGGTTGCTCGGTGGGCTGCTCGGTGAACCTGCTGGTGCGCGATAACCGCCTGGTGCGCATCGAAGGCGATTGGACGGGACCCGTCAACCACGGGCTGCTGTGCGAGCACGGACGCTACGACCCGATGACTGAATCGCGCCAACGTATCACCTCGCCGCTGGTACGCAAGAACGGACAGCTCGAACCCGTCTCGTGGGATGAAGCCCTGGGCGCAGTGGCCGACAAACTCAAACCCCTGGCCGGGGATGCCCACACTGGTGTGGCCGCCATTGCCTCCACCCGCCTGCCGGTCGAAACCCTTTCCATGTTCAAGGAACTATTTGCCGGTGAATTCAAAGCCCACATAGTCACCAGCACCGAAGAAGGCATGACCACCGCCGCCGTGTTTGCTGTGGCCGAGCGCATGGGCGCTTTCGAAGGCAAATTGGATGTGCTGCGCACCGCCGACCTGACCCTGTGCCTGGGCGCGGACATCGTCAACAGCCACATGGTGGCCGGCTTCCTCATCAAACGCGCGCTGCCCAAGGGCATGCGCCTGGTCAGCATCAACCCGCAGGCAGGCGTCCTGGAAGACCTGGCCGATCTCGCGCTCGTCAACCAGCCTGGCTCCGACCTGTCCCTGGTGGAAGGGCTCAAGGCCATCATCGTCAAGGAAGGGCTGGGGCGTACACCACTGGCCCTGCCCAACGCCGCCCGGCTCATCGAAGAGGCCGTGCGCGCCACCGGCATCCCGCTGGAAAAACTGACCCAGGCGGCCCGCATGCTGGCCGGCGCCATCAGCCCGGTCATCCTATTTGGCAAGGGCATCACCGCCCAGCGCAGCGAACACCTCATCGAAAGCCTGCACAGCCTGGCCATTCTGGTCGGCGCGGTGGAGCGCGAACGCGCGGGCCTGATCTCTATGAAAGGCGAGGCCAACAGCACGGCCGCCGCGCTGCTCGGGCTGGATGCCCCCTTTGTTCTCAACGGGCAACAGGCCGTGTTTGCCGCCATCGGCGACGATTACGTTTCCGGCAGGCTGGTGAAGCGGCTCGTCAAAGCGCCCTACCTGGTGGTGCAGGCCGCTTACCAGTCCAAACTGACCGAGCAGGCCGATGTCGTCCTGCCCGTTTCCACCTGGGCCGAGCAGGAAGGCCACTACATTAACCTGGACGGGCGGGTGCAGAAAGCCGAAAAAGTGCTCACCGGTCCCGAAGCTGTGCGCGACAGCGCCGCCGTGCTGGGCGAGATCGCCATGCGCATGAACATGCCGGTGCGCGCCGACTGGCAGCAAGCCATCCGCGAGCGCAAGCCGAGCATGGCGTTGAACTAATAACGGTAAGGAGAACAGACCATGGCTAAACCCAAGATCGCTTCAGACTGGATGTGCGGTTGCGCCGGCTGCCACATGTCGCTGCTCGATATGGACGAGCGCATCCTCAAAGTGGCCGAACTGGCCGACCTGCGCGCCACCCCAATCACCGACCTGAAAGAGCCCGACGCCAGCGGTGTGGATGTGGGCGTGCTGGAAGGCGGCATCAACAACACCGCCAACGAAGAAGTGGCCCACAAAATGCGCACCCGCGCCAAAATACTGGTCGCCCTGGGCGACTGCGCCGTGTTCGGCGGTGTGCCGGCCATGCGCAACTTCTGCGGTGTCGAGGCGGCCCTCAAACGCGCCTACGTGGAAGCCGAAAGCAACGAACCCGGCTGCGAGATACCCAACGACCCCGAGCTGGCCACCATGACCCAGACGCGCGCCATCCACGAGGTGGTACCGGTCGATTACAACGTGCCCGGCTGCCCGCCGGACGCGGATGTCATCTTCTATGTCCTGGCTGAACTGGCCCAAGGCCGCAAACCGGAGCTGAAGGACGACCTGCTCCACTGGCACTAAACCGCGTACCGACTGGAGATTGACCATGACCCAAAAAATTACGATTGAACCCGTTACCCGTATCGAAGGGCACGCCAAGGTCACCATCCGCATGAAGGATGACGGCACGGTGGAACGCGCCTTCATGCACGTCAACGAATTCCGCGGCTTCGAGAAGTTTTGCGAAGGCCGCCTGTACTTCGAAATGCCCCAGATCACCCCGCGCATTTGCGGCATTTGCCCGGTCAGCCACCACCTGGCGGCCGCCAAAGCCAGCGATGCCATTACCGGACAGACCCCGCCGCGCCCGGCCAACCTGCTGCGCGAGCTGATGCACATGGGCCAGATCATCCAGAGCCACGGCATGCACTTCTTCGAACTGGCCGGGCCCGACCTGCTGCTGGGTTTCGACCACGCGCCCGAAACGCGCAACGTGCTGGGGTTGGTGGGCGCCAACCCGGAATTGACGCTCAAGGCCGTCAACCTGCGCAAGTTCGGGCAGGAGATCATCAAGACCCTGGGCGGGCGGCGCATCCACCCCACCTTTGCGGTGCCGGGCGGCGTCAACAAGGCGCTCAAGGTCGAAGAACGCGACAGCATCCTCAGCGGTGTCGATGCGGCCATTGAGGCCATCCAGATCGGTTTGCAGATCATGAAAGATTGGGCCGAGCGCAACATGGAAGATATCAACAAGTTTGCGGTCTTCCCCACCGGCTACTTCGGCCTCATCACGCCCGAAAACGGGTTGGAACTGTACGACGGCAACGTGCGCCTGATCGACCGCGAGGGCGCCGAGCTTGAGCGCTTCCCAATCGCGGATTATCTGGAACACATCCGCGAGCATGTCGAGCCGTGGTCGTACCTCAAGTTCCCGTACTATACGAAGATGGGCTGGCCCGAGGGCGTGTACCGCGTGGGACCGCTCGGCCGCCTTAACATCTCGGGCAAGATCGACACCCCGCTGGCCAACGAAGAACTGAAAGTCTTCAAAGGACTTAACGGCGGCAAACCAGTCGAGAACACGTTGTATTACCACTATGCGCGCCTCATCGAGGCCCTGTTCGCCGCAGAACGCGTGCGCGTGCTGTGCGAGGATAAGGATATCATGAGCACCGACATCCTCAACACCCGCCGCAACTACACCGGTCACGGCGTGGGCGTCATCGAAGCGCCGCGCGGCACCCTCATCCACGATTACACGGCCGATGAGAATGGCAAATTGTTGCGCGTCAACCTGATCGTCTCGACCGGGCACAATAACTGGGCTATGAGCAACGCTGTGGACAGCGTCGCCAAGACCTATGTGCGCGGGCCCGAAGTTCACGAGGGCATGCTCAACCGCGTCGAGGCCGCCATCCGCGCTTACGACCCGTGCCTGTCTTGCTCCACCCATGCCGTTGGGCAAATGCCCATCCAGGTGGATGTGCTCAACCCGGATGGCTCATTGCGCCAAACGCTCAAGCGCGATTGAAAAAGGAGAACACCATGTTCACTGTTCGCAAACTGCTGGAAGAGAAGGACGCGTTAGAGATTCATACCGTCCCTGTGGCCGACACGGTCTTGCAAGCGCTCAAGGTAATGGAAAAAGCCAACACCGGCGCGGTGTTGGTGGCAGAAGGCGAAACGATTGTGGGCATCTTCACCGAGCGCGACTACGCCCGCCACGGCGAAGTGAAAGGACGCTACGCCGATAAAACCCCGGTCAAAGATGTGATGACCCGCCAGATTGTCATGGTTTCGCCAGATACCAGCCTGCAGGAATGCGCCGAGATGATGCGCAAGTTCCGTGTGCGCCACCTGCCGGTCATGGAAAACGACAAGGTTGTGGGCATGGTTTCCATTCGCGGGCTGGCTGAAGGGTTGCTCCAGGAGCAGTACAACATGATCAGCAAGCTGGAAGACTTCATCCAGGGTACCGGCTACGGGCGCTAGGCGCAGCCAGCACACTAACGCGATCGGATTGCATGGCACATATCCTATACCTGGGCTATGGCAACCCCGACCGGCAAGATGACGGGGTTGCCTGGCACATTCTTAAAGGCGTTGCATCTGCACTCGGGCTGCCTGCCCCCGCCAGTTGGGAAGATGAACTCCCGTTTGCCCCGGGGGTGACATTCCGCTTCGAGTTGCAGCTTACCCCCGAAATGGCGGAAGATATCCGCGACTTCGACTGCGTCTGCTTTGTAGACGCCCATACCGGCAACATTCCGGTCGAGGTGCAAATGGTGGACTTGCAGCCCGCATACCAAACCTCACCCTTTACCCATCACCTCACGCCCGAAATGCTGCTGGAAATGTGCCAGTCGCTGTACGGAAAAACGCCACAGGCGGCATTGCTCTCGGTGCGTGGGTATCATTTCCAGTTTAGCAACGACCTCTCACCACAAACGTCCCGCCTGCTGCCAGCGGCTATCCAAAAAGCCCTCAATTGGCCGCCTCGACTTTAGATTTGGGTATTGAGAGCAGCCGAATTGGCTAAACCGGGGAGGAAAGCCTGCCTTTTGAGCCAGTTGTCAGGGGTTCGTGTCCAAACACCCCTCGATGTGCTTCCAACAGCTCAAACAACTTTTGCAAAAGGATCGGCTGCGTGCCATTTTGAATCATGAAAGCCTTCTGATTGAGCTTGGTTTCGCAACCACACTCTATTCAGAAGGCTTTCACTTTTCAAGCCCCTCGACCAAAAAGCCAAAGTCGAGGGGTGCGTTTGTGCAGGCTTTGGCTTGTTAAACCCAGCCGCGCAGCTGCATGGCCTTCACCACGCGGTCGATGGCCACCATGTAGGCGGCGTCGCGCATGTACACGCCTTCCTTCTGGCTCATTTCCAAAACACCGTGGAACGCGGAGGTCATCTTGGCGTCCAGGCGCTGCAGAACCTCATCCTTGCTCCAGTAGAAGTTCATGTCGTTCTGCACCTGCTCAAAATAGCTGGTGGTCACGCCGCCCGCATTGCACAGGAAGTCTGGAATGTTGAAGATGTTGTTGGCCTTGAAGAACTCATCCGCCTCGGGGGTGGTGGGGCCGTTGGCGCCTTCGGCCACGATCTTCACGCGGCTGTGGATATTCTTGACCGTCTCGGCATTGACTTGTCCCTCGAGCGCGGAGGGGATCAACACATCGGCTTCCTTGGTGATCCAGGCTTCGCCGTCCTCAACGATATAGCCCGCAGCCACGGCCTTTTCTTTGTCGATTGTGCCATACTGATCGGTGATGGAAAGCAGGAAGCGTGGGTCGCAGCCGTCCTTGTGGCTGTAAGTGTACGAAGTCTTGTTGTGACGGTCCCAGCACGAGACACAGGCGATCTTGCCGCCCAGCATTTCCACGAAGCCGATGGCCGCATACTGGCTGACGTTGCCGAAGCCCTGCAAGGCCGCCACCGACTTGGTGGAATCCATACCCAGGTGCTTCATCGCTTCGCGCACGGTGTAGATCACGCCGTAGCCGGTCGCTTCGGTGCGGCCTTCCGAGCCGCCGCCGCCCAGCGGTTTGCCGGTGAACACGCCGGGGGTGTATTCGCCCACCAGGCGGGAATATTCGTCCATCATCCAGCCCATCATCTGCGGGGTGGTGCCGACATCGGGGGCGGGCACATCCTGGCGCGGGCCAATGTTCTTCCACATGTTCTGCACCCAGCCACGGCACAGGCGCTCTTTTTCGGGGGTCGAGAGGGTGGCCGGGTCGACCACGATGCCGCCCTTGCCGCCGCCCAGCGGGATGTCGGCCACGGCGCACTTCCAGGTCATCCAGGTGGCCAGGGCGCGCACGGTGTCGAACGTCTCGGACGGGTGGAAGCGAATGCCGCCCTTGTTGGGGCCGCGCGCATCGTTGTGCTGCACGCGGAAGCCCTGGAAGACGCGCAGCGAGCCGTCATCCATACGCACCGGGATGCGGAAGCTGTACTCGCGCATCGGCCATCGCAACACTTCGGCAATCTGCGGGTCGAGGTTGAGCAGCTTGGCCACGCCATCGAATTGCTTTTGTGCCATTTCAAAGGCATTGATCGGACCAGACATTGGAATTCTCCTCTACAACAAATTTGAGTGGGGTGAAATTAAGATATAAGCGGGCACCCGGATCGGACGCCCGCTTCAGTCACGTGGTATGTTGCGTACACAGGTCATAAGATGTCTCTTTTTGCTTTCTGCTGTACCCTTTAACCTTACCTGAGTTTGCAAGTCGCGTCAATATGAGGGTTATCACGTTTTCGTCATGATATGTCAGACAACCTTCACCACTCCCCGGCATAGATGATCATGCGGCCTTCAAATGGATGCCGCTCTCCAAAATGGTATTTCAGTTCGTTGAGTTGGCGAATATGCAGCAGATCGTGCACGGTCCAGGCGGACATCAAGTCACCGGCAGAAAGCCCCACCAACGGCTCGAAAGTATAGCGCGCGTCCCAATCGACAACCCGCAAGGACTTCAACCAGTCCACATTTTGCGCGCGCGCGGCCAGGTAATCGGCGAGGGACTGCTGCAGGTTGTCGCTGTTGTAGCTGCGCTCGCTCACCCATTTGGCCGGCAGGATGGGCGGCCACTTTTCTGTTGAGCCTGAAAGCAAATGGCGAATGCGGTAAGGGAAATCTTCGCGTTCCTCATCGCGCAGGTGGCAGACCACCTCCAGCGCCGACCATTCCAAATCTGAGGGTTTCCAGCGCACTTGTTCACTGGCAAACCCCTGTATCATTTTTTCGACCACCCGGGCATTGGTTTCCAGTTCATGAATGCAGTAGTTCAAATCCATGTATTGCGTTCTCCTTGGCTAATATCAGTATAGCACGGCTGGCAAGCGCCAACCATCAGGGGTGCTGCGCCGGCTGAACGCCCAAAAAAGCCCGCTGAAAGTCTTTTCGTCATCGATCATGGGGCAGCCGCGCCTGCGCAAACTCCGCGTGCCCCACCGGGATGGTCTGGCCATCGCGCCCCTACACCACCAGGGTTTCCCGTTCGATTTCATGCAGGTGACACAGGATGGGCTGGTAAACCTGTTTTTTCTGCCTGAAAAAAGTGCCATTTTCTCGGGCGGTCTTCAAAAAGGCGTTGCGAGCGCCGGGTAGTTGCGACATCTCGTACAACAGGTCAATGTTTTCTTCGGTGAGCATGCGGGTGTTGGTGGTCGAACGGGAAAGGAACCTGCGGAAATCCTCATGGCTGCGGTGCGATAGCAGCTCCCCCACCAGGGGCAGTGTCAGCAGCCGTGAGGGCAGGTCCACCTCGCGTCCCACCCCGCCCGGATCCACCACCTGCAGCGCCACGCCGCCGCCAAATGAATGCCCGGCCACATGCGTTCGCTCAACATGCGTGCTGGCCATGAAGGCGCGCAAAAAACGCGCCATATTGACCACCCCATGCGACACACGCAGCGGTTTATCCGTGCGTCCAAAACCGGGCAGGCCTGGCGCAATGACCCTGAAGTGTGGGAGCAAAGCCGGGAACAACGTTTCCCATATTTCGATGAATCTCCCGAAACCATGGATCAACACAATAGGTTGGCCGGTTCCCTCGTCCCAAAAACGTGAGTTTACCTTTCCAACCTTAATACAACGGTCTGCATACGCTCACATGACACCCTCCCTGGGCAAGCGCGACCTCCACTTCACTATAGCACAGACAGGTGTCCTCTTTCAACCTCTCAACTGGCGCAATAACGCCTCGCGCACCACCTGCGGGTTGGCCTTGCCCCCGGCCTTGTGCATCACCTGGCCAAACAGCCAGTTGGCCACTGTCTCTTTGCCCGCGCGGAAGCTTTCCACCTCGGTTGGGTTCCCGTCCAGCGTTTCGGCTACTATCTGCGCGATAAATGCTTCGTCCGAAACCTGGCGCAGCCCGCGCACTGCCACAATCTGCGCGGCATCCTGCCCGCTGGCGGCCATCTCTGCCAGCACGGCCTTGCCCGTGTTCTGGTTGATCTCGCCGCCCGCCGCCATACGGATCAGGTCAGCCAGTTGTTGCGGGGATACCGGAGCCGATTCGATGCCCCGGCCGCTCTCGTTAAGCAGGGCGGCGAGCGGGCCCAGCACCCAGTTCGCGGCGACCTTCGCCCCAGCCCCAGACTCCACAATCCGGTCGAAATACTCGCCCAGGGCATGCTCGGCGGCCAGTTGGGCGGCATCGGCATGCGGCAGGCCGAGCGTTTCTTTATAACGGCGCAGCCGCTGCCAGGGCAGTTCGGGCAGCGCGCGCTTAACGGATTCGACCCAGGCGCCACTGACCACCAGGGGCGGCAGGTCTGGCTCGGGGAAGTAGCGATAGTCGTGCGCGTCTTCTTTGGAGCGCTGGCTGTAGGTGGCCTGCGCGGATTCGTCCCAGCCCACGGTCTGCTGTGCAACCTTTTGACCAGATTCGATCAGTGCGATATGCCGCCTGATTTCGTAATCCACACCGCGCTCGAGGGCGCGGAACGAGTTGAGGTTCTTGATCTCCACCTTGGTGCCCAGCGCCGCCTGCCCCATGGGGCGCACGGAAATGTTGGGTTCGATGCGCATGACGCCTTTTTCCATCTCACCGCTGTTGACGCCCAGCGTGCGCACCAGCGTGCGCAGGTTCTCGGCGTAGGCGCGCACCTCGGCCGCGCTGTGAAAATCCGGCTCGGTGACGATCTCCAGCAGCGGCACGCCGGCCCGATTGAGGTCCACCAGGCTGACGCCATCCACATGCGTCAGCTTGCCGGTGTCTTCCTCCAGGTGCACGCGCCGGATGCGGATAACCTTTTCGCCGCCGCCCGCGCGCAGGATGAGGCGCCCGTTGACGGCCAGCGGCTGCTCGTATTGCGAGATCTGGTAGCCTTTGGGCAGGTCGGGGTAAAAATAATTCTTGCGCGCAAAGACGCTGGTGTGCTGGATGTCGCATTCCAGGGCCAGGGCCACGCGCAGGGCAAACTCCACAGCCCGCCGGTTGATGACCGGCAGTGTGCCGGGCAGTCCGGCGCACACCTCGCACACGGCGCTGTTGGGCGGCGCAGAAATGGAATCGACGACCGGGCAGCCGCAAAACATTTTGGATGCGGTCTGCATTTCCACGTGCGCTTCAAGTCCAATGACGGGTTCAAATTCCATAGGTGGGCCTCATTTGGTCAATCGCCCAATTCTACCCCCAAGTTTCGAAACCTGACACGTGCGGTCTTCCAGAAATGAAATGCGCGCCACTTCGGCCATCCCGACTCGGCGAATTGTGGTTAAATTACGCACAGGAGGCGCCCATGCCCAAGACGTACGCAGAATTCATCCAGAAATACCCGGGTTACGAGAATACCCACGATCTCGACACCCTGCGCGCCAGCGATTACGACCGGCTCGACCGTACCGGCCAAGTGTACCTGGACTACACCGGCGGCGGGCTGTATGCCGATTCGCAGGTCAAAAAGCACCAGTCGCTGCTGCTCGAGCATGTATTTGGCAACCCGCACTCATCCAACCCCACCTCGATGGCCGCCACGCGCCTTGTGGAAGGTGCGCGCGCGCACGTGCTGCGCTTCTTCAACGCCGACCCGGACGAGTACGATGTCATCTTTACGCCCAACGCCAGCGGCGCGCTCAAACTGGTGGGCGAAAGTTACCCCTTTGGGCCCGGCGACCACTACCTGCTGACCTTCGACAACCACAACTCGGTCAACGGCATCCGCGAGTTTGCCCACGCCAAAGGCGCGCAGGTCACCTACGTCCCGCTCATGCTGCCCGACTTGCGCGTAGATGAAGGCATGCTGGATGAACTGCTCTCGCGCGCCCAGCCGGGGCACAACAACCTGTTCGCCTACCCGGCTCAATCGAATTTCTCCTCGGTCAAGCACCCCCCGGCATGGATCGAAAAGGCCCGCCGCCTGGGCTGGGATGTGCTGCTGGATGCGGCCGCCTTCGCCCCCACCAACCGGCTGGACCTGGCGCTCTACAAACCCGACTTCGTGCCGCTCTCGTTTTACAAGATGTTCGGCTACCCCACTGGCATTGGTGCGCTGCTCGCGCGCAAATCGGCGTTGGGCAAGCTGCACCGCCCATGGTTCGCCGGCGGCACCATCACCGTGGCCTCGGTGCAGGGCGACAAGTACTACCTGGCCGAGGGTCACGCTGCCTTTGAAGACGGCACCGTGGACTACCTCAACATCCCGGCTGTAGACATCGGCCTGCGCCACCTCGAAAGCATCGGCATGGACCTGATCCGCGAGCGCGTGCGTTGCCTGACCGGCTGGCTGCTCGACAACCTGACCGCCATGAAACACAGCACCGGCGTGCCGCTGGTGCGCGTGTATGGCCCCACCGACACCGAAAGCCGCGGCGGGGCAGTCACGGTCAACTTCTTCGACAAGAACGGGCGGACCATCGACCACCGCGCTATCGAAGCGGCCGCCAATAACGTCAACATCTCGCTGCGCACAGGCTGCTTCTGCAACCCCGGCGCTGGGGAGGTCGCGTTGGGCATCTCGCGCGTCGAGCTGGATGTGTGCTTCAACGGTCCCGGGCACCAAGACCGCCTCACGCTCGACGACTTCCGCCTGTGCATCGACGGCAAATCGAGCGGCGCGGTGCGCATCTCGGTGGGCATGGTGACCAACTTCGACGACATCCAGGCTTTCCTGTCCTTCTGCGAAGGGCTGCTGGGGTAGCATGGCGCCAGCGCAGAAAGTCATCCTCATCACCGGCGCTTCGGCGGGCATCGGCAAGCACGCGGCCGAGCTTTTGGCCGCGCAGGGGCACCTTGTCTTTGGCACCAGCCGCAACCCTGCGCGGGCTGAGGAAAATGGCGTCACCTTCCTGACACTGGACGTGACCTCACCAGAGTCGGTGCGGGCGTGCGTGGAAAATGTGCTGACTCGGGCCGGGCGGCTCGATGTGCTCATCAACAACGCCGGCATCATCGGCGCGGCCGCCGCCAGCGAGGAAGGCGGCGTGGAACAGGTGCGCGTGGTGTTTGAGACCAATTTCTTTGGCGTCATCGCGATGATTAACGCCGTGCTGCCGGTCATGCGTGCCCAAAAAAGCGGGCAGATCATTAACATCAGCTCGGCCGGTGGAGAAATGCCCGTGCCGCCCTTTTTCAGCGCCTACACCAGCAGCAAGCACGCCCTGGAAGGTTACACCGAAGCCCTGGCCAGCGAACTGCGCCACCTGGGCATCCGCGTTTCGAGCGTGCAGCCGGGCTATTTTGTCACCGCCATTGCAGGATCCATCCAGGCGCCTGCCCGTCAGATCGAAGATTACGCGGCCCTGCGCCAGCACAACGCCCTGATCGATCAATACGCCCTGCAGCACGGCCGCGGCCCGCGCATTGTGGCGCAGGTGGTCGCAAAGATCGTCCACGCCCGCCGGCCGCGGCTGCGCTACACCACCGGCTTGGATGTAGACCTGATGTTCCTCATCCGCAGCCTTTTCCCGCACGAGGTCTTCCAGGCGCTCATCAATTGGATGATGCTCACCCCGCCGCTGCTCACCCCCGGCGATGATGCGGCCACCCAGGCGCGCAAACTGGGGCTGCGCCGCCTCTTCCTGGATGCCGGGCTGCTCAACCGAATCCTCGGCATGGCCGCAGCGCTGGCACTGGCTGCCCTGGCCCTGCTGGCCGTTTCGTGGGCGCTGGTGCGCTGAAGGAGCCCGGCATGAGCCCCGATGGCACCCGCCGCGCAGACATCCGCCCCGGGCTGGAAGTGCAGGTTGTGCTCAAGCAAGACCAGCGCACCGGCAAACTGACGCGCGGCATTGTGCGCGATATCCTGACCAGTTCGCCCACGCACCCGCACGGCATCAAGGTGCGCCTGACCAATGGGCTGGTGGGGCGGGTCAAACAGGTCATCACCCAGGGCTGATAAACAAGGCAGGTCCCATGCCCGAACTCTCAGAACGAGACCAGGTCGTCATCCTGGCCGATAATTTCGAGAACAGCTACCCGTACGAGATCATTGCCTGGGCGGCGCACACCTACAGCGAGAAGCTTGTGATGGCCACCGGTTTCGGGCCGGAAGGCATCGTCATCCTCGACATTGTGCAAAAAGTGGCGCCCAAGACCCCGGTGTTCTACATCGACACCGACCTGCTCTTCTCAGAAACGCACGCCCTGCGCGAAAAGCTGGAGGCCCGCTACGATATGCAGTTCCAGCGCGTCAGCACCGAACTGAGCCTGGAGCAGCAGGCCAGCCGGCACGGCCCGGCGTTGTGGGCGCGCGAGCCCAACCAGTGCTGCCGCATGCGCAAGGTGCACCCGCTGCGCCAATTCTTGAGCGGCAAGCGCGCCTGGATCACCGGCATCCGGCGTGACCAGACCGCCCACCGGGCCAAATCGCGCGCCATCGAGTGGGACGAGACCAACGGGTTGGTGAAGGTCAACCCGCTCATCAACTGGAGCGAGGCCCAGGTGTGGACGTACATCGAGATATTCGAACTGCCAGTCAACGAACTGATCCATAAGGGCTATCCCAGCATCGGCTGCTGGCCGTGCACCCGCCCCGTGCAGGAAGGCGCCGACCCGCGCTCGGGGCGCTGGGTGGGGCACAAAAAGGTCGAGTGCGGCATCCACCTGCAAGACTAAAAAAAGCCGTCCCGAGTGCTTATCGGGGCAGCTTTTTCAGGGGTCGATCAGGCAACGGGGCGTCAGCCGCTTTTCATCCAGTCCATCCAGCGCAGTGGTCCGGTGGTGACGCCTTCTGGCACACGCATGAGCACCACGGTAATGTTGTCATGTCCACCGCGCGAGTTGGCCAGGTCGATGAGATTGTTGGCGGCGGCGTTCAGGTCGCGGGTTTGCAGGCAGGCATTGATTTCATTGTCCCTGACCAGGTCGGTCAGCCCGTCGGTGCACATCAGCAGGCGGTCGCCGGGGTTGAGGATGGCACCCTGGTTGGCGCGCATTTGGGCGTCCGTTTCGTCCGGGCGCAGGCGCAGGCGAAAGTCGGGTTCGGTGGGGGTGGGGGAACCCAGGTAGCGGCGGACGACATGCTGGTTGGGGTGCTTGTCGGCCATTTCTGGGTCGAGGATGCCCTTGTCCATGGCTTCTTGAATCCACGAGTGGTCGGTGGTCAGGCGCAGCAACTGCTCGCCGCGCGCCAGGTAGATGCGCGAATCGCCAGCCCAGGCAATATACAACCGGTCGCCCACCACCATCAGGCAGGCGCAGGTGGCGCCCATGCCCCTATTGTCGCCGCCTTCTGCTTGGGCGCGTGCGTAAATGGCTTCGCTGGCTTTGTAAAAGGCTTTTTGGAAGATGGGCAGGGGGTTGTTGCTGGTGGATTGGGCCACCTCATTGGCAATAACTTCGATGGCCATTTCAGCGGCCACCTCACCCGAGCGGTGCCCGCCAATGCCATCGGCAACGACGGCAAATACAACCGGGGTGGGGTTGCCGGCGCTCAACCGAAAGGCGGTTACGCCGAAGTTGTCTTCGTTGTTTTTACCGGTCATGCCTTCGTGGGTCATGGCGGTAACGTAAAGGTGGGACTGGTCAGTGCGGATCATTTTTCACGTTCGATGCGGGGCACCTGGATAGGGGGGGTCTTTCGCAGCATGAACCGATAAGACAGCCTGCCAAAATTAATCATATCACCATGCCGCAGCATCCGTCCACCTGGCGGTACGGGCTCCAGGTTGACCCATGTTCCGCTGATGGTGTGGTTGTCGAGCAGGGTGAACGTGCTTTTGCCGTCGTACAGCAGGCGGGCGTGCAACCCGGCTACCGAAGGGTCGTCTAGTACGTACAAGGCCTGGATTGGGTCGGTACCAAAGGTGATCTCGCTCGCGCCAAGCGAGATGGGCGCGCCCGGCAGCGGGTGCCCGTTGAAATCGACCCGCTCCAGGGCGGCAGGCATGGCCGATTGCCTGGCGCGGCGGATCCAATCCAGCGGGGAGCGGGCGGGTTTCTTGCCGCGTGGCTCGATTCCGGCCCGGACAGGCTGGGTCACCGGGTCGACGCTGGCTTTGCGGGCGCGCCGCGTGGCGGCCAGTGAGGGCAGGCGCAGGCGTACGCCCAGCAGGATGATGAGCACGACCACCACCCCGGCCAGGATCGACGCGACCAGTGTCAATTCGGACTGGTAGCGGGTCAGGAAAATTCTCCAGCCGGTGGGCGGCTGCACCACGGTGACAATCACCGGCACCGAAAGGCTCACCCGGCTCAACCCTAGGCGGTCCACGGCTTCCACGGCGAGCGCGTGTTCGCCGGTAACGGTGTAGCCGCTGATATCCCATGTGAAGGTGTCGAATGGCGGGGTGGTGTTTTCATCCATCAGTTGCCCGTCCACGTACAGTGTGGTACGCACCAGGTCACGCGGGTGACCATCGGGGAACTCGATGAGGATGTTGATCTCGGTTTGTGTGGGGGTCAAGGCTTCCAGTTCGTACACACCCTCTGGCAACTGCCGCAAGACCTGGAATGGCGGCGAGAGTAGCATGGGGTTGGGCGGCTGGATATCGAACGGGAAGCGCGCTTCGGCGCTGATTTGTGTGCCATCAAGGGGCGAGGTGACCAGCAGCGTGATGACCTGTTCGCCGGGCTGGTTGATTTGCGAAGTGTACGAGATGGCGTACACACTGCGCAGGGTGTTAAAGTAGGACTCAGGGTCGGGCAGGGTCTCTGCCCCCCTGAACTGGAAGAAGCTGCCGCCCGTACGTTCGGCCAGCAACTTTAGCCCTTGAGCGCTGGAGTGGTTGGCGTAGGCGTCCGAGTCGGCGTACCAGACGAAGACGCGGGTCTGATTGGCGAGCGCGCGGTTGGTTAAGTCTTCGAAAGCCGCCAGGGGCGCGCCGTCGATGTGCGGGGTGATGAACAGCAGGGCATTTTTTTGGCCATCGCGCTGCGGGGCTTGCTCCAGGCTGCCCAGCGCCAGCGAAAGCGATTGCAGGCTGGGGGTGGCGCCGCGGTTCTCCGGGGCAAAACTGAGGAAGGCCTGCCGCCAGGTTTCGGAGGTGCCCTGGGCATGGATCATGCCAATGGTTGTGACCAGGCTCAGGCGGTCTGTGTTGTCGGCGGGCAGGTTTTCGACCCAGGACAGCAATGCACCGGAGATCTTGTCGTAGCGCGAGACGCCAAAGCCATCGCGCACGGCCAGGGCCGGCCCGGGGTTGATCGCGACGGCCGTTTGCACTCCTTCGGGCAGGCTCTCGAACCGGTCGAATGATACGGGCTGCCCGTTTTCGAGCAGGGTAACGGATTGTTCCGTGAGGCCGCCCAGGTAGTTGCCTTGCGGGTCGAACAGGTCGAATTTGAAGGATATGCCGGGGAATCCGCTGAAATCTACGGGGAAGAGGATTAACTGGTATGCGCCCTGGGCGCGGGCTGCGGGCGTGGGCCCGCCCGCCAACGCCAGGGCGAGGAGGGAAATCGAAAGCGCAATCAGGGTGAAGGGTTTAGGCAGGCGCATCCGATAAATCAAGTGGTTGGTTTGATTCGGGCTCAACCTCCATAGCCGGAGGCGGTGTGGTCAGGCGACGGAAGGTGAGCGTCCAGGCGGTTTGGATGTAAGCCACGAGCACACCGCTGAGCACGATGGACACTGGCAGGTAAAGCACGAAGCACAACCCGGCAATCATCAGCCCGGTGTTGATTCCGCTGCCTTCGCCCAGCGCCACGGCAAAGACCGCCGGGAAAACGATGAGGAAGACCGGGATGGCAATGACCAGTCCGACAACTGCGCCGCCGATAAACAACACCAGCGCCATGAGGATGTATTGGCCGATGTTGGCTCGCACCACGTCCCAACTGCGGCTCAGCCCTTCCAGCATGCTGCGGTCTTCGACCACCATGGCGATGATGGCCTGCTCGATGATCACGCCCACGGCCCACAACACTGGCACCAGCAGGCAAATGAGCGGGACCACGCAAAACAGGCCAACGATGGTGATTGCCCCAACCACGATGATGGGCAGGATCACAAAGAACATGGCCGCCAGGATGACCAGCCCGGTCAGGATCGTAAACCCAAGCACGCGCCAGAAATAGGGCAGGCTGGCGTTCCAGACCTCGCCAAAGCCGAGGGTTTGCGCGCCGTCATCGGCCATTTGTGCGCCTTTGATCAGCCCGATCTTGCCGATGGTGCCGATGAAGATGGCTACGATCCAGATGATGCACAGGACGGACAGGATCACAGCGATGATCCACAGGTTGTTCTCCATCCAGGCGCCCAATCGCTCCATGGCGCGCGCGAGCTCGCGCATCTGCGGCGGCACATCGCCATTGCTGAAGTCGAACCCGCTGCCCGATCCGCCGCTGCCCCCACTGCCACCCCCGCCGTTGTTGCTGCAACTGGCCAGGATGCCAAAAATCCACAAGATCTTGAACTTCCATACGATCTGCCAGGCGCGGGTCAGTACTTCCCCTATGCTGAAGCTATTGCTGTTCATTGTCCTTACTCCTGTTATCGAGAAGCGGCCGGGTTTGGGAGGCCTCGTCGATGAGGCGGTTGTTGCCGCCAGTGGGAAGGCGCACCCACTGGTGCAGCCCGGCCCACGTCAGCAGCGGTACGCCCACGGCGGTACCCACCACCGGGTAGGGCACGCCCGCCACGATTCCCATCACCAGTCCTTTGGCTGCCGAGGCGCCCCAATCCTCTTTGTCCAGGAAGCGCTGCACAAACAATGTGGAGAGGAAACCCAGCACACCCAGCCCCAGGCTGGTGAGTAGCAGGCTAATTGGGTTGAGGATCTCGACCGCGCCTAAAACCCCATCCAACGCAATGACGGCCAATGCGGCCAGCGGGTGGATGGGTGGGGCGGCAATGCGGCGTTCGGGTTCGCTGCTCATGGTTTGTTCTCACTTCCTTTACGATCATTCCCATTCGATGGTCGCAGGCGGCTTGCTGGTAATATCATACACCACTCTGTTGATCCCGTGCACTTCATTGACGATGCGGCTGGAGATGCGCGCCAGCAGCTCGTGCGGGATGCGCGCCCAATCGGCGGTCATAAAATCGTCGGTCACCACAGCGCGGATGGCGCAGGCCTCCTGGTAGGTGCGCTGGTCGCCCATCACCCCCACTGAGCGCACCGGAAGCAGTACCGCAAAGGCCTGTGATGTGCCCGTGCCCTTGCCCAGCAGCCCGGCTTTGGCCAATTCTTCGGTCAGGATGGCGTCCGCCTCGCGCAGGCGGTCGGCCCGCTCTGGCGTCACCTCACCCAGCACGCGCACGGTCAAACCCGGACCCGGGAACGGCTGCCGCCAGACCATCTCTGTCGGCAGCCCCAGCGCCTCGCCCACTGCCCGCACCTCATCTTTGAACAGGTAACGCAGCGGCTCGACCAACTCGAACTTCATGTCTTTTGGCAGTCCGCCCACGTTGTGGTGGGTCTTGATCTTATCGGCTTTGTTGCGGTCAGGCGCAGAGGATTCGACCACGTCCGGGTAGATCGTGCCCTGCACCAGGAAGCGCGGCTGCCCCAGCGACCTGGCTTCGCGCTCGAAGATGCGGATGAACTTTTCGCCCACGATCTTGCGCTTCTTTTCGGGGTCGGTTTCGCCCGTGAGCGCGGCAAAATACTCATCGGCAGCGGAGACCGCCACGAACTCTGCGCCCAGCATCTCGCGGAACGCCTTGACCACCTGCGCGCCCTCGTTCTTGCGTAGCAGGCCCGTATCCACAAAAACGGACACCAACTGATCCCCCACCGCCTTGTGGACGAGCGCCGCCGCGACCGACGAATCCACGCCGCCGCTGACGGCCGCCAGCACGCGCTCGCCACCCACCTGCGCCCGGATGCGCGCCACGCTCTCCTCGATGATGGAGGCCGGCGTCCAATCGGGCGTAATGCCGCAAATATCGACCACAAAATGCCTGAGCAATTCCGCGCCGCGCAGGGTGTGATTCACCTCGGGGTGGAACTGCACGGCATAATATTTTCGCGAGAAATCACCAATGGCTGCAAACGGGCTGTTGGCCGACCTGGCCAGGGCCACAAAACCCGGCGGCACCTGAGTCACCTTGTCGCCGTGCGACATCCATACCTTCGACATGGTATCGAACAGGGTGCCGGACGCGAGCGGCTCGATCTCGGCATGCCCATACTCGCGGTGGGCGCTGGGGTCCACCTTGCCGCCCAGGGCATGGGTGAGGGCCTGCATGCCGTAGCAGATGCCCAGGATGGGCAGCCCGCTCTCGATGATGAACTTTTGGATGAATGGCGCGCCCTGCTCGTAAACGGACTTCGGCCCGCCGGAGAGGATGAAGGCTCGCGGGTTGATGGACTGGATCTGCTCCTGCGGGGCGTCCCAGGGGAAGAGTTCGCAGTATACGTTGGCCTCGCGCACGCGCCGGGCAATCAGTTGGGCGTACTGCGAGCCGAAATCGAGAATGGCGATGGCATTGTGCATTTATACATCCTTTGCCTGTTCGGATATGAGATGAAAGTGCAGGTGTGGAAAGTCCTGATAGTCGCCGCCGTTGACCACCAACCGGTAAGCGGGCAGGCGGTGTTCTTGAATCAGACGCTGGACGGTGGCGTACAGATCATGCAGAAATTCGGCATGGGCGCCGGGGTCGAGCGCCGCCAAAGAGGGAATTTCGGCCCGGGGAACGATGACAATATGAAAGGGATAGGAAGGCGCAGGGTGCCAAAAGGCCAGCAGGGTACTTGTCTCAAACAGGCGTGGTACGGGAATACCTAAGGGCATGTGGCGCAGCATCCAAACAAACAGACGGTACAAAAAAGCCTGGTGCAGCAATATGCGCGCCAGGCGATAAGGACTAAGATGCAAAGGAGATGCCTTGCTCATCGAGCGCGGCGATGCACACCAGCGACTCGACCGGTACGCCCAGCGGTTCGAGCAGGGCACGCCCACCCTCGAATCCTTTTTCGATCAGCGCGCCAATGCCCACGATCTGCGCCCCGGCGGTTTGGGCCAGGCGCACCAACCCCATGATGGTAGCCCCACTGGCCAGGAAGTCGTCGATGATCAGGATCTTTTCGCTCCCGGCCAGGTACTCGGGCGAGATGATCAACTCGACCATGCGGCCCTTGGTGTGCGAGGGTGCCAGGGTCAGGAAGATCTGGTCGGGCATGGTGACGGGCTTGGTCTTGCGCGCATACACCACTGGCAGCCCCATGTGCATGGCGGTCATGAGCGCCGGGGCAATGCCGGAAATTTCAGCGGTGAGCACTTTGGTGGCGCCCACATTGGCAAACAGGCGCGCAAACTCGCGCCCGCAGGCGTCCATGAGGCGCGCATCCACCTGGTGATTGACGAAGCCATCCACCTTGAGGATGCCGTTGCCCAGGTTGCGCCCGTCTCTGCGAATACGTTCTTTCAGTTCGTCCACGATTCCTCCGTGACATGTCTGGTCAAATATGGGCTGATTTTACATCCGTTTGGGGGTGCAAGCCAGATGAAAGGGCTTTCGTAAAGTCGGATTTGCTCAGGGTGCGTCGCACCAGGCAGGTTGGAAACGCCCCATTTGGCGGTAAACATGACCACGTTTGACCGCCACTGACAAAAATGGTGCGACGCACTTCAGCTTTAATGGAAAGCCGACAGCCGGGTCTAAGGGGGAAAGTTTGCCCGGTTTACTGTGTTAGAATCTCCGTTTGCTGTTATGAACGCTTTTCCCCTTTTGCTGGCCTCCAATTCACCGCGACGGCGGCAGCTGCTCGCGCTGACCGGCTGGAAGTTCAGCGTGGCCGCCTCGGATGTGGACGAGAGCGTGCGGCCCGGCGAGCCCCCCGAAATTTACGTGAGCCGCCTGTCCGCAGAAAAAGCCCGCGCGGCGGCCGAAAAAGCGCACGGCGAGCAGTTCGTGGTCGGTTCGGATACGACCGTGGTGCTCGATGGCGACATCCTGGGCAAGCCGGTCGATGCAGAAGAAGCGGTGGATATGCTGCGCCGCCTGCGTGGGCGCACACACCAGGTCTTCACCGGCATCTCGGTCGTGCGCCTGTCAGATGGCTTCACACGCACCGAAGTCTGCCTGACCGATGTCCCCATGCGCGATTACACTGAGGAGGAGATCGCTGCATACGTGGCCACCGGCGACCCGCTCGACAAGGCCGGGGCGTACGCCATACAGCACGCCTGGTTCAAGCCGGTGGCGGCGCTTTCCGGCTGCCGCGCCAGCGTGATGGGCTTCCCGCTCTGCCACCTGGTGCGCATCCTGCGCCGGTTCGGCGTGCAGGCTCAATCCGATGTGCCCGGCGGCTGCCAGGCTGCGCTGGATTATGACTGCCCGGTGTATGCCACGATTTTGGCGCAGAATGCTGTGTAGCTTTTACTTATTTACCTGTTTACCAAAATGCCCGCCTCTCGCAAAGGTTCAAAATGAAATTCATTCGTTCGCTGCATATCGTTATCATCCTGGCGATGGTCGCTGCGTGCGCCCCTGGCGTCGAAACTGGTCGTCCCACCGGCGCGCCCACCAGCAGCCTGCCCACCGCTGTGGTCAACGTGACCGCCCTGCCCAATATCACCCAGACATTTGAAACATTCGTCACCGCCTGGCGCGCCGACGAATATGCCGCCATGTACGCCATGCTCAGCGCAGCCAGCCGGCAGGCCATCAACGAGGATGATTTCGTGGCACGCTACAAAGCCGCCATGAACACCATGAGCCTGCGTCAGCTGGATTACAACATCCTGGCTACCAACACCACGCCCCAAACCGCCGAAGTGACCTTCAAGGTCGTCTACCGCACCTACATCGCTGGCGATCTGGAGCGTGAAATGACCGCCCGCTGGGTGAACGAAAACGGACAGTGGAAGCTGGATTGGAGTGAAACGCTCATCCTGCCCGAACTGGGCAACGGCCGCAAACTGGTCATGGATTACCAGATTCCGCCGCGCGGCAACATCTTTGACAAAAACGGCAGCCCGATTGTGGCACAGGACGATGTCTATGCGGTAGGTTTGCAGCCGGGCAACATCATCCCCGAACAAGAGGAGACCCTGCTGCGCGAGATGGCCCGCCTGGCCGGGACCACCCCGGAAGACATCGCCGCCTCGTACCGCTTTGCCCAGCCCAACTGGTATATTCCCGTAGCCGAAGCCAGCGCCGGTGAGATTGCCAACCGCCTGGGGCTCATTTCCGGGTTGGGCGGCGTGCTGCTCACCCAGTACCGATCGCGCTATTACTACGCCGGCGGGCTGGCCCCGCACGTTATTGGCTATGTCATCAGTGTGCCAGCCGAAGAATTCGATTTGTACAAGCGCCGGGGCTACAGTGGCGCCGAGAAGGTCGGCTATAGCGGCATCGAAAAATGGGGCGAAGACATCCTGGGCGGGCAGCGCGGCGGGCGGCTGTACATCCTCAACCCCGACGGCACAATCGGCGCGGCGCTGGGTCAAAGCGGGCAAACCTCCGGTTCCTCCATTCACCTCACCCTCGAAAGCGATTTCCAGCGCCAGGTGCAGGATGCCCTCAAAGGACTGACCGGCGCGGTGGTGGTCATGGAGCGTGACACGGGGCGCGTGCTGGCCATGGCCGCCTCGCCCACGTTTGACCCCAACCTGTTCGAGGGGCAAAACCCCAACCGCCAGATCCTGGGCAACGTGCTCAGCAACCCGGCCAACCCGCTCTTCAACCGCGCCACCCAGAGCACTTACCCGCTCGGTTCTGTCTTCAAGATCATCACCATGGCTGCCGGGCTGGAAAGCGGCGATTTCACCGCCGAAAGCACCTATGACTGCCAGTACGAATTTACCGAACTGGGCTCACCCATCCTCTACGACTGGACCTGGGAACGCTACCAGCGTGAACTGGCCAACACCGGTGAGGGAAAAACCAAGCCCAGCGGCCTGCTCACCCTGCCCGAAGGGCTGATGCGTTCGTGCAACCCATGGTTCTATCACATTGGGCTGACGCTCTTCCGCAACGGCAAGGGCACTGCCATTGCAGATATGGCCCTTGGCTTCGGGCTGGGACAGCCCACCGGCATTGGACAGGTGGCCGAAGCGCCGGGTGTCATCCGCGCTCCCGAATCACCGCTCGAAGCCACCAACGAAGCCATCGGGCAAGACCCGGTACTGGTCACGCCGTTGCAGGTGGCCACCTTCACTGCCGCACTGGGTAATGGCGGCACACTCTACCGCCCGCAACTGGTCGAAAAGATTGTAGATGCCAGCGGCAACGAAACCAATGTCTTCAAGCCAGAGTCGCGCGGTGTATTACCCATCAGCCCGGAAAATTTGAAAATCATCCAGGATGCCATGCGCAGCGTGGTGGGCGACCAACGCGGCACAGCCTATAACCGTTTTGTGGGCATCACCACCCCTGTCTTTGGCAAGACCGGCACTGCCCAAAACGGCACCAACACCCCGCACGCCTGGTTTTCCGGTTACACCAACGCCGGGCGTGAAGACCGCCCGGATATTGCCATCGCCGTCATTATCGAATTCCAAGGTGAAGGTTCTGAATGGGCCGCCCCGGTCTTCCGCCGCGTGCTGGAAATCTACTTCACCGGGCGGCCGCAGCGCCTGTACCCGTGGGAATCCAATTTTGGCGTCACCCGCACCCCCACGCCGCAAGGCTTCAACCTGACCCAAACCGCCGAAGCCGAAGCGACACCCACCCCATAAACGCATGTCGGATGAAACCAGCGTTCCAGGGCTTATCACCCGCGCCCAATCAGGCTTTTTTACCGTACAAGCCGATGATGGCCGCCAGGTCACCTGCCAACTGCGCGGGCGGCTTAAACAGGGCAAGCGGATTGGTGACATTGCCGCCATTGGTGACCGGGTGCGCATCACCGCCCTGCCTGATGGGTCGGGGGTGATTGACGCCATCGAGGCGCGCACCCGCGCCCTGGTGCGGCTTGACCCACGCCCGCAAGGGGAATACCAGCAAGTCATCCTGGCCAACCCGGACCAGATGATGTTTGTATATGCCTGCGCCCAGCCCGCACCGCGCCTGCGCATGCTCGACCGCTTTCTCGTCATCACCGAAAAACAAGGCATTCCGGCAATCATTGTGGCCAATAAGGTGGACCTGGTTGGGCTGGAAGAAGCCCAAAACATCTTTGGACACTACGCCCGCATTGGCTACTCCATCCTCTACACATCCACAAAACAAAACCTGGGGCTGAAAGACCTGCGTGCCCGCCTTACCGGCAACCTGACAGGTCTGGCCGGGCCGAGCGGTGTGGGAAAATCGAGCCTGCTCAACGCCATGCAGCCAGACCTGGGTCTGGCCGTGCGTGAGGTTAGCAGTGCAGTTAACAAGGGGCGGCACACTACGGTCATGCGCCAACTCATCCCGCTGGATGGCGGCGGCTACATTGCCGATACCCCCGGGCTGAAAGCCCTGGCCTTGTGGGACACGGAACCAGAAGAAATGGACGCTTACTTCCCCGAACTGGCCCCGCTGGTGGAATTTTGCCAGTTTAGCGATTGCACTCACACCCACGAGCCAGGCTGCGCCGTGCAGGCTGCGCTCAAAGCCGGGAAGATTCACCCTGCCCGCTTCGAATCCTACCTGCGCCTGCGCGCCGGTGAAGAATAACCCCACTCCCCTAAACCCCTGTCACAGCCGATGCCGCCGCGCGCGGCCGCCAGAAGAACCACGCGTACAGCACCGTAGAAAAGGTGTAGATCACGATCACTGTCGCATACACTGGCCCAAAGCCGTAGTTCACCTGCATCCAACCGCTGATGGACGGGCTGAACGCCCAGCCAAAGTTCCAGGCCATGCTCACCAGGCTGGCCACCGTGGCGCGCGCCTTGGGCTCCACATGCTCCATCACAAAGGTCTGGTACACCGGCCCGCCCATATTCATCAAGGACAGGCGTGCATAATGTGCCAGCGCGCTCATCCAAAACAGCGGCGCATACCCCAGCATGATCAAAAAAGGAATGGACAGTGCCTGCGACGCCACCACCAGCTGGATCTTGCCCATACGGTCAGCCAACGGCGGCGCAATGATCAGCCCAATGCCCATGGCCAGCGCGCCCCAGGCCAATACATTGCCGATCACCGGGTCGGGCTGGTTATGCACCACGCGAAAAAAGACATTCATGAACGGCATGAACAACCCCGCACCCACCGAAGTGATCAGCATGGGCATGACCAGTTTGGCCAGCATGGACGGGTGCTCGCGTGCGTAGGCAAACGGCGCAAACAACGACCGCTCACCGCTGTCCATTTTGGGCGCACGCAGCCACAGGAGCGGCGCCAGCCCCAGCACCGAAATTCCAGTGATTGCGCCCAATGCCCCGGCATAAGCTGCGCTGCCGGTAGCCGCTACACCCTGGGTTTCAGCAATCCAACCCGGCAGGTAGCCTCCCACCGCATTGCCCACGAACGAAGCTGCCATTTGCAACCCCGAGCTGAGGCTGAACAAGTAGGTGCGTTCGGTTTCACCGCTGTTCTCCAGCAGGAAAGGCGCCATCGTCACCGCCGCCAGGCTTTGGGCCGCACCCATCACAATGTTCATGGCGTAAAACATGGGCGCCGAAGGAAACAAAACCATGACGCCAACCGACGCGCTTACCAAAACGCCGCCAACCAGCAAGGCCGCTTTGCGCCCCAGTTGGTCGGCCAGGTAGCCCATGGGCACGGCTGTGATGAGCGCAGCCATGCTACTGATGGTGATCAATTGCCCAAGCAGGCTTTCATCATAACCCAGGCTGAGTACATAAAAATTATAGAGCAGGCGGTAAATGCCCAATGCCGCGCCCGTGAACATGGCACTGGCCAGGTACAGGCGCGCATTGCGGCTGAATGCCCCCACCCGGCTGATGTAGGTTTGAATAATGTTTCCCATAACGTTTGCCTGTTAGATGATTGTCTAATGTGTTAGATAATAATCTAATGGCGCTTTGTGGTCAATGGCAGTTAAATATTGGACTGAGAATTGAGACCTTTTGGCGCCCCCGCGCGTATATCGTTAAAGATGTTTTATCGCGAACCTCGCCAGAGTTTCAAACGGTATAATCCAGCCAGGAGGCTTTATGGAAAACAAACCCAACCGATCCATCATACCGGCGCAAAACAACCCCCTTACCGACCTCACCTTGCGCCTCAAACTTATTGGGCGGCTGCTGACCGACCGCCGCGTCAACCTGTTCCTCAAGATCATTCCGGTGGGCGCCCTGGCTTACTTATTCTCTCCCATCGACCTGGTGCCCAATGCGGTCGTGCCGGTCGTGGGCGTACTGGATGATGCCGCCATCGTGTGGCTGGCCGCCTATACCTTCCTCGAGATGGTGCCCACCGACGTGCTCAAAGAACACCTGCGCAATCTGATCAGCAACAACGAGATCATCGACCAGGCCGCCCAGTCTGAAGCCGCTAAAGACGATGATGTCATTGATGGTGACGTACAGGAAATAAAATAGGAAAAATTTGACGATGCATACGCCCAAACTGTTTACCGGTATCCTCATCCTTGCCCTGTCCCTGGCCGCATGCGGCGCAGAACAGGCAACCCAGTTCCCGTACACCGTGCCCCCAACCTCTGCCCCATCCACAGACGCGCCCACCCAACCCGCTCCCGTGCCCACAACCGAAGCGACCCAGCCCGTCACAGCCGCCCCCACGCCTGCTCCCAGCCCCATTTCATCGGTAAATAACCTGCCTGCCCCGGCCGCCTTCGACTGGCAGCCCTTTGTGCGCGGGTTGAACAAACCGCTCGACCTGCAAAACGCTGCCGATGGTACGGGGCGCTTGTTCGTGGTCGAACAAGCCGGCCTTATCAAAGTCATCCAGAACGGGCAGGTGCTCGCCCAGCCCTTCCTCGACATTCGCGACCGCGTAGGTGATGAAGGCTTCGAGCGCGGGCTGCTCGGGTTGGCCTTTCACCCCCGTTATATTCAGAACGGTTACTTCTACGTCAATTACACTGATAACAGCGGTAACACCGTCATTTCCCGCTTCAGCATCAGCGCCAGCGACCCCAACCGCGCCGACCCGGCCAGCGAATTGAAACTGCTCGGCATCGGGCAGCCCTACGCCAACCACAACGGCGGTGTGGTGGCCTTTGGTCCCGATGGTTATCTCTACATTGGACTGGGCGATGGCGGTTCGGGCGGTGACCCGCTGGGCGCGGGGCAGTCGCTCGACACCCTGCTGGGCAAGATCCTGCGCATCGACGTGGATCAGGGCGAGCGCTATGCCATTCCGGCCGATAACCCTTACGCCGGCAGCGGTGAGGTGTTCCAGGAAATATGGGCGTCCGGGCTGCGCAACCCCTGGCGCTTCTCGTTCGACCGCGCCACCGGCGGCCTGTATATTGCCGACGTGGGGCAAAATAAGTACGAAGAGATCAATTTTGTCCCGGCAGGCACCCCTGGTGGGCTGAACTTTGGCTGGGATTACTTCGAGGCCAGCCAGCCTTTCGAAGGAGATTCTGGCGATGCGTCCCGCTACGTCTTCCCGGTCGCAGAGTATGACCACGGGCAAGGTTGTTCTGTCACCGGCGGCGTGGTTTATCGCGGCGCAGACTTGCCTGAATGGGCGGGAGTATATCTGTATGGTGATTTTTGCTCGGGCCGCGTGTGGGGGTTGTTGCCCACCGAAACGGGTTGGCAGAACGCCCAGTTGTTTCAACGCGATGTGCGCATTACCGGTTTTGGGATGGATGAGCGCGGCGAGGTATACCTGATCGACCAGGGGGGCACGATTTACCTGCTGGTGCGCAATTAAGGCATCTGCCTGCCGCTCTTGTTTCAGGGCCACAGCCTGCATGGCTTTTTAGACAAAAAGGACATACGTCATCCAGAATATGTCCTTTGTCATTGTCTTTTATGACGCCTGTCACTGGCAATCACCCATGACCTGGCGTAAACTAAGGGCGTAATCTGGAGGTGTCAGATGACAAAGAAAAGTTGGGAAGTGACCAAAGTCCGTTACTGTGATCATGTTGGTCATGAGGTTGCCTTCGAGACCGAAGTAGTTTACCCGGCTGACGTGCTTCCAGACCCGCCGCGTGTGGTTGCCCGACGCTGTTCGAACGCCAAAGAGTGCAACATGTTCGACAAGCCCACCTGCACCTGGTGCGGCACCAACCCCAACCACGAACCGATGTAACCCTTTTGCAAAGTTGAGGCAGGTTCCTCCTCCTTGCCTGCCTCTGACAATCTCTCTCCTCACTCTGAGTTGGTCCAGGCTGCGCCCGCTAATTAGCGGGCGCATGCCTTTAATAGTGTCCCTGGTGCATGCCATTGCCAGCCGAAAGGAAATCGCGCACCTCGGCATCGGCGGGCGCGTTCAATATCTCTTCCACGTGGCCATTTTGGCGCACACGCCCGCCCAGAATGACAGCCATGCGCCTGGCCAGCTGGCGCGCCTCGGTCAGGTTGTGGGTGATAAAGATGGTGGTGGTGCCGCTCTCAGGCAGGATGCGCCGCAAGTCTTCCAGCAGTCGGTTGCGGGTGGGTGGGTCGAGTGCAGAGAAAGGCTCATCGAGCAGCAGCAGTTCCGGTTCCAGCACCAGCGCACGGGCCAGGCTGACGCGCTGACCTTCCCCGCCAGAAAGTTCATTGGCCCGCCGATTTTTCAGGTGGGTGATGCCCATTTGCTCCAGCCAGCGTTCCACCTTGGGGGTGATTTCACTTTTGGGCATGTTGCGAAAGCCCAGCCCGCTGGCAACGTTCTCGAAGACGGTTGAGTCGAATAGCAGCGGGTCTTGCAGCACCAGTGCGATGCGGCGGCGGTAAGCCAGATCGGGTTCGCCTGCCACCGAGCGCCCGTTGAAAATGATCTCGCCGCGCTCGGGGCGCAGCAGGCGCGCCAGGCTGAGCAGCAGGGTACTCTTGCCCGCGCCGTTGGGACCCACCACGGCCAGCACCTCGTTGCGCGCAACCCGGATGTGCTCCACCTGGAGCACCAACCGGCTACCCCGCCGGACATGCAGGTTATGGATCTCGATCATCGCCGCACCCCGCGTTGCTGGATGACGGTCAGCGCCCAGTTGATGAGGAAGGTGATGGTCAGCAGCAGCACCGCCAACCCGATGGCGATATCGAAATTGCCCTTGCCGGTCTCCAGCACAATGGCAGTGGTGAGCACGCGCGTCTGGTAGCGGATGTTACCGCCTACCATCATGCTGGCGCCCACCTCGGAAATGACGCTGCCAAACCCAGCCATGAGTGCGGCCAGCAGAGGCAGGCGCGCCTCACGCCACAGCATCCACACCATTTGCGGGGTCGAGGCGCCCAGCCCGCGCAGTTGCAGTTGCAGGCGCGGGTCGAGGGCTTGCAGGGCGGCGGTGGTCAGCCCGGTGACAACCGGGAAGGCAATGATCACCTGGGCGATGACGATGGCCGTGGGTGTGTAGATGAGTTTGAGATCGCCAAACGGGCCGGAGCGCCAGAGCATGAAGGCCACGAACAGTCCCACCACCACCGGGGGCAGCCCCATGCCGGTGTTGATGAGGCTGAGCAGCACTGCGCGCCCGGGAAACTTCCCCAGCGCCAGCAGGGTGCCCAGCGGGAGGCCAACGATCAAACTGATGAAGGTGGACAGCCCGGAGATATAGAGCGAGAGCCGGGTGATTTGCCAGATTTCCAGGTCAAAGATCATAGGTCGCGTTATTTATAAAAAGGGGCGCAGCCAGTCAGGTGTATGGCTGCGCCTGGAAAGGGAAGGCAGACTACGGCAAACCGTAATCGGCATCGGTTTTGTCGCCATCGACAAAAAAGAGCGGTTGGCCGTATTTGTCCACACCGAATTCGGCGATGACCTTTTGGGTGTCCGGATCCATCAGGAATTCGGAGAAGGCCAGGGCGCCTTCGTAGTTGCTTTCGGGCCATTTTTCCGGGTTGACGGTGATGACGTGGTAAAAGTTGAGCAGGGACTTGTCACCCTCGAGCAGGATCTCCAACTGAAGATTGGCTTTGTTGGCCAGGTAGGTGGATCGGTCGGTGAGGGCGTAGGCCTCTTTTTCAGAGGCGATGGTGAGCGTGGCGCCCATGCCCTGGCCAGATTCGATATACCAGGCGGGTTTTTCGCCATTGGGGTCGTTACCGGCGGTTTTCCACATGCTCAGTTCCATTTTGTGCGTGCCAGAGTCGTCGCCGCGTGAAACGAACGGCGCGCCAGACGCATAGATGGCCTGCAGGGCTTCGGTGATGCCCTTGCCGCGGATTCCCGCCAGGTCAGCGGCCGGCCCAACGATGATGAAGTCGTTGTGCATGACCAGGAACTTCTCTTTGCCGAAGCCGTTGTCCATGAAGGTTTTGACCGAGGTGGGCGCATGCACCAGCACTATATCGGCGTTGCCTTCCTCACCCATTTTTAGGGCCGCGCCGGTGCCCACCGCCACCGTTTGGACGATGTACCCGGTCTGTTCCTGGAAGATCGGCACGAGCACGTCCAGCAGGCCCGAGTCCTGGGTGCTGGTGGTGGTGGCCAGGATCAGGTTTGGGTTGGCGGGCGCTTCAGTGGGCGGCGCGGCAGGTTCGGGGGTGGCTGCCGGGGCACAGGCTAAGAAGATCAACGTCAGCGCCAGGACGAGCCCGAACAGGGTGGCACGATTGAATTTCATGCTTTATCTCTTCTTGATGTATCTTGGGATGTTGTTAGTCGACCGCGATCATGACATTCGACGCTTTGATGACGGCATAGGCCTCTTTGCCCACAGCCAGCCCAGGGCTCCAGGCAGATTCGTTGGTGATGATGGAGACCACTTGCGCGCCGCCGGGCAGTTCGAGCACCACCTCGGTGTTGACGGCGCCGGTGGTCAGTTGGATCACCTTGCCCTTGAGAGCGTTGCGTGCGCTGAGTTTCATTTACTCTTCCTAGAGTGGGATCTGTTCACCGCTGTGTGTGGTGGAATAACCGGTCAGGTCATTGACCGTGCGCCGGAAGGCGGCCGTTTGGAGTGTGTCGAGTAGCGGGGCCAGCAGGTCTGCCTGCTCACGGGGCAGCACCAGGTCGTAGCGTTCTTCGAAAAGAGGGATGAATCCCAGCCCGTGTTCGTGGGCCGCGGCCTGGATGCCCAGGGCGGCGTCGGCCTGCCCGATCTGTACTGCCCGGGCCGATTCGCTGTGGGTATGCACCGAGCGCTCGTAGCCTCGAATGTCAGCCGCAGACACCCCGATGCGCGCCAGTTGGCGGTCGAGCCACAGGCGCGTGCCGGAGCCGGGGTTGCGGTTGATGAAGATCACGTCTTCGCGCGCCAGGTCGTGCAGGGTTTTGATGCCCCGGGGGTTGCTCCCCGCCACCAACAGCCCCTGTGTGCGGTAGGCCAGGGTGACCATTTCCACAGGGCGGTCCGGGAACAGGTGACGGATGAAAGGGGTGTTGTACTCGCCCGTGGGGTCGAGCAGGTGCGTCCCGGCAATGTGGCACAACCCCTGGCGCAAGTTGACCAGCCCATCCAACGAGCCAACCGGCAGGCTGAGCAGGTGCAGGTGCGGGTGGAGTTGCGCGGCGATGTGGTCGAGCGCCAGGTCGTGTGAGCCGGAAAAGACGGCTGTGGGTTTGCCTGTTTGCGGCAGGACAAGCTCCTGCAAGAGGAAGGCCCCGGCCCGGGTGCCGTAGAACTTTTCGACCACGATTCCGTTGATGCGCGTCTCGACCAGTTCCACCATCCCGGCCGATTCGAGCGTTTTGATGTGATGCCGCACCCAGGCCGGGGTCTCGCCCATGGCTGCGCCGAGCTGCGTGAGGGTGGCAGGCGCAGCCAGCAGCATGCGCAGGATGAACAGGCGACGCGGGTCGGACAGCAGTTTGATGTGTTCGAAGGTGTGTAAGGGCTGAACGTTTTTCATGAGCGTAATCTCGAATAAGGAAAAACTTAATCGTGGCCAAGTCTAGCATGAAAATATCGCCCCCGTCAACACGAATTTATAAATTGACAGTCGCCCGCCGCCGTGATATAAAGCCTCATCTTTACTCATCCAGAGAGGCGGAGGGAACGGCCCTGTGAAGCCTCGGCAACCCCATGAGCGCGTGGAAGGTGCCAACTCCGACAGACCCGTGCGGTCTGGGCGATGAGCGCGGACAAAACGTCGTTGTTGCCGCCTCTCGGGTGAGAGGCGTTTTTGTTGACATTACCAGACCCTCTGACACGCACTTGTGTAAAAGATTAGGAGAAAGCATGCCTCGTACGTACACCAACCGCCGCTACCTTGACGCCCTCGCGCAGAAAGTGCTCGTCTTCGACGGCGCCATGGGCACCAGCCTGCAAAAACAAAACCTGACCGCCGAACACTTTGGCGGCGAACAATATAACGGCTGCAACGACTACCTGGTTATTTCGTGCCCCGAAGCGGTCGAGAAAGTTCATCGCTCCTTTCTCGAAGTGGGTGTAGACGCGCTGGAGACCGATACCTTCCGTTCCAACCGCCTGACGCTGGGCGAATACGGCCTTGGCGAGCGCACCATCGAGATCAACATCGCGGCTGCTTCGCTGGCCCGCCGCCTGGCCGACGAATACGCCCAACAGACCGGGCAGCCGCGTTTCGTGGTCGGGTCCATTGGCCCGAGCGGCAAACTGCCCTCGGCAGACGACCCCGAACTCTCCAACATGGGCTTCGATGACCTGGCCGACATCTTCCGCGAGCAGGCGGTTGGACTCATCCGCGGCGGGGTGGACGTAATCCTGATCGAAACCTCGCAAGACATCCTCGAAGTCAAGGCCGCCATTCACGGCGTGGTACGCGCCTTCGAAGAGACGGGCGCCTGGCTGCCCATTCAGGCCCAGATCACGCTCGATACCACCGGTCGCATGCTGCTCGGCACCGACGCCGAAGCCGCCATTGCCATCCTCGAAGACCTGCCCATCGACGTGATCGGGCTCAACTGCTCCACCGGCCCCGAACACATGCGCGAGCCCATTCGCATCCTGGGCGAAGGCACGCGCCTGCCGGTCTCATGCATCCCCAACGCCGGGCTGCCGCTCAATGTGGACGGGCAGGCCGTGTACCCCCTGGAGCCGGAACCGTTTGCCGAGGCGCTGTACGAATTTGTGACCAGGCACAACATCTCAGTGGTGGGCGGATGCTGTGGCACCACCCCGGCCCACTTGGAGACACTTGTCGAAAAACTCCGCACGACCCCACCGCCGCCCCGCCCCAATGCCGCGATGCCCAAACTGGCCTCAGGCATCCGCGCCTTTTCCATGCGCCAGGACCCGCCGCCCTTCCTCATCGGCGAGCGGCTGAACGCCCAGGGCAGTCGGGCCTTCAAGCGGCTGATCTTGGCCGAAGACTGGGACTCTGTGCTGACGGTGGCCCAAGACCAGGTGTCCAATGGCGCGCACGGGCTGGATATTTCTGTGGCGGTCACCGAACGCGGCGACGAACCATACCTCATGCGCCAGGTGGTGCGCAAACTGGTCACGGCGGGCATTGACCTGCCGCTGGTGATCGACACCACCGAACTGGACGTGCTGGAAGCGGCCGTCAAAACCGCCCCCGGGCGCTGCCTCATCAACTCCACGCACTTTGAGGCCGGGCGCGAAAAAGCCGATAAGATTTTTGCGCTGGCCAAAGCCCACAACGCGGCCATCATCATCCTGACCATCGACGAGCAGGGCATGGCCAAAACCCGCGAGCGCAAACTGGAAGTGGCCAAGCAGATTTATGATGTGGCTGTCAACGAGCACAGATTGGACCCCTCGGCGCTGGTTTTTGACGACCTGACCTTCACCCTGGCCACCGGCGATGCGGAATTTGCCGCCTCGGCCATCGAGACCATCGAAGGAATCCGGCTCATCAAAGAAAACCTGCCCGGCGTGCTCACCTCGCTGGGCGTCTCCAACCTGTCGTTTGGGCTGGCCGCCAACGCCCGTCCCACGCTCAACTCGGTCATGCTCTATCATTGCGTGCAGGCCGGGTTGGATATGGCCATCGTAAACCCGGCGCACATCAAACCCTACGCCGAAATTCCCGCCGAAGAACGCGAGCTGGCCGAAGACCTCATCTTCAACCGCCAGCCCGATGCACTGCAGCGTTACATCGAATACTTCGAGGGCTTCCAGGGCAGCGGTGAAAAAGAACACATTGACCCCACCGCCGGCATGAGCGTGGCCGAGCGCATTCACTGGCGCATTGTGGCCCGCCATAAAGCGAACATTGAGGCGGATATTGATGAGATTGTCGCCCAGGGTACCGAACCCACCCGCCACCAGGCGGCCGTGCGCATCCTCAACACCGTGCTGCTGCCGGCCATGAAAGAGGTGGGTGACAAATTTGGCGCGGGTGAACTGATCCTGCCGTTCGTGCTGCAATCGGCCGAGGTAATGAAGAAGGCCGTTGCCCACCTGGAGAATTACCTGGAAAAGGTCGAAGGCGTCACCAAAGGCACGGTTGTGTTGGCTACGGTTTATGGCGACGTGCACGACATCGGCAAGAACCTGGTCAAGACCATCCTGGCCAACAATGGCTATACGGTGATCGACCTGGGCAAGCAGGTGCCAGCCGAAACCATCATCAGCAAGGCCGTTGAGCTGGATGCCACCGCCATCGGTCTCAGCGCCCTGCTGGTCAGCACGTCCAAGCAGATGCCGCTCATCGTCAACGATCTGCACCGGCGCGGGCTCAAATTCCCGGTGCTGGTGGGCGGCGCGGCCATCAACCGCCGCTTTGGACGGCGCATTTTGCAAACCGAAAACGGCGACTACTACCAGCCCGGCGTGTTCTACTGCAAAGACGCCTTCGAAGGGCTGGAAACGATGGACGCCCTGATAGACGCCACCCGCCGCCCGGCTTTCGTCGAAAAAATCCGCAAAGAGGCGGATATGGAGCTGGGACGGGCAACCGGAAAACGGGAAATCAGGGAAGCCGGGAAACGGAGCAGCATCACCCCGCAGCCGGTTTCCCTGCCCCCCGGCGTCACCTTTGGCTGGAAGGTGGTGCGCGCCATGCCGCTCGAAATGGTGCTCCAGAACCTCAACCTGAACGAACTCTACCGCCTCTCATGGGGCGCCAAGAACGCGCACGGCCCTGAATGGGAGAAACTGAAAGCCGAGTTCGACGCCCGCCTGGAGCGCATGAAGAAGGAAGCCCTGCGCACTGGCTGGCTCAAACCGCAGGCCGTGTATGGTTATTTCCCTTGCCAATCCGAAGGCGATGACCTGCTCATCTACTCCCCCGAATCCATTGAATCCGCTAATCCGCTGACGCGCTTCACCTTCCCGCGCCAACCGTACGATGAATACCTGGCGCTCTCAGATTACTTCGCCCCGGTCGGATCCGGGCAATTCGATGTGGTGGCCTTCCAGGTGGTCACCGTTGGGCAGGAAGCCACCGAGCGCTTCGACGCGCTGCAAGCCCAGGCTAACTACAGCGAAGGCTACTTCGTGCATGGGCTGGCCGTCCAGACTGCCGAAGCCACCGCCGAATACCTGCACCGCCACATTCGGCGCGAGTTGGGGCTGGCCGAAAACCAGGGCAAGCGCTACTCGTGGGGCTACCCGGCCATCCCGGAACTGGAAGATCACCGCAAGGTCTTCGACCTGCTGCCCGCTGAAAAAGAACTGGGCATGAGCCTGAGCCCGGCTTACCAACTCATCCCGGAACAGTCCACCGCCGCCATTGTGGTGCATCACCCACAGTCCAGGTATTACAGTGTGGGCCAAAGCCGCGTGGAGCAGTTGATGAAATAAATGCAGTACAAATTTTGTTCGCAGTGCGGCACCCTGCTCATTAAAGCAGAAATCTCCGGGCGCATGCGCCAGAAGTGCAGCGCGTCCGGCTGCGGCTTCGTCTTTTGGGATAACCCCACCCCGGTCGTGGCGGCCATTGTCGAGCACGCGGGCAAGGTCATCCTCACCCGCAACAAAGGCTGGCCCGAAAACTGGTTCGGCATTGTGGCCGGATTCCTGGAAAAAGGCGAAACCCCCGAGCAGGGCGCACTGCGCGAAGTGAAAGAAGAACTCGGGCTGGAAGGCGAGATCGCCCGGTATGTGGGCCATTACGCCTTTGAACAGCGCAACCAGATCATTTTTGCTTTTCACGTCCGCGCTTGGGGCGAGATCGTCTTGGGCGACGAACTCGAAGCGATCCAATCTGTAGCCCCCGAAACCATCCGCCCGTGGAAGCTGGGCACCGGCCCGGCGCTGAGCGACTGGCTTGAAAGCCGAAAGAAAGGACCCAATGGCTGACTTTTTAACATTACTTTCACAACATACCCTCCTCGCCGATGGCGCCATGGGCACCATGCTGCACGCGCGCGGGGTGGGGTTCGAAAAGTGCTTCGATGAACTGAACCTCACCAACCCGGCTGCCGTGGCCGAGGTGCACCGGGCCTATATCGAGGCCGGGGCGCAGATCGTACTCACCAACACGTTTGGTGCCAACCGCTTCAAGCTGGAAAAACACGGACTGGGCGACAAAATAATCGCAATCAACACCGCCGGGGTCGAGTTGATCAAACGTGTGGCCGCCGCCTCCTTCAAAGAGGTGCTCATCGCCGGGGATGTCGGCCCGCTGGGTGTGCGCCTGACCCCCTTCGGGCGCGTCACCCCCGAGCAGGCCCGTGCCGCCTTTACCGAGCAAATCGACGCCCTGGGCGCCGCGGGCGCACAATTGATCATCATCGAAACCATCAGCGACTTGCATGAAGCCCGCGAGGCCGTTTACGCCGCCCGCGAAACGGCCCCGCACCTGCCAGTGGTTATCTCGGTCACCTTCACACGTGACGACCGCACCCTGCTGGGCGATGACCCGCCCAAAGCAGCCCGTGTGCTTGCGGCTACCGGCGCCGATGTGATCGGCGTCAACTGCTCAGGCGGCCCGGCCCAACTGCTGCGCATCCTCAGGCAAATGCGCCAGGCCGCGCCGCAGGTCAAGTTTTGGGTCAAACCCAATGCGGGCTGGCCCGAGCAGGTGGGCGGGCGCATCATGTACCCTGCCGACCCCGACTATTTTGGCGATTACGCCCTCGCCTTCCGCGAGGCGGGCGCAAACATCGTGGGCGGCTGCTGCGGCACCACACCGGGGCACATCGCGGCCATGCGAAAAGCCCTCGATTTCGCGCCCGTACTCGAACCGCTGCACCTGCAAGTCTCCGAGTTGCCGGATGTCTCTGAAGCCGAGGGCGAACTGGACCCGCCCACCCAGCTAGCCCAAAAACTGGCCGCCGGAAAGTTCGTCATCGCCGTCGAGATGGACCCCCCGCGCGGACTCTCGACCCACAAATTGATAGCAGGCGCCTCGCTGCTGGCCGAGGCCGGGGCCGATGTGATCGACGTGGCCGACAGCCCCATGGCGCGCATGCGCATGTCGGCCTGGGCCGTGTGCGATGTCATCCAGCGCCAGGCCGGCATCGAAACCACGCTGCACTTCCCCACCCGCGGGCGCAACCTGCTGCGCGTGCAAGGCGATCTGCTGGCCGCGCACGCCATTGGGCTGCGCAACGTCTTTGTGGTCATGGGTGATCCCACCTCGATTGGCGATTACCCGGAAGCGGCCGACAACTATGACATCGTCCCCTCGGGCCTCATCAAACTCATCAAGCAGGGATTCAACATGGGCATGGATCATGCCGGGGCATCCATTGGGCAACCCACAAACTTCTTTGCTGGCGCAGCGCTCAGCCTGTGCCCGCAGGATGTGGAAGCCGAGATCAAAAACCTGCGCCGAAAACTGAAGAATGGCGCAGATTTCTTCCTCACCCAGCCCATCTTCGACCCCGACCAGGCCCAGGCCTTCCTCAAGCGCTACGCCGACGAATTCGGCCCGCTCGACAAACCCGCGCTGGTGGGCATCATTCCGCTATTCAGCACCCGGCATGCCAACTTCCTGCACCACGAGGTACCGGGCATCAGCATCCCGGATCATATCCGGGCCCGCATGGAGCAGGCCGGTGACCAGGGCGCACGCGAGGGTATCCGCATTGCCGCCGAACTGGTCGCGCACATCAAAGGCTGGGGGCAGGGGCTGTACATCATGCCACAGTTCAACCGCTACGACGTGGTGGCAGAGATTGTGGACATGGTGCGCTGAACCACATGCGCCGCGTGTTTCGCCTGCTCTCCCTCATTCTCGTGCTAGGCGCGGTGCTTCTCCAGACCTGGCTGGCCTGGCAGTCTGCCGCGGCGGCCTGGTTGCCGGAGCGGGTGAACCAGAACTTTGTGGCCGTGTGGGAAGAGCGCCTGGCACGCCTGGGTGAAGACATCCCGGCCGATGTGAACTTCCTGGGTTACGTGGCCGACTGGGATATTCCGGGCGGGGGCTGGGGCCCCATTGACCAGTCCACCGAATATGTGCTGACGCAATACACCCTGGCGCCGCGCATCGTCCGGCGCGGATTCGATTCGCCGTGGGTTATTGGCAACTTCACCAACCCTGACTACCGCGCCTGGCTGGACCAACACCTGGAAAATTATCAACTGGATGATTACGGCTTTGGCATTGTGTTGATTCGTATCGGGGAGGCGCTGCCATGATCGCCGCCGCGCTGGGGGTGTTCCTGCCATCCATGCTGGGCGGGTTCCTGCTGGCCGGGCTGGCCTGGTCCGGGCGTGGCTGGATGGCCGTGGGTCTTAAGGCGGTTTTAGGCGCAGGGCTGGGGATGGGCGTTTCTTCTTGGCTGTACTTCCTGCGCCTGCTGGCCCTGCCCGGACAGGGCGGCTACCTGCTGTTGACGCTGGCCTTCCTGGGGGCAATGATCGCAGCCGCCGCGCTGACCAAACGCTGGCCGTGGGCCGGGCTGGGGTGGCCGCCGCGCCCCACCGTGTTGCAAGCCGCGCTGATCATCCTTGCCCTGGGCGCGCTGATGGCTGCGGCTTATAACCTGCTCATCAACGGGCTCATCCTCTCGCATGGCGACTTCGACGCGCAAATGATCTGGAACATGCGCGCGCGTTTCATTTTTCGCAGCGGTGACAACTGGCGGCAGGCTTTTTCCCCGCTGATTGACCCCGACTTTCACCAGGATTATCCCCTGCTGATCCCGTTGAATGTCGTCGCCGGTTGGAACACGCTCGGCAGTGAAAACCTGCGCGTGCCACTGGTGCAGGCGCTTATTTTTGGGCTGGGCGCGCCATCCATGCTGTTATTGGGGCTGGCCCACCTGCGCTCGCCAGGTTTGGGGGCACTCGGAGCTGCGATTCTGGCGGTCAGCCCGTTATGGCTGCTCGTATCCGGCTTCCAAACGGCGGATGTTCCGCTGGCGTTTTTCTTCCTGGCCACAGCGCTCCTGTTTATCATCGCTGCCCGCGAGCAGGATGCTGGGGTATTCTTCCTGGCAGGGCTGGCGGCCGGGCTGGCGGGTTGGACAAAGAATGAGGGCTTGGTGTTCGTCATGGCATGCACGGCGGCGCTGTTCATTGCAATCCGCCCCACGCGCGCAGGCGGGCTGTTTTTCCTGTCTGGGCTGGCTTTGCCGCTGGTGGTCGTTGCAATCTTCAAAATACAATTCCCCGTCCCCAATGATGTCATTTCGGCGCAAGGGCTGGAAAACGCGCTAACCCGTGTGTTGGATCCCGCCCGTTATGGGATAATTACCCAATATTTGCTCCGCGACCTGGGCCAATTTGCCGGTTGGCCGCCAGCCCTGAATATAATAGGTGTGCTGGGCGCATTCTGGCTGGCCTGGCGCGCGTCTATAATTCAGGCATTGCGCCCTGGCTGGCGCGCCGTCGCCATGGTCGCAGCGCTGCAATTCGGCGCATACCTTGCCATTTACATTATTACGCCGCGCGAACTCACCTGGCACCTGATGTATTCGCTGGATCGCCTGCTGCTGCAACTATTTCCACTGGGTCTCTTGCTGGTTTTGCTGAACGTGAAAACACCGGAAACCCTGTTCTCAAGAGAGTAGTTAAAGATGCTGCTTGTCATCGACATCGGTAACACCAACCTGACCATTGGACTGTACGAAGGCGCCACCCTCGGCTGGCACTGGCGCCTGGCCACAGACCATGCCCGCATGCCCGATGAGTACGGCTTGCAGTTTCTGGGTTTGCTCCAGCACGCCGGGCACACCACCCAAGACCTGACGGGCATCGCCATCTCTTCAGTGGTGCCGCCGTTGACCGGGCGCGTGGTGCAGGCCTGCCGCGAGTATCTCAAATGCGAGCCGCTGGTGGTAGATGCTGGCGTCAAGACTGGCATCCGCATCCGCTATGAAGACCCGCGCGCTGTGGGCGCCGACCGCGTGTGTGACGCGGTCGCTGTGATGCGCCTGTACGGCGGCCCAGCCTGTGTCATCGACTTTGGCACGGCCACCACCTTCAATGCCCTCACCCGCCAGGGCGACTACCTGGGCGGGGCCATTACCGCCGGGGTCAACCTGGCCGTCGAGGCGCTCTACACCCGCGCGGCCAAACTCCCGCGCATCGACCTGCAGCGCCCGCCCTCTGTCATCGGGCGCAATACCGTTCACGCCATGCAGAGTGGACTGCTGTTTGGATACGTCAGCATGGTCGAAGGCATGGTAGCCCGCTTCCGCGAGGAATTGGGCCCAGCGATGAAGGTGATTGCCACCGGCGGGCTGGCCGAGGTGGTAGCCCGCGAAACGCCGGTCATCCAGCATATTGCGCCCTGGCTCACGCTCGATGGCCTGCGCATCATCTGGGAATTGAATCAACCTGCATAGGATTACTTTGAAGCGCCTGGTGCTGTTGCTCTCGACACTGATTGGACTGGGGCTGGCCGCCTGCGCCGCACCCCAGACGACGGTTATCCAACCCATGTTGATTTCCGCACCAATCATCGCGGCCCGCCCTTCAGTAACGCCCCTACCTACCGCCCAGCCGCCAGATCGTTTCATCCGCCCGCCCGGAAGCCCCACCCCCACCGGCTTCCTGATCCTTTCTGGCCCCACGCTCGCCCCTGAAACTCTGGCCGCATTCAATGTGACCCTGGCCAGCGCCACGCCGACTGCCGTGCTCGCAGAGAGCAACCCTGTGGCCACGCCCACTGCTGTTGTGGCCCTCAATGCCCCCAGCGCCACACCCACCGCCGTGCTGGCAGCGGCCAGCCCCACGGGCACCCCATCGGCGCAGGTTGCCTTCAATGCCAGCGCAACGCCCACACGCATCGTCGTGCTGGCCAACCCCACCCTGGCCCGGCCTACACCCACCGCCACACAGGTTGCTGCCCGGCCCAGCCCAACCGCGGCGCCATCGGCTATCCAGCCCAGCGCCACCGTCACCCGCGTGGTGGCCCAGCCCAGCCCCACGCCTACGCCCACCCGCGTGGTAGCGTTCACCACACCCACCGCACCGGCATCCTGGCAATTCCAGCGCGGACGCATCACCGCGCCGGTATTACTTTACCACCGCATCCAGGCACCCCCAGACCCCGCCCGGCAATCGCCACGTTACACCGTGCCGCCCGAAGCCTTCGAGGCACAATTGAAAGCTTTCAAGGAATGGGGCTACACCAGCATCACCATTTCCCAGCTGTCAAACGCCATCATGAACGGCGCGCCCCTGCCACCGCGCCCGATCATATTTACCTTTGATGACGGCTACATCAGCGTATACCAAAACGCCTTCCCACTTATGCAAAAATATGGTTTCGTGGGTGTTTTTTACGTGCTGGGGCAAAACTTTAGCGATCCAGACTTCGTCAATGCCGACCAATTGCGCGAAATGGCCGCCGCCGGTTGGGAAATTGGCAGCCATAGCATGACCCACAGTCACCTGCCCCAAAACCACGAAACCCTCAACCTCGAAGTCGTCGAGTCAAAACGCCGCCTCGAAGCCTTCATCGGGGTGCCCATCCAGTCGTTTGCCTACCCCTTTGGCGAGTTCGATGAAAAAGTTGTCAACAAAGTCGCCGCTTATTACACCTCGGCGGTGGCGCTCGGCCTGTTATACGAAAATGGTCCTGGTAACATCTACGCCATCCGCCGCATCGAGATTCGCTACGAATACAGTCTCGAAGACATCGCCGCCACGCTGCCATGGAGCAGCCCGCCCTAAAGCCAGGGATGTCCGACTTCCACGATTTCCTTGAAATTCAAACCCAAACCGCGTGGGGCAAAACGCTGGCAGATTTTTGTGACTGGTGCGCGCCCCGGGCAGGCGCACATATTCTGGATGCCGGTTGTGGGCCCGGGCTACTGCCCGCGCTCTTTGCCGCCCGTCACCGGGCCGCCGCTTATGGAGTCGATACCGACCTGTTGCTGCTGGCCGCTGCCCCCGCGCCCACGCTGCGCGTCTGCGCCAGCATCCACGCCCTGCCCTTCCCCGCCGCCGCCTTCGACATGCTCACCGCCACCAATGTGCTCTTCCTGCTTGGCGACCCGCTACGCGCCTTGCGCGAGATGGCCCGCCTGCTGGTCACCGGCGGGCAAATTTGCCTGCTCAACCCCTCCCCGACCCTCAGCGTTGATTCTGCCACCCGGCTGGCCAATTCGCGCAGCCTGACCGGAAAAAACCGCGACTCACTGCTGGGATGGGCCCGCCGCGCCGAAAAACACACCCGCTGGAGCGAAGACGACACCCGGCGCCTGGCGCACCGCGCCGGTTTGGAACTGGTCGAAAGCACCCGGCGCGTGGGTCCCGGCTTTGCAATCTTCAGCCGGTTGGTAGACCAGGCACAGGATTCCTGAACGACCTTCTCCCACGCCGCTATAAACACGCGCCCTAACCGTAAATTCTTCAACCGCCAAGGCAGCCAAGCGAGCAGAGCCCGCCAGTTTTTTTGATTTTCTTGGCGCTACTTTACAAAACCTGGTGTTCTTGGTGATTTCTCTACCGGACAAATTTCGTGATAGTTTGTCATTTCGAGCAACAGCGAGAAATCTTCCCACATGTGCGCAAGATTGCTCCCCGCTACGCGGCTCGAAATGACAAGTAAAAGCGAAAAATTATCGTTCGGTCATTTTGTCCGGTAGAGAATTGGTGATAAAGAATCTAACTTTGAAAAGCCCCTACCCGATCGCATGTACCAAATTGTGCGATGAACCACCTCGCGCTATACTATAGGCATGGATTGGCTGACCTCCATGCCTTTTTTATTCGGCGACCCGCCCGATGCGGCTGCGCCCCTGTCGCGTTACCTGCCGCCCCTGCCGCACGGCCCGGTCCGCGACTTTCTGTCTGCGCGCATTTCTCCCGGCGGCTGGGTGCTCGACCCGTTTGGCGCATCGCCGCCACTGGTCAGTGAGGCGGCCAGGGCGGGTTACCGCGTCCTGGTGGCTGCCAATAATCCCGTGGCGCGGTTCCTTATCGAGATGTCTGCCGCCCCGCCGCCGCTCGCCGATTTCCAGGCGGCCCTGGCCGAGTTGGCCGTCAGCCGTAAAGAAAATGAACGCCTAGAGCAGCATATCCAGTCGTTGTACCTCACAGAGTGTCCCGGCTGTCACAGGCGCATCCCTGCCGACGCCTTCATTTGGGAGAAGAAATCTGGTGTGCTGCTCGGACGCATCCTGTCCTGCCCGCATTGTGGTACAAGCGGCGAACACCCGGCCACCCCGGCTGATGCTGAACTGGCTGCGCGCTGGTCACATGCCGAGTCTATGCACCGCGCCCGTGCCCTGGAGCGGGTGGCCCCGCGCGACGACCCCGACCGCGAATACGCCGCCGAGGCTATTGGCATCTACCCGCCGCGCTCTCTCTACGCCTTGTGGACTCTCATCAATCGGCTCGACCAACTTCGCCTGCCGCCAGACCGCCGCCGCGCCCTCACGGCCCTGCTGCTTTCCGCCTGTGACGCCGCCAGCGGGCTGTGGCCGCACCCCACCGAACGCCCGCGCCCGAGGCAACTCAGCCTGCCGGCCCAGTTTCGCGAGAATAACGTCTGGCGGGCGTTGGAGCAAAGCGCGGCCGCCTGGGTGGGGTCGTTGCCCCCGGTGCATGTCGCGGCCTGGCCTGCCGTGCCGCCTGAAAGCGGCGGCATTTGCCTTTTTGAGGGCGCGCTGCGCGATCTGACCCCGAAACTGGCCGGGATACCCCTCGCAGCTGTGGTGAGTGCCATCCCGCGCCCCAACCAGGCCTTTTGGACGCTTTCTGCGCTGTGGTCCGGTTGGCTGTGGGGGCGCGAATCGACCGGCGCCTTCAAATCTGTGTTGCGCCGCCGCCGCTACGACTGGCAATGGCATGCCGAGGCCCTGCGGGCGGCCTTCGCCAGCCTGCCAGAATCACTGCCTGCGGGCGCGCCTTTTTTCGCCTTGCTGGCTGAACCTGAAGCGCCCTTCATCTCGGCCGCGCTGGGCGCTGCCCAGTTTGCGGGTTACCCGCTGGAGGGCATCGCCATGCGTACAGCCAGCGACCCACTCCAGGTTGTGTGGAAGAAAGCCCAAAAGCCGGAAGCCGCGACCCCAAGAACGCCAGATGCCCGCATTGCACAGGCTGCCATTCAGCACTTGCTGAGCGCGCGCGGCGAGGCGCTTACCCACACGCACCTGCACCTGGCCGGGGTTGCAGCCCTGGCCCAAACCAACGCCCTGCCCGCAGGCAGCGACTCGCTTAATGAGACCGGTGGCGCGGTATTGCGCGCGCTCGATTCGCCCGCATTTGTGCGCCATGATGCCCGGTCGGGAGCCGAGAGCGGGCTTTGGGATGTGCCTGCTGGCGCGTCCAGCCCTTTTTCGGATCAGGTGGAAGTGGCAGTGGTGCGCTTGTTGCAGCAAAACCCTGGCGCGCCCGCCCAACAACTGATCCAGGCGCTGCACCGCGATTTCCCCGGGCTGCTTACACCGTCTGCAGCGCTTGTGCAGGCCATCCTCGAGTCTTACGCTGTTGAAACGCACGGCTGGCGCTTGCGCGAAGAAGACCAGCCCCCGGCGCGGCGGGCCGAACTGGAATCCATGCGCGCCCTGGTGAGGAGCATCGGACTGCGCCTGGGCTTCACGTTGGCCGATTCAGCAGGCGGTGCGGTCGCCTGGCTGGATTCCGGGCAGGTATCTGCCTTGTGTCACGTTTCGGCTTCAGCATTGCTTGGAAAACTGATCGATGTACCATCGGCCCGGGTGGTACTCGTCATCCCGGGTGGGCGGGCTGGTTTGATCGCTTATAAACGCAAACGCGATCCGGTCTTGCGCGAAAAGACGAAAACCTGGCACTTTTTGAAATACCGCCACCTGCGCCAGATCGCCGAACTGCCCTTGCTGACACGCGAAACCTGGCCCGAGTTGCTACGCAGTGATCCGATTGAGCAGCAGGGCGGGCAGATGATGCTGTTTTAAGTCAGCCAAACGCCCCAAAGGCTAACCCGCCTTCGGGGCGTTTGGCGCCTTGTTTTTTTGTTTCAGGGCGTGGCCGTGGGTTCCGGGGTGTTGCTGGGCGGCGGTGTTGGCGTCATGGTTGGGGTCGGTGTGACGGTGGGCGTCTCGGTGGGTGTTGGCGTCATGGTTGGGGTCGGTGTGACGGTGGGCGTGGGCTGCTGCAGGGTGATCTCCGCAATCACCTCATCGAAGCGCTCATCGCGCCCCTGCACACGCAGGCGGATCTTGACCCGCCCATCGAACGCGCTCAGGTCCAGGTCGAGCGCTTTTTGTGGTTCTTTGATAGAAAGCGCCGGAAATTCGCCCACGGTGCGCCAGCCCTCGAAGCTGCTGTGTTCAATGGCTATGCTGAATCCCTCATAGTCGTCGGGCACATCCAGCACAATGCGCACATCGATCACTTCAGCCAGGATGGTCGAACCATTGGATGGCGACACAATTTGCATCGTTGGGCGCGGGTCGCTGGCGCGGCAGGCGCGCTCTGGGCGGAAGTAAAGCGGGCGGGAGAAGCCGTTGTTCTCGGCCCAGGCGCGGCCGGTATCGGTTTCCACAAGCCAGCGCTGCGCCCACGGGTCACTTACGTTGACGAGCAGTCGCTCTTCGGTGGAGCCTTTGCACTCGCCAGACTCGAAATAGCCGGTCCAGTTATCCACGCGCGCTTTCAGCCACAGGTCCTGGTCGGCGGGCAGGGGTGGCTGGTCGGCGGCGAACATCTCGGTGCGCTGGTTGGAGCAAAACTGCGAGGGTTCGGCGCCTGAAACAGCGCAGATGATGCGGTCGATGATGCCTGGCGGGCGCACAAACGGTGTGGGATTGCCGCCCGTGAGCGTGGGCACGGCAAACTGCATGAATTGCGACCAGATGGGCGCTGCGCCGCTCAGCCCGGTGCTGTTGACCATGGGGGTGTAGTCGGCGTTGCCCACCCAAACGCCCACGGCCAGGTCGGGGGTGTAGCCCACAGTCCAGTTGTCGCGGAAGTCGTTGGTGGTGCCAGTCTTGGCGGCCGCCTGGAACGGCAGCGCCAGCACCGAGCTGCGCCCGAACATGGGGGCGCGGGCCTCATTATCAGAGAGGATGGACGAGATGAGGTAGGCATGTTCCGGGCGGATGGCCTGCTCGGGCTGCGGCAGGCTGTATTCGTACACCAAATCGCCTTTGGCATTGGTGATGCGCAAAATGGAAACGGGCGGCACCCGTGCGCCATTGTTGGCGAACACGCCGAACGCACCGGTCATTTCCAGAAGGCTCACTTCACCGCCGCCTAACGTCAGCGCCAGCCCATAGTCGTCTCGGGTCAGGCTGGTAATGCCCAGGCGCTGGGCCATGCCGGTCAAGCCTTCTTTTTGGGGGGTGTTGGGGTCATCGTACACCCCTACGAATTCGAGCGTCTTGACGGCCGGGATGTTGTATGAGTTGGCCAGCGCCGAGCGTATTGTGACCGGGCCGCGGAAGCGCCCATCATAGTTGACGGGTTTGTATGGCGGGCGTGGGTCGTTGGGGTTTCCGGAGGGTGGGAAATCGGAGGGCACATCCCACAACAGGGTGGCGGGTGTCCAGCCTTTTTCGAAAGCAGCCACATAAGTTAGCGGTTTGATGGATGACCCTGGCTGGCGGGTCTGGGTGGTGGCCATGTTCACCTGGCCATCGATGTCTGCATTGTAAAAATCGGCCGAGCCGACCATGGCCAAAATTTCGCCTGTTGCCGGGCGGATGGCCACCAGGGCGCCATTGCGGGCGTTCTGGTTGACCAGTGTGGCCACCTGTTCGCTGACCATGCGCTGGGCGGCATCTTGCAAGGTGGGGTCGATGCTGGTCAGGATGGTGAACCCGGAACGGTAGATGGTTTGCGGGTCGAACTGCGCTTCCAACTGGTTGCGAATATATTGCACCCAATGGGGATAGCGCAGGGTGATGTTTGGCGAAGGGAACTGAAATGCCTGGATGGCATTGGCAGCGTTGACGGCATCGGTCACGCTGACGCAAATGGGGCTGGGGTTGTTGCTGACTTCGATGCAGTCGCGTTCTTCGGAGAGCTGGTACATGAGTACCAGCACCGACTGGTGGCGCACCAGCGTTACCTCGCGGTTGGTGTACACATCATAAATGGCTGGCGACTGCGGCAAACCCGCCAGGAAGGAGGCCTGGGCCAGGTCCAACTGGCTGGCGGTTGCGCCAAAATAGGTTTCGGCGGCGGCTTCGATGCCGTAGGCCAGGTTTCCGTAATAGGCTTCGTTCAGGTACAGTTCCAGGATCTCGTCTTTGCTGTAACGGCGGGTGATTTCTGCAGCCAGGATGATCTCACGCGCTTTGCGCTGGTATGTCTGCTCAAAGCGCTCTTCGGGCAACAGCAACATGCGCGCCAGCTGCTGGGTGATGGTCGAGGCGCCGGAGATGATCTCCCCACTGGTGTAGTTCTGCCACAGGGCGCGCACCAGGGCCACCGGGTCGAATCCGGGGTGATTGTAAAATTCTTTGTCTTCGGTGGCGATGGTGGCCGCGACCAAAACCGGCGAGATCTTGCTCAGCGGCACATAGGTGCGCCGCCCGGCGTTGGGGTCAACGATTTCGTATAGTATGCGTCCGTTGCGGTCGAGAATGCGGGTGGTTTCGAACTGCGAGGTGCGGGCGCGCAGTTCGGCAACATCGGGCAGGGTGCGGGCGATGCTGTAGTATTGCCAGATGCCGTACGCCCCCACCAGGATGCCAATGCCCACCAGGATGAACATGAGCACGATGCTGCCGCGCAGTATGCAGCCCAGTCCCATGCGCCAGTTGGGTGCCGAGTCGCCCTGGTGGGCCGCAGGCGGGCGGTACCCGGGCGGCAGGGCAGGGTAATTGTAGGCCGGGTAAGACGGCGGGTTGGGCTGGGGCCGTGATGCGGGTTGCGATGGCACGCCCGTCCGCGCGGGCTGGCTGTCCGCGGGCGGGCGCGGCGCATTTTTTGCCTCGAAAGCTGCCGGGCTGACGCGGGTCGCAAACATATCAATCTCGTCCACACGCTGCGGCAGGGGCATATTGTTCTCATCGAGGCGCGGCGGGCTGGGGCGTTCCGAGAAATCACCTTCTGGGGCAATGGTTTGGGAGTGGAAAGGCGGGCTGACAGGCATTGCGCTCTCGTCTGAGTTCAGGACGCTGTCTGTGTCCAGATTTCCAAATGCAAAGGCATCCACAGCAGATTCAGCCGTAAATTCCCCGGTCGGAGCGCCGGGTTTGGAATCGCCCGGGGACTCTTTCAAAAGTTCTTCGGGCTGGCCGCTTAAACCATCCTCGGGCTGCGACTGTAACAAGCGGCGCAGGCGGTCGCGCGGGTTCTCTTCGGGGGGAGTTGGGGGGGTGGGCATGATCACGGTTGGGGCTGGCTGAGCACCAGGAAGACCCAAGTGCCGGTTTGCACTGTATCGCCTGCCTGGTTCTTAACGATGACACGCAGGGTGACCGCACCCCCGCCCAGGCGGGGGAAGGCCTTGGTTTCGGTCACTTCTATCCCGGCGTGAATGGTGTCGCCGATAAACACAGGTTTGGAAAACTTCCACTCGCGCACTTCGCGAAACGCCAGAATGGTGCCGTCCACGATGCCGGTACGTACCGCCAGCCCGCTGACCACCGAAAGCACCAGCAAGCCGTGCGCCACGCGCTGACCAAAAGGCGTTGCTTTGGCAAATTCGGCATCGGTGTGGATGGTGTTGAAATCGCCCGAAAGCCCGGCGAAACCCAGGATATCGTGCTCACTGATGGTGCGTCCATCGGTGAGCACCTTTTGGCCTGTGGCAAACGCCTCAAAGTACATTCCGCGCGGGGTGTTGGGAGTTGACATGGGATGGCTCCTTTTTTATTGATGCCAGTAATAACACCCGCAGTAGCAAACGTCACACAAACGGGCATGCTCGATAAATAATTATACCCTTTGACCGACTCAACATCTGCCCTTACAATCAACCCATGCGCGACTGGAACTTAAAGCCCGGCGACCCGCTTTCGTTGACCCTGGCGGCCGATGCCCGCCTGGGTGGTACGGTCTATGCCAACGATCACATTTGGGAACTGGAGCTGGGCGGCGGCGACCCGGCTGCCCTGGCCCTGCGCACCACCTTTGGGCTGCGCGCCCGCAATGTGCGCCTCTTCCCGCGCTTTGTGGTGGGTGGTAAAGTCACTTCAGACCCATCCTCCTTTGCCGGCCCGCCGGTGGTACGGCGGTTCTACCCCAATTACCTGGTGGTCAGTTTCGAGCCGCTGCCCGGACTGGAAGTAACCGCCGAATACTGGATTCCCGCCTCACAAGCCGCAGCCGGTCGGCTGACCATGGTCAATCGCTCGGTACACCCGCAAACTTTTACTCTCGAATGGGTCGGACAGCTGACCCCCCTGGAGGGCGGCAGTTTTGCCCCGACCCAGGTGCAATCGGTCAATGTATTGGCCGGGCGCAGCAACGGGTTGGAGCCGATCATTTTCCTCACCGGCGGCCCGGAGCCCGGCCCCGGCCCATACCCATCACTCAATTTACACATCGACCTGTCACCCGGGCTCAGCCGCCAGGTCACCTGGGCACAGGCTGCATTACCCAGCCATAAAGAGTCATTCGATATGGCCCGCCGCACAGCCGCCCGGTCATGGGACCAGGAACTGGCCCGCATCGAACTGTTCAATGCCGGCGAGATGGTGCAAATCAGCACTGGCGACCCGCATTGGGATGCCGCCCTGTCCTTTAGCCAGGTGGCCGCTTTTCGCTTGTTGATGAATGGCGAAAACCTGCCCAACCTGTCGTTCGTTTTGGCGCGCCAGCCAGACCAGGGCTTTTCGCAGCGCGGCGACGGCAGCGACTATCCCTATTTCTGGAACGGAATCACCCTCATCGATGCTTATTACTTGGCGTCGGTGCTCCCGGGTGCGCCCAAAATTGCGCGCGGACTGCTGCGCAATTTCATCCATATTCAGGCAGAAGATGGTTTCATTGACTGCAAGCCCGGGTTGGCCGGGCAACGCATACGTCACATGGCCACACCGCTGCTGGTTTCGCTGGCCTGGGAAATCTATGAGACCACGCGCGATGCCGATTTCCTGACCGAGGCCTACCCGCGCCTGCGGGCTTTTTTTGAGTCCTGGTTCTCTGAAAAGCTGGATCGTGACCACAATGGCATTCCAGAATGGGATCATCCCATCCAGACCGGTTTTGAAGACAACCCCCTTTTCGACCGATGGCATGCCTGGGCCCAGGGACTGACCATTGACACGGTGCAAAGCCCGGCCCTGGCGGCCATGCTTTACCGCGAAGCGCGCAGCCTGGTGAAAATTCAGGAAGTTTTAGGAGAAACCACCCACAACCTGCACACCAAAGTGCGGGCCGGGGTGCTGCGAGCCGGCATCGAGGCCAGCTGGGATGCAGACCGGGCGTTTTACCGTTATCGCGACCGCGATACGCACCTCAGCCAGCCCGGAAGGCTGGTCAGCGACCGCAATGCCGCACCACTGATCGAGGTCAGTAAGACATTCAAAGAGCCGGTGCGCCTGGTTATTCGTACCCAAAATGAAGGTACGGTCATTCGACCGCAGGTGACCATTCGCGGCACGCTGAATGGCGCCCCGGTTGAAGAGACACTATCGCGCGACCAGTTTCACATCGGCGCAAATGGCGCTGTGGCAGTCAGCCAGCGGGTGTTTGACGCCTTGGGACAATTTGAAATTGAAGGGCTGACCCGCAAAGACAAACTAACCATCCGCACAGTAGATTTGACCGGCGAAGACTACACCCTGTTCCTGCCGCTCTGGGCCGAGATTCCAGATGCGCAGACTGCCGAATTGCTGGTGCGCAACACCCTGCTCAACGCGCTGCGGTTCGACCGCCCGTATGGCGCGCCTGCCATGACCGAGTGCCCGGACAAAGAAGCCGAGACCATGTGCATGAGTGTGCACCTGCCCTGGAACACCCTGATTGCCCAGGGATTATTGGCGTATGGCTATCGCCATGAGGCGGCCCGGCTGACGGCGCACCTGGTTTCGGCGGTCATTCACAACCTTAAGCGGTCACGCGCTTTTTATCGCTACCACCATGCCGAAACAGGCGCAGGCATTGGCGAGCGGAATGCCCTGAGCGGTCTTGCCCCGGTGGGGCTGTTTCTCGAAACGCTGGGCGTCAAAATCCTTTCGACCGGTGCCGTTCACATTCAAGGCGAAAACCCTTTCCCGTGGCCGGTTACGGTAAAATATAAGGGATTGAAAGTCAGCCGCATGGTTGGCCGTACCGAAGTTGGCTTTTCCAATGGAAAAATGGTTACACTCGAAGACCCCACCGACGCCTTGATTACCGCGGAGTGATGCACCATGACACTTTCAGAAATTCAATACCTGATGACGGCTGTCATCCAGGAACAGGATATTGACCTGGCCATGCGCGCCCTGAGCACCCTTAACGCGTCCATTTTGCATCTTTCCAGCACGGGCGGGTTTTTAGGCCGCCGCAATGCCACTGTGATGATAGGTTTGCCGCGCAATAAAAAGCACGAGGCTGTGGCGCTTTTGCAAAAATCCTGCCGTCAGCGCATCGAGTACCTGGCCATCCCACTCGAAGGGTCTCCCCTGCCCATGCCCACGCCGGTGCCGGTCACTGTGGGTGGGGCCACCATTTTTACGCTGCCGGTCGAGCATTTTGAGGAGTTTTAGCCATGAAAATGATCATTGCCATCTTGCGCGACTCTGATGCCGATAATGTTACCCAGGGGCTAACCCACGCCCACTTCCGCGTGACGCGTGTTGCCAGCACAGGGGGGTTCCTGCGCCGTGGTACCGTGACCCTGCTGGTAGGTGTGGAGGATGAGCAGGTCCAGGCGGCCATCGCCACTATGAAGCAGTATGCCGGCCCGGCCAGCGGAGATGAAAAACGCGGCACCATTTTTGTTGTGCCCATTGAGCATTTTGAGCAGCTGTAAAAACTGCTCAACACGGCAACCCGGGTCGGACTTAGGAAAGCCCCGAATTTGCTCAAAATTGGTGCTAGTAATTTTGAAATTTTTAGTGTATATTAATCTTGTCTGCGCCGTAGGAATGGGCGTGTGTGTCAGCCGCCAAGACCCCCGGGTTTGGCGGTATTTTTTTAGCCAGTGAGCTGGCATCAGGAGAATCGAAAGGATTATGGAATCGAAACTGTACGTCGGAAATCTGCCTTACACTGCAACGCCAGAAGCGTTGCGCGACCTGTTCTCGCAGGCCGGCACGGTCGAGTCGGCAGATATCATCAAAGAACGCGAGACCGGGCGTTCAAAGGGCTTTGGCTTCGTGTCGATGTCCTCGCAAGATGAGGCCCAGAAGGCCATTCAGTTGTTTAATGGTTACAGCCTTGGCGGTCGCCCGCTCACTGTGAACATTGCCCGCCCGCGCGAAGAACGCGGCGGCGGCGGTGGTGGCGGCTTCCGTGGCGGTAACCGCGGTGGAGAACGGCGCGGCGGCTACGGCGGCGACAAGCGCAGCAGCGGACCCCGCGACTGGTAAATCCTTCACAATCGAGATTCAAGAAGCGCGCCCTACGGGGTGCGCTTCTTTTTATCACATGCTGTTGTTCATGGCAGGCTCACTTGTGTGCAGGCCACGCCCCGTGCATGCACGACCTGCACCTGCCAGTTCTTGAAAAACCCGCCAGCAACCTTGCCCAGGTTCTCAACGTATTCAACCGTCCCCTCCGGACTGGCAACAGGGCTGCTCTCAATTTTGAAGGTGCGTCCCTCAGATTCGGCGTAAAAAACCACCGTCAGTTTTTCGGCAGGGTTGAGTCCGCTGGCTGCCAGGCGTGTTTCACCCCCGGTGGAAATTTTGACATCCAGTCTGACGCCTTCCACTTCGAGGCACGCAGGCAGCGGCGGCGCCTTGGTTGGGGCCGGCAGAATATCCACCGCGACGGAGGGCGCGACCTCAGGCGTGGGGGTTGCACCTGCCTGGCAGGCGGCCAAACCAGCCAGCAAGGCCAGGCAGGCCGGCACCCACAGATGCGCCAGGTTGTTTCTTTGATAAGCCATCCAGGTGTGTTTCATCTTATTCCTCCTCGTTGTGTGCAAGTGAGGCGTCGAGAATGAAATTGTCGATCAGGCGGGTCTTGCCGAAGAACACTGCCAACGAGAGCAGCGTTTTATGCTCGACAACTTCAACCTCTTGCAGGGTGAAAAAATCGGCGCATGAGATGTATTGCAGGCGCGCCAACGGTTCGGCGGCAATTGCCTCGGAGACAATGGTGCGCAACCTCCCGGCGCTGCGTTCACCATGCTGGTGGGCATCCCGGGCCGCCGAAAGGGCCCGGTACAGCACAGCCGCCGACTGGCGCTCCTGCGGGCTCAGGTAACTGTTGCGGCTCGACATGGCCAGCCCATTCGGTTCGCGCACGGTGGGGCAGATGATGATTTCGATGGGAAAGTTGAGGTCGCTGGCCATGCGCTGGATGACCGCAGCCTGCTGGGCATCTTTTTGGCCGAAATAGGCCCGTTGCGGCTGCACAGCGTTGAATAGTTTGGCCACCACCGTCGTCACACCGCGAAAGTGCCCCGGCCGTACCGCCCCCTCCAGTGGCAGGCTGAGCGACTCTACCTGCACCCAGGTTTGGAATTCGGGCGGGTACATCACTTCGGGCGTGGGCGTCCAAACCAGGTCCACGCCCGTTTCGGAGAGCAGTCGCAGGTCGCGCTCCAAGTCGCGCGGATATTTGGATAGGTCTTCGGTGGGGGCGAATTGGGTTGGGTTGACGAAGATGCTGGCCGCCACGCTGGCGCATTCCTGGCGGGCGCGGCGTACCAACGCCAGGTGTCCTTCGTGCAGGTAGCCCATGGTGGGCACTAATCCCAGCGGGGCTTCGAGCAAGGCGCGGGCGGCGCGCAGTTCGTCGAGTGTGGAGACGATCATCATGGGATCGGGCATGGCATTTTCTCCGTAAGACGCTTGACTTTTGAGCGGGGATTATTACACTTTAATCATAACGCATCCACCCGTTCACAAAAAGGAGGAAACATGCCTGCCCTGAATCGTGTTCAATTGATCGGCTACCTGGGCAAGGACCCCGAGACCCGCTTCACCCCCACCGGCAAGAAAGTGGCTCACTTCAGCGTGGCGGTCACTCAACGCTGGAAAGCAGGCGGTGAGGCCAAAGAGTATACTGAATGGATCAACGTGGAGGCCTGGGGACGGCTGGGTGAGATCTGCCAGCAATACCTGCACAAGGGCAGCCTGGTTTACATTGAGGGGCGCTTGAAGACCGACCGCTTCGAAGATAAAGGGGAAACCCGTTACTTCACGAAAGTGGTGGCCTTGCTGCTGCAAATGCTCGACCGAAAAGGCGCGGGCGACGAACCCGCGCTGGAGATCGAAGAAGATGCGGGTGAATACGACGCCTGATTAAATGCTCGAGCGGATGTGAACAATATCGCCATCTTTGACGATATATTCCTTGCCTTCCAGGCGTAGTTTGCCCCTGGTTTTGGCCTCGTTCATGCCGCCCAGTTCCACCAGGTCGTTATAGTGCACCACTTCGGCACGCACAAAACCGCGCTGCAAATCGGTGTGGATTTCGCCGGCCGCTTCGGGTGCGGTGGCGCCGATGCGGGTTGTCCAGGCGCGGACTTCGTCTTCGCCCACGGTGAAAAAGGTCTGCACGGCCAGCAGTTCGTAGGAGAGGGTGATCATCTTATTGAGCGCCAATTCGGTAATGCCATATTCTTCCATGAACATGGCGGCATCGTCTGGGGGCAGTTGCGAGAGTTCCATCTCCAGGCGGGCGGGCAGGGCAGCGGTGGGATGATCGGCTGCAATGCCGGGCGCAGACTGGCCCTCGCCAATGTTGAAGACGGTCAGGATGGGCTTGCGCGTCAGCAGCCCGTAACTGGCTAGTTCGCGCTGTTCTTCGGCGTTGAACGCCAGGAAGCGCAGGGGTTTGTTGGCCGAGAGCGCTTCGTGCAGGCGGGTGAACAAAGCCGACTGACGCTCGTTGAGGGACTTGTCGGTGCCACCCTTGCGGCGTTCCTCGCTCAGGCGCTCCAGTTTGCGTTCGACAGCGATCAGATCGTTGAGCAGCAGTTCGCCCAGCATGGCGTCCAGGTCGCGGGCCGGGTTGACAGAACCGGCCGGGTGCGGCACCACATCGCTTTCAAAACAGCGCACCACATGGATGAAGGCATCCATCTGCGCCAGGGTGTTGAGCAGCTGCCCGGAAATGCCCGTCTTGGCGGCAGCACCTTCCAGCCCGGCGATGTCGGCATAGGTTGCTTTAGCATAGATGGTCTTGCGCGGTTTGAACATGGCGCTCAATTTGTCCACACGCGGGTCGGGCACATCCACCACGCCGGTGTGCACCTCAATGCGCCCGGCGCTGGCGGTGGTGGGGGTGTTGCTGCGAGTCAGCGCATTGAACAGGGTGGTCTTGCCAGATTGTGGGAGTCCGATTATTCCGAGTTTCATCTTGACCTTGTTTATGGGAGTGGTTATACTAGGCAGGCAATACGCCGAAGTGGCGGAACAGGCAGACGCGCACGACTCAAAATCGTGTTCCGTAAGGAGTGTGGGTTCGATTCCCACCTTCGGCACAGGGATTATAAAGCAAAAACGCTCCCCGGTTTGGGGGGCGTTTTACTTGTTATTGGGGGTTGTGCGAAAAACCAGCTTTCGGATGTTACAACGGGTTTTGGTGACTTGATTTATACTTAAGAGGTCAGACAATTAAACAATGCGAGTCTCAACTCAAGGAGAAACCCATGCCCGCGATGAAAGATGTTCTGGCTGTCATTTTGGGCGGGGGGCGCGGCGCGCGCCTGTACCCGCTTACCAAGACCCGCTCGAAACCGGCTGTACCCATGGCCGGGAAATACCGCCTCATTGACATTCCCATCTCCAACTGCATCAACTCCAACATCTTCCGCATGGCTGTGCTCACCCAGTTCAATTCGGTGTCGCTGCATCGTCATATTACGGAAACCTATCAGTTCGACCGCTTCCACACTGGCTTTGTGCAAATCCTGGCCGCAGAGCAAACCCCCGAATCGGCAGATTGGTATCAGGGCACGGCCGATGCGGTGCGCAAACAGTTATTCGAGATCAAATCGGCTGGCGGGACGGACGTGCTCATCCTGGCGGGCGATCACCTTTACCGCATGGATTACGCCAAGATGACGGAATACCACTGGCAAAAAGACGCCGACATTACTGTGGCCGTCCAGCCGGTGCCGGCCCATGAGGCCTCACGCCTGGGCATCCTAAAACGTGGTGAGGACGGCCGCATTTCAGCCTTTGTGGAGAAACCCAAAGACCCCAAAGTGCTGGCCCAGTTTGTCAGCCGCGATGATGCCGAGCGCCCCTACCTGGGTTCGATGGGTATTTACCTGTTCAAGATGGATGTGCTGATTGAACTGCTGACCGAACACCCGGAATATGACGACTTTGGCAAGGATGTCATCCCCAGCGCCATCAGCACCCGCCCGGTGTACGGATTCGACTTCGACGGCTACTGGATGGACATTGGGACCATTCGCTCGTTCTATGACACCAACCTGCACCTGGCTTCCACCGAGCCGCCTTTCAACTTCTACGACCCGCGCCTGCCCATCTACACTCATGCGCGCTTCATCCCCGGCTCGATGGTGGAAGGCAGTACCCTGAAAGATGTGCTGCTGTGCGAAGGCTGCAAAATAGAAAATGCCGAAATCACCCACTCGGTCATCGGGCTGCGCAGCCAGATTCGGGCCGGAACGGTGGTCAAGGACAGCATCATCATGGGCGCCGATTATTACGAGCGCAAATCGCGCGAGGTGCCCATGGGAATCGGGCAAAACTGCCATATCGAAGGCGCCATTTTGGACAAGAACATCCACATGGGCGACAATGTCGTCATCAAGCCTTTCCCGCGCGGCACCGAAATGGACGCCGGCAGCTGGGTGGTGCAAGACGGCATTGTGGTCATCCCAAAGGACACGGTTATCCCTGCGAATACGCGTATAGCGCCCACACCCTAAATTTTGGCGGAAAATGCATCCATGACAACCCCCAAACTGCCAGCCGACCCAATGCAAGGCCCGGTCGAAAGTTGGCACGCACTTCCGCCTGAAGAAGTGCTTAGAAACAGCGAAGCCCCCGCCCCGGCTTTTTAGCCAAGCTGTGGGAACAAATCAACAGTTTCGTCACCTGGCTGCTTATTGGTGCCTTGGTCATTTCCATCCTGCTTGGTGAAACGGTGGACGCCATCGCAATCATGACGATCGTCGTGCTCAATGCTGTGCTGGGCATCGTGCAGGAAAGCCGCGCCGAAGAAGCACTGGCTGCGCTCAAGAAGATGACCGCGCCCGAAGCGCACACCCTGCGCGACGGGCGGCGCATCACCGCTGTTCGCGCAGACCGGAGCCGTGCTGGGCGCGTTTGTGCTCGGTCTGTTATGGGAACTGGCTGCGCACGGTCACCCGGTGCCCGCTGGCAGCAACTGGTTTACCTTCCTGCTCACCTTCGACTGGGCCGCCGTGGAACTGGAAGCGCTGCGCACCGCCGAGACCATGGCCTTCATCACCCTGTCGCTGTGCGAACTGTTCCGCGCTTACACTGTGCGCTCCGAGCAGGCCTCGCTGTTCAGCATGGGTGTGTTCTCCAACAAGTATATGCAATACGCTGTTGGACTCTCGCTGACCCTTTTGCTGCTGGCGACCAGTGTGCCGTTCCTGCAAGACATTTTCGACACGCACTTCATGAGCCTGCGCGAATTGGGTGTGGTGCTGTTCTTTGCGGTCATCCCGGCTGTAGCCGAGGAGATCACCAAGTTCTTCATCCGCCGCCAGAAATAACCTTGTTCGACGGTTTGAATGCACGAGGCGGACTCGCTGAGTCCGCCTCGTTTTTTATTGGGGCAAATAGCCTATAATTGAGAAGCGCCACGGGAAATCACCCGAACGGGAAAGGACCACCCTATGAGCCCCATCCGCATGGAAAAAATAGAATCCGCCATCCGCATCGTGCTGGAGTTCAACGCCGCCTTTAATCGGCATGATGTCAATGGCATGATGCAACTGATGAGCGACGACTGCATCTTCGAGAACACCCACCCCGCGCCCGATGGCACCACCTACGCCGGGCGTGAGGCCGTCACACAGTTCTGGCAGGAATTTTTCCGCCAATCATCGCAGGCGCACATCGAGATTGAAGATATTTTCGGGATGGGCCATCACTGCGTGATGCGCTGGCGCTACGAGTGGGTTGACCAGGCTGGCGAGAAGGGTCATGTGCGCGGGGTGGATATTTTCCAGTTGAAGGATGGCAAGATCAGCGAAAAGCTATCCTACGTCAAAGGATAGCAGGGCAATGCCATACCGCACCCGGCGCCCGGTTATTTGCCGCGCTTGTTCACCATCAAGAATGCGCCGCCCCACATCATGGAAGCGGTTAACACCACCGGCCCCAGGAAGCCTACCCAGGCAGAGACGATATTTGAGATCAGTGACCCAAGCAGCACCAAACCGCTTACAGAATCCACCGCGACCGACAGAGCCAGATAAACTATCCCCAGGGTAACAAACTCATCCCGCAGCTTTTGGTGTAACACCCCGGCCAGAATGCCCAGAATGATCAAAACCTGCGTTACCCAATCGCCCAGGGTGATGAAGGCCGTCACCAAAGCCAGTATCATGCCGATGAAGAACGACCAAACCCCAATCGTTTTACCCAGTGATTTTGCATCCATAGCGAGCATCTCCTTTTTATAATATAACCCCAAATACAACATAGGTTGCCTTTTACTGTTTCGCGCATAAATATCTAAAGTTAAATTCACTACCGCACATCCCGAATTTTCGCTGTACTGGTCCTCAAAAACCTGCACCACGACGGCGACAAAGGCACACAACGGAATAATTGCCTTAGTTTTTACGTCGTGGCCCTTCGACCCGTTGTGGTGAAAGGGTTTTGTACGGTAGAGAAAAGTTAAAAAACGGTAGAGCCGTAAAAAAAGAGCCGACCTCTTGCAAGGTCGGTTCATGTCAGGAAGGATGAGCGGTGGATGGCGCTCGGGCCGCGCTCCCGGATGGCATTCCTGTGCGCCTGGGTGCCATAGCCTTTGTGACGCGCCAACCCGTAGCCGGGGTACTGACCATCCAGGTCGCACATCAGGCTGTCGCGGGCGGTCTTGGCCAGCACTGAGGCGGCGGCAATGCTGAGCGAGTGCGTCTCGCCTTTGGGGATGACGATGTGGGGGTTCGAGAGGTCGGGCCAGTGCAGGTAGTCGAGCAGGAAGTATTGCGGCAGGAAGGGCAGCGCCCCCACCGCGCGGATGACCGCCAGCCGCGTGGCCGGCAGGATGCCAATCGTGTCGATTTCGGCGGCGTCGGCGAAGCCCACGCCCCAGGCCACCACGCCCGCCTTGATGACGGCCGCAGCCCGCTCGCGCTCGGGGGCGGTCAACAGCTTGGAATCGCGCACCCGGCTGAGGGTGGCGGCGATACGGGGGTCGTTTGGGAGCACCACCACCGCCGCCGAGACGGGGCCGGCCAGGGCGCCGCGTCCCGCTTCGTCAATTCCCCCCACAAATTGGACGCCATGCGCCCACAATTCACGCTCGAAACCCAGCCCGGGCGGGTCAGCGCGCGATGTCATACAATCCCCGGCTGGCGTTGCGCCGGATGGCGAGCAGGTCGAGGAACATGCGCCACGAGTCGCGCAGCAGGCTGACCTTGCTTTCGGGGTTGAAGTACCAGGGGATGGGCAGCTCGGCGATGCGGTAGCCGCGCAGGCGCGCAATGGTGAGCAGCTCGACATCGAACGACCAGCCGCCCAGTGTTTGGTGCTGCACGAGGTCTTCGGCCACGCTGGCGCGAAAACATTTGAAGCCGCATTGCGTGTCCTGCAGTCCGGGCAGCACCAGGGCGCGGATGAGCGTGTTGAAGATGCGCCCACTCAGGTGGCGCTGGAAGGGTTCGTTGTAGCGCACCGCACCGGGGGCTTCGCGCGAGGCAATGACAATGTCGGCCTCGGTTTGGGGCGGCAGGAAGCGCGGAATCTCGCTGACCGGCATGGAGAAATCGGCATCGGCAAACATGCGAAACTGCCCGCGCGCGGCCAGCAGACCGGCGCGCACGGCGTTGCCCTTGCCGCGCCGGGTTTCGCGCAGCACGCGGCAGATGGGGTGCGATTGGGCAAAGGCGCTGGCCACCTCAAAGGTGTGGTCGCTGCTGGCGTTTTCGACCACGAGCACCTCGCTGGGGTACGGCTGGCTGTCGAGAAAATCAACAACCTGCCCCAGGGTGTGGGGCAGGCGGGTTTCCTCGTTGTGCGCGGGGATGACCAGTGAAAAGTGGGGTGTTTCAGATGGCATTGATGACTGCCCAGACAATAAAGCCAACCAACAGGCAGACCCAAAAGAGGAACACACCGCCCAGAATGGCCATTTGTCGGTTGGACAGCCCGCTTTTTTTCTTTTTGCGCGGCAATTCGCGGCGGGCCGCTTTGCCTGGCGCCGGTGCAGCTTCGGGAGCGAACTGTGGCCGCTCTTCGCGTGCGGCTGGCTGGTCATCGGCAAACCCAAAGGCCAGTCGGTCATCTTCGAGGGCGGGTCGGAACTCTGATGATTGCGTCTGTTGGTCATGCGATGGGCGCATCCCTTCGGGGATGTACACCGGGGTTTCCGCGTTGCGCGCCGGTTGGGGTGCTGCGGGCGGCGGGGGCGGAACACCGGCTGGTTTTTTGGCCGCCGGGTTTTGGATCTGCTCCACCACCTGCCGGACGAGGGCCGAGGCCAGGGTGGGGCGAGCCTGTGCCACCGAAATGGCAAACCGGTCGAGCGCATCGAACATGACCACCCGCGCGGCCGGGCGCACCGATTCCACCTGAAAACCAGGGTTTGCGCCCAGCAGGATGCCTTCCACTTTGGACTGGTCAAGCCCCTGCTTTTGGAGGAATTTTTGCAGCACTGCCACGTATTGCAGCGTGCGTTTAAGCGGGTTGATGCGCGCCGCAATGATGCGCTCGCCCTGGATGATGCCCCACTCATCCCCTTTGGCGCGGAACAGCCCGCGTTCGTTGACCACGTTGAGCACGAACACGCCCACCGGCCCGGCCAGGATGAGCGGGAACATCAGTTCGGTGCCGGGCAGGGTAAAGTTGCGCAACAGGGTGAAGGTACTGCCGAGGTGGCGGCCCAAAAGCGCAACCACGTGATCCTGCCCTTCCAGCGTGGCAAACCAGGATGGTCCAAACTTCATGGTGAGTTTGATGCGGTCCATCGGCTCAAAGCTGCCATCGGGTTTACGCAGGAGGGTGAAGTCGAGCACGTTCATAGGCAGGCAGGGGGTTAGAAGCGCGGCGCGGGCAGGCTGTCACGTTCAGCGCCAGGGTCGGCGCTGATGACATCGCGGGCCGAATCGTAACGAATTTCGGCCGTTACATCGAAGGTGCTGGCCAGGAACTCGCGGCGTTTGCCGGTGGTGAAGCGTTTGCCGGCCTTGAGTTTTTCCACCAGCGCCGCGCGGCGGATGAGCAGGTAGTCAGAATAGATTGCGCCGCGCCGTTCGTAAGCGCGCACCATATCGATTTTTCCATCGGGCGTATAGCGTACTGCTTCGATAACGCCATCCAATTTTTTTGCCATCTTAAATGCTCCAGTGTGCCATTCTTGTCACTAATTTTAGCATAATCGCCCGGGCATTTTCATCAAACTGGGCGTCACTCTGCCCTGAGACTGGTCTTGACAGGAGTCCCTGCTGCCGCCCGGGCGTTCGTGAAAAGCCTCAACCCGCGCGCAAGATCCAGGCGCCCATTCAGTTCACGTGTAAGGATTGCAAGTACCGCATCGAAGCTGATGCGAGCCTCGATGGATTCCGTGCGTGCCGGGCGAGCAAGACCAGACAGCTTGCTTCAGGTTGCATTCGCCGGGCGTGACCTACAGGGGTGTGATGTCCGGGCTCTCGAGCTCCAACAGCGCGGTCATGTTCTCCATCGTCACGCCGTTATCGCGCAGCGACTTGGATGGGGTGTGGGGCAGCAGGTGTGGAATGATGGATTCCAACCACCCGGCCAGGCAGCGTACCGACTGAAGAACAGCTGTGCTGGGCGGCGCGCCAAAATCGGTGTGCGCAGGTTGAATACCAATGATGTGAACCGCGCAGCCCATTTCACCCAGGTAATGCGCCAGCAAAGAGAGGGGCAGGCTGTGGCTGGAAATGCCCAGCCCGTCAATATCGGATGCATCCACCCACATCAACGCACCGGCAGCGCGCCCCAACAAGGCCGCATCTACCATCAGCACTGTCTCAGGCGCAAAGGTGCGGATGGCACCAGTCTGGTTTTCGGGCGCCAACCCACCTTCCAGCACTTGCACGTGAGACCCCACTGTGCCGCGTTTCTGCAACAACCGGCACAGCAATACGCCGGCAGCGTCATCGCCGCCCAGCGGATTGCCAACCCCCAGCACACAGATGCGCTAAGTCTCTATCCGAAAATTATTTTTAGCAAGATTTGCGAACAAGCCATGTGAACAAAGGCCAACCAGTTTTCTGATTTTTTGCGCCAGCGCGTGGCAATGCTTCGGCGCT